>JAHEZD010000016.1 GCA_023251255.1 Chitinophagaceae bacterium
ATCGCCAAACAGGCAACAGTTTAGCAGCAGGCTTGCAATAGGTGTGACGTAAAGGTACAGCAGCAACAAATGATGTTTGGAGGACGGTGGATATCAATTGGCGTAACATGATATTCGTTGCTGTTGTTGGTGTTCCTCCCAAAAAATATAAAAAAGAACGAACGCCTCCGTTGGGTGTACTGCTAAAGCTGCATTTTCAATTTTCACCAACGGAACTGGTGAGCCAGGATTTCGTTTATGTCATCCATCCTGCAGGTGGAAACCTGCCTTTGCCGGCAGGCAGGCACCATGCAGGGGCGGCGTTTTTTAATTAAGTTCACAGGCAGGAACACCAGCAAACTACAGCTCCTCAATAGCTCTATCCATAATAATAGCCATTCTTTTAAAGGTTTGATTTTATTAGTTTTGTAGCATGGCCGTTGATGTGTTAGCTGAAATTCCGGGGGTCAATATGGAGGACTTGAGGCTCAAAGGTTTCAAGGTGCATGAGCTTCCGGCAGTGGTGGATATCCCCGTTCCGCGCGGCAGGCGTGATTATTATAAAATGGGCCTGGTGACGGGTGAAATGACGGTTGGTTACGGCAATCAGCTTTTAGCGTTCCAGGATACGGTACTCTTTTTTGTTAATCCAAACGTGCCCCGTTCTGTGGTCCGCCGTTCTGCCAGCACGACCGGCTATGCATGTATTTTTACGGAAACTTTTATTAAACGGAAGGAAATACTAAAGGAATCCCCCTTGTTCCATGTGGGCGATAGCCCGGTAATTCCACTCAACGGCGAGCAGGTGGTATTTATGACCGGCATCTTTCAAAAGATGCTGGCGGTGTATAACGGTGATTACCCCTATAAGGGCGAACTGATCAGGAACTGTATCGAGCTGGTCATTCACGAAGCCTTGCGGATACAGCCATCGAAAAACGCCTCGTCGGTTATTAATGCGGCAACCCGCATCACTCGTTTATTCATGGACATGCTGGAACGGCAGTTCCCCATTGAGCGGAGCAATGATCCACTTAGGCTGAGGACCGCAAAGGATTTTGCAGAAGGTCTTTCGGTTCATGTCAACTATTTGAACCGTAAGGTAAAGGAGGTAACGGGGAAACCCACTTCTGTACATATCGCGGAGCGGATCGCCGCCGAAGCGAAAGCCCTTTTGCAGCATACCGACTGGACTGTGGCAGATATTTCCTATGCCCTGGGCTTTGAATATCCCACCTATTTCAATAACTATTTTAAGAGGGTAACTGGTGTTACGCCCAAATCATTTAGAAAGGTTTGAAAATCATACTTATTGGTTTGATTGTCATTAGTGCTGTGCAGGTTCTGGTGGGAACTTTGGACCATGAAAATATTAGTTACAGGCGCTACCGGAAAGGTAGGCAGTAGATTTGTTCCGCGCCTTTTAGCCAAAGGGCATGAAGTGAGCATCCTGGTACGTGATGCGGCGAAGGCCGCAGCATTAACGGCACTTGGTGCCAGGGCTGTTGTTGGTGATTTATTTAGTCCGGCTACTTTACCGCCCGCGGTGGAAGGCATGGAGACCGTGGTTCACCTAGCTGCGCTTTTTCGGACCTTTACCGATAATGAAGGTATTGTAAAGACTAATCACGAGGGAACGGTAGCACTGGCCAATGCCGCCATGGGCGCAGGTGTGAAACGGTTTATTTTTGTAAGTACGGGCAATGTGTATAGTGCAGGCTATAAACATCCTGCCAGGGAAGATGATCTGGTGAACATGGATGATCCGAGGCCCTATTCGTCCAGCAAAATCGCGGCGGAGCAGGCGCTTCTTACGCTTCAAAAAAACACGGACTTTGATGTCCGCATCCTGCGTTTAGGTTTTGTGTACGGCGACAGGGACCCACATATCGCAGAAATCATCCCATTGCTGAAAAAAATGAAGCGCCACTCCGGTTCAAGAATGCACATGGTCCACCATTTGGATGTTGCCCAGGCCTTGAACCTACTGCTGCATACCGATGGATTAGATGGGGAAATCTTTAATATCGCGGATCATGCGCCCATCACTTTGTATGAAATGGCTGTATCTGTGGGCAAGGCAGCGGACACTTTTGACCTGGAAGAACAGCCCTTGGTTGACCCATTTGAAGGCATCATGGATATTTCAAAACTGCGGAGCAAAACTGGTTTCAGGCCACTGGTGCCCAGCTACTACGTAGCACGCGATCTGGATCTTTTGTAATTTGGGCCAATCATCCACTAGGAAGTCGTTTCATTCTTAAAAAGAAGCCAATGATAGGACACCCAATATTGGGCTGATCTTCCATGACAATATTTTTTTTGCAGCAAATACAATGGCATTTCCATTAATGAACAACCCGCTAAAACAAATACTTTAGCGGGTTGTTTTGTTTCAGCGAGAAAGAGGAATCGAACCCACGACCTAAGTACTAATTTCCACGTTGTGTTGGACAATACAAATATTGTAAAATGAATTTCCTGTTAGCCATTTTCTATAATTGGTTAGTGTTCCCTTCTAACTACAAGCATAAAAAAGAACCACCGCCCCGGTGTGTTTTCCCTGCTCTCGTGAGATTGCCTATCAAATCGGAGGGCTATCCGTAGATTTCGAGCGGTTGCAAAGTGCCAAGCTATCTACGGATTTCCAATGAAAGCCAGTTTGTAACTGGCTAGAACCTGTTATCTTGTCAACTGTCAAAAACAACATCTAACCACAGAAACGATGGAATATTATAAGATAGTAGAGATATTTGATGGACATTATCAAGTGTTATTGGATTCTTTTGATAAGTTGAATCTATTCAGGATAATAGATAGATCATATAAATATGTTTGGGGGATAGGGCACATTGAAAATGCTGTAGAATGGGCCAATTATAATGACTCCTTATATAGAAGCGAAATTGACACTAAAGTATTGGCTAGAAATATTTCTATGGAATATTTGTTGAAAACAGAAGATTTTTTAAAACTTGTCCCTTCTATACACCAGACTGTTAAAATAATTCAGACAAATATTGAGCCGCCCTACTTTTTAACTATTGAAAGATTAACTGGTAAAGGGAAATACGACTTATTGAGAGATAAAATAAACTATTTGTTTGAGTTGGAAATGCCAGGAGCATCGGATTATTCAACTATAATTAGTCCTGACAAAATGTTTTTAGAGGCACTCATTAAAGAATTTAGCTAGAATGCTTTGTAGTTGATTGGTACGCTTGATACAAGAACGCCCAAATTTTAATTCTATGAAACCTATAGTTTGCATGTATTGTAGTTGGCTGGTGTTTCTCCTAAACGAAAGCACAAAAGGAACGAACGCCTTGGTGTTTTCCACCAACCGAACTTAGAAGGGATGCCTATCGGAATGGTTAAATACGTGTCTTTTGATAAATCACCATCGTTTCTTAGTTGCGCCATAGTTTATCATCCTTTCTCCATTCCTCTTTTGTTGGGCAAATCCCAGTGCATGTACATCTATAAATCTTGCTGCTTCTGGACTCTGCTGCATCCCTGCTGACGTGCTTAACCTACCTCATTTGAACCACTGCAAACGCAAAATGAGCCCGCCTGTTTCGCCATTTTCCATTTGTGGTAATTTTTTTGTGGTAAAAAAATTTACCACAAAAAAATTACCACAAATTTGGCAGCGCCAAACGGAACGTGAAAAACGACGCTAAGTAAATTGCTGTAATCAAATACGTCACGGTTATGGCCTATCCAAAAGAGTTACGCAAGCAATTGGGACTGTCACTAGCAGAAATGTCCACGCTTATCCACTGCGGGCAAAGCCTGCTTTCCATGGTAGAAATGGGCAAACGGGAACTGCCTACCATTTGCCTTGGCCCACTATGGGCACTGGAAACTGCCGCAGCAGCGGCTACCGTGAGCAATAGCTCCCTGCCCAATGCGCCAGCAACAATCAAGTGGCTGAAGCGGCAATTACGCAATGGCAGGGCCAGCAGGCAGCGGCTGCAACTGGAGCGGGAAAAACTGGAGGAGCAGGCGCAGCAGGTGGGCCACTGGCTTGAAACGGCGGTCCAATTGACTGCTAACCCATATTTTAACGGCGATGACCTGGCAGGCATGCAATTCCAGTTGTGCAAAAGGAAGGCGGAACAGAAGCTGCAGCAACTGCAACTGTCGCAATACAGGGTGCAGGTAAAAGCTGCCACTTTGGATGCGAACATTGCAGCAGTGGAGGCATTGCTGGATGCTCCATGAAAACAGTGGAAGCCTGCATTGTTGGCCATGTGCACAGCAGGCCCCGTTCATGAAGTGTACAATTTACTGGACAGTGCCTACCATGAAGGGCACAGCAGTTGCCTTCTGCCACTTGATTGATGGTTACCATCCGTTTCCATTTTCCCCATCTACGGTACCCACCTGTACATTATCTTGCCACCGTGAACTACTTCCAGCTTTCATACTATGGTTTGGACTATGGCATCAGTGCCTATAAGCAGCTTCGTTTCATGAAGCAGTTCCTGAAACCCATTGTGGATAGGCATTGTGAGGCCCTTGACTATCCACTGTCCAAAAAGGAAAAGAAGAAAGTGGATTTTTATTATCCCCTGTTCAACCATATTGTCAACTGCGAAAACTATCTCTGCATCAAGGGCAGGAGGTTGACCCTGCAGGAATCGCAACGCCTTGCCATCATTTCAGCCATGGCCACTTTGTATGATGACCTGATTGATGAGGAGGACTGGGAGAAGGAACAGTATTTCCAGATCCTTGATAGAACATTGCCATTGGTACAGCAAACCCCCAAGGTGAAGCTCATTTTTGCTTTGGACAATGAACTCCAGCAGTATTGGCAGCCCACCCAAACCTATCGGGAGGCTTTGAAACTGGCCATTGAGTGGCAGGTAATTTCTGCAAGGCAATTGCAAACAGGTATTTCGCTCAAGGAAATCCTGCATATCTCGGAAAAGAAATGTGGCAACAGTTCCCTGCTTTGGGCCAGCATTATGGACGAGGACTGGAAAGTAGAAGACCATCAATTTATCTATCAATCCGGCTATGTGGGGCAAATAGTCAATGACCTGTTTGATGCTTTCAAGGACAGGGAAGATGGGGTATTTACAATTGTCCGAAAGTCAGGCTCGGTAGCTGGGTCAAAAGAAATTTTCCTGAGGGAATGCAGTAAGCTGCACCAGGCTATCCTGGGTTGCCATGTTCCCCAAAGCAGGAAGTTGAGGACCATCAGGCGCATGGCATGCATCCATGCTTTTGCACTGGTTTCCCTGGAGCATTTGCAGGACGCAGAAAACAAATACGGGTTGCCAATGGATTGGGGCAGGGCCTTAAGAAGTGAACTGGTAACGGATATGGCTTTCTGGCGCAATAAGTTCAAGCTGCTGAAATATGCTTGTGCATTAGCTGAATTGAGGTAGGCATTACGAGTTTCCGGTAGTGACTCAGTTTGAAAAGTAAGTGTCAGCCTGAGCTTGTCGAAGGCGATTTTGTATCGTAATTCTAATTCGGTTTCGACAAGCTCAACCTGACAATAATTCAAACTGAGTCACCACCGAGTTTCCTTATTTTTGTGCTGTTGATATGGCAATTATCTTATTCGACAACCAGTTCAGGAAAAAACTTTCCCCTTTAACACTTACAAAAGCGGTTGCGGATTTACGTACCGGCATCTTGAGGAGGAAGGAATGGTGGCAATTGAGGACCAGTCAGCAAATATTCATTCATACCACCGATCACCTCCAGTTATTGTATACGGCTATTCCAACTAGTGACCATATTTGGGTGGACGCTTCCTTGATCCCCGATGATGACATGCTGGACAGGATTGTTTCACTGGACATGGATGAAGCATTGGCAGACGTGCAAGGATTGGTTGCAGGAAGGTTAACCATCGGTGCCACTCATTTTGACCGTTCCAATTCGTTGCAGCACTTCCACCAGATAACCGACATTGCTTCGACCAGGAGGCTGGAGTACCCACAAGATGTTTTCCAATGGAACGATGAAGCCATCAGGAACGATTTCAAATTACTTACCCAGGGAAGGGCGAGCCAGCCTCTTTCTGTTACCAACCAGTTGATTTCAGCGGAGAACATCTTTCTTGAAGAAGGGGCCATGGTGGAGCACTGCCTGTTAAATGCGGCAACTGGCCCCATTTATATTGGCAAGGATGCTACGCTTATGGAAGGGTGCATGGTACGTGGCCCTTTTGCTATTTGTGCGGGAGGCACTTTGAAGATGGGTGCAAAGGTTTATGGGGCCACCACGATCGGAACAAAAAGTGTTGGCGGTGGCGAAATAAAGAATTCCATTATTTCGGATTTCAGCAACAAGGCACATGATGGTTACCTGGGCGATAGTGTAATAGGGGAGTGGTGCAACCTTGGAGCCGGTACCAGCAACAGCAATGTAAAAAATACCGGAGGGGAGGTCAAACTGTGGAACCACCATTCGGGCAGCTATGAAATAGCTGGTCAGAAATGCGGGGTGATCATGGGCGACTATTCAAGAACCGCTATTAATTCATCGATCAATACAGGCTCCATTATTGGTGTTTGCTGCAATGTTTTTGGCGAAGGCCTCCTGCCAAAGCTTATCCATGATTTTACTTGGGGAACAAAGGGACTTTCCAAATATGAATTCAACAAGGCATTGCAGGACATCAGCAACTGGAAGAAAATGAAGCAAAAAGACCTGACCAAGGAGGAAATTACCGTGCTGGAATACATCTTTCAAAACATTCAATCATAACACCGCTTCCCTGTTCCCCACTTTGAAACCGGTGCGGAACAAAGAAGCCCAAAACAACAAGATCATGCGTAAACAAATTGCTGCAGCCAACTGGAAAATGAACTGCACTTTAACCCAGGCCGAGGAACTGTTAAGCAAACTGGCTGCTGCTGAAATCAATGTGACGGAAAACCGTATCTCCGTGATTGCAGTACCTGCTCCCTATTTGATACTGGCGCAACAGCAATTGGTGCACAAGGCAAATGTATTTGTAGCGGCACAGAACTGCTACTCCAAGAAAAGTGGTGCCTACACAGGGGAGACAAGTGTGGAAATGCTGCAGTCAATAGGGACAGCTTACGTACTGATTGGCCACTCCGAACGCCGTGAATATTTTCATGAAACCAATAGCCTACTGGCCGATAAAGTGAACATAGCGTTGGAATACAATATAACGCCCATTTTTTGCTGCGGTGAGGCGCTGGACATACGGGAAGCCAATACCCAGAACGAGTTTGTGGGCAGGCAATTGGAAGAATCCCTTTTCCATTTAACTGCGGAGCAACTGCAAAAAGTGGTGATTGCCTATGAACCTATTTGGGCCATTGGTACAGGAAAAACTGCTAGTAGTGAACAGGCCCAAGAAATGCATGCCTATATACGCAGTGCCCTTGCCGCAAAATATGGTAGCAGTGTGGCGGACAGTATTTCCATTTTATATGGCGGCAGCGTTAAGGGCAGCAACGCTGCGGAACTGTTTGCACAGCCCGATGTGGATGGTGGCCTGGTTGGTGGCGCTTCGCTGAATGCAGAAGAATTTACTGCCATCATCAATGCGTTGAAGTAACTATTGGAGAATGTACAGCACAATTGTTTGAATACAGGCAAGCGGCAATTTTTTTGAAGGGCGGAACCTATCATGGTTCTGCCCCTTTTTTGCTGGTAGTCCAAAACTTCTAAGAAATTGCCTAAAATGAATTTCAGGAATTTGCTATGCAAATTCAGTTGCTTCTTTTAGCCACGAATGACACTAATCTACACGAATTTTTTTTCACGAATTATTGCCGCAAGCGGCAGCATATAGCACCTGAACGGTTTCAGGTGTCTTTTGTGTGAGGATGATTTTTTTGTCGGCAATCATTTTTTCAAAGAGTGCTTGGTTATAATGCCGGATGGTAAGCAGCGACAGTCCTTTTTCTACCTGCACATCAAATACGGTAGATGCGGCGGCGGCCAACTGCTCTATCTTATCGCTCTTGTCATCCAGGCAAAGCTGTAAACTAATGGCACCTGTTTGTACAAGGTTGGGCTTGATTTTAAGTTGGGCAAAAATTTCATACAACTGTGCCATGGGCCTGTCGCCCACAAAACTGAAGTCCTGGCTGTGCAGGTGCATCAACGCTTGATGCTGTTTTACCACAATGATTGGGGGCAGTCCCTTCACATGCTTTTTATGGATGACGGTTCCCGGTAACTGGGGGTCCAAGAAGCATTTTACATACATCGGGATTCCCTTGTTCTGTAAAGGCTTTATGGTTTTGGGATGTATTACCTGTGCACCATAATAGGCCATTTCAATGACTTCATCAAAATTGAGTTCACTGATCAATTGTGCATCGGGGAATTCCTTCGGGTCGGCATTCATGACTCCTTCCACATCCTTCCAGATGGTAAGGCTTTCTGCATTCAGTAAATTGGCAAAAATGGCTGCTGTATAATCGCTTCCTTCGCGGCCCAATGTGGTGCTTTCATTTTCATCTGTACAGCCTATAAAGCCTTGTGTGATGACAATACCTGTTTGAGTAAACGTTTGGGTAATGATGGCCGTGTTCCTTGCAGTGATTTCAAAGTCCACATTGGCATCACGGAAATTGTTGTCTGTTCGGATAATGTCCCGCACGTCCCTCCATTCATTGTTGACTGCTGCCTCGTTGAGGTAATGGCTGATGATGCAGGTGCTGAGGAGTTCGCCCACACAAACAATCTGGTCATAGTAATAATCATATTTACGTACAGGCTTGTCATGCAGCAACCATTCCACTTCTGTAAAGAAGTCATTCAGTTGGTTCAAGCAGCCATTGTAATGGGTGACCAACAAATATTTTGCCGTGGTCAAGTGCTGGTTCTTCACCAGTTCAAACAATTGGAGGGCGTCGTCCTTCCTGCCCGCAAAAAAAGCTTCGGCCACTTTTTCCAAAGCATTGGTGGTTTTGCCCATGGCCGAAATAATGACCATCAATTGCTGGCCTTGGTATTCTTTGAGAATGGTAGCAATATTCTTTATCCTGTCTATTGAGTTGGCACTGGCCCCTCCGAATTTAAAAACCTTCATGCTGAAATTTCAATGGGTGATATTGCAAATAGAAAAGTAAAAATCCAAATGCAAAAATGTTTTTGCACCAAAACAAAACAGTCCGCTATAAGGCGGACTGTTATTTCTTAATGACCCATCAATTACTTATAAATGTGATTGGATTTTCTTGTCAAGCACACTTTTGGGTACGGCACCAATTTGCTTGTCTACAATTTGGCCACCTTTAATGAAAAGGATAGCAGGAATGGAAGTGATACCATAATCAACACTGAGATTGGGGTTATTGTCCACGTTCACTTTGCCTACATTTACCTTGCCTTCATATTCCTTTGCCAATTCTTCTACTACAGGTCCAATTGCGCGGCAGGGACCACACCATTCTGCCCAGAAATCCACTACGGTTAATTTGTCGCTATCAAGAACAGTTGTTTTGAAATTTGCGTCTGTTAGTTCTAATGCCATGATATTTCGTTTAAATTTTTTGTTTGAAATGTTATTCGGGAAAAGAGTTCAAAAATAAATCCAAGCTTTGGATTATGCTTAATTGACTTTTCCACTTGTGTGATTTATGACGAAACTGGCTGGTTTTACTGACAAGGGGGCAGAAACAATTTTGCATCTCGTAAATTATTAACTGATGTCAGGTTGAGCCTGCCTTTGCCGGCAGGCAGGCTTGTCGAAACCTGTTTGGAAACCAGATCGCCTTCGGGTAGTTCGGCAAGCCCGCCTGAATGACAAGTCGGGCAGGCTCACTATGACAAGGCTGACATTGTTCCCACAATCTTTGCGTAACAGCAGTTATTAAGAAAGGAGGCTTTGCCTTGCCAGGAATTCCAACTTGTCATTGGCATCAATTAGTTTATCGGTAAGTTCCACGTTCTGTTTGCGTAGCTGGTACAGTTCAAAAGCTTTGTACACAAAAATGCGCACATCCTCTTCCACCCATGGTTTGGGAAGGTACTTGTAGACCTGGCCTATATTGATGGCATCTATTACGGCACTTATATCGGTATATCCTGTAATCAGGATCCTTATTGGTTCCGGATAAATGGGAATAATGGATTCGAAAAATTCAATGCCTGTCATTTTGGGCATTCTTTGGTCGCTGAGTATTACATGAATGGGCTCTTCTTCAGTGCTTTCATCCAGGATTTTCCTTGCCTGCTCGGCAGATTCCGCAATGGAAACGTTGAACATACGCCTAAAAGCAGCTTTAAATGACACAAGATTGTGTGCTTCGTCATCAATATACAAGACGTTAATATTTTTTTCTTCCATGGTCATATACATAGGTTATTTGGTAAATGATAAGTTATGCAAAGAAAAGAACGCAAAATGTTTGCAATAATTATGGGAAGCCAGATATAGTTTTGCAGTATTTTACGTTATTATAGTCATTGAACTGACAATTAGACCATACAATAGAAGAACCAGATGAACACCGATATCCGAATAAGGGCTTTTAGGGCAACTGATGATCCTGACACCTGCCAAAAATTTATTGAGGGTCACAGGACCGTTCTGGAGAACCATGGCATTACCAAAGTCACTTCTTCCAATAACGAGTGGGCCAAAAGTAATGCGGTTTTTGTGGTGGTGGTGGAAACATTGGATGGCGAAAAATTGTATGGCGGTTCAAGGGTACATGCTGCAGATGGCAAAACGCCTTTGCCCATAGAATCGGCCACAGAGGATATGGACCCCAAAATAAATGAAGTGGTAGCACATCATGCACAAAACGGCACTGGGGAGCTATGCGGATTATGGAATTCAAGGGAGGTGGCAGGTTTGGGTGTGGGGAGTTTATTTGCATCGAGGGCGGCTGTGGTGATAGCCAGCCAGATAGGGCTGAACACCATGTTCTCCTTATGCTCCCCTGCAACAGTCCGGTTCAACCAATGGATCGGGAGCCAGGTATTGAAATCGGTAGGTAATGAGGGTACATTTTATTATCCCAAAATAGATCTCCTGGCCACTGCTGTTTTTTTGGACGATGCCATCAGTTTGAACAATGCACATCCATCTGAAAGGGAAAAGATGCTGCATTTAAGGGACCATTTGAACTGCGTAATTACGGAACAGTCACCTTTCAAGAAAGTGGAAGTTAATGTGCATTATGATTTGGTGGTGGCTTCTGCAAGAAAGGATGAATTCCATATTAAAAAGCCTTTCATAAAAGAAGCTGTTTAATCAATGAGATTTTTATTCCTAACCCTATTTGGTCTTGCCATTCAGTATGCTGCACTTGCGCAGGATACTATTTACCTTTCCAATACATCCGTTAACCAACCAATAGGCAATAAGGTTACTGTATATGTGGACAGTTTCAGTAAGTACTCGAATGCCAGTATGCCCCCTGTATCCCTGTTTAAGAATTCAGGAGAGAAAGTGCCCACTTACCTAATGCCAAAGAACAATATTTGGTTGAGATTGGTGGTCAAGAATACATCCCCAAAAACTGATTATTTCCTTTTCAGTATCCAATATGCCAATATTCCCGAGCTGCAATTCTTTGAGAGGGACAGCCTAGGTGCGTTGAAGCCCACATTACTTACGGGAAGCAGCCATCCGTTTATCAGTAGAAATATAGAAGATGCCAACTTTACGTATAAATTACATGTGAACCTGAACGACGTGCATGAATATTGGGTGCATATAAAGAGTACACACCCTGTGCAGTTGCCCATGTTTGTGCGCACACCTGTTCAGTACAACAAAGCCAGCATACAGGAAACGCTGATCATTGGATTGTATGCCGGCATCATCATGGCTATATTGTTCTATAATTTGTTCCTTTTCTTTTCCACAAAGGATACCAATTATTTGATGTACGTGCTGTACCTGTTCTCCTTATTAATTGCACAATTGACCTTTTCTGGATGGGTGTTCAAGTTTCTCTGGCCCAATAGCCCATCGTGGAACCAATATGCAGTTATTTTCACATCGTCCCTACCGGGCGTTACGGGGCTTATCTTTTCCTTGAAGTTCCTACATGTAAAGCGCTATTCGAAATTCCTCTCGTACATCTATATTGGTGTAACAATACTGTACAGTTTTGTAGGTATTTTTTGCTTCCTGATGCCACATTCCGTTGGCTACGCCCTTTTAACTTACGGTGGCATTGCTGGTGGGCTGCTGCTGATTGTTTCGTCTGGGTACATTGCCTACAAAGGGTACAGGCCAGCTTATTACTATTTTATTGCCTGGTTCCTGTTTGCATTGGGGAGGCAGGTGCTTTCATTGCGCAACCTGGACATATTGCCCTACAATGCATTTACCAGTTACATACTTTATATCGGTTCCGCCCTGGAAGCCATACTACTTTCATTGGCATTGGCAGACAGGATAAACCTTCTTCAGAAAGAGAAGAACTTTTCCCAGGCAGAGGCGCTGAAAGTATCGCAGGAGAACGAAAAGCTGATCAAGGAGCAGAACATTGTTTTGGAAGGGAAAGTGGCCGAAAGGACGATGGAACTCACTGCTACCAATAACCAGCTTAACCAAACATTGACCGATCTGCAGGATGCACAGATCCAATTGGTGGAAGCGGAGAAAATGGCTTCACTGGGCCAGCTTACTGCTGGAATTGCCCATGAAATAAATAACCCGATCAATTTTGTGAAGTCCAATATCAAGCCGCTGCAATTGGACATTAAGGACCTGATAGAAGTGATTGATGAATACGATAAACTGCATGCTACTGATGCAGCAGACGTTCCCCAGCAATTAAAGGGCATTGACAAGCTCAAGAAGAAAATTGATGTTGGTTATATAAAAACGGAAATTGTTAATTTAATGAAGGGCATTGAAGAAGGTGCCGAACGCACGGCAGAGATTGTACGGGGGTTGAGGACATTCAGCAGGTTGGATGAAGGTGAACTGAAGGTGGTGAATATCCATGAGGGGATAGACTCAACATTGGTGCTATTGCGCAATATGGTGCCCTCCGATGTTGAGGTAGAAAGGAATTACCATGCAGTGGGCGATATCGAATGCTACCCCGGTAAGCTCAACCAGGTATTCATGAACATTATCAGCAATGGTTTGCAGGCCATCAAGGAAAACAGCACCAGCGGTAATCCCGGCAAGATAACCATTGGTACAAAAGATATTGGCAATGCCATTGAAATCAGCATCAAGGACACGGGAAAGGGAATGACGGAAGAAGTGAAGCACAAGATTTTTGATCCATTCTTCACGACCAAAGATGTAGGGGAGGGGACGGGTTTGGGACTTTCCATTGTATTCAAGATCATCCAAAAACATCAAGGTAAAATTGATGTAATAACTTCACCCGGCAACGGTGCTGAATTTGTATTAACTTTATTCCATACTTTACCGCAATCTGCCATTGCATAAAACCTGCCCCATGACCGATAACAGTGAAAAAATAAAGATATTGTACGTGGATGATGAGGGCAATAACCTCACGGCCTTTCAAGCAAGCTTTAGAAGGGACTATGAAATTTACACTGCAACTTCTGTGGCAGAAGGCATGAACATACTTACCGAACATGAGGTACATGTGATTGTGGCAGACCAGCGGATGCCAAGGGCAACTGGTGTTGAGTTTTTTAATATCATACGCAAAGCATATCCCGATCCTGTTAGGATACTACTTACCGGATTTACTGATATAGAAGCCATCATTGATGCAATCAACCGGGGAGAAATATTCCGTTACCTGAAGAAACCTTGGGATGAACTTGAAATTAGGACAGCTATCCAGAATGCCTATGAAGTATACCGTACAAGAAAGGAACTGAGCACAAAGATTGCCGAACTGGAAAAGGCAAATGATGAACTGAACCGTTTTGTATATAGTACTTCCCATGACCTTCGTTCACCTCTGGCAAGTATTATGGGCGTTCTCAATCTGGCCAAGATGGAGAAATCTGTGGAGGACCCTAATGGTTATATGGGCATGATTGAAACCTGCGTGAACCGTATGGATATTTTCATTCATAAGATTATCGAATATTACAAGAGCATTCGGGTAGAGAATGTTTACGAAAACATAGATTTCAGGAAATTGATGCATGAATGCATTGAGATGTGCAAGATGCAGAACCCGAAGGTTGTATTTGATGTGAAAATAAACCAAACTGTATCGTTCAATGGTGATGAGTTCAGGTTGTCGGTTATCATGAACAACCTTATTTCCAATGCGGTGAAATACCAGAAACCGGAGGAGGACCATCCAACGGTGAAGATGAACGTGAACGTATACGAACACCAAGCGGAGATTGACATCGTGGACAATGGTGTTGGTATATTAAGTGACCATTTGAAAAACATTTTTAACATGTTTTTCCGCAGCAGCAATAATGTTACAGGATTGGGCATTGGCCTATATATAGTTAAGGAAGCCCTTACGAGAATTGGCGGTAATATTTCCGTGGAATCCGAAAAGGGTATTGGAACGAGGTTCGTTGTTATAGTGCCGAACAAGAAACTAACTGATATTTAGATGGCCGCCACTACCCATAGGAGACTGCTGTTCAGGATAAGGGCCCTGCTGGTATTTTTTGCAGTATCACTTGCCATCAGTGGCATTACCGCTTTCCCCATTGAAACGGAACTGCACTGGCTCTTGCAGCATCCCAGTTTGATTCCCGATATGATGGAAGGCTTTATCGGCAGGGCCTATGATGCCATTGCTACTACCAACAAAAATTATCCTTCACTGGCCTATGGCTATGATTGGCTTGCTTTTGCACATATTGTTTTTGCATTGATGTTCATAGGGCCTTACAGGGACCCCGTGAAAAACATTTGGGTGATTGAATGGGCCATGCTGGCATGTGTGGCTATCTTCCCCGTTGCTTTCTTTGCTGGTCCAGTAAGGCAGATTCCTGTTTATTGGAGCTTGATTGATTGCAGCTTTGGGGTTATCGGCATCATTCCTTTATGGATTTGCAGGAAATGGATCAAGCGATTGGAGGCACTCAATAATCAAGTATGATTGTGATAAGGGGCTGATATGTATAAATGTTTATGTTCTGTGAAAATTGTTCTACAAATAGGCCGGCCGGTCCTAGAATATGGTAACAACTTGTAAAAATTGATTGCCCCATTTCAAAAAGCCAGTACAAGCTTTTACATTCGTTGGGCAAAAAAATACCTATTGAAAAAAATACTCTTCCTCATTGCCTGTTGCTGCTGCACAGCAGCATTTGCTCAGGATACCTGTTACTTGAAAATTCATTTTCTATATGGTTCAAAACCGTTAAGGAAGTACAGGGATTCCGAAAAGAAATGGTTTGGTGGCGTACTTGGTGGGCATGTGGGCATTGAGGGCGATACCAACAAGATTCTGAACTTTGTGCATACCGGCAGTTTCCACGTGTTCAGTGAAAAGAGCAATCGGCACAGCAAGTATACCATTCATGCACCCAATGATTTCTATAGCATATTGAGCCATAATGACGACAGCGCCAAACGTACCATTGTGTATGTGCCCATAACAAAGCAGCAAAAACATGTTTTTGACAGTATCCAGAATGCTTACCTCCAACAGACACCCTATGATTATGCCCTGTTTGGCATGAGGTGCGGTGCAGCTTCCTATGAAATACTCAGCAAATTGGATATTCTACCAGCTTATTCTTATAGTAAGACCTATACAAAAATTTTCTATCCCAAAAAACTGAGAAGCAGGCTTTTGAAAAAAGCTGCCGAAAATGGATGGGCAGTGGAAACGCACAATGGCTGCCCCAAAAGGAAGTGGGAAGAGGATTAGGCTTCCTTTTCTTCCAATAATTTCTTCAGGCTATCCAGCACTTTGTTCCAGTTTTCCTCGGAGTGTTCCTTCATTTTATCATCAGGAATGTTTTCCTGCGTAATGGTAAGGTCGGTACAGCCTTCGCCTGCTGTGAGTATATAGGAAACGGTCACGTAATTTTCCGGCTTGTCTTCTATACCGGACATGGAGCTCCAGTAACTGTAACTGAACAGTTCATTGGGTATGGACTCCAGAATGGTACCTTTATCCTCATAAGTTTTGCCCTGCCATTCGCCTTTAAAGATCAATGGGCTTCCCACTTTCCAGTCGGAAATGGCATTTGTCCCAAAGAAATATTGTTTGATAATGGATGGGGTGGTCAATGCTTGCCATACTTTGGAAACGGGTACATCAATGGTTGTGCTTGCCTTGCCAGTTATATTGCTTTTCATTTGATTGTTTTTCCTGTACCTATGAAAAATTAATGCCAAGAATATTTTGTACATAAAAGGGTATCGGATAGACTGTTTGCCTAGTTTTTTCTACAACATTGTATATTCATGCTTCTAGCATAACTAAAAAACTTGTCTTGAAAAAATCCATTTATACGGTATTGTGCCTCTTGGCCTGTCTGTCGTTCAGTTGCTTGCATGCCCAGGAGGGGGCCAAGCCATTCCAGGTAATCGGTTTCTATACTGGCAGGAACGACCCCGCACATATAAGCTATGTACATGAGGCCAACAGATGGTTTGCAGGAATGGCAACCAAGCACAACTTCAGGTACGACTCCACCAGTAACTGGAACAACATGACCGATAGCTTTCTTGCCAGGTACCAAGTGGTTCTTTTCCTGGATACAAGGCCAGACTCCCTGGACCAGCGGGAGGCATTTGAGCGGTATATGAAGCATGGTGGGGCATGGATGGGTTTCCATTTTGCTGCATTTGCGTTATCCCCCTCCAGTTACCCTCAAAACTGGGACTGGTACCATAATGAATTCCTCGGCTCGGGTGAATACGGGGGCAATACATGGAGGCCTACGGGTGCCTTTTTACATGTGGAGGATACGAAGCATCCTTCCACAAGCAATTTGCCTGCACTGTTCAAATCATCACCCAATGAATGGTACAGATGGGAAAAGGACCTAAGGAACAACCCTGATATAAACATCCTGCTTTCCATCGACTCCGCCAGTTTTCCTTTGGGCACTGGACCCAAGCAACATGAAATATGGCATAGTGGTTATTACCCTGTTGCGTGGAGCAACAAGCAATACAAAATGGTCTATGTGAACATGGGTCACAATGATATGGACTATGAACATGGTACCAACAAGGAACTTTCCTTAACTTTCGGCAATCAAATACAGGACCAGTTCATCCTTGACGCTTTACTATGGCTTGGCAGGAACAGAAGGAAATAGTTCTGCACTCTCTTTGTGCATATTGAATACCAAGACTACATTCATCTACACGCTAAATATTGATTATGAGAACAGCCTTTTTGCTATTCATCGGTTCGGTCCTGTTTTTCAAAACAGGAGCTTCCCAATCCAAGTTGGGCAATGTGGTCTCTGTATCCATTACTACCACAGATATTGATTCTTCTGTAGCTGTATATGAAAAATTGGGCTTCCCCCAAATTGCATCCAATACTTATCCTTTTCCATGGGCACAGGTAAGCATTTCACTTTTCCTGCCATTACGTATTTTGGATTGGATACAGAAAAGCGGATACAGCAATTGAAGGATAAGGGGCTTACCAACTTCACTGAAATCAGGGGCAAGAAAAATGTGAGCGTGAACACTTGGGAAGGCCAGCACTTCTTTATTTTTTCGTTGGGAATGTAGGCTTCTTTCTGCTTTTGCAAAGCTCAATCCCCATCCGGGCCATGAATGGAACCCTTCGACAAACCCAGGATAAACTTGCCGAGAACGATGCCATTCATTCCCCTGCCCGTGATTAAACTCTCTTTTTTCCATATCAGCATTAGCAAGTATTTTCGCAACCTCATTTAAAAAATCAAATTACCATGGCATACGATTTAGTTGTTATTGGCAGTGGACCAGGTGGCTATCCTGCTGCTATCCGTGCTTCACAGTTGGGTTTTAAAGTTGCTATTATAGAGAAGGAGCTACTGGGCGGTATCTGCCTGAACTGGGGCTGTATCCCAACCAAAGCTTTGTTGAAGAGCGCACAAGTGAACGAATACCTGAAACATAGTACTGATTACGGTATCAACTCCACGGGTTCAGCAGATTTTGGTGCTGTGATCAAACGTAGCCGTGGTGTGGCCGATAAGATGAGCAAGGGCGTAACCTTCCTGATGAAGAAAAACAAGATTGATGTGATCATGGGCTATGGCAAAGTGAAGGGAAAGGGCCAAACCGAAGTAACAGCTGCTGATGGTAGCAAACAGGTTGTGGAGAGCAAGTTTATTGTGATTGCCACTGGTGGCCGCAGCCGTGAACTGCCTAACCTGAAACAGGACGGGCAGAAAGTAATCGGTTACCGCGAAGCCATGTCATTGGCCACACAGCCGAAAAGCATGATCATTGTAGGTAGCGGCGCTATAGGAGTGGAGTTTGCTTATGTGTACAATAGCATGGGCACCAAAGTGACCATTGTGGAGTTCCTGCCAAGGATCGTTCCTGTGGAAGATGAGGACATTTCCAAGGAACTGGAAAAGCAGTACAAGAAACAGGGCATTGAAATAATGACCAATTCTTCTGTGGAAAGTGTGGATACATCTGGTGAAGGTGTAAAGGCTGTGGTAAAGAAACAGGATGGCAGCACCATTACTTTGGAAGCCGATATCGTATTAAGTGCAGTAGGTGTGGTGGCCAACATTGAAAACATTGGCCTGGAAGAAACAGGCATCAAGTTCGAGAAAGGAAAGATCATTGTTGACAAATACCAACAGACTTCATTGCAGGGTGTATATGCCATTGGGGATTGCTCCCCGGGACAGGCTTTGGCACACGTAGCTTCCAAAGAAGGCATCAATGCAGCAGAGCATATGGCCTATATGGAAAAGAAGCACAACCACTTACCTGAAGCCATTGATTACAACAATGTACCGGGCTGTACGTATTGCACTCCTGAAATTTCCAGCGTGGGCTATACGGAGAAAGCTGCGAAGGATGCTGGTTATGAAATCAAGGTGGGTAAGTTCCCCTTTATTGCAAGTGGAAAAGCGGTTGCTGCCGGGGCTACAGAAGGGTTCGTCAAAGTAATCTTTGATGCTAAATATGGTGAGTTCCTAGGTTGCCACATGATTGGCAACAATGTAACCGATTTGATTGCAGAAGCTGTGGTAGCAAGGAAACTGGAAACAACATCACATGAAATACTCAATGCCATCCACCCGCACCCAACCATGAGCGAAGGTTTGAAGGAAGCTGTGGCTGCTGCTTATGGTGAAGCAATTGATATTTAATTACTGATGTTACCGCAAAGCTTGTGGGAATAATGTCAGCCTGAGGCCCTCGAAAGCAATCTGGTTTCCAAATAGGTTTCGACAAGCCCGCCTGAACGGACGGGCAGGCTCAACCTGACATCGGTATTTGACATTTTGCGTGATATCAGTTAATAAATTAGGAGCAAAAGGAATATAACAAGAAACAGGCATTATCAATTGGTAATGCCTGTTCTTTTTTTGGTTGGATTATTCGAACAGGATGTTTGTAATTTTTACGATGCCACCCGTTAAGAAGGGCTTATTTTGTGAGGTTACTTAATGTTGATAGGGGTATCCTTTTAGCTGTCCTAACATTTGAAAGCTGGTATTGCTTCCTCGGAATTGGAAATAATACCCATTGAGTAAACAAGTACACCATTTATCTTTCAACATAAATTAGGGGGTGGTTATTGAACAATCCTTCTATTTTTACTGCATAATCTTAAGATGAAGCCAATCATAATTCTTGCTGCTACCATGCTGTTTTCAAGCGTTTCTTTCTCGCAGGAACCTTATACGGACTCGATAAGGGCCTTCCAGAAGAAATATGTGGACGAGCTTTATACCATTATCAAAAAGGACACGGCATATATCAGGTTCTATCCGGTTAATCCATCCATGAAAGTGGTGGCCCGAGTGGAACTACTGGTCAATCAGAAACCGTTCAAAATGACCACTTCCTCAGGTACCAGTAAGGAAGCGGAGAAATATGCCCAACTCACTTTTACATTGCAAGGCCGTGAGCATAAACTGTTTGCTTACCAGTTGCTTTCATTAAAGAACAGCCAATCAACTGCCCACCTTTTTTTCGTTCCTTTTGTGGACAATACTTCCAACAATGAAAGTTATGGTGGTGGCAGGTATATTGATTTTGAAACGGTGGATATTCAAAACAGTACGCTGGTTATCGATTTCAACAAAGCTTACAATCCTTACTGTGCTTTTGTACCGGGATATAATTGTCCCATTCCACCCAAGGAGAATACGTTGAGCATACCTGTAAAAGCTGGTGAACGCTATTGGAAGGAGAAGTTTGTGCATTAGGATGGGATAATATTGGCACGGATCATTATGTGCCTTATTCGTGTAATTCATGGCAACCAGTCTGTCATGGATGGTAGTCCGGGAACCGGTTTTCATAACTTTCGACTAATCCCCAAAAACAGGAAATTGTGGGCAACTTTTAACCTCGTGTAAACATTGGCTTGGGGTACTTTGCAAGGCTATGAAAAAACTGTTTTCATTCTTGCTGACCATTTATATACTGTGTTCCATGTCGCTACATGCCCAAACTGTAGCAGGCCATTGGTATGGCGTGGGCAAAGTGGATTTGCCGGGCAGCAGCAATGTTTATATGAGCGAGTTTATCCTTACCCAAAAGGGCAAGCAGGTAACCGGTTTCTTCAATTATTATTTCAGGGACAGTTTGTTCAGCAACAAGGTCACAGGTAGCTTTGATGCAGCCACCCGTAGGCTTGTCATCAATCCCACCACGTTGATCCACCACAGTTCCACCAGTACGGTTACCGGTATCGATTGCCCAATGAGTGGCGAGTTTATTTTACGCGTAGCAAGGGCCGAATCTGTTTTGACTGGTGTAATGGTGAGCAATAAGGATTACAGGTTTACCTGCCCACCGGTCAACTTTAAACTGAAGATTGCAACGGATTCCATTACCCCGCAGCCATCCAAAGTGGATACGGTAAAGCTGAAGCCAGCTAGGAGGGATGTTAGGCCCGCGGAAAAGACAAAGCATGTAGAGTTCGCCAAAAGGGAAAAGAATTATATCAAGGAAATAGAAGTGACCAGCGATGTACTGCAATTGGAGTTCTATGATAATGGTTCCATTGACAACGATTCCATCACGGTTTTCTTCAACGATAGTATGGTGGTTTCAAAAGCCATGCTCAATTATAAGGCAATCACCATTAATGTAAATATGGATGATGGCCTCGACTTCAATGAACTGGCCATGTTTGCGGAAAGTGTGGGTACCATTCCTCCCAATACTGCTTTGTTGGTAATCCATGATGGCAACAAGCGGTACGATGTTTTAATGAGCAGCGATTTTGAGAAGACAGCTACTATAAAGCTTGTTCGGAAGAAAGAATAGGGGTAACCTAATGTGTTATGATAGTAACTGATGTTACGCAAAATGTCAAATGCTGATGTCAGGTTGAGCCTGCCCGTCCGTTCAGGCGGGCTTGTCGAAACCTGCTTGAAAACTGAAATCGCCTTCGGGTAGTTCGGCAAGCTCACTATGACATCCCTCAGGCTGACATTATTCCCACAATCTTTGCGTAACATCAGTAAAATAAATTGCGCTTGCTAATAGCTTACCAATTCGGCATTCAATTTTTTTGCCAGCCCTTCCGCCCCCCATTTCATGACCATATCATGGTTGTACTGGAATGCAGGTTTCAATAGGAATGAAAACCAGTTCATCCATATTTTATTGGTGATTACGTTCCAGTTGTACTGCACGTAAGTGATGCCATCTTTCTGTTCAAAGAACCAGGTGCCGTTCCCTTCCAGTTCGCCAAAGGCAATACCCGCAAGCTTTTTGTAATCTTCTCTTTCTGTCAAGCGCATGTTGAAGGCAAGTTTGTAGGGCAGTGCACTTTTCCAGGTATATTCCCTAACGCTATCGATGCCACGTGCATCACCCTTTTGCAGTTCTTCCACGGCCAATACGCCCTTCCACCAGTTGGGCCAATCGAGTGAATCATAAATAGCATCCCATATCGGTTCCAAAGGCGCCCTGAACTGCCATTTGGTGACGAATGAATATTCCGTTGCCATAAGGATTTTTGTGTTTATATACGAAGTAAGAACAATTTTGGTTGTCGCAGCCCTACATGAGAATCTAAAAAAGCAACCCATTGCAAGCCATAAAGAATATGTCTATAATTCCTTTCCCTTGACAACCAGCGACGATTGAATGGATTGCTTCTTTAAATGCAAAAAACGTTTCCTTTCGTTATCCTGCAGGAAACTTTCAAAATCAGCTTCCGTGCCGAACTGGATCAAATGCAGTTCGTAAGGGCTTTCCATATTGCACAGGATGATTTCATTGTGGGATGGTCTTAAACGCAGCAGCAATTGCCCATTGTATTTTGATATAATGGGCAGTACCCTACTTCAAACTGGTGGAAAATTGCTTCCTGGCCTTCTTTGAGATAGATAAGTTGGGTTATGTAAATCATGCTGTTTATTGAATGAACTCCTTTTCCAATATCGAATAAAAATAATTATCAACCCATTGGCCCCTGATGGGCAGTATTTCCCTTTTTCTTCCTTCCCTTGTGAAGCCCGCTTTTTCCAGTACACGGATGGAAGCCATGTTGCCCACGGCACAACCAGCTTCAATCCTGTGGAGTTGCAGGGTTCCAAAGCCCAGTTTCAATACTTCCTGCAGGGCTTCGATTGTATAGCCCTTGCCCCAGTACGTTGGATGCGTTTTGTACCAGATTTCTGCGCTCCGGTAATTTGGTTTGCCCATGTTCAATCCAATCAGTCCAATGAACGCCTGGGTGCTTTTCAGCTCCATACAATAAACATACAGTGAATTTGCTTTTTGTCTACCGGTCCATTCCAGTAATAGTTGCTCCGTGGTTTCAATAGATTCCGGAATACCCAATGTGTTGAACTCATCCACCGCCGGTAGGGAATGGAGCTGGTGGATGGCTTGCAGGTAATCAGGCGATAGTACTGTGAGATGAAGACGAAGGGTTTGAAGCGACATGTAAGATTATTTATTCTTGAATTTTCTGTTGGCCTCGGCTTCTTTCCGGTAATCTGTCAGAAGCATGTGCCAATGGTTGGAGCTTGGATATGTTTATGGAAGGTTTCCGTGCTGGAGCCATCTTGAAAACTAGCTTTTCATCCAATTTTTTTGATCAAAGAGGCACCAATCTTTTCAATAACGCCCACTACCAGTGCATTGCCCATGAAGAAGGCCCTTTTCGCATCGGAAATCCCGCTCAGGTTGGTATGGTCATCCGGGAACATGTTCAACCTTTCCAGTTCAATGGGGGAGAGCCTTCTGTAACCTTTTGCTGTTTGGATAACGTGTTTGAACCTGGAGGGGGAAGCACCTCCCTCGCCCGTTATGATGGTCCTGGAAGGCTTGTCCAAAGGGTCCGGAAAAATCATTCCGCCCTCGCTGTAGTTGTATTCAAAGCCTGCTGCATTCTTCCGCAGTTCCTTTTTGGCCCCCTTCAAATAGGCCCATTTTTCAAGGTCCTTTTCTTTGATATAGAACTCCTCCGTTACTTCCCCATTTTGTATGAGGTCTTTAAGAAGGGTGTAATTGCCTTCATAATTTGGCCGGGTTTTCATCGTGGTCACTTGACCATCGATCATGATACCTGCATTTTCGAACATACCAACTGTTTTGCCCAAATTGAAGTTCTTGGAAATGGCCACAATGCTCCCTTTCAGTTCAAATTGGGTTGGGGAGGCCTGTCTCTTGGGGATTACGTGGAATGCAGTTGCCAGTACACCTTCTTCCAATATCCATTCGCTGTGGGAAGTGTTCTTTATTGCACCGTAAATGGATGTTCCTTCCAGGTAGGCCAATATGAAAATCCTCCTCCTCCTTTGTGGCATACCAAATTCTGCAGCATTGATCACCCTCCATTCAACAGCATAGCCCAGATCATTTAAACTTTTTAGGATGATGGCAAAGTCCCTTCCCTTTTGCTTGGAAGGCGAAATCAGGAGCCTGTCCACATTTTCCAGGAAAAGGTACTTGGGTTTATGCTCCTTCTCGCTTACTATTTTGTGGATGGACCACCACAGAACGCCTTTCTTCCCAATGAGGCCCTTTGAGTTTTTTAGTGAGGTGGCCACTGAATAGTCCTGACAGGGAAATCCCCCAACCAATAGGTCATGGTCAGGTATGGTGGAAATATCCACAGACGAAATATCTTCATTAGAATGTGCCTCCTTACCGAAACGTTTCTCATAAACCAATGAAGCATGCTGTATTTTGGTGGATGGCTCCCATTGGTTGCTCCAAACAATTTGGTAAGGCGATTGCAAAGTTTTCCTGTATCCTGATGAAGCGGATTTCCCTTTCCAGCCTTCAAGACCAAGCCTAAAGCCCCCCACGCCAGCAAACAGCTCCGCTACTTTTATCTTACCCATGCTCTAGGGGGATTTGTCATTTTTATCCATATAGTCCCAACGAATGTAAAAGCAAATTACTAAAGCAGTAACAAGATTGTTTACGATAGTGACTCCTTTTGAATAATCGAGTTGTTAGCCTGAGCCCTGAATAGTCGGGATTTGCAACCTGTCGAAGGCGGTTTCCTATCGTAATTCTAATTCGGTTTCGACAAGCTCAACCTGACAATTTATCAAATTAGACGCATAAAAAAACAGTCACCTATTGGTAGTTAGGTGACTGTTTTTATTTATTCGCTGATGTTGCGCAAAGATTGTGGGAATAATGTCAGACTGAGGCCCTCGAAGGCAATCTGGCTTCCAAACAGGTTTCGACAAGCTCAACCTGACATCAGTATTTCACATTTTGCGCCACATCAGTTATTCAAATGTTATGCTTTTTTCTTTGCTGCTTTTTTTGCTGCTGCTTTTTTGGGGGCAGCCTTGGCCTTTTTCTTGAATGCATCAGGTACCTGCAGTTCTATCATCTTCTTCACATCCTCCAAAGGCACAGTGGTCAGTTCCTCTGGCGTGTACTTGGTATCGTCTGCCTTCTTGGTAATCTTCAGCATTTTCTTGCCAAACTTGATATAGGGCCCCCAGCGGCCATTTTCAATGGAAATCTTTTCGGAAGGCCAGTTCTGTATGTAGCGGTTGGCTTCCTTGTTTACCTTGGCTTCAATCAGTTCATTGATTTCGGCCTGGCTCAGGTTGTCAAAATTGTAGCGTCTTGGTACATTGATGTACAGGTCGTTCCACTTGATGAATGGACCGAACCTGCCCTTGCCCTTGGTCACAGGTAGCTCTTCATAGTGGGCAATAGGTGCATCGGCCAATTGCTTTTCTTTCAGCAGTTCAATGGCCCTGTCCAGTTCCATGGTGTTCAGGTCTTCACCCCTTGGAATGGAGATGAACTGTTCGCCCAATTTGATATAGGGGCCGAACCTCCCCACATTTACACTCAGTTCCTGGCCTTCGTATTCGCCCAAGGTCCTTGGCAGTTTGAACAGGTCCATTGCTTCATCAAAAGTGATGGTTTCAATGCTCTGGTTCTGGTTCAGTTTGGCAAAGCGTGGCTTTTCCTCATCTTCTGCATGTCCTATCTGTACCATGGCACCGTAGCGTCCCATACGGGCAATCACTTTCTTGCCCGTGGCTTCGTCTGTACCCAGTTCACGTTCGCCTTTGGCACGTTCCGCATTTTCCAGTGTATGCTCAATGTTCTCGTGGAAGGGCTTGTAGAAGCCGTCAATCATATTGCCCCACTGCATTTTGCCATCGGCTATTTCATCAAATTCCTGTTCAATCTTTGCGGTGAAACCAAAGTCCATCACCTTGCTGAAATACTGTTTCAGGAAGTCGGTTACCACAATGCCCAGATCGGTGGGGAACAGTTTGTTCTTCTCGGCACCGGTATTCTCCTGCAGTAGCTGTTTCTCTATGTTATTGGTAGGGGTGAGGCGCAATAGGTTGGCATTTCTTTTCACCCCTTCCTTGTCGCGTTTCTCCACATAGTTCCTTTTGATGATGGTGGAGATGGTGGGCGCATAAGTGGAAGGGCGGCCAATGCCCAGTTCTTCCAGTTTCTTCACCAAGCTGGCTTCTGCATAACGTGGTGCAGGACGGCTGAACTTTTCAGCAGCTACCATTTCCCTGTACTCCAGTTGCTGGCCAATGCTCAATGGGGGCAGTATGCCCTCTGTATCTTCCTCATCTTCATCATCACGGCCTTCCATGTACACTTTCAGGAAGCCATCAAATTTCATTACTTCACCAGTAGCGGCCAATTGCTCACGGTTGGTGCTGATATCAATCTTGGCCGTTGTTTTTTCAAATGCAGCATCGCTCATCTGCGAAGCGATGGTCCTGCGCCAGATCAGTTCATACAGACGTTTGGTTTCCTCATCATCGTCTGTTTTATTGTTCATGTAAGTGGGGCGTATGGCTTCATGCGCTTCCTGTGCGGAGTCGTTCTTGTTCTTGTACTTGCGTTGCTGGTAGTAGTTGTCGCCATAGGCAGAGCTGATCTGTTTATGGATATCCGTCATGGCCGTTTCGCTCAGGTTCACACTATCCGTACGCATATAGGTAATCTTACCGCTTTCGTACAATCGCTGTGCAATCAACATGGTCTTGCTAACACTGTAACCCAGCTTCCGGGCGGCTTCCTGTTGCAGGGTAGAGGTGGTGAAAGGGGCGGCAGGTGTGCGCTTGGCGGGCTTCACCTGTATGTCTGCCACTTTGTAATTGGCTCCTTTGCAGCTTTCCAGGAACTGCTGTGCATCTTCTTGAGCGGATACTTTTGAAGGGCCATCTGCTTTGAAGGTCACCAACCGTCCATTGATATCATTGGCCGCAAAAGTGGCGTCTATTTTATAACTGCTTTCCGATACGAAGTTGTTGATCTCCCTTTCCCTGTCCACTATCAGGCGCACGGCCACACTCTGCACACGGCCGGCACTCAGGCTGCGCTGCATACCAATCTTGCGCCACAGTACGGGGCTTAGTTCAAAACCCACCAACCTGTCCAGCACACGCCTTGCTTGCTGTGCATTGACCAGGTCCATATTGATCCTGCGGGGATTGTCCACTGCCTTGCGGATGGCAGGAGCGGTAATTTCATGGAACACGATACGCTTGGTTTCCTTTGGATCGAGACCGAGTACTTCCGCTAGGTGCCAACTGATGCTTTCCCCTTCGCGGTCCTCATCGGATGCCAGCCAAACCTCCTTTCCTTTGGACAGTTTCTTCAGGTCGTTGACCACTTTCAGTTTATCATCTGGCACTTTGTACCTGGGCTTGTAGTTCTGGGTAAGGTCAATGCCCATATCATCCTTTTCAAGGTCGCGAATGTGGCCATAACAGCTCCTCACTTCAAAATTGCTTCCCAGTATCTTCTCAATCGTCTTGGCCTTTGCAGGCGACTCCACTATCAATAGGTTCTTTGCCATGTTCTGCTTCTAATAATTTTTGTGACCAGCTTTTTCATTGCTGTTTCCTCTCTTACTGCTTATTTTAAACGCCAAATTTCCACCCCAAACAGTTTCTTCGATGGTGCAATATTAGTTTAATCGTTCAAAATGCAAAAAAGTCTGATAATTAGGTAGCTATCTGTTTAAGTAACTGTCAGGTTCCCGGTAAAAAAGCAAACGGCGAAGCCATCATCTATAATAAGGTGATATCAGCCGGCTTTCTTTTGCTGCCTCAACATATAAAGGTAGAGGCTCTCCACTTTGGCCCTTGCCCAAGGGGTCTTCCTCAAGAAGGTCAAACTGGATTTGATGCTGGGATTGCTCTTGAAGCAATTGATGCTGATTTTGACGGCCAGTTCCTCCCAGCCAAAATAGGTGACCATTTCGGTGAGTATGGCTTCCAGCGTTTTGCCATGCAATGGGTCTTTTGATGCTGACATGGGGTATTCTTTTGTTAACGGTGTCGTATGTTGAATTTTATGTCAGGGCAAGTTTGTCGAAACAGCACAGTACCGTATTAAGCCACCTTCGACAGGCTCAGGCTGACATTCATGGTGAGGAAGGCGTCTTTCTTCCATTGTTTATTTTTTCTTCTGTCCCCTGGTAATGGGCTTGCCGTATTTCTTCATCATCTTTTCCTTCCTGCTTTCCTTGAAATGCACTTTGCTGTTCTTGGCAGACTTTTCATGGAAGGCAGCACCACGTTCCTCTTTCTTTGGAAGTTTGGGCTGTATGATCTTCATGAACACTTTGGGCTTCTCGTCTTCCGTGAGTTCAGTGGAGATAACCAAATGGTCCGGCAATGGTGCAATGGGTATTTCATATTTCATCAGGGCCTCAATGGCTTCCTGCTGCGGTTTTTCCTTTTCCGTAATGAAAGTGATGGCAATACCTTTTTTGTCGAACCTGCCGGTTCTGCCAATACGGTGGATGTAGTTTTCGGGAACCTCCGGCGTATCAAAGTTGATGACATGCGTTACCTCCGAAATATCAATGCCCCTTGCCACGATATCCGTGGCAATGATGAAGCGGTAATTGCCTTCCTGGAACTGCTTTACCGTATTGAACCGGTGGTTCTGCTCCTTGTTGGAATGTATTACCCCCGCCGTGCCCGGGAACTTTGCTTCCAGTTGTTCATATAACTGGTCGGCCAGGCTCTTGGTGGCGGCAAATACCAGCACTTTGGTCATGGTTTTATCTTCTGTCAGCAGCAGTTCCAGCAGGTTGACTTTCGTGTAGAAATTGGGAACCCGGTAGGCCGTTTGGATGATATTCTCCAGTGGGGTGCCCGTGGGGGCAGCTTCCACCCTGATCGGGTCATTGAAATAATCCTGCATCAATGCTTCCACTTCGTCCGTAATGGTGGCGGAGAACAGCAGGTTCTGCCTTTTCTGTGGCAGCAGGTCCAGTATGTTCTTGATCTGTGTGCGGAAGCCCAGGTTCAGCATTTCGTCCATTTCATCTATTACCAGCCGTTTGATGGTCTTTGTTTTGAAGGCACCGTTCATGGCCAGGTCAAACAGCCTTCCGGGGGTGGCCACCAGCACGTCCACACCATTCTCCAGTTCCAGTGCCTGGGTGTTGATATTGGCACCGCCATACACACCCACGGCAATGACGTTCATGAACTGCGTCAGTTCCTTTACGGATTTCACCACCTGTGCCACCAGTTCCCTTGTAGGTACCACAATGAGCACCTGCGGGGACTTGTCCTTGCTGAACTTCCATAGCCGCAAGCAGGGGAGCAGGTAGGCAAAAGTTTTGCCCGTACCTGTTTGGGCTATGCCGCAAACATCCCTGCCCGACATTACAACGGGGAATACGCGGTGCTGTATGGTAGTGGGATTGGTATAGCCAAGATTGTCCAGTGCGTTCAGCAAAGGGGCATTCAAATTCAAATCAGTAAACGTCATAGCTGCAAAAATAGGCTGCAATGTAGTTTTTAATTATTAAGGAGGGGTTTATGGACCTGCAAGGCTGCTTGTAGGTGCTTTGAAAGTAGGGGATATACGGATGAAGGCAGCGCCATTCCAAACAGTCTTTCATTGCCAATTCGTCAGATCACCATAATACAAACCCATATAAGCTGGCAGCTTTAATCTACACTACACCAAACTATCACGCTTTGGATTTAGATAATCAAACTGATTGTCTTCAAAAAGCTGTTCCAAAGCTTCATATCCTTTCTCAATTTTAAAATCCCTTTCTTTTTTTGTAATCGGAATAAACCAATAGCAATGTATTTCTTGTTCACCGTAGTTAAATATTTCTAATTTTTCTCCGTCAAGATATGGCAAAGAAATAAAGCCATGGTCACATTTTGAATTGTCCAACCACGGTTGCCCGATGTTAACCGTGTGGTGTAAGTTAAGTGGTAATCCATTTCTGTGGTATGATGTGCAAACAGTCAAAAGTTCAACTAATAATTTATCTGACTTTGGTGAATAAACAACCAACTCAATCAGATTGTCATCAAGTCTGTCAACCGACATACCAACGGTGCAATAACAGAACATTTGGTGCCTATCATTATGAGGAAATTCTAAAATGAAAAAGTCTTTGTGAAGTTTATTTGGTGGTCCTTGTTGAAGTGTCAAACGCTTGCCTTTCACGCCGAAATAAGTTTCGTAATGTCGGTTCAGATTGTCAACATAGTTTTTTGTATCAAATGGTTGCATGTTAGTCTATAAAAACTGCTGCTTATGTATAAGGTTTCGCGATGTGGGGGTAAATCAAGACTCATTTGCCCAGCCCTCAATTCCATATTCCATTCATCTCTGTCAAAATAATTGGTTTGCCATCAGTAACCACAATGGTATGTTCATGCTGTGCCATAAAGCCGCCCTTGTTTCCCACCATTGTCCAGCCATCTTGCAAGGTTTCAGCATAGGTGGATGTTGTTGTTATAAATGTTTCAATGGCCACTACCGCATTTTTCTTGAACCTGGTATGGTTAAACCTGTCCCTGAAATTGGCTATTGCATGCGGTTCTTCGTGAAGGCTCCTGCCTATTCCATGTCCTGTTAGGTTCTTGATTACTTTGTAGCCCCTTTTCTTGGCTTCGGTTTCCATTAAGAACCCAATGTCGGCAATGCGGACGCCGCCCTTTATGTTGTGGATGGCTTTATGCAGGATCTGTTTGGAGGCTTCAATCAGTTTCTGGTGCTGGTTGATATCCGTGCCCAGCACAAATGATCCCCCGTTGTCCGACCAAAAACCATCCAGTTCTGCTGAAACGTCAATATTGATTAAATCACCTTCATGAAGGATTTTCTTGTGGGATGGTATGCCATGGCAAAATTCATTGTTCACGCTTATGCAGGTGCAGCCAGGAAAACCATAAGTTACATAGGGTGCTGATTTGGCCCCTAGGTCATTCAGGATCTGTCCGCCAAAGTTGTCCAGTTCCTTTGTGGTCATGCCCGGTTGGGCAAAGTTCCTCATTTCCTTCAAGGTGTAGGCAACTGCTTCGCTGGCCTTTTGCATGCCGATTAGTTCTGCCTCTTTTGTTATGGACATATTTTTTTTCTTTGGTTAAAGATTCGTCGTGTTGTTTTATCGCCTGATTGCTTGGGTTCGGTGCTAGCTGTTATGCTGTACTTTTAAATGTCAACCCTGAATTAAAGCCCGTTTGAAAATACAAGGTTGAAGTTAACAACAAAAGCTATATGGAATTACGAGTGATGGATGCAATGCTGATAGGAGGGATGAAGCTGAGTGTTAAACTGCCTGTCTAAAACTACCATAATTTCCACCAAGGTTTAGTGTTTGTAGTTTTGCTGTCCCGATCGCTAATTGTGTTGAGCATTTCTTTTATCCGCCTTTCTGCTTCTGTCTTTGTGATACCATTGTAATAGTCATAAACGAATGGATGGTCAAAGTCTTCATGTGGTACAATGTATGGTCGATTATTTCCTGTTCCTGTAAAAACTGTTGTTGGAATACTGCCTCCACTAAAGTCATAGTCGGGCAAATCATTGCTTAACCAACCAAAATATGTTGTTTCGTGATTTTCATTATTAAAATTGTCCGAATAATCTTGGAAGCTCTTGTCACTCAACGAAACCCAAAGCCCATATTCAAGATCATCGCAATGATCAATGATTTTTTGTGTCAAAGTGCAACGAATAAATCTGTCTGTTTGGTCTGAATATGTAATAACGCAAAAGTCTTTGTCAAGCTTCCCAATATTTTCCTTGTCGTCCTTGGATAATGTGTCATAGCTCGTCGGCGATATATAAGCCAATGCAGGCCATTCTTCATGTTCTTTTCCACAACAGCTACAAGTATATTTTATAATTTCTGCCATTGATTCTCCTTGTCAAATTTTGGAAGGAATGTGCCTTGATAAAATGCTATCAACACAAAGATTGCCGCTATTGGCTTCAATTCCAAAAACAATTGGCTCTTAACCATCAACGGTTACTACCTGCACTTTCTGTTCTTTCTTGTTGTTTTCGAAGCTTGTTTTAACCAGTTACAAACTGGCTTCCATAACCGATCCGTAGTTGGCTTCTCACTTTGGCTCTACTCAAACTACGGATAGCAGCTCCGATTAAATGATGGAAGAACACTACTGAGAACTGCTAGCCTCAACCCCATACCGTATTGCCGCTTGGAGAATATCAGTGTTTATGTCTTTCAGTGCCTTGAACTTTATGCAATACCCGCTCACGCTTGCCTTGCCTATGTTTTTTCCAAAGGTTTGGGCCAAATAGGTCTTGTCTTCGATACCAAGGACATAGACAGAAATCCCCGTTGTGTTGGCACTCATGCCAATTTGATAAAACTCCTTGCTTGTTCCATCAGCATATTGTATGGTGTAGGAGCCATATCCAATATTGGGATTGGAGACAATTTTGCCTTCACTGTTCCTGCCATCCAGGAACCATAATTTACCTGCTGGCATTACCTGCAGCATGATGAGGTGCAATGCTCGCATGTCGCTGGATTTTGGTTCAGGTTGGCTGGTAATATAGTTGTTGATTTGTTCCTGTACGTTCATGTGGATATAAAATTAGGGGTTGCTTGGTTTACCTTTCATCCCGTAGCTATCGGATTGCTTTCTTTTTACTCCATGTGATTGTAAACTTCCTTTCCATCCTTCAGCTTCCCTTGCCAACCGGCGGGCTCAGGACCGTTTTGATAAAGCCGCCAACAGGTTTTCCAAGTTGACCATTGACATCTTGAACCCTTCTGTGAAGCCCATTTCAATCATCTTCTCCATGCGGTCAAGGGATTCATTATAAATAGTGATATGCACGGTTGTTATTCCGTCCTGTTCGCTAAAAGTGTAATCCCAATCAGAACCAGGCAATTCGGGGTTTTCATCCTTGTCCGCAAAAGCATTGAACATTTTGAAATGGGTTTTCGGACTAATGGAAGTATATTTCTGGATTGCCCACCGCTCTTGGCCTTCCGGGCTTACCATGGCATAAAATCTCCGCCCGCCCACTTTGAAATCCATGAATTTTGTTTTTGATGACCATGGTTTGGGTGCCACCCATTGGTCAAGGATTTCCGCTTTGGTAAAGGCATCCCATACCAGTGAAAGGTCGGCATCAAATTCCCTGGTGATGGATACCGTTTTTGTGGCTTTGTCCACGGTAAAATCAAATAGCAAGTTGTTCATCATTTTTTTTGTTTTTTTATGGTGGATAATACATTGTCCAATTGATTGAACTGGGTTTCCCATATTTTCCTGAACTGGGCCAACCAGTTGTCAATCTCCTGCATTTTTTTTGGATTGAAGTGATAGTAAATTTCCCTACCAGACTGCTCTGGCTTGATCAATTGGCATTCCTGCAATACTTTAATATGTTTTGATACTGCCTGTCGGCTCATATCAAATTTCTCTGCCATTGCATTTGGTGTCAATGCTTGAATGGCAATTAAGGTTAGGATAGCCCTACGTGTTGGGTCGGCTATGGCCTGGAATATGTCCTGTTTCATTTTCAATAGTTAATTACGCAACCTTCAGGTTGCAAATATATATGCAACTTCTGAGTTGCGCAAACTTATTTGCAATTATTTTGTGGAGGTAAAATGTCGGTGAGTTTTGGTTGTTGTGGGAGGGACATTGCAATGATGCTTAACAGAGAGATTACTACTATTGGCTGAGAGTTCAAAAACAATTGGCTGTTAATACCACCTGAACTTTCTTTTCTTTGTCGTTGTTTCCGAAGCATGTTTAGCCAGTTACAAACTGGTTTCCATAACCGATGCGCATTTTTACCTTGCACAAAACTCTATGGATAGAAATCGGCATTAAAAAGCAGCTTAACATGAAAGTAGAGAACCTCAGGCCAAATAATCGGGTTGCAGCCTATGTAGAAAGGATACTGGTAATAGAAAATTACCCGATTACGGCTCCGTTCTCATTGCCCCTATTTGCCAATGGTTTACCAACACTGGTTTTCAAATCGGTAAAGGGAACCATCGGGAACAGTTCCACTACCCATCTTACGCTGTTCGGGCAGACCATCCTCCCCGAGGCATTGACTTTTGCAGAAGGCTTTGTATTGATTGCCTATTTTTTCAAGCCTTATGCTTTGATTCCAATATTCAATGTATCAGCACAGGAATTGACGGATAAACCAATTGACCTGCATTTGTTGGCACCAAAGAAAACCATGGAACTGCAGGAACAATTGCTCAATGCTGGTAGCACAACAAACATGATTGGCCTATTGGATAATTATGTTTTCCATTTAATGTGCAATGCTGCAACGGACTGCTCCATCATTGAATATGCTGCCACAAAAATTGCACACGCCCCTACAAGGGATATATTGACGCTGGTGCAAAAGGAACTGCATATAACCGAAAGGACATTCCAAAGGATGTTTGAAAGGAATATTGGCATTGCCCCCAATCTTTATAGGCGCATCTGCCAATTCAATTCGGCCTTTCAGCAATTGAACAATAGGAACTTCGATAAGCTATCGGATATTGCTTTTGAAAACGGCTATGCAGACCAGAGCCACTATATCCGTTCGTTCAAGGAGTTTACCAACCTCACACCCAAGGACTACCTCAATTTTGGTTCATAGCCATCAAGTGGATAATGTCGGTTCCGTTCTATTTTGACCTGATTGCCGAATATAGTTTTGCCAAACATTATTCATTTAAAAAGCAAGAAAATGACAAATCAAATGTATCCCTGTTTATGGTTTGATGGACAGGCCAAAGCAGCAGCAGACCATTACTGCTCCATTTTCAAAAACTCAAGCATCACCGCAGAGAACCCCATTGTGGTAACCTTTGAGCTGAACGGAAATAAGTTCATGGGTTTGAATGGAGGCCCCAAGTACACATTCACCCCTGCCACTTCCTTTGTGATTGAATGCCAGACACAGGAGGAAATTGATTATTATTGGGAAAAGCTGGGGGCAGGGGGCAGGTATGACCAGTGTGGTTGGCTTGATGACAAATTCGGGGTGTCATGGCAGGTTGTTCCTTCAGTCCTGCACGAGTTAATGGCCGACCCTGATAGAGCCCCAAGGGTAATGGGCGCATTTATGAAGATGTCAAAATTTGATATCCAAACTTTAATGGATGCCTAAATAGGTACCTAACTAAATCAATCCTCACTTCCATAAGAACCGCTGGGCCCTTTAGTTCAGTGGTTTTTCTTTATAAGGTTGCAATGGGTACCCGCAAAACCTATCTTTAGCTTTTGATTTACCCGATTTAAACTTTGACATGGATGGCAGCAGCACCTGATTTTGACATTGGCCCCACTGGACCTGTTTCCAAAGCGTTTATGGAAAGGAATATACGGACCTTCAATCAGGCAACTGACTTTGTTAGGCAATTGGCTTATTACCGTAATGCCGACAAGGGCAACCTGTTGACCGTATTCACGGATAACTGTGGCACTTGCAGTACCAAGCACGCCTTACTCAAACAATTGGCAGATGAAAACCATTGCGAAGGACTGCAATTGATGGTTGGCCTTTTCAGGATGAACGGGACCAATACGCCTGAAGTTTCAGCAACACTTGCCGTTAACCAACTTGACTATATTCCCGAAGCCCATTGCTACCTAATGTATAAGGGCCAAATCCTGGACTATACGAAACAGGGTGCCGACCCCTCCAATTTTATAGAAGACCTGATTGAGGAAAAGGAGATTGCAGTAACGCAAATCAATGGGTACAAAGTGGACTACCATAGAAGCTATTTGATAACTTGGCTCAGCCAAAACGGTCCAATCAATTTATCGCTGAACGATATTTGGGCAATCAGGGAGCAATGCATTCAGGACCTTGCTCGAACAGTTTAAAGAAAGTAGAAAACGATTGGTGGTAAAGCATGGTCATTTAACAATTGTAGATAGATGGTACTTATTGCATGATAGGCCCTTGCGCCTTTACAATTCCATTTATATTTGACACAGGGTTTTGCACGCACCGCAGAACCCTAATCCTTAACATATACTAACTATTCAGGTAAATAACCTTATGATATCTTTCAGGAAGATCGAGGAAAAAGACGGTCCCTTTATTCAAAAGCTCTACCGCAGCACGCGGGAAAGGGAACTGGACCAAACCAACTGGCCGGAAGACCAGAAACACATGTTCATTGTGATGCAACTGATTGCGCAGTTGGCAGATTATGAAAAAAAGTTCAAGGATGCCAGCTACCAGTTGATACTCTATAAGAAGGAGCCAGCAGGGCGTTTGTACCTTTGGGAATCGGAGCGTGAAATCCGGATCATTGATATGTCGTTGTTACCTGCATTCCAAGGTAAGGGGATCGGGAAGGATATTTTGAGCAATATCATCCAGGAGGCCAAGCAGAAAAATAAAATTGCCTCCTTATACGTAACCGTAGACCATCCCGCCAAGAAAATGTACGAGCGTATTGGCTTCAAAAAGGTGAGCGGTACGCTTACGCATGAGTATATGGAAGCTTAGAAGCTAATCAATAAAACATAAACCTTATTGTCACAAGGAGCCTGTCGAAATGCGACTAACGAAATCTGTCTTCGTGAGATTGCCTTCGAGGGCCTCAGGCTGACAACCCTCTACAAACCAAGTTCAGTTAGTCAATAATTGGGGAACCCATCCAGCCATGTTTTGGTAGCTGTTTCAAAAAGATGTGTACTGCTGCCATTGGTAATGACCAGGAAGGCCACATCCAGATAAGCGTTGTAATTGATGACCTGTGTAATCACCGCATCGTTCAATACAACAGCCATTTCCTTGCACTCCACAATCATCCATGGTTGGTCATTTTTGTACACCACAATATCATAGCGTTTCTTGATGTCCTTGGTCTTTATTTCCTTTTCCACTGAAATCAGGCTGATTGGGTATTGCTTTACCTGTACCAACCATTGCAGGAAATTCTGCCGCACCCATTCTTCCGGCGTGAGCCTTGTCCACTGCTTCCTCACTTCATCGAAAATGAATTCTTTGTTGCCTTCTTCCTTGATGCGGAAATTGTGTTGGGGATAAGCTACTTTTATCATTAAACTGACGGTGGATGGTTGACGGTGGACGGTAACATACCCCTATAGGAACGGGCTATCCGTTTGCTCAAATATCATAACTTTAAAATAAAAATGGCATTTAAGTTTGAATCATTGAAAGTCTGGCAATCATCGCTGGTACTTGGTGAGAAAATAAATTTGCTTACAGAAGGGTTTCCCCAAAAAGAGATCTACAACTTGAATGCACAAATCAGGAGGGCGGCAGATAGCATCGGACTGAATATTGCAGAAGGTTCTACAGGCCATTCAAATGCAGAGCAGATAAGGTTCCTTGTTTTTGCTAACCGCTCCACATTGGAAGTCGTGGCCTGTTTAATAAAAGCAAAGCTCCGCAATTATGTAAATGAAGTTACCTTCGCCGAATTATACAGCGATTGTGAAGCGCTATCCAAAATGCTTAATGCCTTTATCAATAGCTTAAGCAAGCAATAAGTAATAATCGTTATCAACCATCCATAGGTTGCGGTCAAACGGTCCACAGTCTATGGTCAACCGTCAATTAATATGAAGACAAAAGAAGAAATCGTACAGAACTGGCTGCCCCGTTATACAGGAGAGAAACTCGAAAATTTCGGTAAATATATACTGCTGACCAACTTCAGCAACTATGTGGAAATGTTCGCCCAATGGAACAAGGTGGAAGTGGTGGGCAGGGACAGGCCCATGCAATGTGCCACAGCAGACGGCATCACCATCATCAACTTTGGTATGGGCAGCCCCGGTGCAGCTACGGTGATGGACCTACTGAGTGCCATACACCCCGAAGCAGTCCTGTTCCTGGGCAAATGCGGTGGGCTCAAGAAACGCAATAAGATTGGTGACCTGATACTGCCCATAGCAGCCATAAGGGGGGAGGGTACGTCCAACGATTACTTCCCGGCAGAAGTTCCGGCACTGCCTGCCTTCGCTCTGCAGAAAGCCATCTCCACCACCATTCGTGAATATGAAGTGGATTACTGGACAGGTACCGTGTACACCACCAACCGCCGCGTGTGGGAACATGATGAGGAGTTCAAGGAGAAACTGACCATTATGCGGGCATACGCCATCGATATGGAAACAGCCACCATCTTCACGGTTGGTTTCTATAACAAGATCCCTACGGGCGCCCTGTTGCTGGTAAGCGATAACCCCATGATACCGGAAGGTGTGAAAACAGAGGCCAGCGATAAGGTCGTTACATCGGGCTTTGTGGAAAAGCATATCAAGATCGGTATCGACTCCTTGAAGCAATTGATCAACAATGGTGCAACGGTTAGGCACTTGAAGTTCTAATGATACCATGAACCGGCCCTGAATTTTCAGGGCCTTTTTATTGCAATAAACTGTTCACCACCTCTGTCCAGTACAGCAACCTTTCATTGAACAGTTGCTTTGCCTCATAGATGATGGCCTGGTGATGGGTGACCACATAACGCATGGTGGTATTGTCCGAATAACCACTGATGTTCTGGGAGAACAATAGGTCCAGTGCCGTAGCATTGCCAAAAATGGCTTTCAGGTCTTCCAGTTTGGCCATATCGTTCACATTGCTGCTGTTCATCAATGGCAATATGTGTTCATGGTAAACCTTCCTCACCATATCCTGAATGGCTAACCCCTTTTCCACGGCCAGGTTATCCTTTGCAGGGTTCTCGTAATTGAAGAAACTGCCATCGAACAGGGTGGTCAGTTCATAGTTATCGCCCGTATGGTAGCTGCTGTTGAAGAAATACTTATCTGGAAGCACAAAGCAGAACCTGCCTGTTTCACTATGGTTCAAAGCATTGAACCAATCTTCCAGCGGCAGTGGCCACTGTTTGTTGATGGCAGGGTCCAGTACATAGGTCTCCGTCCTGCCATCATGCGCCACCCTGACCATCGGTGCCACATGGTAGCTCCATTCCAGCAGCCCATTGGGGGAGAGGTGCTTTTCGTCCTGCCTGCTCACCATGCCCGCATTGTCCAGGAACAGTGCTGCAGGTGCAAACAACCATACTTTACAATGGTCAATATTGAATTTCTTCTGCAGTACCAGGCTCATGATCTGTGCCCGCTGCTGGCAGCCACCATGGGGGAACCCGAATTCAATGGCCCAATCATTGGCCAGGCTATTGAATGCCGTTTCTATCAGCGGCATTTGGTAGGACTGCAATAAATCAATAGCTGCGTATGGTAAATAAGTTGGCTGCATTAAAACGGGGGAATGTGGAAGCGTAATTGCTTCTGTGCAAGTATAGGGAATAAAATGGAGCGGACTCTATAATATTAAGAAGTCCGGGGGAAGTGATTGCAGACCTGCCGCATTTTTTAACTAAAAAATAAATGTCCTCAAATTTTTTGTCCTCAAAAAAAATAGGACATTTAAAGTGAGGACATTTGTGTTCCCAATAAATGTCCTCATTTTTTTGTCCTCAAAATAAAAAGGGCATTTAAATGAGGACATTTTTTGTCAACCTAAAAAAGAAAGCGATGATTGACAACATATCACTGGCAGCGGAAATTCGGGAACTCACCGGCATCAGTAAACGGGAACTGGCAAAATGGTTTGATATGGATCAAAGTGCATTGAGCAAGTCCAATTTGGGCCACCGTGGCATACCGCTACATGCTGGGAGCCTTGAAGTGGATATGCATGCAGCCATGCGGAAGCTGGTAATAAATGAAGTTCCAGCAATGGATACGGTGAATAAAGACAAAATACTTAACCATGCCATCCAGTGCCGTAGACGGTACACCCTCCTGCAATTTAAACTGGATAAAATGAAACATGCTTACAAGCAGGCAGTTACCCGGCTTGCGCTAATGGAAACCAATCCACCCAATAGACACTTACCTGAACCGGTTAGGCAAAACTGGATAGAGAGCCAATGCTACTACGCCAAAAAGATAATGGAGGACACTGGATGGTATGCCCAAACACAAATAACCATAAGGATGGCGGTGCTGGAAAGGGAGGCTGAGCTTTATGAAGCGGCTGCAAATACAATCATAAACCAGTGAAGAAAAAGATGAGGACCAGCATTTTAAACTGATTCATCCAGTTTCTCTTCGCTTTCTATCTTCACTTGGTTGTACAATTGTTCAATTTTTTCCATGGGCACAGTTTGGCCTTCCAACCGCATAGTGTTGTAAACGGACGTAACTACCATTTTCTTAACGCAATCTAGATTGCCGAAGCACTTGTATGTTTGCCTGATTGTCGTACTATAATGCAAAATAGCTATTCCTAAATTTATATAATGGAGTAAAATAAAGGCAGTACAGTCAATTCGGTAAATCTTATCTTAGTCCAATGAATTGCTTATTTGCTTTGTTTATGGTGTTCAATGCTTATGCTTCGCCAAGGGAGCCCAGTTATCAAACGAATACAGGGAACAGTACCTATACAGATTCATTTTATTACCACTACAATTTGCTTGATTCCATTTCAAAGGCTCCTAGTTGCCCTTCCGATAATAGCTGTGAAGTTTCTGTAAGGTATTGTGAAAGGGTTACGGATATCAAAGCCCATCCTGACAGTGATTGCTTTTTTCGTTATTGCTTCACAAAAATGGATTTACTAAATTGGCTTAATTGGTACAAGGAACACAACATTAATAAGGGCTTGAAATATTTCTCAAAGCCCCGTCCATCACTGCCGAAAGCACTGAAGCCTTAAACTTAGGTATTGGTTAACATATGCCGCAACAGTCATGAAATTGAAAAGCTTATAATTGGAATCAATTTACCTATATGAATTACTTTTTGGCTCTCTATATTTTATTCAATAGTTATAATGCCCCAAAAGGCAGCCACAATGGGCCATCCCCCGTTGTTGAAATCAACACCCATCTCGATTCATTCTACTACCATTACAAAAAGCTGTCACTTGCAACAGATAGGTACTACAACGGAGTCAAGTACATGCCATCTGTGCGGTACCTTGAAAAGTTCACAGGTATTGTGGCGCACAGTGGCGGGGATTATGTTGGTTGGTATTCATTTACAGGAATGGACTTAACCAATTGGTCAGGCTGGTATAAAAAGAACTATTCAAAAATACATCCACTATTGCCCACACCATTAAAGCCTTAACAAGGTTAGCGGGGAAACACGAAGAAAACTCAATACAGCAGTTTGAATTGGTTCGGTCATTGTGAAAAGCATTATCCAATCAAGAGCGCAGTAACCGCTGACGGGGCTGGAAGCCGCCGTCAGGGTTAAAAAACAAGTACAGTTTTGTGATGTTCAAATAGACAGGGCCGACTGTTTACCTGATTCATTATCCATAATTCCTTCCCACATTTACGATAGCCCCCAAACCTTACCTTTGCCGCCATTTAGCAAATAGGGGATGGGTAATGGTTCATGGTAGAAGCCATGAACCATTACCTATGAACCATGAACTTCCTCTGAACAATGAAATACGAAAAAGAAGTAAGCCGCCGCAGGACCTTTGCCATCATTTCCCACCCGGATGCGGGCAAGACCACGCTGACAGAGAAACTGCTGCTGTTTGGCGGTGCCATCCAAACGGCGGGTGCGGTAAAGAGCAACAAGATAAAGAAGCATGCCACGAGTGACTTCATGGAAATTGAGCGCCAGCGTGGTATATCCGTGGCCACCTCCGTGATGACCTTTGAATACAAGGACAACCTGATCAACCTGCTGGACACGCCCGGTCACAAGGACTTTGCGGAGGATACCTACCGGACACTGACGGCGGTGGACAGTGTGATACTGGTGATAGACAGTGTGAACGGTGTGGAAGACCAGACGCGGCGGCTGGTGGAAGTGTGCCGCATGAGGGACACACCCATCATTGTGTTCGTGAACAAAATGGACCGTGATGGCAAGAACCGTTTTGACCTGATGGAGGAAGTGGAGAACGAACTGAAGCTGAGCCTGCACCCCATGACCTTCCCCATTAACAGTGGCAAGGATTTCAAGGGGGTGTACAATTTGTTTGACAAAACATTGTGCCTCTTCACTGCCAGTACCAAGGCGGATGATGAGGATACCATTGATATTGCCGATTTGAGCGATGAGGTACTGGATGCCAAAGTAGGGGAGCGGGATGCCAATACCCTGCGGGAGGATGTGGAACTGATTGAAGGTGTATATGGGGACCTGAACGTGGCGGATTACCTGGCAGGCAAGATCTGCCCTGTGTTCTTCGGCAGTGCCGTGAACAATTTTGGTGTGAAGGAAATGCTGGACACTTTTATACAGGTGGCACCAAGGCCCTTGTGCAGGCAGACCAGTGCCAGGGAGGTTTGTCCAGATGAGGACAAGTTCAGTGGTTTCGTATTCAAGATACATGCCAACCTGGACCCCAAGCATCGGGACAGGATTGCCTTTATGCGGGTATGCAGTGGCAGGTTCGAAAGGAACAAGTACTACCACCATGTACGCATGGACAAGGATGTGCGGTTCAGCAATCCCTATTCCTTTTTGGCGAGGAGCAAGGACGTAATTGAGGATGCTTACCCTGGTGATGTAATAGGCCTGTTTGATACGGGCAACTTCAAAATAGGGGATACCCTGACGGAAGGGGAGAACTTTTTCTATACGGGCATACCCACTTTCTCACCCGAGATATTCAAGGAACTGGTGAACAAGGACCCTATGAAAACCAAGCAGTTGGAGAAGGGTGTCCAACAATTAACCGATGAAGGGGTGGCGCAGTTGTTTACCCAGTTTGGCGGCAACCGGAAGATCATTGGCTGCGTGGGCGACCTGCAGTTTGAAGTGATCCAGTACCGCCTCCTGCATGAATATGGGGCTGCCTGCGAATTCAGGACCCTGCCTTATTACAAAGCTTGCTGGCTGACGAGCAAGGATCCGAACAAACTGGGCGAGTTCCTCCGCTTCAAGCAGCAGAACAGTGGTGAGGACAAGGATGGCAACCCTATTTACCTGGCACAGAGCGAATGGTTCCTGAACACGGAAATCAGCAATAACCCGGATATACAGTTCCATTTCACGAACGAGGTGAACAAGTAGGGCTGATGTATGATGTGTGATGGCTGATTTTTGATCTATGATTTGGGCAACCTAATTAAAAAGTATTTACATTAGAGGAATGATAACGCAGATAGATATATCCAACTTCCGTAGTATAAAAAAGCAAAGTATTCCTCTAAAGAAGTTGAATATTCTGTATGGTGCCAATGGGAGTGGGAAGAGCAGTGTGGGGTATGCGCCTTATGTAATGAGAAATTTTTTTGTTAATCCAAATCAAAAAGTCGATTCTTTATTTAATCTTGGATTTATAAACTTGGGAGGGATAAAAAATGTGCTTAATGAAGGGGAAGAGAATAGGATTCCCTCAATAGAAATTGGTGTTGATATATATGGTAGCTATATAATTAACCCTAAGTATCCAAGCACTGTTTGTTATTATTCTCTAATTATTGACGATAACATCTTTTCGCAAATAGGATTTAAGTTTAATGAGCTTGAAGAATATATGGCAGTTGATATCCCATACTCTTTAACAGGCAATAGAGAGCTTTCTTTTGATGGGATGAAATTTATCTGGAATGGGCTCACATTTGAAAGTTTAAGTAATAACAATGAAGCGTTTAACTATGCTAGAGCTTGGAACTCTGCATTTGAGACTATAAAAACAATTGAAATTATCTCTGTTCGCCGTGGTTTCTTCAACCCATTGTTCTCCACAGAACAGCCAACAGAAGAGTCTTTATTTGCTATGCAAATAAGAAATGAGGGATTAAATTTTGAAAGCAAGATTGACCATTATTTCAAGAAAGTATTCAATAAAAGCTTCCGTTTTGTAGCCATCCCTGGTTCCACATCTTTCTACCTCAAAACACAGAATTCAAAAGGCCATACAACAGATTTGGTAAATGAAGGTTTTGGCGTGAACCAAACAGTGTATATGCTGGCAAAGCTTCTGAAGAAAAGTACTTCATTGGCTTTTATTGAAGAACCGGAAATCCATTTGCACCCTTCTGCACAGGCAAAACTGGTAGATGCGTTTACGGAGATTATCCAAAAAGAAGATAAGCAGATATTCCTTTCCACCCATAGTGAAAACATAGTATCAACCGTACTGGCGAAAATTGCTGCAGGTGAATTAAGCAAGGATGATGTACAGTTTTACTTGGCCAAATATGAAGATGGCGAAACCAAGATTATACCGCAGGAAGTAAATGATAAAGGACAAATAGAAGGAGGCCTAATGAACTTCATGGAAACAGAGTTAGCTAATTTGAAAACTTTGTTAGGAGTGTAGTGTATGGCAAGAGGCTGGCATTTAACAATAGATGAATGGTTCTACTACCATTTCAATAATGAGGAATTGCTGCCCGTAACTTCCAAGCTCTTCTTTTCCATTTTTGAGGTCTGCGATAAAATTGTACTCAAAAGGAGCACCCCACTGGCCCAGAAATTCCATGCGTTGGTGGAGGCATCCATTATGTACCCACCCAAACAGAGGATGGCGGTGCAATCCTTGATGCGCCTGTTCCTACAGAACTCCAATAAGGTGGAATGGATTGACGATGAGATGGATTTGGAGGAGGAGATAGAACGGCAATTGCCGAGACATGATGTTTACTTGGTGAAAATGTGCCTACAAACAACTGACAGGATTTTTGTTACCACAGATAGGAAATTACATGATGCCATCTTGGCCTTGAAGGCTGTCCTGAATATCGAGGTCCACTTGGCAGACGATTTCATGAAATTATACCCATCCATAAAATAACCCCACCATGAAGCGTTTGTTAATCGCCATTTGCTGTGCTGCTTTTGTTATTACGGCCGGAGCCCAGACCCAAGCAAGGGCAGCCCTTGATGAAAATACCGTTGTAAAGGACACAACGGGCATGCAGTACCCCTATATTGTTTGGAGGAAGATGCTGTCAAGTGGTGAATACACCCTGAAGCAGATCAACCGTGCCAATTTGCAGGACGGGTTCCTGATCATCAAGCTATCGGAAGAGGAGAAACAGAAAAGGAGCGAAAGGGCCCCGAAACCTACCGAAAGCAAGTTCTTTACCACAGGTAAGGATATTTCCAACTTCAAGGAAAGGGATATAGATGGCACTAAATGGAACCTCAAGCACCTGAAGGGCAAAGTGGTGGTCATGAACTTCTGGTTCATTAATTGTGCCCCGTGCCGGCAGGAAATGCCCGAACTGAACAAGGTAGTGGAGGAGTACAAAAATGACAGCAGCGTGGTGTTCCTTTCTTTCTGCCTCGATGAAAAAAGCAGCATCCAGCATTTCCTGGCTTCCAATCCTTTCAACTATAAAATAGTGGACAATGCACGGTATATTGCCGAGCAGTACAAGGTCAGTTCCTATCCAACGCATGTGGTGCTGGACAAGGAGGGCAAAGTGCAGTACCATACTTCCGGGCTGGCTTCCGGCACGGTGCCCTGGTTGAAGAAGACCATTGCATCACTGACCAAACAGCCCGGTTAAATAGACACTTATTCAACAGCATATATACGATACCATCATTATTGGTGCAGGCCCCATTGGGCTTGCCTGCGGCCTGGCAGCCAAGGCCAAGGGCCTGGACTACCTGATCATTGAAAAGGGCTGCTTGGTAAACTCGCTGTACAACTACCCGGTGAACATGGCTTTCTTCTCCACTTCGGAGCGGCTGGAAATTGGCAATGTTCCCTTTGTGAGCAACAATGCCAAGCCAACCAGGAGCGAAGCACTGGAGTATTACAGAAGGGTAGCCGCATCAGCAGGGCTGGCCATCCATTATTTTGAGGAAGTGCTGAAAGTGGAGCAGGGCAACATTCATGCAGTGGTCACGTCAAAGCAGGTTTACCATGCCAGGCACATCATCATTGCTACAGGCTTCTATGGCATTCCCTATCTACTGAATGTAAAAGGGGAGGAGCTGCCCAAGGTTACCCACTATTATAAGGACCCGCATTTCTATGCTTTCCAAAAGGTACTGGTGGTGGGAGCCAATAATTCTGCAGTGGATGCAGCATTGGAAACATGGCGCAAAGGTGCCGAGGTAACCATGGTCATCAGGAACGAGACCATTGGCAGGCGTGTGAAATACTGGGTAAAGCCCGATATGGAAAACCGGATCAAGGAAAATTCCATTCAGGCCTATTTCAGTTCAAGTGTGGTGGAGATAAGGGAACAGGAGGTGGATATCCAAACACCCAACGGCCTGATAACGATTGAAAATGATTGGGTGATTGCTGCTACGGGCTACCAGCCCGATCTATCCTTCCTCAGCAAGATTGGCATTGAGCTTTCGGCTGACGGTATACGGAAGCCCTACTATGACCCCGATACGCACGAAACCAATATCAAGGGCATTTATTTGGCAGGTGTCATTTGTGGCGGCATGGATACGCATAGCCTGTTCATAGAAAACTCAAGGGAACATGCAGGGAAGATTGTGGGGCATATAATAGTTCAATAGTTCACAAGTTTCAAGGTTTACTAAAGCATACCTCAAAAGTCAAAGAGAATGTCATGCTGAGCCTGTCGAAGCAATTTTTGATTGAACCCCCACTTGAAACACATTTCGACAAACTCAATGTGACAACTTGCAGGACTTTTGAGATATGCCCTCGTTCAAATGTTCAATAGTCGGGACAACCGTAGGGGATATTGATGGGTATGTTCCTGAATAGGATGGATTGGATTAGAACAGTTTCATGCCGAAGTGGCCAATGGTGGTGAATACTGCACACCTGATGAGCACACCTAAACAGCACCACGCAGCCAGCCTGTGCATGTTTACATTGAAGCCCACGCCAACGGCTATACTTACAGGGGCACCTACTGTCATGGTACCAACAAGCCCCAATCCTACAATGCCGAACCTGTCCCAGAGCTTATGTGCCAAATTGGGTTTCTTTTCCTTGATAACCGTTTTCGGTTTCCGGTACCGTGCAAGGAAGGCTTCAATTTTCTCGCCCAAAAAAGCGGCCACAAAAACACCGAGGATGCCGCCAATCAAGCTTGCCACAAAAATGAGCCAGGGCGATAAACCAAACGCAAAGCCAGTAGGTATGGCTGCATAAATTTCAAATGTGGCAAGGCCAGCAACGGTGAATATTTTATAGATCATGACAGGGATTGTTAGCAATGGTAAACTTAAAAAAATAAAAAATCCCGTTACTTTTTTGTAACGGGATTTTTTATCATTATTCCCTCTAGCCATTCCCCACTTACCACTCACTATACGGTTACCCAGCTACCTGCTTCCTGATAATGTTCAGTGCCGCACCAGCCTTGAACCATTCAATCTGCTGCTGGTTGTAGGTATGGTTTGCCTGTACCACATCGGTACCGCCATCTGTATGGTGGAACACGAGGGCCAGTGGTTTACCGGGCGTGAATTCAGTCAGTCCCAATACATCAATGGTATCATCTTCCTGGATCTTGTCATAGTCTTCCTTGTTGGCAAAAGTGAGTGCCAGCATGCCCTGCTTCTTCAGGTTGGTTTCATGTATACGTGCAAAGGACTTGGTGAGTACCACACGCACGCCCAAATGGCGGGGTTCCATAGCCGCATGCTCACGGGAGGAGCCTTCGCCATAGTTTTCATCGCCCACCACAATGGTTCCTATACCAGCAGCTTTGTAGGCACGTTGCGTATCCGGTACCGGACCATATTCGCCAGTCAGTTCATTCTTTACATTGTCTGTTTTCTCGTTGTAGAAGTTCACTGCACCAATAAGCATGTTATTGGAGATATTGTCCAAGTGGCCACGGAACTTCAACCAGGGGCCCGCCATGGAAATATGGTCGGTGGTACATTTCCCCTTGGCCTTGATCAGCAGCTTCAAGCCTTTCAGGTCTATTCCTTCCCAAGCTTCAAAAGGTTCCAGCAACTGCAGCCTTTTGCTCTTCGGGTCAACGACCACACTTACGGTGCTTCCATCTTCGGCCGGGGCCTGGTAGCCGGCATCTTCCACTGCAAAACCCTGTGGTGGAAGTTCCTGACCAGTTGGTTCGTCAAGCATTACCTGCTCGCCCTTGTCATTGGTCAGTGTATCCGTTAGGGGATTGAAGTTCAGGTCGCCCGCAATGGCCAGCGCCGTTACCAGTTCAGGTGAACCAACAAAAGCATAGGTATTGGGGTTGCCATCGGCACGTTTGGCAAAATTCCTATTGAAGCTATGTACAATGGTGTTCTTCTCCTTTTTCTCCGCACCAACCCTGTCCCACATACCGATACATGGACCACAGGCATTGGCAAAAACAGTGGCACCAATTTTCTCGAACACATCCAGGAAGCCATCACGCTCAATGGTATAGCGAACCTGCTCCGAACCGGGGGTAATGGTGTATTCGGCCTTGGTTTTCAGTCCTTTGGCGGTTACCTGTTTTGCCAGGGAAACCGCACGGCTAATATCTTCATAGGAACTGTTGGTACAGGATCCGATCAGTCCCACTTCAATCTTGGTAGGCCAGCCATTGGCTGCGGCCACTTCCTTCATCTTGGAAATGGGGGTGGCCAAATCCGGTGTGAACGGACCGTTCAAATGTGGTTCCAGTTCGCTCAGGTTGATTTCGATCACTTCATCATAATAGGTTGCAGGATTGGCCAATACTTCAGGATCGGCATTCAGGTATTCCTTAACGGCATCCGCTGCGGCTGCAACATCTGCGCGTCCGGTGGAAGCCAGGTAACGGCTCATGCTTTCATCATAGCCGAAAGTGGAAGTGGTGGCACCAATTTCAGCGCCCATATTGCAAATGGTGCCCTTACCGGTGCAGCTCATGGCGGCAGCACCCTCACCAAAATATTCAACAATGGCACCCGTTCCGCCCTTTACAGTGAGGATACCGGCCACTTTCAGTATAACGTCCTTAGGGGCAGTCCAGCCACTTAATTTTCCTGTTAGTTTTATACCAATCAATTTGGGCCATTTCAGTTCCCAAGGAAGGCCAGCCATTACATCGCAGGCATCCGCACCGCCCACACCAATGGCAATCATGCCCAGTCCACCCGCATTTACGGTATGGCTGTCGGTACCGATCATCATACCGCCGGGGAATGCATAGTTTTCCAGCACCACTTGGTGTATGATACCTGCACCCGGTTTCCAGAAACCGATGCCGTACTTATTGGATACAGAAGCCAGGAAATCATATACTTCCTTGCTTTCTGCATTGGCTACCTGCAGGTCCAGCTTGGCTTCAACCTTAGCGGTAATCAAGTGGTCGCAATGCACGGTGCTGGGCACGGCCACCTTGGGCCGCCCTGCCTGCATGAACTGCAACAAGGCCATTTGTGCAGTGGCATCCTGCATGGCCACACGGTCCGGTGCAAAATCAACATAGCTCTTGCCACGGCCAAAGTTTTCCAGCTTCATGTCGCTGTGCAGGTGCGAGAACAGGATTTTTTCACTCAAGGTTAAAGGTCTGCCCAATGCTTCCCTTGCTGCATCTACTTTTGCAGGCATTTCGGCATATACCTTCTTGATCATTTCAATGTCAAAAGCCATAAGGTTATACTATTTTAGGAATTAAGAATTACAAAGTTGTTGGTGTGCAACCAGCGAAAGGGGATGCCTTTATTTTTGTGGTTGCGGCGAATTTACAGTAAAAGAAAAATTTGATAAAATGTGTTTTGTGGATTTATCGAATTGATTTCATTAAATTGCATATAAGTAAGCCCCCATACTTATAAAAACACTTAAACACTATGCGAAAATTACGGGCATTTCTGGAACTGCATGCTTTTGGGGTATGTTCAGCCATGGGAGACAGACTGGGGATTGCGTCCTCGAGGATAAGGATGTGGTTCATTTACATTTCCTTCCTAACGATGGGATCACCTGTGATTGTTTATATGGTCCTTGCATTTTTCATCAATATCAGGAAATACATTTACAATGCAAAAAGGAACCCTTTACGTTACTGGTAATTCCCTGTTTGCTTTTATAACTTTTTGAAAACCCAATCCAAATTCCCCTTGCTTAAAATAGAATACGACCAAACCGACTATGAAGAAATGCTGAAGCATATGGCAAAATGCTTCAACAGTAAAGTGAAAGATGGCTATATGTACCTGCCCAAGGAATTTGGGGAGGGCTACATGCGGCTCATTTCGTTGCCCAATGGCCTGCAGGCAATGATTTCCGATTATACCCTGCACCAGGATGTATTGATCCAGCGCAAGAAAATTGCAGCGGATTTCTTCACGCTGCGCTTTGATGAGGCTTTCACGCCCAATATGCCCGATACGCCCGTTTCCAAAAAGGAGGTGAAGGACCAAGGAGGTACAAAAAGCGCCGTATTCTTAATGAGTACCAAGTTTGACTGGCTTTTCCTTACCACACAGGGCACAAGGGTAAAAGGCGTGAACCTCGTGTTCAGCCGCGAATGGCTGGAAACCTTCTTGGGTGTTGAGAAAGTGGGCGGTATCATCAAGAAGTACCTGAGCCTCAAGATGAGTGCCTTCAATTACGAGCCACTGGATACGGAATACAAGCGCATCATGGGGGAGGTCATCAATCCGTCTGCCGACAAGGTTTTCGAAACCCTGGTGATACAGAACAGGATCATGCTCCTGCTGGAAAGGTTCTTTACAAGGATCTACAAGAAGATGAGCAACTCCAATTACGATGTGAAGATTTCCAATGATGACCTGGAAAGGCTGATGGTGGTGGAATCCGAACTGGTAAAGGATTTCTCCTTGGTACCCCCCGGCATTCCCAAATTGGCAAGGATGGCTGCCATGAGCCCATCCAAGCTCAAGACCACTTTCAGGGAGATTTACGGTCTTCCAATTTACCAATATTACCAGAAACACCGGATGAACAAGGCCAAGGCCATGCTGCTATCGCAAAAATACAATGTGAAGGAAGTGGGCATGGATGTGGGCTACAGCAACCTCAGCAATTTTGCCAAGGCTTTCAAAAAATCTTTTGACCAACTGCCAAGCGATATACTGAACAACAAGTAAAGCACGTTATAGATACAGTTTGAAATCCTAAGCATTGAAAAATTGTATCCTGTGACTGAAATCCAACTTGATGTACCAGACTATGTTGCATTGCACCATCGGTTAGCTGCAACCTTGAAAGCTCCCCTTAAAGACAATTTCCTTACCGTGCCGCAAGCATTCGGCAATGGCTGGGCCTGGGCAGAGAAATTGAGCAATGGCATGACGGTCATGTCGTCCGACATGCGGTTCAGCAAGGACATTGCTTTTAATAGCCTGGCCAATCTTGAACAGCATTATTCATTGCAGTTCAATGAAGTAAGTTCCGAGAAACCGGAAGTGCTCCCTTCCAAGATCAATAAGAACGGCAAGCAGGTAATCATGCTGCAGTCCTATGTACTGCTGTCAAATACACTGTCCCCATCCACACTTATATTGCCAGCAGGGGTGCGGATGCGCAGCCTCAAGCTCTTCTTTACCAAGCAGCAGTTGCTGCAATTGATGGATGCCGTTTCTGCGGAGAAGGTCATCAACAATTATTTTGCCCCCGCCATTGTAAAGGAAATTCCCGAAATCATTGATGTGGAGTACCGCCCCATTTTGGATGAGCTGCTGGAACAGCAGATCAAGCAGCCGCTCCGTATCAACTATATACAGAACAGGGCTTTATTGTTGTTGGAGAAATTTATTGAAAAACAAGTAGTTAGAAATAATGCCCCTGTTTTAAAAGCTAGATTGGGCGAAAGCGAAGTGGAGCGTTTGATGCAGGCCGAATCATTATTGGTAAAGGATTATTCTACCGCCCCACCAACCATCAGCAAGCTTTCCCGGATCTGTGCCATGAGCGCCACGAAACTGAAAAACGACTTCAAGTCCTTATACGGTGTGCCCATTTATGAATATTTCCAGAAGAACAGGTTGGCCAAGGCAAAATCCGTTCTGCTGGAAGGCAATTACAATATCAAGGAAGTGGGCATGATGGTGGGCTATACCAACCTCAGCCATTTTGCTGCAGCTTTCAAAAAGGAATTTGGTGTGCTGCCCAGTGAAATGATGGCCAAGGATGGGGTCTTGATGTATGCCATGTAGGTCTCTTCTTCATAAGAGGTTGTTTAAAAGAATGTTTACGATTACCAGTATAGGGCAATCTGTGTATTTCCTATCGGAAGGTGCATTATATCTAAAAACGGTATTTACAATTAACCAGTGCAGTAAAATCTGTATATTTTAATTCGTTGGCGGAGTTGATTTTCCTTCGCCTTTGAAGTTCAAAATAGAATAATGCGTCAATAGGTACAATAGATTCATTGTCCCTTGTCTGAAGCCGAAGGGCAATGATGTACTACCTATTTACGCTGATTTTGGAAGAATTAACTCCGCCACCAGGTTATTTTAACCTTGATCCATATTCAGTGTTTTTTTGCGGAGGATGGAAGAAAGAGTAAGTTCCTTAAAATTGCTTTCCTTATAAATTGGTAATTCCGTTCTTAATGGGATTCTTACTTTTTTGTTCCCGCAGAATGCGGGACCACAAAAAAGTAAGGCAAAAAAAGTCTAGGCAAACACAATGGCTCCGCCTGTTTTGCCGGCCAGCGCTGCCCTAAGTGTAGCCCGCTGTGTTTTATTGCTGGATGGTTAGGCTTTTTGGATTGATTACGTATATGGAAGAGTGGTGTGCATCTTCCAGCACTGCATCCGTTTCTTTGGAAAAATTATTCCTGCGGAATTTTTCCAATTCCGATTGCATCAGAACCAAAACGGATGAGGTGCTTATGAGCAGCCTGCACGGGATGTGGGATTGAAGGATTACTGCATTAATGGCCAATGACTGATTTCCGAATTTATAGCAATGGGCCGATTTCCGATGTGGCTTTGTGATTTTTGCGGGGGATTCAACCCCTTTTTTAAACAGCTTCTAAAAAACAGGGCTTACCCCAACATAATTGTGCGGGGTGATGGCTTTCAGCTCCTTCTTGATGGCTGCACTTACTTTGAGGCCAGCAATAAATCCATGGATGGCCGCTTTATCAATCTTGCTATTGCCCCTTGTTAGGTCCTTCAAGGCTTCATAGGGATTGGGGTAGTTTTCCCTGCGGAGGATGGTCTGTATGGCTTCTGCCACCACGGCCCAGTTGTTCTCCAGGTCCTCCTTCAGTTTGGCCTCGTTCAGTACCAGTTTGCCCAGCCCTTTTTCCAATGACTTCAATGCAATGATGGTATGGGCCACCGGTACCCCGATATTCCGGAGCACGGTGGAATCGGTCAGGTCCCGCTGCATCCTCGATAGGGGCAGTTTGGCTGAAAGGTGTTCCAGCAGGGCATTGGCCATGCCCAGGTTGCCTTCCGCATTCTCGAAATCAATGGGGTTTACCTTATGTGGCATGGCAGAGGAGCCCACTTCGCCCTTCTTGGTTTTCTGCTTGAAATAGTCCATGCTGATATAGGTCCAAATGTCCCTGCACAGGTCGATCAATATATTGTTGATGCGCTTGATGGCATCAAAATGTGCGGCCAGGTTATCGTAATGTTCGATCTGCGTGGTAAACTGCAACCGCTGCAGTCCCAGTGTCCCTTCCACAAATTCATTGCCCAGTGCCACCCAGTCCTTTTTGGGGAATGCCACTTGGTGTGCGTTGAAATTGCCCGTTGCCCCTCCAAACTTTGCGGAGAAGGGTATATAGCTCAGCAGTTCCACCTGGCTGTTCAGCCTTTCCACAAACACCATGATTTCCTTGCCCAAGCGGGTAGGGCTGGCTGGCTGGCCATGGGTACGGGCCAGCATGGGCACGTTCTTCCAATCAATGGCCAGTTCGGCCAGGCTTGCCTGCGCATTGATGATGGCGGGCAGCAGTTCATGTTCCATGCTGTGCTTCCAGCTCAGGGGGATGGAGGTATTGTTGATATCCTGCGACGTCAGCCCGAAATGCACCCATTCCTTCAGCTCGCCAATACCGGCCCTGTCCAATTGCTCCTTCAGGAAGTACTCCACCGCTTTCACATCGTGGTTGGTAATGGATTCCACCTGCTTTACCTGCTGTGCATTGTCCAAACTGAAATCCTCGATCACCGAACGCAGGGCCTGCCTTGCCTTTGCAGGGAGCTTGAAGAACTTCTTATCGGCCAGGAAGAAGAAATACTCCACTTCCACCATTACCCGGTACTTGATGAGGGCATATTCCGAGAAGTATTCGTCCAAGTGTGCTACCTGTTTCCTGTAGCGTCCGTCAATAGGGGAGATAGCCGTGAGGTTGTTCAGTTCCATGAAGAAGATTAATTGGTTAAGCGTTTGAAAGTTTACTTGTTCACCAGTTCACAGTTTTTTCGATAGCGGAAACTTGTGGACATTTGAACTTTGAAACTTGTTGAACTTGCCTTTCTTTGCGGGCAAATCTAAATGAATTGAAGAAGATTAAGGTAGGTGCTGTAAGTTATTTAAACACAAAACCGCTGCTCTTTGGTGTAAAACGCAGCGGGCTGATGGACAGGATAGAACTGGTGGAAGATTACCCCAGCCATATTGCGGCCATGTTGCTGAACGATGAAATTGATGTGGGACTGGTACCCGTGGCCATCATTCCCAAACTGGCAGAAGCACATATCATTACATCCTATTGCATAGGGGCGGAGCAGGAAGTGGGCAGTGTATGCCTTTTCAGTGAAGTGGGCATGGAAAGGATAGAGCGGGTGCTACTGGATTACCAGAGCAGGACTTCCGTGAACCTCTGCAAGGTGCTGCTGAAGCACCACTGGAAAATGGACGTGGAATTTGTTGATGCCGCAACCGATTTCCGCTCGCAGATAAAAGGCACCACGGCCGGTGTGGTGATTGGCGACAGGGCCTTTGAGCAAAGGAAGATCTCGCCCTACATTTATGACCTGGCTGCTGCATGGAGGGATTTCACGGGCCTGCCCTTTGTATTTGCAGCATGGGTGGCCAATAAGCAACTGGATGAGGGTTTCATTGATGCCTTCAACAGGGCCAATGGTTACGGTATCCATCATATTGAGGAGGTGGTGGCCGAGAACCCCTATGATCTGTACAACCTGAAAAAATACTACACGGAGAATATCAGTTATGAACTGACCGAGCAGAAGAAGGAAGGCCTGGACATGTTCCTGCGCTTTTTGCAGTAGAACAGCTAGTCAAGGAATTCGGCGCCGTAGTTTTTCCTCCCGATCCTGATCAGTTGTGACCTGGTGGATGCCAGGTTGAACTGGTTGATGTAGAAATGGTACTTATAATAGCCCCCAATGCTGATTAACATGAAGTGCAAAACGGGCAGCGGGGAAAATTTCCGGAATTTAAGCACCTGGTCAAAAAGCCATATCCTGTAATTGGATACCAAAAAGAACACATGGCTTTTGTTGAAGTAGGACAATTGCACAATTTTGGCCTGCTTGATGGTTTCATCCTCCTCACTGGTAAAAATGTTCACGGTAGAAACCAAGTTGCCCTGGTCTGCGGTTAGCAGGTCAATGTATTCTATTGTAGAAAGTGGCTGCTTGGTTTGCCCGTGTATGAAGTAGAAGGACTTGCCCACATCCAGCAGGACCCATTTCTGCAGTTCGTCGCTGTAGACCTCATTGAACACATGGCCAAATGTGCCGTACAGTTTTTCGGATAGGCTCCATTCCCTTACTGGTACATCGTTCAGCACGCAGAAGTTGATCATCAACTGGGAAAAGTCACTGCATACCCCGCCCTGGTGTGCCTTCATGATGGCCAGGGTTTCTGCAGAGGAGTATCCCAGTCCCCTTCCGCCGGTATAGGAGGACCTCATGAACCTGGCAATGGCGATTGCTTTATTGAAACTGCCTTTTTCCGGACAGGCTATCTTGCTGTTCTCTGCTATGAATGATGGGGGTATGCTCCGTTTGCTGTTGTAGTTATTGATGGCCTCGTCCAGGAAAATTTGGCGGCTTGGTTTCCTTGTAATCACAAAACAGCGGAAAAAATGGAAAAATGGATGCCTTTTAAGGAGCCTTTTGAAGGATTTATAGCTTTTTTTGATGGAATCCATTAAAAAGATTAATTGCGTATATGATGCAATATAGCGATCCATCGTTGCATTATAAAAAATAAGTAATGGTTTGCGTTCCTTATCCGTCTCTAAGGCCAACAGGTGGCTCCCATTCTGTGCAGGTCGGAGGGTTTATTATCCACCGTTGCACCCACTTGCAGGCCCTATCGGTCCAAACTATGCCTTGGAGGGCGAGAGGAAACCTTCAATGACCCACCACCTGAACTTTATTAACATGGCCATCTTGGAAGGCTGTCCCTGAAAAAGGTAGAGCATGCCGTAAGCGATGGCAAAACCCAGTTTCAGCAGGTACTCCATGAACTTCTGGGTGAGCTTGATGAACGAGTCCTTGTTCATGATCCTTTCGCTGCCACCAATGCCCATGCTGTGGCGTTTCACATAGGCCTTGTCGAACTTGTTGCCTTCCACATGGTGGTGCACAATGACCTGCGGCAGGTAGTACACTTCTTCCTTGGCCCTGAGCAGTTTCAGGTACATGGCTTTTTCTTCCCCGGCCATCAGGCTCTTGCCGCTCCTGCCGAGGCTGCCGTCAAAATAGCCGTATTTTTCGAAGGCCGTTTTCCTGAAATGCATATTGGCGCCCGATGGGTAGCGTACGCCCTGCATCCGGAAAACCTTGGGCCCCTGGTCATAATTGCCGATCAGCCCCCAAAAGTATTTGCCGAACCAGTCTGCTACTGGTACCAGGAACTTGGGCACGATGCGCCCACCTGTGGACATGGCCTTGGGATTGGCCCCGTAAAAACGGACAATCTCCGTAAGCCAGTTCCTTTCTGCCAGGCAGTCATCATCAATATAGGCAACGATTTCCCCAGTTGCCTCTTCTGCACACCTTGTTCTGGTAAAACCTACACCCTGCCTTGTTTCCAGCACATAACGGAAGTGCAGTTCCGGAAAAAGCTGGGGGACCTGTTGGCAGAGCGCAGCGGTACTGTCGGTACTGTTATTGTCCACCACCAGCACTTCAAACCCGGTCTTGGGAAAATCAAGTTCGGCAATGCTTGCCAGGCATAGCTGCAGCAGTTTTGCACGGTTAAAAGTGCAAATGGCAATGGTGGCTTTATATTTTCTGTTGGTTACTTCCATTTTTTTTGTGGGGTCGGCGGGCTAAGGCAAATATAGGGAGAGGGGTTAATTGTGGAGGAGGGGGCGTTAATTAGTTATCCCGATGTTTTATCGGGAGGTTAATTGGTTAATTGGTGGGAGAAAGACGGAGATGGTTGACCATGGACGGTGGGGAGGAGGAATTGGTTATTTGGCTATCGGATGAAGGAAAGTATGTCAGGTTGGGTACCAAATGTTTGCTTTGCAAATAAGCACATTGAACCTGCCTTTGCCGGTAGGCAAGCCTGCCTACCGGCAAAGGCAGGGATGGCAGGTTAGGTTGACCACAAAGACTCAAAGGACACAAAGGAAAAAACGCAGTTTTTTAATCTTGGTGTTCTTGGTGCCTTTGTGGTAGTATGAAAATCATTTGTGTACAAATGGTTTTCAACATCAGTATTGGTTAATTCGTGGGAGAAGGACAGGAGTGGGATGGAGCCTAAATAAATTCGCCATCGTTATCAAACTTTCAATAAATTCTGAAAATTTAATTATCTTTGTTCCCAAATTAAGCACAACATGAAAATAGTCATTGTAGGTGGTGGGTTTGCCGGTCTGAAGCTGGCAAGGATGCTGAGCAATAAAGATGGATTTGAAGTTACCCTGATTGACAAGAACAATTACCACCAGTTCCAGCCATTGTTCTACCAAGTGGCCACGGCCGGTCTGGATGCCAGCAATATTTCCTTTCCCTTAAGGAAAGTGTTCCATAAAAGCAGGAATATCCGGTTCAGGCTGGCGGAGGTGAGGGAAATTGTGCAGGCAGAAAACAAGCTGGTGACCGATATCGGTGATTTCCACTACGACCAGTTGGTGCTGGCCACGGGTGCCGATACCAATTTCTTCGGCAACAAGGAACTGCAGGAAAAGGCCTTTCCCATGAAGAGCACAGTGGAGGCGCTTCAATTGAGGCAGCGGCTGCTGCACAATTTTGAGGATGCGCTGATGGCAAAGGATGTGGAGCAGTTGCGCAGCATTCTGAGCGTGGTGGTGGTGGGCGGCGGACCTACGGGCGTGGAAGTAAGTGGTGCCATAGCCGAAATGAAGAAATATGTGCTGCCCAAGGACTATCCGGAACTGGATTTCAGGGCCATGAAGATCTACCTGCTGGAGGGTTCCCCCAAAACTTTGGGCAATATGAGCGAGAAAAGCAGCAAGGATTCTTCCCGCTACCTGCAGAAGCTAGGCGTGGAAGTGCTGACCGGTACCGTTGTGGAAAGCTACAATGGCGAGCAGGTCATTTTGAAGAACGGGAATGCCATCGGGGCCAAAACGGTGATCTGGGCGGCCGGGATCAAGGGGAATGTACCTACGGGGATAGACAGCAATTCAATCGTGCGGGGAAACAGGATCAAAGTGGACAGGACCAATAAGATTCAGGGATTTACGAATATTTATGCCTTGGGCGATGTGGCCTATATGGAAACGCCCAAGTATCCCCATGGGCATCCACAAGTGGCCAATGTGGCCATTAACCAGGCCAAGACACTTGGCCATAATTTCGAGCGGATGCTGAACGGCAATAGCCATAACCTGCTGGAATTCGAGTACCACGATAAGGGCAGCATGGCCACGGTGGGCCGGAACCTGGCCGTGGTGGACATGCCGGCACCCAAGCTGCATTTCAGGGGATTCCTGGCCTGGCTCATCTGGATGGGCCTGCATCTGTTCCTGCTGGTGGGCGTCAAGAACCGGGTGCAGGTTTTTGTGAACTGGATCTATAACTATATTACGTATGACCAGAACCTGCGGCTGATATTCCGGATTTTCTACCGTGGGGAACACCCGAAGGAAAATAATACTGCTAAATGATTTACTGATGTCAGGTTGAGCCTGCCGGCAAAGGCAGGCAGGCCTGTCGAAACCTATTTGGAAACGAAATCGCCTTCGGGTAGTTCGGCAAGCCCGCCTGAATGGCAAGTCGGGCAGGCTCACTATGACCTCAGGCTGACATTATTCCCATAATCTTTGCGTAACATGAGTCACTAATCGTCATTTGTACAAAACGAACAGAAAAAAAATGCGACACTTTTTTTGCGACATTTTAAAATGTCGCATTTTTTTTGAAATTTTTTTGACGGCTTCCGGGCAGAATTGCAAATCAGTACGATTATCAGTCAAGTCCAACAACGAAATGGTTTCAGCCAGCAGGAACTGGTGACTTTGCTATAGCCAGTAATTTTAGGTTCCCAAACGAAATACAGCAATGAACAGATGCTTACCAACGGACTCCATGGCCAGAGTTCCATCAAATCTAGACAGTTGACTGGACAGGTGAATAATTGAAAGGTCGTTCTGGCGTTGACTTTAGGCAGATGATGCTCAAATTCAATCGTTCAAAATTAACTGATAATTAATATTATGTTAAGTACTTACGGAGGCATGTTTTTATGTTTTTCTTTTTCCCCTACGCTTCCCGTACGAGATTGTCGAGGACGTATCGTGTAGAAGATTGAAGCGTATAAATTAAACAGGCTTCATATAGTTGCAATAGCTCCTTAATTGTATCTCCCACTTGCGATAAATAAAATCTACATTTGGTTTATTAGATTAATAAACCAAGTACGCTGCAAGTTTATGAGCCACCAACAGCATTACGAATTCCTTTCCAAATTGGGAAATGAAAAATTGCAGGAATTGGAAGACTACTTAGTAAGAAACAAGATTGAGCGTACAGATTCAATTTTTGAGTTTTCCAAACGAATACATGGAGGTATTGAATTTCTAATTGGAACTACAAGAGTGTTTATTTACTTTAAATGCAGCTCAGTTAGTAAAAAATGCAATTTTTACACTTATGAAATACAATTGAACCCTTCCAGCTACGGTTCAACAAAAATGAACCGTTTAGAGGAAATGGATATTCAGTTTGATTACGACCTTATTGAATTTCCAAATAGCCCAGAAATTAGGGTTGGTAATCATTTAGGTTGGCAATATGCCTATCTAAACGGTGTTTCAAGGGTTATAAAAGAGATATAATAACTATGGAAGAAAAAGAAATTTGGTATAATCCTGAAAACACTTCAAAACTATCCGAGGCGGATGCTAAATTCATTTTCGAGCAAGCTGAAAAGCAATTAAAAGAAACATCTGATGTAGCAGCTACTGTTGTTACACGAACAACAACTCTTTGCACAGTAGTGGCCGCAGTATTAATTGGATTAATAGGGTTTACAATTAGTAAAATAGATACCCTACCCTTAACCAATAAAATTTTGCTTACTTGCTATATCGGCATAGCGTATTTATTGATTTTGGTAATACACCTTGCCAACAATTTAAAGGGTAAGGCTTATTACATAATTGGAGGCGAACCAAAGTCTCTGTTTATCGATACTTTTCTTGAAACAGAAGAATCGCAAAGAATGACAAGATTCTATTTCAATGAATTTGTCGAGTACCAAAAAAGAATATCAATAAATAAAGCCACCAACATAGAAAGGTGGCGGCTTTATCATAAATGCGTAAATGCTGTTGCATATTTACCAGCAGGGTTAATAGTAATCTATCTACTTCTCTCCCTCTTCACTGCTTGTTCTTGCTCCTAATATATCATTATCAAGTCCCTTGGTAATGATACTAGTGCTTGAGGTATCTATTACATCCCACTTTCTTATTATCTCCTCTCTATTAACAGTTTTGCCAAGTTCCTCCCATGAACTACGTTCATGTAACGGCTGTATTCTTGGCTGCTCCTGTGGTTGCTGCGGTTTCTTGTCTTCTTCTTCGTTAGGCATAAAATAAAGTTTAGTTTGTTATAAAATCTAAGGTTGCTCGCTAGGCTCCCAACTCTTGGTTTTTTCCTTTCAGGAAAATGAAAAGGTTGCTCCGCCCTTCGGAAAAAGGAAAACAGAAAACCAGCCCCTGCCACCCGTGCTAGGATGGCAGGGAAAATTTAGCCATCCTGCACCACAGAATCTGCCACACATAGGCATAATATTGAGTTATATCAAAATGGATCTATCTTTTTAGGTTGCCATGAAAAATGGCAACAGCAAACCGAAGGTAATACCATTTCCAATATAACTGACTTTTGTGTTAAGTGTATTGGTTTAGACGAAATATTGAAATATTCACTTGAACCCTTTCTTAGTTTACTGATTAAATCCTATGAAGATTTGGCACAATCTTTTTATTGCCTTTTAAGACATTTCCTTGACCTTAAAACAATGACCATGGAAATCTTAAACGACAGGCAATACCTTAAAAGCCTTGGTGCGCATATCAGGAAGCTGCGCAGCACCAAGTTCAAGAGTATCAAGGAGATGGCGGGCATGTGTAATATGGAATGTGCCAGGATATCGAGAATTGAATCGGGTAATGCCAATATTACCATGCTGACTTTACTGTCCTTGGCAGCCTGTTTGGAAATGCCGATTTCGAAACTGCTGGATTTTCCTTTTAGGTAATTGAAATTTTTTCTGGTGACCACCGCCTTCGACAAGCTCAGGCTGACATCCTTCTTCGTACGTAAACTTCTGCTTCGAAAAAGGATTGGGATCGTTTGAAATTCATTCGGTTACCTGCTCAGGCAGACATTATTCTTCGTAAACTTCTGCTTCGAAGAAGGATTGGTATGGTTTGAAATTCCTTCGGTTACTGCCTTCGATAGTAGTTCGACAAGCCATGCCTAACGGCAGCAGGTAAACTGCTAATGACAGTTATTGCAAAGCGCTGATACCATTTGTGAACAAATGCTTTTTATTTTACCACCAAGACTCAAAGGCACTAAGTTTTAAAAAAAACGAAGTTTTTTTCCTTTGTGTCTTCGTGCCTTAGTGGTAAACCCGATGGCTATCGGGTGTCATCCCTGCCCTTGCCGGCAGGCAGGTTCAATAGCTTGTTTGCGAAGCAAACATGGATTACTCACTATGACATCGTTCAGGCTGGCATTTCATTTGGGCTGCTTGTACAATTTATTCCACAACCGTAAAGGCTGTATTGAAAATGGAGGATGCCTGGTAGATATCCTGCAGCCAGTGCTTTCCCGTGACTGCATAGTAAGTGGAGAAATTACCTACCCTTTCCTGCAGGTTATTGCCGGGGAACAGTTGGTGCTTGATCTGTTCAATCTGGGCCTGCTGTTCGGTGAACTTCCTTTTCTCTGCCCGCAGCATTTTCTTTTCCAATGCTCCCAGTTTCTTGAACGCTTGGGTTTTTAAGGCTTCCGTGTGGCGGGCAAGTGGGCCATCCACTTTTCCGGCAGTGGTAGCCAGTTGGGCATAGAACCTGACCAGTTCTTCCATTTCCTTGGCCAGGGAAAGTTGGTTGGCCGATGCGTTGGTGACGAGGTTATTGGTCAGTTCAAGCGCAGTCTTAAATAAATCGGTATAGGATAAATTTAGTTTGTTAATCAATCGTTTAGACTTGCTATCGATTAATAGGAATGAGTTCCGCAGCATGAGGAGCGGGTAAGGTACCTGTGCGGCTTCAAAGACCTTTTTGAGTTCCAACCAGTAGGCCAGTTCCCCTCCTCCACCTATAAAGGCAATATTGGGCAGTATGGTCTCCTGGAAAAGGCCCCTGAGGATCACATTGGCACTGAACCGTTCGGGAAAACTGGTCAATTCCTGCAATATCCCTTCCCTGCTCCATTCCAAGTTTAAAGCAGGTACTATATATCTAAGTCCTTTTAATTCAATGCGTTCCCTTTTATCATTGATTAAATAAAACAGGTTCAAATCCCTCCCCCCTGCCTGTACCTTGTAACTTCTCCCCAGTGCGGCAATGGTGGCTGCTACTGCTTGATGGGAGAACCTTTGCTCCACTTCCTGCTGGATAACGGGATTAAAACTTCTTTTCAATTCGGGATTATCGGGAATGACCACCAATAAACCGAATGTGGCAAACAGTTCGTTCACCAGTTCCAAAGTGGCCTGCTGGATGGTCTTGCCCTCGGTATAGGTTTTCCTGAAAAGGTTGACCAGTTCGGGGCCAAAGTCCTGCACGCCTATTTGTCCGTTAATGGTATCGATCAATTGCAGTAGGGCCCTGTCCACTTTCATCCTGCCCACGGCCCCTGTTTGGTCCGTTTGCCAAACCAGCTTCTCCCCGTTCAGGTGGATATGGCCCAGTTCATCCAGATCGGCATCCTCGCTGCCCATGTAGTAAACGGGAACAAAATGGTAGCCGGGCAGTTCTTCCTTGAGCCCATCTGCCATTTTAATGGTATGGATGATCTTATAGATAAAGTACAGGGGGCCCGTGAAAATATTGGGCTGGTGTGCAGTGGTAACCGTAAATGTATCAGGACTGAGCAGCGACTGGATATTCTCCTGCTGCTTGCTGCTGAGTGGCAGCCCTGCGTACTGCTTTTCCAGTTCCCTTACCAGCAGGGGCCGATTGGTACTGAATGCCTGCCTGGCCCTGATGGATGCTTTGATGCCTTGCAAGGAGACCGGGTGCTGGTAAAAAGGTTGTAATTGTTGGCTTTGATGGAGGTAATCAATCACTATATTGGAGAAGGAGCCTGTATGTTCGTAAGGAATATGGGTGCAGTGTATTTCCATGCTGTAATTCAGGGTACGAAATAAGCGGATTTATTTGATTGGCTGAAACCGCTTGTCAACGATACTCCGTAAATCGAAATAAAAACCTCATCCTCGGCGGTCTCCCGAAAAAATCCAATCGTGTGACACATTTTTTTTAAGGAGTAATTATCAACTGTATTGGTGAGTACTTTTTCTTCCTTTCTTTTGGCTCTTAAGTAACTGATTGATGCATGACTAGTCAGCGGTTCCATTTTAGACAGCTTTTGAGTGAAAGGCATTGTCGTTCTAATGGGCATGTCCTTTTTTTTCTTGATAAAAAAAAGTACCAAAAAAAATCAAGGACAACCCGATGGCTCCGCCCGTTTGTCCGCCAGCGCTGCCCTAGGTGTAACAGGCTGTATTTTATTGCTGGGTAGCTGTGCTTTTGTTTAACTGCTTGGTTACTTGAAACTTTTGTTCAGCAGTGCATCCGTTTCTTTGTCCCGCATTCTGCGGCGGGACAATTCCGATTGCATCGGAACCCAAACGGATGAGGTGCTTATGGACATGCTGCACGGGATTGAAGGATTGCCGCATTAATGGCCAATGACTGATTGCCGATTGTCCTCTCCTGAAGGAGAAGGAGGCCATGCTGTATTTCATTGATGTGGCCCAAGTACTGACATTTTTCCTCAGATCCTTAATCAGCAATGCGCCGGAACGAATATCCCGTTGTTGAACAATTTCCTGACCGGCCATTCCGTTGCTGTGTGGGTGTAGCGGGCGGAAATACGGCTTGTTAGCAGTATGTTATTCCACGTTTGTTGAAAACTAAGCGGTGGTATTTTCAGCCCAAAATTGCTATGTTTGTTATGCTATGAACCCTACCGACAAAAAAATACGCATCGCCATCCTGGATATGAACGAGGGGCATGTGAACCAAGGTATGCGCTGCATCCGGGAGATCATCAACACTTGGACGGAGCAGAACAGTTTGGATGTGGAATATGACGAATTTGAAGTGCGGCTGAAACAGGAAGTGCCCGATACCAGTTATGATATCTATATTTCCAGTGGCGGTCCAGGCTCCCCCTTGGACAGTATTGGCAGCGAATGGGAGGAGCGGTATTTTGGCTGGCTGCAGCAGATAGAAAGCTGGAACAGCAGCACCCTTCACGAACCCAAACATGTGTTCTTCATTTGCCACAGTTTCCAACTGGCCTGCAGGCATTATGGGATAGGCCATGTGGCTCCCAGGAATTCCACGGCTTTTGGTGTTTTCCCCGTGCATATGATCGAGGAATCGGAAGAGGTTGTTTTTGAGGGACTGCGGGAACCTTTCTACGCCGTGGACAGCAGGGACTTCCAGGTAATTGAACCCAATCATGACAGGCTGCGGGAAATGGGTGCCAGGATACTGGCCATAGAAAAGAACAGGCCGCATGTGCCTTATGAAAGGGCCATCATGTCCGTTCGCTTCAACGATTATTTTATTGGTACGCAGTTCCATCCCGAGGCGGATGCCGTGGGCATGAGCATGTACCTGCAAAGGGACGATAAGAAGGAAACAGTGATCAAGAACCATGGCGAGGCCAAATGGAAAAGCATGATAGAGCAACTGGCGGACCCGGACAAGATTTCCTGGACCTATGCGCATATACTGCCCAACTTCCTGAACCATGCAGTGGGGGAACTGGTGATGTGATGTTTCTTAAGAAGCATTGTTCTATAGGCTGCGAATCAAAGAAGAAATTACTTCATAAGCCATCAGGTATTTTATACTATCCTGTCCTTCCGACGATAGGAGGAACCTGACCGGCACCTGAACAAAAGCCAAGCAGTAGTTCAGGTGTTTGGCAGTTGCTTCACTCTGTTCGGGGAAAAATTACCAGCCGCAGGCCCTGAAATTCCATCAGTTTGCTGGTGACAAACAACTTCTTAGCCCCGCCAATTACTTGGCGGGATTTTTATTGAAAGGAATTTTTGGAGGGGTGCTGGCGCATATCGAACAAGTCCAGTATAGTGACCCTTGAAGGATAGGTTTTATAATAGATTTTGTTGTGTGGTTTCACTATTACGTACCTAACAGTGGGGTCCTTTCTTGAAGCAATACCAATTGTAGGATGTTTCAATATCCTTTGTATATGCTGATCAAGCTTTGCAATAAAATCAAGCATGGCTTTATTTCCAAATACTGATTGAATATACTTCACTACTTTGGAAAGCTTCTGCCTGAACAATGGAGTAGTCACTATTTTTTTATCCATGACTCCATTTCTTTTTTGAAATCGTTCCATGGTATCAAGCCTTCACCCCTATCAGCTTCGGCAATGGCTTCATCAAGTTCCTTCAACTGTTCGGGTGTGAGCTCATCCATGATATCCTTGCTACTGGCAGTGACATAGGCGGCAGCTTCTTCCCGCAATATGTTCAATGATTCTGTATCATCAATTTCATCAATCAGTTTATGGAGTTCCTTTTTGATGTCTTCGTTCATAAATAAATATTTGGTCACACTAAGTTAACTTTCTTTTCCTATTTTTAATATCCTTAAAATATAAGCATGGTCCCTTCAATAAGAAAAGCATATAACGAGCAGTTTACACAGGAGAAATATGATGCATTTTTAACAGACCTCAATACAAAACATCCCGGTGCGCTGGAATTCAGGGTTGCAGAAACACCTGTGTTTGTGGATAAGGCCTTTACCGATAAGATTATCAGTGCCTGCGAAAGCATTGTGGACGTCATTACTGGCTATAACTTCAAGACCCTTACTTCCCATGCCATCCCTGCCGATGTGCGTGTACCGAATGAAAATGACCATACCCATTTCATTGCCTTCGATTTTGGTATCTGCGAAAATGGGAACGGTGAACTGGAACCACTGCTCATAGAAATGCAGGGCTTCCCTACCCTTTTTGCTTATGAAGTGTACCTGGACAAGGTAACGAGGAGGCATTTTGATATACCGGCCAACTATTCGGCTTATTTGGGCGGCTTTGAGGAGGATACCTATATACAATTATTGAAGGAAGTGATACTGGGTGTGCATGAACCGGAAAATGTTATCCTGTTGGAGCTACTCCCCCACCAGCAAAAAACAAGGATCGATTTCTACTGTACCACGGATTATGTGGGGATTGAGGTTGTTTGCTTAACGGAACTGATCCAGGAAGGCAGGAGACTTTTCTATGAAAAGGAAGGGCGCAGGATCGAGGTGAAAAGGATCTACAACCGCATCATCTTTGATGACCTGCAGCAGCAGGGCCCGGCCATACAGGAGAAGGGGAAGCTGCTACTGGAAGAGCTGGACGTGGAATGGGTGCCCCATCCTAATTGGTTCTACAGGATCAGCAAGTACACTTTGCCCTTTATTGACCATCCTTATGTGCCCAAGACAAGGTTCCTGAACGAAATAGCCGTACTGCCAACCGATTTGGAAAACTATGTGCTGAAGCCCCTGTTTTCCTTTGCTGGGCAAGGTGTGGTGATTGATGTGACCCTTGAAGACATTGAAAAAGTGGAGGACCAGGAGAACTGGATACTGCAACGCAAAGTGACCTATGCCGATGTGATTGTGACGCCGGGAACACCTGCCAAGGCAGAATTGAGGATTTTCTATTTCTGGAAGGATGGTGAAACAAGGCCTGTGCCCACCAATAACCTGGCACGTTTGAGCAAGGGCAAAATGATCGGGGTGCGCTACAACCAGGACAAGGAATGGGTTGGGGGCAGCTTGGCGTATTTTGAGCAATAGGTTCAGCCAATTACTTCTTTTTTGTTATCAAAACATTGGATTTTTTTTGTTCATAGCTGCTGCTTTCTTTTCCTATACAGTATTGCTGCATAGGAAAACTATGAGATACAGGTATATGGCTCGCAGACACAGGCAAGGAACAGCACCATCTTTGAACTGTACAGCAACTATACTTTTGATGGGGTAAGGAGCATTAAGGAAGGGGTACGCCCCACTTACTATGCCCTGCATAAAACCATAGAAATAACGCATAGTATTACCGATAATATTAAATTGGGCCTTACCTTTTCATGAACTATACCTCACCTTATGGCTTCAAAGTTCTGGGCATGCATATACGCCCCATGATCATGGCACCTGTCAAGTGATGGTAGACTTCTACAGAAGCGGAAAACAATCATAACATGTCGGAGAAATAATTTTTGTGGCATTAATTTATTTGAAGTGAAACATCTATTTGTAATACCATTTGTTCTAATCTTGTCCACAGTAGATTTATCTGCCCAAATTTTGGACAATTATTCTTCAGGTATTAAAAATTATATTGCTGTCGAAGGTGGTACGATAAAAATGAAGATTGATTCTTCATCGTCTTTAGATTATTTAATTTCAAAACTTGCAAGCAATTGGGAGTTTAATGAAACTGGAAAGGGCTATTGGATTGGATATACCAATGACATGTTTTCAATTGCTGCAAAGGGTGATTCAGCTATCCCTATTTTACTGAACACCATTAAAACATCTTCAAACAAACATCAAAAAATAGGTTGCCTCTATTCTTTGCACTTAATTGGCATTGACAGAAGAATTGCCGGTAGGTATTATGAGGAATTTACAAATCCCAAAGCAAGACAAGCACTTTTAGAAGTATTAAATTATTCTGATTTGCAAGAAACAACCATGCGATTATTAATTAGGGATCCTTGGGAATCTGATATTCCTTATCTAATGAAAATGATGGCAAAATATAAAGGTGACAGTTGGGCTTTAGTAAATGGGCTAACCCGTTATAAAATCAACAATCTTCCAATTCGTCAATCAATTCCTGATGACGTCGGCCAAATTTCAATAAAATTTAAACCTAGTAAGGACTCGACCCTTCAAGATTATTCTCAATTTAATGACCAAATAAAGGAAGGACTGAATTATATAAAAAATCTAAACAACAAAATGATTTTTGTTGAAGACACGTTATTTAAAATCAAACTGGTAGGAGATTTTGGTAGTAGATTTGGCAATTCAACAAATGTTAATTTGTTCTTTTCTTGGTGGCTTGACGATGACAAATATTGTAGTCTAGGTAGCAAGGTTCAATATTATTTTGAAAACAGTACACTCCATGTTTGTTCCATTGAAACTGCAAGAAAACGTTTGATTAATTGGTGGGTAACTCAAATTAAACAAAGTAAAAATGCTTACAACAATCAGGACCAATTCCGACAATCAAGACTTTATTGAACTGGTAAAGCTGCTTGATGCAGATTTAGCCATACGCGATGGTAATGAACACTCCTTCTATGCACAGTTCAATAAGATTGACAAGATCAAACATGCTGTGGTGGCTTATGAAAATGGTGTACCCATGGGCTGCGGTGCCATCAAGGAATATGCACCGGATGCCATGGAAGTAAAACGCATGTACACTGTGCCTGCTGGCAGGGGGAAGGGAATTGCCACCACTGTTTTAGCTGCATTGGAGGCTTGGGCCAAGGAACTCAACTATGCGAAATGTGTTCTTGAGACAGGCAAGAAGCAGCCCGAAGCTATTGAGCTTTATAAAAAGAGCGGCTATCGGATCATTCCGAACTATGGTCAATATGTGGGTATTGAAAACAGTGTGTGTTTTGAGAAGGAATTGGGATAATATTATTCCAATAATTTCTTCACCTGCTTTTCCAGTTCCTTGCCTTCCAGGCCTACAAACTTTATCTTCCCCTCCTTGTCCAGTAGAAAGGTGGTGGGCAAATAGGCAATATGCCATTGGTTGGCCACGGTTCCCCCTTCATCAAAGACCTGTGTCCAGGTCATCCTGTCTGTTTTGATGGCCGCTGTCCACGGTGCCTTGGTATAGTCGCAGGATACGCTGTATATCTCGAAGCCCTTATCCTTGTATTTCCCGTACAGCTTCCTCAATCCTTGATTGGCATGCCTGCAAGGGCCGCACCAACTTGCCCAGAAATCTACCAGTACCACTTTCCCCTTTAGGGATGAAAGCTTCACGGTTTCCCCTTGAGGGTCCTGCAAACTTATCTCCGGACTGGGCATGTCAAGCCTTTGTGCTTTTGCAACAAAGGAAAGCAGCACCAGTAATAGCAGTATGGATAGCCTATTTTTCATTTGATGTGTGGATGAAGTGTAAAAGGTTTAGTTAACGAAATTCCACCACACGCCAAACCTGAACCATGTTCCGGCGCCAGCATAGTTGGGGAAATTGAAATTGTTTTTTGTTCCACCGGGAATCAATGTGTTGGCATTTTCGTACCGTACAAAGGCCTTGAAACTCTTGATCCTGAAATGGAGGAAGATATTCATATCGGGCCTATTGGCCGTGGTGTAACTATCCTGGTAAAAGAACTGCCCAGTAAACGGCGAATAATTGTCGGCCTTGTAATTGGTGTAGTAACGTATCTCCACCCCCGTTGAAATGAAGAGGTTGGTAAAGAACTTGCCATTGTCCTCAAATGCAATCCTGTTCCTGGTGAGCAGGAAAGGCAAGTGAACAGGCGGATTGCCCGTTGTGGGCTGCAGGTGGATTTCGGTGTACCAGTTCCAGTGCCTCGATAGCTTGAACTTCTTCTCCAGGCTCAAATGCAGCACATTGAACAGTGTGGATGCTTGCTGTGCCCTGAAAAAACTGTCGAAATAAACATAGTTGGTTACCAAAAAATATTCCCCGCCCAGTACAAAGTCCTTCTTTGGGTTCTCGTAACGGGCAAATAGCCTCGTGGTATTTTCCTTCTTCAAGCTTTGGGATGAATTTACAATAAAGCTGTTGTCCGGATTGAATATAAATGACGGGGTCCTGTTCACATTCTGGAAGCCCAGTTCCAAATAACCGAGCTTTTTGGTGAGCAACCTTTTGAGGCTGATAAACGCTTGGTAGTCACCGGAATTGAAACCGCTCAAATAGAGGTTGCCTGTGGCTTCAATGTCCCATACCTGGTTCCTTGTCCTGTTCCTGTATTCACCAGTAAGGTAAATATTGTAGTCCTTCATCGTGTAAGCAGCCAGTGTGGCTTTCAAGGTTTGCAGCCCTGCCCCTACTTTAAAAAACTGGCTCTGGTTGGTCCTATCCGGGAAAGTGATGACACTGAACTCGTTGGTAAGGGTTGACCATTTATCTTCCAACGTAAGGTTCTTGGTGGAAGTGCTGCTGAGGAATGTCAATCCAAAATAATCATGGTACTTGGTACTGTCCACATTCTCGTCCTTGAAATGGAAGTCGTAGCCAGACAGTTTTATGGTGTGCTGCAAACGCAACCTTGCATAGAAGACCTTATAGGTAACGGAATCCGTTACAATGGAATCCTTTTTGCCCAGGTCATAGAAATGCCTGAAGAGCAGGGTATTGTCCTTGTATTCATTGCCAGTGGTGATACTTGTGCTGAAGGGATTGCGTGACACCACACCGGATACGCCCAACCTTGTTTCAAGTTCGAATGGATCGTTCAGGGCGAGTTTGTTGATCTGGGTTGGGTCAAGCAGCCCCCCATTTTCGGCTACCACATGCTTGTTGGAAATAAAAATAAAATAGGCGCCGTATTTCTTATTGGGCGATTGGTAAGCTGCATTGAAACGCAGGTTGTTATGGGCATTGTTCTGGTTTTTGTAGGACCCCGGTGAATTGATGAAACGGTAGTCAAAGCCAAAATTGAAATTGCTCTTCTTGTTCTGCGTATGCGTTATGTTGATCAATTGTTCTGCCTTACTGCCAAGGGCATAGGTCAACTCCGTATAGGGCCTTGTGGTTTGGTAGAACTTTGTGCTTTCAACGGAATAACTGTAGATATCGTACTGATGGAAACCGGCATCCCAACCTGACTTCATGATCGGGCTGAACAATAATGACTTTGAGGCCGTGCCTGTATTGCCAAGGTTCACCTGCCAATATGGTTGGGGGAACCTTGTTGAATAGTCATTGATACTTGAGTCGATATACCTGATCCTGGTAGAATCGAAATAGCGGTAATAAATAGTAATGGAATCTGCAAACCTGTCCCTTTTCTGCAAGGAGTCCTTGCCCGTGCTCCTGTTCAATATGGGCTTGCCCTGTGAGTCGTAAGCTATTTGGGAAGTGCCTGTTGTGCTGGTGGTACCGTCAGCAGCAACGGTTACTGGTTTTCTCTGTGCAATGGAACGTTGCTGCACCAGCAGCAAAACAACCAGGCCCAATATAAATTTCCCTGCTACAGATGCATTCATGCCGCAAAATAACTGTAAACCTGTGAATGATATGTAAAAGAGTGCCGGTTACTGGATAGTTATAAGCATTGGTGTTTTCCAATGTGGGCCTATCAATTAGCTTATTGCTGCTAATTGATAGACCGCTCCTGTTTGGCTTATAACTGTTTTACCAATTCAGTGAACAATAAGGTCAATTTGGGTTCGGCAGCATTGGCTGCTTCCAGTACCTCTTCATGGGTAATGACATTGTTGTTTTCGCGTATGCCCAAATCGGTAACCACACTTACTGCAAATACTTTCATGCCACAATGAATGGCCGCAATGTTTTCCTGTACGGTGCTCATACACACTACGTCGCTACCAATTGTTTTGATGAGGCGGTATTCCGCATGTGTTTCAAAAGTGGGGCCGGTAACGGCTGTATAGACACCTTCATGAACGTGGATATCATTGGCTTCCGCAATGGCTTTTGCTTTTGCGATCAATGCTTTGCTGTAAGGCTCGCTCATATCGGGGAAGCGTGTGCCCAGTTCTTCCACATTTTTGCCCAATAAAGGATTGGTGGTAAAGAAGCTGATATGGTCGTTGATGATCATCAAATCGCCCACGCCATAAGCGGGGTTCACTGCACCTGCAGCATTTGACAGCAGCAGGGTTTCCACACCCAGCAGTTTCATGACCCTTACCGGGAAAACAACCTGCTGTGCGCCATATCCTTCATAGAAATGGAAGCGCCCGCTCATGACAATTACTTTCTTGCCACCCAGTTCGCCAAATATCAATTTGCCACCATGTCCCTTTACCGTACTTACGGGGAAATTGGGAATCTCCCCATAAGGAATAGCATCATCAACTTTGATTACTTCAGCAAGGTTGCCCAGGCCGCTGCCCAATATGATACCTGTTGTAGCAGATGTTTGTACACGGCTTTTTATAAAAGCTACTGTCTGATTCAGTTGTTCCATTATTTCGCTCATAAAGAAGTTTTGTCGTTTAATCCATGGATGCGATGGTTGAAAGGCATCCTTATTATTTAATTTATGGTAATCTAATAATCTGTCCTATCTGCTTTTGCGGTCCATTCCTCAAAAACCTTGATGGCTTCGTCCCTGCCAATGCAGTATATGGCAATCTTCCTTTCCTTTAATGGAAGGGTGAGTTCCCGGTAAATCAGTGAATCATCAAAGCCAATATTTGCAGCATCCTCCCTGGTATTGGCATAGAATACCCTTGATGGCCTTGCCCAGTAAATGGCCCCCATGCACATGGGACAGGGTTCGCAGGAGGTATATATTTCACAACCATCCAATTGGAAAGTGCCCATATTGGCACAGGCATCGCGAATGGCGGTTACTTCTGCATGTGCAGTGGGGTCATTGGTGCTGGTAACTTTGTTCCAGCCACGTCCTACTATAAGCCCATCCTTTACCACCACACAACCAAATGGGCCTCCGTCATTGTTCAGCATGCCCTGTTTTGACAAGGCTATGGCTTCCTGCATAAATTGGTTCCTTTCATCCATAGTTGGCGTATTGCGAAGCGGTAAAAATATAAGGTTTCTGCAAGAGTGCCGACAAATGTGGAATACTTTATTGATTGTTCCGGTTTGCACTGAACCCCATTCCATGAACCTGCCCAAGCAAATTCAATTACCATTTCCCTTGCTGGAAAGTATGAATTAAGGTGATTGATTATGGCAACGTGTTGTAAAGGAAGTTATATATGGTTGTTTGACAGTAGCTTGATAGGGATAGGCTACCTATTTTGACAAAGGGCTAACTTTGCTGAACCAATTGGCCAAATGGTTTTTTAATAACAGAAGACTTCCAGGCAAACAAAATCGCCTTCCTTGTCTATATCCCCTGCTTCGAAGGCAATGGCAATTTTATTGGTAAAATTTATGCCGTATATGCTCCTATCGACCAACGAAAAGCGGGAGGGCGCTTTTTGGGAACCATCGCTAACAACAGCATGGATAAGGTATTTATTGGCATTTACGATATTGGTAATATTGAAGTAATTACCCGAAGATACTTCCATACAAAAAGAAGGATTGTCCTTGTTTAAGGTCACTGTTTTCTGGGTACGCATTGAGTTAGGGTTACGAAACAAAAATCAATCATTCCTACATGCCATCCTATTAAGAATGGATTAAGTAAGATTAATTTTAGCTTACGGGTAGATTAATACATCCAATTTACGACAAAAAATTTGAAAAGAAAGGTTTTACGTTTTATCGGTGCAATTATTTTCTTTTGTTCATGTTCTGTTCATAATGCCGAACTAGCTTCGCTTAAAATTTCCTTATGAAATTCCTATATGCACTATTGTTTCTTCTATCACTTTCAATGGCCCATGCACAAAATGCAGCATACCTGTCTGGCAACAAAATTCAATTGCCTAACGGCTGGAAGCTATCACCTGCAGGCAGGAGCATCCCCTTAGGAGACCTGCCCCTGAACATTGCAGTAAGCAACAACAAAAAGTTATTGGCAGTAACCAATAATGGGCAAAGCACACAGTCCATTCAATTGATTGATGCTGTCTCGGAAAAAATACTGGACAGTATTGAAATTGCGAAAAGCTGGTATGGGCTTGCTTTCAGCGATGATGACGAATGGCTTTATGCCAGTGGGGGCAATGATAACTGGATCGTGCAGTACCATATCATGCAACATAAGCTCCACTTGGTGGATACAATTAAACTGGGCAAGAAATGGCCTGAAAGGATTTCCCCTGCTGGCATAGCGCTGAATGATACAAGACATGAATTGTATGTTGTTACAAAAGACAACAATAGCCTTTACTGTATTGACCTAATTACAAAAAAGGTTTCCGCCACCATTGACCTTGGTGCAGAAGCCTATACCTGCTTATTAAGTAAGGACAAGCAGACTTTGTTTATCAGCCTTTGGGGCGGGGACAAAGTCCTGTACTACGATATTGCTTCACAAAAAATAGTGCAGACAATAGATGTTGGTGACAATCCCAACGAAATATGCCTTGATAGAACGGGCAGTTTTTTGTTTGTGGCCAATAGTAATGACAATTCCGTAAGTATTATTGATATTGGCAAGCATGCCGTTATAGAAACGCTGAATGCTGCACTTTATCCCAATGCGCCAAGTGGCAGTACGACCAATGGCCTGGCCCTTAGCAAGAATGGGAAAACACTCTATATTGCCAATGCCGACAATAACTGCTTGGCCGTATTCGATATCAGTGAGATGGGGAAAAGCAGGTCCAAGGGGTTCATACCGGTTGGCTGGTACCCAACCAATATCAAGGTGGTGGGCAATAAGCTATTTGTGGCCAATGGCAAGGGTTTTACTTCCATGGCCAATCCACATGGCCCCAATCCAGTAAATAGGAAACAGGCTGTTAAATACCAGCAGGGCAGTACAGTAAAAGAGCAGAAAGTTCAGTATATAGCTGGTTTGTTCAAGGGTAGCATGAGCATTATTGATGAACCTTCTGAGCAACAATTGGGCGTTTTTTCCAAAGCTGTTTATGAGAACACTCCTTATACCAAAGAAAAGGAAACCCATGCAGAAGGTGAAGCCGGAAACCCGATACCCATGCGGCCCAATGCACCATCGCCTATCAAGCATGTGTTCTACATCATTAAGGAAAACAGGACCTATGACCAGGTGCTGGGTGATATAAAGGAAGGAAATGGGGATACAAGCCTGGTGCTGTTTGGGGAAAGGATAACACCCAATCTCCATGCTCTTGCAAGGGAGTTTGTACTGCTGGATAATTTCTATGTGGATGCGGAAGTAAGTGCAGATGGACATAACTGGAGCATGGGTGCCTACGCTACGGATTACCTGGAAAAAACATGGCCCAGCAGTTATGGGGGACGTGGCGGTAACTATACAGCAGAGGGCAACCTCGCAATTGCCAATAATAAAAATGGTTTTATTTGGGACCTCTGCAAACGGAACAATGTTAGCTACAGGACCTATGGGGAGTTTGCGGACAAGGCAGACAAGCCACAGCTTGTATCCTTAAAAGGGCATACCTGCCCAACGTACCGTGGTTGGGACCTTGCTATACGGGATACTACAAGGTTCTCACAATGGAAAAAGGATTTTGATTCATTGTTGGCAATAAATGCACTGCCCACCGTAAATACCCTGCGTTTTGGCAACGATCATACGGAAGGGCTCAAAGCTGGAAAGCCAACTCCTTTTGCACATGTGGCAGACAATGACCTAGCAGTGGGGATGTTCATAGATTACCTGAGCCATAGCCCTGTTTGGAAGGAATGTGCCGTATTCATTCTGGAAGATGATGCACAGAATGGTCCGGACCATGTAGATGCCCATAGAAGCACTGCTTATGTCATTAGTCCCTACATCAAAAGACATGCTGTTGACCATACTATGTACTCCACAAGCTCCATGTTAAGGACCATAGAATTGATAGCTGGCCTGCCACCCATGACGCAATATGATGCAGCAGCAACACCCATGTGGCGTTCGTTTATGGCTGTACCGGATACCGGTGCCTATGTGGCTGTTCCTATCAATATTAATTTGAATGACAAGAACCCCGGCAATACGCCTGCTGCAAAAAAAAGTGCAGCCTTCAATTTCAGCAAGGAAGATGGGGTGCCCGACCTTGCGTTCAATGAGGTACTTTGGCTGGGCATAAAAGGAACAGCAGCCCCTGCCCCATCAAGGGCAGCTTTTGTAAAACTGGGCAAGAAGAAAAAAGATGATAATGATTGACCCCACAAACCAAGCAAGTCATGTGATTTTCAGGGAGGCTACCCTACAGGATTATAAAGGGCTACATGCCGTTAGGATTGCTGTAACAGAAAACAGGCTTTCAAACCCCTTGAGGATCACTGAAGCAGATTACGCTTTGTACCTGACGGAAAGGGGCAAGGGCTGGCTTTGTGAAATAGCGAATGAGGTAGTGGGCTTTGCCATTGTTGACACAATTGATAATAATATCTGGGCATTGTTTGTTCATCCTACCGTTGAAGGGAGGGGCATTGGGAAAAGGTTGCAGCAAATCATGCTAGACTGGTTCTTCCATCAATCAACCCGAACGCTTTGGTTAAGTACCGGGCAGGGTACCAAAGCAGAAAGGTTCTATGAACTGACTGGATGGAAAAGGACCGGCACCAAAACAAGTGATGGTGAAATAAAATTTGAAATGGCCCTTGAAGACTGGCAAAAAGCAATGCAATGATTGGAGATTAACCAGCAGTTGGAATGTTTTCCAGCCCATCATCAGGTTGCCCCATTGCAGCAAATTTCATTTTTTTGGCAATATCGTGCCCAAGGTATTTGTCAATCATCTTCTCCGCGCCATAAATAACAGGTGTAAGAACGATGGCCATCGTAAACTTGTAAGTATAGTTCACCATGCAAATGGCCAGTACCTTTTGCCAGCTCCAATTATTACCGAGCTTAAACGCAATGAAGAGCACAATAAAGCTGTCCACCAATTGGGATACCAACGTGGAACCTGTTGCCCTTAACCAGATTCTTTTATGGCCGGTCTTTTTCTTTATCCAATGGAATACGGTCACATCAATCAACTGGCTAACCAGGAATGCCGCAATGCTGCCAACAATAATCCACATGCCCTGACCAAAAATACCGGAGAAAGCTGACTGCATATTTGGAATGCCCGCATCTGTTTTGGATGAGACCCACCAACCAGGGGGTGTAACTTTCATGGCTGCATAAAACATGAGGAAAGCATAGCTGATTAAAATAACGGCAGTCCATGAAATTCTTTTCACTGCTTTTGGTCCATAGTATTCGTTCACGATATCCGTCATAATAAACTCCAATGGCCAAAGCAGCACACCACAAGTGAGGGAGAAGGAAAGACCAGTTTCCCCAAACAAACTAAAATTGAATGGCTTGAAGCCGAGTGTGCTTTCCAAAGAAAAAATCTTACCACCAATGCATTCTGCAATTAGCGCATTTGCTACAAAAAAGGCGCTCATGCCCAAAAACAGTTTGGTTGGTTTGCTCTTTAGGATGTCTGTTATCATAAATTATATAATGAAGTAAACGAAGAATTGAAGTAATAGGAACAATCCATTTATTACAGGCAGCCATTTTGACAAGATGGCTTTCCTGGTCAATTTAGCAAACAGCCACCAGCCACTTACGATCACGTTGAGGAAGGGTGACACCAACCAACCGAGTAAAATGATGTAATTGCTGATGCCCTGGCTATGTATAAAATCATGGGTGCGCTGGATTACCAAGCAAATCAAAAAAAGAACATTGCACAATAGGGCCATCCTGTTAAGAAACAAATGCAAACGCATAGATTGGTTTTGGTGTGGAAAATAGCATTAATTTGCCAACCGCATAAAAAAGCAAAATGAAAAATTTGAACTGGAAGAAAATCCTACCGCATATTATTGCTGTTGTTGTGTTTTTAGTAGTGGCACTCATTTACTGCAAGCCTGCACTTGAAGGAAAGGTACTGCAGCAGCATGACGTGACACAGTGGAAGGGCATGGCGCAGAACTCCTTTGATTACAAGGCCAAATATGGCCACTTTCCTTTGTGGAGCAATGGTATGTTCAGTGGTATGCCAGCTTACCAAATAGCCATGGAAAGCGAGAACCCTGTTTCGCTTGGTGTTATCAGCAATATGATCAGTTTGCACCTGCCCAAACCTGCAGGGGTTTTCTTTGCAGCCTGTATATGTTTCTATTTCCTGATGATTGTGCTGCGCATCAATCCCTATGTAGGCATTGTAGCGGCATTGGGTTATGCCTATTCTACTTACAATCCCATTATTTTGGCAGCAGGTCACGATACCAAGATGAACGCACTGACCTATTTGCCGGCTTTTATTGGTTCCATACTGTTGATCTATCAAAGAAACTATCTGGTAGGTGCTGCTTTTACGGCATTCTTTACTGCTTGCGTTATCGGTGCCAACCACTTGCAGATTACCTATTACAGTTGCATCATTGTAGGAATCATGAGTATTTCCTACGGCATTTTCTGGATAAAGGAAAAACAGTTCAAGCACTTGTTCATGGCCATGGGCATTGCCATAGGTGCTGCCCTTTTGGGCGTGCTGGTAAATATGGTTTCACTGTCCACCACTTCTGAATATGCCAAGCGGTCCATACGTGGCGGCAGTGTACTGGCAGATGGCAAGAGCAATGCTACCACTACCGGTCTGACCAATGATTATGCGCTGAGCTATAGCGTTTACAAAACGGAACCTCTGGTAATGATGTTCCCCATGATGTACGGCGGCAGCAGCAATAATATGGAAGTGGCCGAGGATAAGTCCAAGGCGATAGAGGCCCTACAGGAAATGCCCAAGGAGCTTGCGCAGCAGTTGCAGGGCTTCATCCAATTTTATTGGGGCGGCATAGATGGGGTTGGTACTTCCGGCCCTCCGTATGTGGGTGCAGTTATTTGCTTCTTGGCACTGATTGGTTTTGTAATTGTGGACAAGAAATACAAATGGTGGATACTGGCTACCTGTATATTGACCCTGCTAATGAG
>JAHEZD010000144.1 GCA_023251255.1 Chitinophagaceae bacterium
CAATAGGATTGTGGTAAAGGATGGGGGTAAAATAAAAATCATTCCCATTGCACAGGTCCAATACTTGGAGGCCGCAGATGATTACGTGAAAATCCATACAGCCGACGGTGCATTTCTTAAAAAGAAAACCATGCAATTCTTTGAAACGGGCCTGCCTATTGAACAGTTCGTTAGGGTACACCGCTCATACATCATCAATGCCTCGCTCATTACAAGGATAGACCCTCATGAAAAAGATAGCCATTTGGCATTGCTGAACACGGGCGCAAGGATTCCTGTAAGTAGGGCCGGTTACGCAAAATTGAAAGAAGTGTTGGGTATTTAATCGTATTTTCATAATACAAACCAAAACTTCAATATGAGAAAGATTACCGGGATCATTTTGCTCCAATTGATTTGTGGCCTTGCATTTAGCCAAGATGAATTGACAGCTATAAGAAAGGACTTTGACAGTATGATGCAAAGTACCACTTATGGAAAAAACGATGCAGTAGGAAAATACTATGATATCCGCGGGTTTAAAATGTATTGTGAAGTATATGGCGAAGGTGAACCTCTGTTGATTATCCATGGTAATGGTGGCTCCATCGATAATTTCCTCAAACAGATCCCTTATTTCTCCAAGAAGTACAAAGTCATTATAGCCGATAGTAGGGCACAGGGCAAGTCCATTGACAACAGCGATTCATTGAGTTATGAGATGATGGCCGATGATTATGCTGCTTTATTGAGTGCCATGAAAGTAGACTCGGCTTATGTGATTGGCTGGAGCGATGGGGGCATCAATGGCCTGTTGCTGGCCATTCGCCATCCGGAGAAGGTAAAGAAGCTGGCTGTGACCGGTGCCAATCTGCAGCCTGATACAAGTGCTGTGTATGGCGAGGTAATCAATATGGTAATGCCTTCCTACAAAATGCTGAAGGCAAAGAAGGCACCTTTATCTGATCAAGAGAAAGCTGGGTTGAAACTGTTGAACCTATTGGTTGCTGAACCACATATTCCCTTAAGCGATGTTCATAAAATTGCAGCACCAACATTGGTCATTGGCGGCGACCATGATGTAATCAAGGAAGAACATACGATGCAGATCTATAAGAACATAGCCAAGTCTTATTTATGGATCCTCCCCAATTCTGGCCATAGTACACCTATAGTGTATACCAATGAATTCAATACCACAGTAGACCATTTCTTTTCGACGCCATATAGGGTCATCAAAGGAAGCAAGCGTTTTTTCTAGGGCCCGCGGTCGGAACTTATTGGCTACTTTAATGGCTATTTATATAGTATTGCGTTTGGCGCAATACAAAAAACAGCGTAAACATGAAAGACTTCAAGAAATATTACATCATTACAGAAGAGCCTGAAATCATTTACCAAGCAGTGACCAACCCTGCAACATTGAAATTGTGGACTGGTGAAGATGCGGAAATGAGTACAGAGCCCGGTTCTGAATTCTCGTTATTTGGTGGAGATATTGAAGGAAGGAACATTGAGTTTGAAGAAGGAAGGAAGATTGTACAGCAATGGTACTTTGATGGCCAGGATGAACCATCTATTGTAACCATTATTTTGCATAAGCATAAAGATGGAACTTCTGCAGAACTGCGCCACAGCAATATTCCAGACGAAGCTTATGAAGACATGGTGGAAGGTTGGACAAATAATTATTTCAGGAGCTTGATGGAGTTTTATGAATAGATACAAGTAAGGGAGGGTGAGGCTGTATCAGAAGTAAAATAAAGCCCTTGGAGTTGTTGAATCGTCCATAAATCTCCGATAGGGGGATGATACGAACTGAAAATGAAAGAGGCCGCCTCGTATTTTGAAGCAGCCTCTTGCTTTATTGTTTATATAGGGATAGGTATTGCTACTTCTCCACTTCCATATAGCTTTCAATTGGCTCGCAACTGCAAACCAGGTTCCTGTCACCATAAGTATTGTTGATTCTTGCAACACTTGGCCAGAACTTGTTCTGCGTTACATAATACAACGGGAAAGCCGCTTCTTTACGGGAATATGCATGGTTCCATTCATCTGCACATATTACAGCTTGTGTGTGGGGAGCGTTATGCAGTGCGTTATCAGTTTTATCGCTTTTTCCTTCTTCGATGGCTTTGATTTCTTCGTAAATGGAAATCAAAGCATCACAGAAACGGTCAAGTTCAGCTTTGTCCTCACTCTCTGTTGGTTCGATCATGATGGTGCCAGCAACAGGGAAACTCATGGTTGGTGCATGGAAACCATAATCAATCAAGCGTTTGGCCACATCCTCGGCTTCAACACCTGCACTCTGTTTAAATGGGCGGAGGTCAACAATGAATTCATGGGCACAGGTGCCATTCTTCCCGGTGTACAGGATAGGGTAATACTTTTTCAATCTTGCCTTCATGTAATTGGCATTCAAGATGGCATATTCTGTAGCCATTTTCACGCCATCATAACCCAACATTTTAATGTAGCCATAACTGATTAACAAAATGGAGGCGGAACCATAAGGTGCTGCACTCACTGCATTTACACCGCCCAGTTCCACATGGCTTGGCAGGTAAGGGGCTAAATGTTTTTTAACGCAGATTGGTCCCATGCCCGGTCCACCACCGCCATGTGGAATCGCAAATGTTTTGTGCAGGTTAAGGTGGCAAACATCTGCACCAATGGTGGCTGGGCTAGTTAGCCCAACCTGTGCATTCATATTTGCACCATCCATGTACACCTGACCCCCAAAATCATGGATAATGTTGCAGATGTCAATAATACCCTCTTCAAATACGCCATAAGTAGAAGGGTAGGTAACCATCAGGCCACCCAATGTGTCTTTGTATTGTTCAGCTTTTGCTTTTAAATCCTCGATGTTGATGGTGCCATCCTCATTGTTCTTCACTACCACTACTTTCATTCCAGCCATCACTGCACTTGCTGGGTTTGTACCATGTGCAGAAGTTGGAATCAGCACCACGTTCCTATGTTCATTGCCATTGGCTTTATGATAGGCCATGATGGTTAACAAACCGGCATATTCACCCTGTGCGCCACTGTTGGGCTGCAAGCTGCAAGCATCGAAGCCTGTTATCTCCACCAAGTAATCAGCTAGTTCATCAATGATTTGCTTGTAACCTTCCGCTTGATTGGCTGGAACAAAAGGGTGCATTTGGGAAAATTCAGGCCAGCTCACAGGAATCATTTCACTGGCCGCATTCAGCTTCATGGTGCAACTGCCCAATGAAATCATGCTGGTGTTCAGGCTCAAATCCCTGTTCTCCAATTGCTTGATGTAACGCATCATCTGGCTTTCGCTTCTATGTGTGTTGAACACAGGGTGCGTTAAGTAAGAAGAGGTCCTTTTGGCGTAGGAAGGAATGGAGGTCAAATCATCATCGCTATCAAATTCAATCTCAGCCTCGTCTTTGCCCAAGCTTTCAGCAAAAATGTAAACAATGTCCAATACATCTTTTTGCGTGGTAGTTTCATCCAGGCTGATGCCGATATGCTTTGCATCAAAATACCTGAAGTTCACATTGTTCTTTTCTGCGAATGGTTTAATGGTTGCGGCATCCACTTCCACTTTCAATGTATCGAAGTAGGCTGCATTTACATTCCTGAAACCCAATTCGTTCAAGCTATCGCTTAATACTTGGGCAAGGGTAGTAATCCTGCTTGCAATGTTTCTCAACCCTTCGGCACCATGGTACACTGCATACATTGCAGCCATGTTGGCCAATAAAGCCTGTGCCGTACAGATATTGGATGTTGCTTTTTCACGCTTGATATGCTGTTCACGTGTCTGCAATGCCATGCGTAAGGCACGGTTGTTCTGGGCATCGATGCTCACACCGATAATCCTTCCAGGAATGCCACGTTTGAAAGCCTCTTTTGTAGCAAAGAACGCTGCATGTGGCCCTCCGTAGCCTAGTGGTACACCAAAACGCTGGGCACAGCCAACAGCTACGTCAGCACCCAGTTCACCGGGCGAAGTCAATAAAGTCAATGCTAACAGATCAGTAGCCATTACTACGTAACCGCCTACATTATGAACATTGGCAATAAAACCACGATAGTCCTCAATACTTCCATTATCATTAGGGTATTGAATGATGGCCCCAAAAAAGCTATCATCCAATAAAGCTGTTTTGTAATCACCTATTACCAATTCTATTTCAATTGGCGTAGCCCTTGTTAATAACAGGTCCTTTGTTTGGGGGAAGATGGCCTCGTCTACAAAGAATTTTTTCTTCTTGGAGCCATCTCCATGATGGAACAGCATGGCCATAGCTTCAGCAGCAGCGGTTGCTTCGTCCAATAAGGAGGCATTGGCCAACTCCAATCCTGTTAGGTCGCAGACCATGGTCTGGTAATTCAGTAAACTTTCCAAACGGCCCTGCGAAATTTCAGCCTGGTAAGGTGTGTACTGTGTGTACCATCCTGGATTTTCAAAAACATTCCTGAGGATTACACTTGGCGTAATGGTATTGTAATAGCCCTGTCCGATATATGTTTTGAAAAGCTTGTTTTTAGCAGCCACCTGTTTTAAGTCGTTCAAATATTCAAACTCGCTTACTGCCGCAGGGAGGTTAAGTTCACCTTCTAACCTTATGGAAGCAGGTACAGTTTTATCTATCAATTCATCCAAGCTTCCAACGCCAATGGTAGCTAGCATTCTCCTTGTGTCCGCTGTATCAGGACCATTATGCCTTTTTTGGAATTCTGTATTTTGTTGCTGAAATAAGTTCATATAGAGGTAAATATTTTTTGATGACCATTTCAATTGGGCAGCAGTTGCATCACACCCCTTTTATCGGGGACATAAAATAAACAAATGAACACTGCAATTGTTTGTAGCCTAGCCTTCTTAGCTTGAAATTGCGGCAAATGTACGTTTCGGGAACAGTAAAAAAGATGATTTCTTTTAGGTGGGAATAAACTGTGAATCAAGAAGAATCCATCATCTTTTAATTCGCATGTTCGTTGTTTTCCAATTCCCTCATCTCTTCACTTGTATGCCTGCTTCCATCATGGCTATAGCCTGGTTTCCCGAACAAATATTTCCATCTTTCCTTTAAGGAGATACTTGTTTGTTTAATGTCCTTTGTAATGGCAGTCCATTCATGAAAAACAAGGTTCACCGCATTGGGTTGTTCAATATTTTTTGTTAAACCATATTTGATCGGCTGGTATTTTTCTGCTGGCAATTCTTCTTGAAAAGTGCCAAATAGTTTGTCCCAAATAATCAGGAACATACCCATGTTCTTGTCCAGATATTTGGGATTGCTTCCATGATGCACGCGATGGTGGGAAGGGGTGACCAAAATGTATTCCAGCCAGCCCATTTTCTTGATCAGTTCTGTATGCACAAAAATGCCCCATATCTGTGTAGCAGAATAGATAAAAACGATATCTAAAGGTTTGAAACCTAATAAAGGCAATGGTAGGAAATAGATAAAACGATACAAAGGTTGAAAAACAGAGGAGCGGAAACCAACGGTAAAATTCATTTTTTCAGATGAATGGTGGGTAACATGCGTGGCCCAAAAAAAACGTATTTCATGGTCAAAACGGTGAAGCCAGTAGTAAATGAAGTCCTCTGCCAGGACCAAAGTTGCCCAGTACCAGATTCCAGTATGCCAATTCACGAAGCGATGGTTGAAGCAGAACTGAAAAATGACGGTTACATAAACCGCTCTGAACAGTAAATCAATGCCTGAATTTAGCAGCATTAAATATAGGTTGCTGAATGTGTCCTTTACTGTATACAACTTTCTATTGTGTAAGTGCGATAACAAAATTTCAATCCCAATTATGATAAAATAATAAGGGGTTGAAATGAGGAGGAGGATATTTTCTTTGGCTGCTTCCATGAATACTTAGTGGCTTCGTGTCTTTGTGGTTATTTTTGCGCAAAGTAAAGCAAATGGCAGAAGTGGAATTAGAAGGCTGGCAAAAGAAAAGTGAAGAGCATCAGAAGCAATACAAGAATTTTCTGCAACGTGCAGATAAGAACAAGGTATTGAAACAGTTGCCCGACCTACATGAGGAAGCATTTTCCAAAATTGATTGCCTACAATGTGCTGCTTGTTGCAAGAATTATTCCCCACGTTTCAAAACACCAGACATTAAAAGGATTAGCAAGTATTTGGGCATGAAAGAAGGTGCTTTTATTGAAAAATATTTGTGCTTGGATACAGAAGGTGATTATGTGGTGAAGTCTTCGCCATGTGCATTTTTAGGGGAAGATAACTTTTGCAGCATTTATGACCAACGCCCGAGTGACTGCCACAGGTTCCCCTATACAGATGAAGATGTGCTGTTGAAACGACCAGCTATAACACTGAAGAATTCCACTTTTTGTCCTGCTGTATATTATGTATTGGAAAGATTGGGGGAGAAGTAGGATAATCATTTCCATAATAAACAGCCATCCCCATAACTCAAGAACCTATAGTCATTTTCCAAAGCATGATTATAAACCTTCTTCCAGTCGCCACCAATTATAGCAGCTACCAACAACAATAAAGTAGATTGTGGCTGATGAAAATTCGTGACCAAACCTTTGATCACTTTTAGTTCATATCCAGGTGCAATGATGATTTGTGTTTTGGCAACGATTCTACTTAAATCATTTCCCTTCATCCAGTTCAATAAACTGTTCAAAGAATCTAAAACACTAATGTCTTGAGGGAGTTCATAAGCATCCCATTGGTTAATGGTGAGTGGTGAATGGTAAAGGTCATCCTGCATCTGCTTATTTCCAACTTCGTACTTCGTACTTACTTTCACTCCCATCCAGTACAAACTCTCTATTGTTCTCAAAGAAGTTGTTCCAACAGCTACAATTGTTTTATCTGTATAAGCAATCAACTGCTGAATAGTGCTTGCATCCACATCAATAAACTCAGCGTGCATTTCATGTTCGGCCATGGTAGCAGCTTTTACAGGTTTGAAAGTCCCTGCTCCAACATGTAGCGTTACATAAGTTCGTTGGATGTTTTTTGCATCCAGTTTCTCAAACAATTTTTCTGTAAAATGAAGACCAGCAGTAGGTGCAGCTACGCTGCCATCATGCTTGGCATAAATAGTTTGGTAAGTGGATTTGTCTTTTTCTTCTGCATCCCTATTTAAGTAAGGAGGCAATGGTATAACACCTGCATGGTGCAATAGTTCAGCAAAGGAAATACCAGCATTCCAATTGAATTCAATCAAGAAATAATCGTTTCTTTTCTCTTCAATCTTTGCAGACAATTCAATGTTCTGTTGTTCATTATCTATTGCTTTAATCAAAAATTCTTCCTTCCATTTCTTTGCTCCACCTACCAAACATTTCCAGAATACCTTTCCTTTTTGCAGCATGGCGGAAGTAATGTCTGCATAGCGTTCATCAGGTTCCAAGCAAAATATTTCAATGGTTCCACCAGTTGATTTTGTGAATAACAATCTTGCTTCCACAACCTTGGTATTGTTGAAAACAAGCAAACTGTTTTCAGGAAGATGGCTATCTAAATGGCTGTAGGTATCTTCTGTTATTTGCCCATTTTTATAAATGAGCAATTTGCTAGCATCCCTTTCTAACAATGGATAGCGTGCAATTTTTTCTTCAGGAAGATGATAGGTGAAATCGCTAATGGATAAACCTTTTGGATGTTGTTTGTGCATGTGGCTGCTAAGATAAATTCATTGCTTTAAATACTAACACACTCATCATTTTACTTCTGTTATTACGGAATGGTTAAGTCCTCGTTATCAAACTATCAAGCCATTGCCATCAAATCATTAATTGCCTGTTAACGGTAACAAAAAAAGTTGGTAAAGGCCAAGATTTGCAGCACCAGAACGAAAGAACTCTTTAAAATATTCCCCCAAAATTCCCAACAATTATGAGAACAAAAGCTTCAAGGCTATTTAAAAAATTGCAAGCAATTTGGATTGTGCTATTGGTGTTGCTTGGTAGCATTCAGGTGAATGCACAGGAAAACACATCAGTATCTGGAATGGTTACCAGCGAAAAAAATGAACCTCTATCGGGTGTCTCCATTACAGTAAAAAGTGTAAAAAGCAAGGAAAATTTTGCAGTTATAACAGATGAAAAAGGAAATTTCCTTTTCAAGAAACTTGATGTGGGCAAGGCTTATGATTTTACGGCTTCCTTTATTGGTTATGAAACAGGTACAGTAAAAAATTATGTTATTAAGCAAGCTGGTAGCAACGTGCTATCCCTTCAATTGAAACCAGTTAATGAAGCCTTGCAAGAAGTAGTTGTAACTACTGCATTGGGTATTAAACGTGGCGAAAAGTCTTTGGGCTATGCTTCACAAACAGTTGGCGAAAATGCTGTAAAAGATGCAAAGACAAACAACTGGGTAAACTCATTATCTGGCAAGGTGGCTGGATTAAATATTCAAGGTACAGGTTCTGGTCCCATGGGTTCTTCTCGTATTACCTTGAGAGGAGAAAACTCTTTGAACTTGGAGAATAACCAAGCACTGATTGTTGTCGATGGCATACCTATCAGCAGCAAAATAACTGGTACAGGTTTCAAGGCACATTTGGCCACAGATAGCCCCGTGGATTTTGGTTCGGATTTATCTGACATTAATCCAGATGATATTGCCAGTGTTACGGTATTGAAAGGGCCAAGTGCCACAGCATTGTATGGTAGCCGTGCTGCCAGTGGTGCATTGATTATTACCACAAAATCTGGTGCAAGAAAAGACAAAGGTTTGGGCATTACTTTCAACAGCAATTTTAGTATAGACAGGGTTAACCGTTGGGTAGATAACCAGTATGAATTTGGTGAGGGTAGAACCAATACTTACTTCTCTTATATGGATAGTCCAGATGGTATCAACACAGCTACCAATGTAGCTGCAGGAAGGGCATTTGGTCCAAGGTACAATGGTCAAATGTATTTTCAGTATGACCCTACAACACCTGATGGTAAACCAACTGCCCGTACACCTTGGAAAGCCTATCCTGATTACATCAAAGGCTTTTTTGAAACTGGCACTACTTTAAGCAATAGCGTTTCAATTGAAGGTGGAACAGACAAGGGTTCTGCACGTTTATCTGTATCCCAATTGAAGAACAATTGGATATTGCCCAACACTGGTTATGAAAGGTATTCTGTGGCATTATCAGTAAACCAAAAGGTATCGGATAAATTAAAAATCAGTGGCAAGGTTACTTATACCAATAAAAAAAGTGACAACCTTCCATCTGCTGGTTACAACAACCAAACCTTCATGTACTTCTTGATTATTGGCACCACACCAAATTTTGACCATAACTGGTTTAAACCATACTGGCAGCCAGGGCTTGTTGGTGTTCAACAGCGTAACCCAGCTTATACTGGCCCAGACAATCCATATATCGATTTGTATGAAGACCTTAACAAGATGAACAAGCATGGCGTTTTGGGAAATGTATCTGCTACTTATGAGTTCTCCAAAAATTTGGAGTTGATGGTAAGAACTGGGGTGGATATGTCTTTTGAATTCCGTTCACAACAGCGTCCATACAGCATTACCAAATATCCTCAAGGTATGTACAGGGAGCAGAATGTGTTCAACTATGAATTGAATACAGATGCCCTACTGACTTTTAAAAATCAGATTAATGGGGACATTAAATACAGTGTTTCTGCTGGTGCCAACGCCCAACGTCAAACTTATGATTTTGCTGGTTTGTATGCTGATAAATTAGCTCAACCTGGTATCTATCAAATATCAAATAGCTTAGACCAAGCAGTGGCCGACCCTATGCGTTCCAAGAAGGCCGTAAATAGTATCTATGCCACTAGCCAATGGAGTTATAAGGAAAGGGTTTTTGTGGATATTACTGGAAGAAACGATTGGAGCAGTTCATTACCCTATGGCAGCAATTCATTTTTTTATCCATCTGCTAGTACCAGCTTTTTGTTGAACGATATATTCCGTTTACCAAGTAAGATTTCTTTTGCAAAATTGAGGTTATCTGTAGCACAAGTGGGCAACGATACAAGGCCTTACCAAACATCCAAATACTACGACAGGATTTATGGCAACAGCTTCACCAATCCTAGCACATTGTTCAATGCAGATTTGAAACCTGAAAAAATAACTAGCTATGAAG
>JAHEZD010000145.1 GCA_023251255.1 Chitinophagaceae bacterium
GCCGTCCCAGCCACCCGTAACGTCACTGGTCTCGTACACCTTCTCCCCCCACTGGTTGAACACTTTCATGTTCAGCTTCTGGAGGTAATTGCCATAGGCTTTGAACACATCGTTCTTCCCGTCACCATTTGGCGTGAACGTATTGGGTAAGAACAAACCAACATCGGGATACAGGGTCAAACCTGTGGCATTGCCAGTTGTATTTTGGCAGGCAATGGTACCCAGTGCCTTAACCGTAAGGGTCACCGATTGGTTTGCGGTAAGTCCGCTAACCACATGCGTAAGCCCTGTGGCACCCGAACTTGGGGTAATGAAGTTGATACCATCCGTAGAAACCTGATAGCCAGTAGCGCCTGTAACAGCAGCCCAACTAAAGGTGAGCGATGTAGCACCAATATTGGTAACGGTAACAATTGGATTGGTTAGGGTAGCAGCCAATGTTACAGGTTTCGTAACCGTACCAACACATCCCTGTGCAGAGGTAACCGTTAAGGCCGCATTGTAGGTACCAGAAGAGGCATATTGGTGGGTTGGACTCTGAAGGGCAGAAGTATTGGTGGCCGAGCCGGTTTCACCAAAGTTCCAAGCATAAATGCTCATACTATTGGGAAGACCGTTGAAGGTCACTAGGTCCTTGGCACAACCTGTATTGGTAAAGCTGAAGTCGGCAACAGGGTTGGGGCTCACCACAATTGGTTTTGTGATGGTAACACTTGGGCAACCTGTGGAGCTGGTAACAGTCAGCGTAACATTATACGTATTCGGTGTACTGAACGTATGCGATGGGTTCTGTATGGTAGCAGTATTGCTGCCCGATGATGGGTCGTTGAAGTTCCATGACCATTGTGAAATGGTACCCACAGGAGCGATTGTTGAGGTGGTACTATTGAATGGAACAGCAACAGTGGCACAGGTTGTAGCAGACTGGGTGAATGCCGCAACAGGGACTGCCGATAAGGAAATATTCTTGGTTACGTCTGCATAGCAACCCTCGGAAGTAATCACGCGGAGCTTAACAGGGTATGTGCCACCCGCCGAGAAACTATGGATCGGGTTAGGGATTACTGCGGTATTGTTGGGTGCTGAAGAAGGGTCTGTAAAGTCCCATTGCCATTGCCCAATGGTATAGCCATTGCCCAATGAAGCATTGGTAAACTGTACGGGAACAAGGCAACCTGTTGGGTTCGCAAAAGTAAAATCAGCAGTGGGTCCCTGCACCACGGTAACAGGGAACGTGAATGTCTTCACGCCATTGCAGCCATCTGGCGTAGGGCTAACAGCGCTGATTACCACAGGGAAACTTCCTATAGCATTGTAAACATAAGGTACGGGTATCCTATAGGTATATAGCCACACACCATTGATCAGTACGCTATCAATCAGTACGGTTGGCAAAGCCAGGTCCGTACTTGTTTGCGTAACGCTTGCATTAGGGGAAAGGTTCACATTATTGGCAAAGTCCCAGAAAATGCTCACTGGTTTAAATGCCAGTGTAACATTCATATAGAACTGTGAACCCCTACAGGCGGCAGGTGAGGAGCCGGAACCGAATTGGTTCTGCACAGTGAAACCGGATAGAAGGTCCACTAGGTTGGTACCTGCATTGTAGGCATAGCTTTCGGAGCTTGCATAACCATAGGAAATGGCATTGAAACCACCGCTTGTACAGGCCAGACTATAATAGACAGAGGCAGAATAACCAGCAGCCACAAGTATTTGGGCATAGGAATAAGTGCCATCAATGGGAACGAAAGTTGCTGTTACTGCTGCATTGTTCTGGTCCTTAATGGTGAAATTGGGAACATCCACTGTTTTGATAACAACATTGATATAGTTGGTAGCATTACTGTTTTGGGTCTGGATTGGCGATACAATAATTTTATCAATGGTTTGTTCAACTGCGCTTAAATAGATCATATCAGGGTCGCCACCTGTTCCTGTATAGCTGTTGGTGCATTTTGAAGCATTCGTAATGTACTGTGCCACCATTACAGGTGATGTTGAATTGATAACAACAGGCACGGAACTCTTGAATTCATAGTACAAGTTGTTTACCAAAGTAATACTTGTACTGGGGCTAGTGGTGCTGGCATTGGTAATGCCAGGTATAGGAAGGCTATTGGGCAATGTAACACCGTTAACTGTTACCACAGTGGATGCATAATCAGGATTGATCATCACCCTGTATATATCATTGTTGTAACCGGTTCCAGCAGTGGGTGCAGAAACATATTTACGTCCCCATGCCACAGAAGGAAAACATTGTTGGAACAGGTTGTCGCCAGAGGCTGAACTGCCGTCACAGGTGATACTTATTTTTCCGGTACCGGAGAAAACTGCAATCGGTTGGCAGGAGCTTCCGCTACTGCTGATGGACTTAATTTGTGTACCGGTTAAATCAGTTGTTCCATCGGATGCTTTTATCAACCAGACATCGCCTTTGTTCAATGTTTTTGTGGAACTGCCCGTAAACCCACTTTCGCTGGTAATACCCGCAGGAAGCGTTGCTTGAACGGTAGTGTTGTTCTGTGTAGCCACCACAAAAACGTAGGAGCGGGCATTGGCACTCCCGGTATTATTGGAAACCTGTGTATAGTTCAATGCTGTATAACTTTTGCCCAATGTATTCACTGGGAACAGAACGCTTGCAGCAGTTACCTGGCTACCATAGATTTCCGCATAGGCTACAACCGGGTTGGTGCTATGTATGTAAATACCCTTCCCCGTATAGACCCCCTCATTGATCAATCTTGCATCATCGGTGCCGGTCCATGGAATAAGGTTGGAAGCAGTAACGGAACCAGCAGGTACACTTAATGTTTGCACCAGATTGGAACCAACATAAATAGTCACTGTGGAAGCCACATCAGCCGTGAAATACAGGGTCATCAAGGCATTGCTGCTTGAACCATCTGCACCGGATATTTTCTCATGCGGACCGAAGCCTGTCCAGAAATCAGTTCCCTTATTGGAAAACCCCTGTTGCCCCTGTCCACCAACAGGATCAATCGCTCCTGTTAAGTGAACAAGCTGTGTGGTAGCACCGCCTCCACTGTTCGTTATGTCCTTATTGTAATTGGAAAGCGATGTGGGTGAGAAGCGCACATAGATAATGGTTGTGGGCACTGTACCACCTGTATAGGGGATAACCAATGTTGGCAGGAAACCTGAACCCGAAGTAGTGGAAATGGTATAACCCGCTGGGGCACTGATGGTCAGGTTCCCTGTTGCAGGTGTCAGGAAGTAACCAGCTAGCGTATAGCTCTGCTGCGGCGATGTGGTACCTTGTTGAACGGTACCAAACGCCAATGATGTTGGGTTCACAACAATCGTTGGGGCAGCGGGCGGCGTCGTAAATGTTATTTGGTTGCCATAAGACGTACCCACACTATTGGTAGCATAGGCCCTTGCATAATAAGTGGTGCTTGGTAGAAGAACACTGATCAAACTGGTGAACGTGCCGTTTCCTGAGCCACTGGCAAGCGTGCTGTTTGCAGTGGTTGGGGTTACTGTAGTTGCCCAGCAAATGCCCCTTGCAGTAACAATAGCTCCACCATTGTCTGTAACATTCCCACCGCTTAAAGCAGATATGGGTGAAACATTGGTGGCAGCCGTGGTGCTAATGGAAGCGAGTATAGGAGCAAGTGTGGTAAAAGTTAGGTCAGCGCCATAGCTGGTGCCAACAGCACTCGTAGCAAAAGCCCTGATATGGTAGGTTGTGGAGGCAGCAAGACCGGTAATGTTTACACTGTATGTTCCTGTGGTAACCAATGGAGATGTATTGGCTACAATATTTGCCGTGGTTGGGTTGGCAGAGGTAGCCAAGCAGAAACCGCTTGCCGTAACGGGCCATGAACCACCAGAAGTGATATTGCCATTACCCACCGCAGTTGTTTGCAGGACAGAATTGACCGAGGTTGTTACAACAACCGGTGGAGGGCCGCCTGCGGCTGCTGTGCCGTTGATGGTATAGTTCAATACCGATACAGACCTGCTGGCACTTGTGCCGCTGGCCGCAGCGTAGAGGCTGAGCCTGATTATATAGGTATTGCCCACAGTGAACACGGTACTCAATGTACCGAAATTGATGCTGCTCACCCCACCGCTTGTGATGGTTTGTGGCGTACCGAAACTGGTCCAGGGGCCAGCACCATTTACTTGATAGGAGAGTGTAGCAACGTTGTTGCCGCTGCTTCCAGAGGTTTTTGCGGTAAAAGTGCAGCCAGTAATGGTGGCATCGTAGGAATTGGTGGGTGATAGCGGGAAATCCAATTGCAGCCCATCTGTAACAACGGTAGGCCAGGCAGCAGCCGGTTGGCATTTATAGCCACTGCTGCTATACCCGCCATTTGCCGTAAAGTTGGCCCCTGGAACCATATCTGCTGTGATGATGGAAGCAGAGGATGTTCCGGTTACTGCTGAACTGGCATTGCTGGTCAATGCCCAGGTTGCTGTGAACTGTCCGGCGCCCTTTATGGAAAACAAGAGTGCAAAGGCGATAACAGAAAAAACTTTCATGCTATTGCCAAACCTGCAATGATCGTTTGCAGAATGCCGGAATGCTGGTAGTAGGTTCTTTTTCATGTAAACAAGCTTTGATAAAATAGATATTATAGGGAGTGAATGATAGATTGCCGATTGGGGTGTAAGTGCTGTTTATTCCCCAAAAAAATAAAACAGGGAACAGTTGCTCGAACAAGTGCAAGTGAACAACGCAAGAAGTATGTACGGTTTGTTATTCTGGGAAAGTGGGTAAACAAAACTCATAAAGCAAGCATTGGTTAAATGGTATGAACCATCATGTACAATCGTTACAGCGGGTTAAAGCTACAGACAAACATTGCGTTGGCATGGTATTGCAAACGGTATTTCTACGCAAACGATACCGATAACGATATCATGTAAACAGCTCGAACACAATTGCTTGCTTTTAATTTAGCAGGGTTGTGCAATAGGAAAAATCAACAGGGAACAACAATATTGGCTCTTCCAGCCCGATTGTAAAAACGGGTCCTGCTGCAAACGATACCGGAAACGTTTGCGTAGAAATAGGGGCATCAATTGTTCCAAGCAATAAGAATAACTCACTAACATTATGCTGTTAATTGTAGAAGTGTATAACGATTGTGCTTGCTGGAACTGCTTTGAAAGATAAGTATGGCTCAATGCCATCCATCTCTTGTTGTCATCATTATTACTTCTTTGGTTGCTTTGCGAAATTGCTTTCTTACCTATTCTATAATATTATAAAACTTGCTGTATGAAGAAAAGTGTACTATTCATTTTCACGCTATGTATATTTAGCAGTTCCTTTGGTGCTACAACGTGGTATTTAATTACTGGTGGAACACAGGCATCACCAACCAGCATCAATACAGCCGCAAACTGGAAGTCTGCTCGCGATGGAAGCGGCACTTCTCCTGCAAGTGTTGGAGCGCTCGTTGTTGGTGATGTTTATGTTATTCAAACAAATGCTGTCGGAAAAAGCACCTCTACTGTCACATTCAATGTAAAGCTCCAAGTGGAGAATGGTGGGACACTGCAGCAGAGTAGCAATATTACAATTGCCGCTGGTGTCACTTTTCAGCTTGATAACGGCAGTTACTTTGTTCAGAACAGTTCAAGTGCATCGAACATTATGGGCGGAACCGAAAGCTTTGCCGTAAACAGCAATTGGGTACAAATCAACACTGGATTGCCAACTACTACAAACTTATCGGGAGGGTTTGGTAATTATATCGATAGTACCTTAAGTTCCATTACAAATGGATCAGGTACAATGCCAAACATAAATGGGAACCTTATTCTTAATAATTCCGGCACCAAAGCTTTTAGGTTTATAGGTAACAATACCTCTACTTCAATTACAATTGGTGGAGATATAATAATTTATCAAGGGGAGCTTGATTTAAGTAGCGGTACGGGTGCAATAACGGTTAATCTTGGTGGAAACCTTATTATGTCTGGAGGAACCCTTAATAATAGCGGTGGAACTACTTGTGCCATTAATTTTACCAAAGCTGGTACAGCTACATTCAGTAAAACTGCTGGTACAATGAGTGCGGTACCAATAAACTATACTGTTAACAGTGGCTGTACGCTGGATTTTGGTACAAGCATTCTTAATGGGAGTACAGGCACATTTACATTGGCTTCTGGAGCAGGAATAAAAATTGGTTCCCCTTCAGGAATTGCCATTTCTGGGGCCACAGGTAATGTACAAGTTGGTGGCACACGAACCTATAACGCCAATGCTACTTACGAGTTCAATGGCTCTGCTGCTCAAATAACTGGTACAGGCCTGCCAGCATCAATCCAAAACCTCATCATCAATAATTCATTTGTCACAGCCCCGCAGGTTACATTATCTCAAGCAGTTGCCGTTACAGGCACGTTTACGCCAACACTTGGTACATTGGCAACAGGGGGCCTACTTACTTTGAAATCCACTTCCATTGCCAACACCGCCATTGTAGGTGTGGCAGCCGCTGCCAACCAGGTAACGGGCAATGTGACCATAGAACGGTTCATTCCATTGGGATATCGGGCATTCCGCTTTTTGACACCGGGTGTTACTACTTCCACAAGTATCAATGCCAATTGGCAGAATGGGGGCGTGGCCACAGCAGGTATTGGCACACATATTACCGGCTCCACTGCAGGCCTGAACGGATTGGATGCAACCCCCTCCGGTGCCCCCTCCATGTTCACTTTGGACGATGGAAGCGGAAACTGGACCGCAGTTGCAGCAACGGATGGCAGCAATATTTTACAAGCAGGCAGGGGATACAGGATACTGATCCGTGGGGACAGGAGCGTGGATATTACATCAGCATCTGCTGCCAATATGAATGTAGCTACCACATTAAAGGCAACGGGTACCTTGATTACGGGTCCAGTTACAATGGGCTATAGTAGCAATGGCGGTAATACCGCTGGCATGCCCAACCTTAGCACAAGTACATCGGGCAATGCAAGGTTTACATTAATTGGCAATCCATATTATAGCCCGGTGGATTGGAATGCGCTTTCCAGGACCGGTGTTGGCGCAACCTATTATGCTTGGGATGCAAATATGACCGGGGCCAATAACAGGGGAGCGTATGTATCCTGGAATGCCACTACGGGCTTTAATAATTTGGGTAACACTGGTACCTCAAATGTCAATCAGTACATCCAGCCAGGCCAAGCAGTATTTGTGGAGTCCCTAACAGCCACACCGGTACTGACCTTTGCGGAAGCAAATAAAAATACTTCCTTAACTGCTGTTCTCCGCACGCAGAATCAATATGCCAATATGAGCATCTTACTGTTCAAGCCAAGTGAACTGGCAACGGGCAAACCAACTGATGGCACAACCATCGTTTTTGACAATGCTTTTGCAGCGGGCATGGATGCTGGTGATGCAAGCAAATTTGTGAATCCCGACGAGAATATTGCTGTTGTAAGGAATGCAGCAAACCTTTCCATAGAAGCCAGACCCAAGGTTACAGCTTACGACACTGTTTACCTGCGCTTATGGCAATTGGTTGCAGGTAACAGTTATGCCCTGAAAATAAATGCCGGAAACTTTGTGGGGACAGACGCTTGGATAAAGGATAATTACCTCAATACATCCACCCCAATCGATTTGACCAATGGAGGTATGGTTAACTTTGCCACCAGCAATACGGTAGCTGCTTCTTATGCAGAGAACAGGTTCAGCATCGTGTTCCGCAATAGCGGTACGCTGCCATTGGGCCTGCTTAACGTAACTGCGGCCCAGAAGAATGCAGGCATAGAAGTAAGTTGGAGCACTTCCAATGAAGTGGGCATGTCTGGTTACGATATAGAAGAAAGTTCCGATGGCATTAGCTTCACCAAGGCCACTACGGTTGCTGCCAATAATGGTACAAGCAACAGTTATGCATGGTTTGATGCAACGATTGTTAATGGCGACAATTTCTACCGCATCAAGTCCATCGAAAAGAATGGAACTGTTAGGTACAGCAATATTGTAAAAGTGAAAATTGGTGGCAACAAGGCCGAATTCACAGTTTACCCCAATCCGGTTAAGGGCGGCATCGTGAACTTCCAAATGAACAATGTTGAAAAAGGCACTTACACGGTAAGGTTCTTCAATAATGCTGGTCAGGAAATGGCAAGCAGGACAATCAATCATAATGGAGGAAGCGCAACCCAGACCATCAACTTGGGAGCATCGGTAGCATCCGGCAATTACAGGATGCAGGTAATAAGCAATGGAACTGCATTGGCTACAAAAGCAGTAATTGTGGAATGAGGGATGCCATGAAGGAGAATTTAAAGGCACCTATTTATAAGATATTAAAAAAGAAGCACAATGAAAAAGATCGTAACCATACAATTGCTCATCGTATTACTGGTAACCTGTTTGCCATCCATCCTCCACGCACAACCCGGTTTTGGCGATGATGTGGATGATGTGCCCATTGATGGTGGCCTATCGCTCCTGGTAGCGGCAGGCGTTGGTTACGGAGCAAAAAAAATCAAGGAAAGAAGGAACAGGAAATAATCCAAACTTGGTAGATACAATCATAGCAAGCAGGGCCATTCCATTTTTATGGGGTGGCCTTTTTATGTTTGTTTGCATGGGAACGTTTGCGTAGAAAAAAGATATCCAAGGAATAATAAGCAATCGAAAATAAGGCTAACTTGAAGCATTAATTAACGATTGCTAAACTGCTGCGCCATGAAATTTTCCTTTCTGCTAAGTTGTGTACTTGTTTGTATCTGTTTCATTTCCGAGAAATTGTTTGATAGGTAGGACCATATAAGAATATTTCCCTTTATTTATTTCAAATATAAAACTTGCTGTATGAAAAAACGTTTATACCCGTTTGTTATTTTTATGCTCAGTACCCAACTGATTGGTTTGGGCAGGTCAATGGCCCAAGGCCACATCATAGGCAGCTTCCCCACCATGGATGGTGGTGTGGAGAACCAGGCAACTGGTGCTGCACCCAACGTAAGTGGGTCCTCACTCGCCACAGGTATCCAGCAAACGGCCTACACTACGGCCCAGGCCACATCCTCTGTTGGAACAATTTCCGCTACGGGAGCAAGGTCAGGAACCAAATGCTTGCAATGGTCCACTGGCTCCACAAGTAATTTATTATGGACACCAACTGCAGGCAATGCTGCCATTGTTGGTGGCACATCCTATGTGGTGCAGTTCTATTATACCTATGCATCTGGTAGCGCTAGGGCATTTGTAGTGGGGGTTAGCTCTGATGGAACTTCGGGGTCAAGTACCACAACCACTGGCAGTAGCTTAGCGGTTACCAGCACTTATACCAAAGTATCTGTGATTGTAACACCTGGTACCAGTTCAAATAGTCCTCGTTATGGATTGATTTCCTTTAAACCAAGTGGCGGAAGCTTTGGTACACCCTATGTGCTGGATGATATTGTAATGTATGCGGGTTCCGCCGAGGACAATACGGCCCCAGGTGCTGCCACTGCTGCAACGGCTACTACACCAACTTCCTCTTCTTTAACCATTGGCTGGACAGCACCAGCAGGGGGAGTGGATGGTGGCGGGTACTTGGTAGTAAGGGGAACGGTTGATCCCACTACTGCCCCCAATGTGAATGGCGTTTATGCCGTAGGCAATACCATTGGAACAGGAACGGTGGCCTATATTGGTACGGGTACCTCTTTTGTTGACAATGGCCTTGCTGCCAACACAACTTATTTTTACCGCGTCTATGCAGTGGACAAGGCATTCAACTATGCTGCTGCTGTATCAACTTCTGGTTTCACCGGAACGGCCCCTGTTGTTTTTGCAGATGCAAGGGCCTACCAGAAAAACAATGGCATCCAAGTGGACTGGTCCACCGCTGTTGAAACAAATATGGACAAATTCGTTGTGGAGAAATCCGTTGATGGCAACAGCTATTCAACAGTAGCTATACAAGCTTCAAAGGGCAATGGCAACGCGTTGACCTACTATAACTGGTTTGATGCTGCACCTGCCAATGGCAATAATTTCTATAGGGTCAAGGCATTGGAAAAAGACGGTTCCATAAAATATGGAAGCATATTGAAGGTGGTGATTGGAAAGGGCAAGGCCGATA
>JAHEZD010000017.1:0-45127 GCA_023251255.1 Chitinophagaceae bacterium
GCCCTTACTTCCTTGTTCATACTGGATAATTGGATTGGCAATCAGGATGAAATCCTTGTTCCGCAATTCCACCATATTGCCCCTCGTTTGGTAGAAAGAATTCAGGAACGGCCTTTCGCTTTTATAAGCTTCCCTTGGTTTGCTCCATTCGCTGTTGTTCATCAGTAGGCGCTGCATATTGTACTTATCAATTTCGGTAAGCTTTGCAGCCCTTTTATCACCAGCATTGTACAAGCTATCATACTGTTCCACATCTTTCACCACATCCCTTCTATTATAAGGTTTCACGGTGGAAAAGGAAAGGTTTGCTGTCCTTGTTTTTATTTCAAGCCTATTTAGAATGATTTCTTCTTTACCGCCCATTACCATATAAGTAGTTTGTGCAGAAGATGCAAGCGACATTAAAATGAATAAACCGGTAAATATGTTAATTGAAACTTTCATTATTGCTGTTTGTACTTTTTAAAAATCGAATTCCCTTTTGCCTGCGATATTCCACCTGAAGCCAATATTGAAGAGGGTGGTATTCTGTTTGCTACCGGATTCAAGTTTATAGTTCCTAATGGCAATGCCAGCATCAAAAAACAAATTTTCCCTCACTTCATAGGAGGCATTGGTTGAAAGGTAGATGCATCTTGCCTCGTCACCAGTGCCTATATGCCAGCCATGCTCCCTGATCTGCCCCGTCGCTGGATCAATGGCGCGAACCCTATAGTCACTCAATACATTGTTACCATAATTCATCCCAGCAGAATCGGTTCCCTGATAATAATACATGGCCTTGGCCTGAATAAACAATTTTTTCAGGGGTTGATAACGGACCACACCAATAAATTCCTGGAAGTTGGCACCTAAGGGATGGGCCAATGGTTGGTTGGAGTTCGAATAATTGGAAACGGAGTCATAGTGCGTATAAGTGAATGGCCTGATGCGATTGCTTTCAATTTGCAGGTCAAGGTTCTTGATGTGGAAAGCATCTACATATTTTGCACCCACTTGATAGCCAAACTTGTTCGCCCACCAACCAGTATTGGCCTTAACCTCTTTCAACAAAAACTCATCCAGCACAAGCTGCCCGTAAACCTGTACACCGTGTTTGAGGTTCGCTTTTACATTCAGGCCAAGTAGAGCATTATCCGGGCTACCACTCTGCTGCTCCATGGCGCGTAAAAAAGTAACCGGCAACAAATAGTTCAGTTCATATTGTTTGGACCTGCCAAAAGTTACTGCATCAAAAATGCCTATGTTCAACCATTTAGTCGCATTGATACTAAGTGTATTCACCCTTAAATATTTTTTTGCATCAGCTTGGTTAACAATCCCGAACTGCGGCGAAAGTTTCATGTACAAATTCTCGAAGTTGAACTTCCACAAGCGTATGTTCATCTTAAAGAACAAACTGCTCCCACTGAAATCACTCAGCCATAGGCTCCTTACACCATTACCTAAGAAATTCCTGTCATAGCCTGCCTGCATATCTATGAACTTGGCAACAGTCCATTGCAATGAAGCCCTTACATCATAATACTGTACGGCACTATCAGTAATGCTCAGGTTCTTGAAACCCGGTACCGCATGGAACTTATCGGCAAACCTTCTCACATAAAAAGGATCGGTTTCCTTATTGCCCGTCATATAAAAATTGAAAGCTAGTTTTTTTGCAATCAATCCATGAGAAGCTAGGCCCACAGATGCAAGTGAAAGGCTTGTTTTATCATAGGTTTCAAACGACTGCTGGTATTGTACTGCAGGATTGAGCACCCAGAAAAATTTCGGCTTGTTCACCTCAATCAAATTGAAGCCAGTTTTTTTGCTACCTAGAGAAGAAGTGGCTGTTGCATATTCTTTTCCTGCCATCAGGAAACGGCTAATATTATAACGGTCAATATCCGTAATAACAGCAGCCACACGGTTCTTGTTACGTTGCAGGCTGTCCAGCATTTCCACTTCAGCAGTTACCAGTTTCCTATTGAAAGGCTTTATGTAGGAACTGTTCAGCCCTTCGGTCCTTGTTTTAATTTCCAAACGTTCAAGCAATATATAATCCTTGCTCCCCTGTTCTATATAAGATGATTGTGCAGTGGAAACAAAAGGAACAAGTAGCAGGAAGATTTTGAAAAGAGTTTTGATACTTTGCATCATATTAATTTCGGTTAAACAGCATAATTTGGCTCGATGAAAAATTACATAATTAAAGATACAACCATCATCAACGAAGGGCAAAGGATAACAGGCGATGTGTTAATAAAAAACCAACGCATTGAGAAACTGGGAGGAGTTATCAACACCGTTGAAAAGCTGGTAGAAATAAATGGGAGCAATCAATTCCTACTACCGGGTGCAATAGACGATCAGGTCCATTTCCGTGAACCAGGCCTTACACATAAGGCCAATATATACACAGAAGCAAAAGCCGCCATAGCAGGGGGTGTCACCAGTTTCATGGAAATGCCAAATACCAATCCAGCAACACTTACCCAGGGCCTTTTGGAGGAAAAATACCAGATTGCCAATCAATCTTCACTGGCCAATTATTCCTTTTATATCGGTACCAGCAATGACAACTACGAAGAGGTCATGAAAACAAACGCCAAGAAGAATGATGTATGTGGCGTAAAGATCTTCATGGGTTCATCTACGGGGAACCTGTTGGTAGACAACCATCTGGCACTTAACAGGATTTTTGCAGGCAGTGAACTCCTGATTGCTACCCACTGCGAGGAAGAAAGGATGATCAAGGAGAATTTTGAAAGGAGGAAAAGGGAGAAAGGAATATTGGATGCTACAGACCATCCAATCATTAGGAATGAAGAAGAGTGTTTTGAATCGTCCTTCAAGGCCATTCAGTTGGCAAAAAAGAATGGTTCGCGTTTGCACATATTGCATATCAGCACCGAAAAGGAACTGCAATTATTTGGAAATATGCTGCCTTTGAAAGACAAAAGAATCACAGCCGAAGTTTGTGTGCACCACCTCCATTTCACAAGTGATGATTATGATAGATTGGGCAACCAGATAAAATGCAATCCTGCCATTAAGGCCCCTCACAATCGTACAGCACTGTGGCAGGGCTTATTGGATGACAGATTGGATGTGATTGCTACCGACCATGCCCCACATACTTGGGAAGAAAAAAATGAACCTTACGAAAAAGCCCATGCAGGTCTGCCCTTGGTACAGCATTCATTATTGATGATGCTGAACTATGTACAACAGGGGGAAATTAGCCTGGAAAAAGTGGCTGAGAAAATGAGCCATGCCGTTGCTACTTGTTTCCAAGTGAAAGAACGGGGCTTTATCCGCGAAGGGTACTTTGCTGACCTCGCTTTAATAGATATGAACCAACCAACAACTGTTTCCAAAGAAAATATTCTATATAAATGTGGGTGGAGCCCATTGGAAGGGTCCACTTTCCTTGCAACAATTACCAATACATTCGTGAATGGCCAGCTAGTTTATGGAAATGGCATTTGGGATGAATCTATAATGGGGCAAAGAATGAAATTTGATAGGTAAGCATTACAGCTAGTGGTTTAATTGCTGCAGCAGCTTATAACTTAACCAACAGTAGTAGAGCAATTCAACAAATCATCAATTAAGCAATTGAACTTTTATGCAGGTAGATAAAACCACATTAGCCGATCTTTCCATTTTCAATAACGAAGAAGAATGCTCTGTTTTCCATCATCTCAACTTTACGCATACAAATGAAGGACGTGAGCATTTAAGGATACTGCTCTCCAAACCATTGGCCAATATAGCTGACATTATCGATGTGCAGCAAACCATCCAGCAACTGCAGCAGGTTGCAGCTCAATGGCCTGTTACCATTACCAATGGCACCATCATGGTCTTGGAAAGGTTCTTTGATACCCCTATCAACAGTTATCCGTCCAGCCCATCTGCTGTGAACAGCTTTGTTTACAAACTGGTAAGCAGTCCGGATTATTCCATCACAAAATACTCAGTAGAACATTTTATAGGCTTCGTCAAGGGTATGAAACAAGTAGCTGAGCTCTTGGACCAGCCAACAAGCAAGCAGTTGCAAGCAAACATTGGTAGAATTGAATTGTTGCTGAAAAAATCGACTGTTCAGCAAATGCTGCAAAACAAAAAAACACTACCACTCACACCTGTTGAAATATTGCAATTTGCCAATTTCATGCGCTTCCAGTTCAAACATGAAATGTATGAGCTGATTAATATTTTCAGTAAGCTGGATGCTTATTTGAGTTTGGCAACGGCCTGCTCCAAATATGGTTTCTGCTTCCCCGAATTCAGCGAAACGGCCCAGCCGTTTATCAAAGCCGAAGGCCTTTACCATCTGCTATTGAATATTCCAGTAAGCTACAGCGTATCATTGAACAAAGAAGAAAACTTCCTTTTCCTCACAGGCGCAAACATGGCTGGCAAAAGCACGTTCATTAAAGCTGTAGGAGTAAGTGTTTACTTGGCCCACTTGGGCATGGGTGTGCCTGCAAAGCAAATGCAGTTAAGCTTGTTTGATGGCCTACTGAGCAATATTCAAGTGGCCGACAATATCATCAAGGGCGAAAGCTACTTCTTCAACGAAGTGCAGCGCATCAAAAACACCATTGAAAAGATTAGCGACGGCAAGAAATGGTTGATATTGATTGATGAACTATTCAAAGGTACCAATGTGCAGGATGCCATGAAATGCAGCACCACTGTAATAGAAGGCCTGCATAAAATGAACAATGCCCTTTTCATCCTTTCCACCCACCTATATGAAATTGGGGAAAGCTTGCAACAATACAAAAACATCCAGTTCAAGTATTTTGAAACAAGTGTTGCAGCTGAACAGCTCGTGTTCAGCTACCAGCTCAAGGAAGGCATCAGCAATGACAGGCTTGGTTATTTGATACTTAGAAGAGAAGGGGTGGTCAAAATGTTGGAGAATTTGTAAGATGGTTGCTTTTGCCTATCAGGATGCCGATAATGCTACGCTGTACAGAACATTGAACAAACTGCTGCATCCTCAAAAGGATTACTTTATATACCCCCATCCATCCCACTTCAGCCCATTATTTCCAAACTTCATTACAAAAAACCCACGCTTCGTTATCAAAAGTTTTTATAGCTACGGCCGGCTGTACAATTTTGTGCTATCAAACTATCCAATACCCTACACAGAAAGGTCAGCACTATGGAAAAACGGATCACATTATCAACACTTGTTTTACTTGCCGTAAAATCAAGACCAATTACTCAAGAGAAAAGTACTACAGTGGCGGCAAAGGTTACTGGGGGCTATGCCACTGTAAACTTTTCTTCTGTAAAAGAAAAAGAAATAAGGCTTAGCAAATACGAAGCCGCAACAAACTAAATCATCATGATAGCAGTTGGATTTGACCGCCCCTTGTTTTCACAGGGGGCTTTTTAATGGACGTTTCAATATTGTTTTGAAACGCTTAATGGTGAATTTGGCACACTTTGTAAAAGGATTTACGTAAGCAAAAAAATAGAATCAGTAATTTGTTGACTGAACAGTATGGAACCTTTAAAACGCATACCACCTTATGAAAGCAATAATCATTGAAGATGAAAGTTTAATAGCCAAGGAACTGCAGACCAAGATAAAGGAAGTGGCCACCGATGTTGATATAATAGAAACATTGCCCAGCCTGAAGACTGCCAAGAAATGGTTCATGCAAAATGCCGAACCAGATGTGATATTCATGGATATACAGTTAAGCGATGGTGTTAGCTTTGAGCTGTTTGACTATTTCAAACTGAGTTGCCCGGTGATATTCACCACTGCTTATGATGATTATGCCATCCGTGCATTCAAGGTAAATGGTGTGGACTATCTGCTGAAGCCTGTTGATGAAACCGACCTGAAAAAAGCAATAGACAAGTGCCGTGACATGCTGGGCAACAAATCAAAAATGCCCACCGATATGGAGCAGCTAATCAGGACACTTACCCTGCCGCAGCAGCAGCAAAACATGTACAAGGAAAAGTTCATTGTGCATACACGCAACAGTTGGATACCCGTAAACACCAATGATATTGCCTGTTTCATACGGGAGAACCTGAACTACCTGTATACGCATACTGGCGAAAAGCATATACTCGACTTCACCACATTGGAAGACATAGAGGAGCTCCTTGATCCAAAAATTTTCTATCGTGCCAATAGGCAGAGCATTATAAATATCAATGCCATACAAAACGTGAAGCCACATGAGAACCAGAAACTCAGCGTGTTCATCAAAGCGCCCTTAAAAATAGAGGTAGATATCAGCAGGGAAAAAGCACCTGCATTCAAGAAGTGGTTTGATAGATAGAAGAACACTGACGAATAAAATTTAAAAACTTCTGTTCGCTTTTACCCAATCAGTTATAAAAACAGCAATATCGCTCGTGGATGTCCCCGGTGCAAAGAGTTTGCCAACACCGATTTCATTTAGGGCTTTCATATCATCTTCAGGAATGATACCGCCACCCGTAAGCAGTACATCATTCATACCCTTCTCCTTCATCAATGCAATCACCTTGGGGAAAACAGTGTTGTGTGCACCAGATAATATGCTGATGCCGATTGCATCAACATCTTCCTGCAAAGCAGCATTCACCACCATTTCCGGGGTCTGGCGCAGCCCTGTATAAATGACTTCCATACCCGCATCACGCAATGCCGTAGCAATTACTTTTGCTCCACTGTCATGGCCATCCAAGCCTACTTTAGCTACTAAAACCCTTACTGGTCTGTTCATTGTCTACTGTTTTGGCAATCCAATCAATGGCCAAAAATAACTGAAATAAATTTTAGGCAGCCCATAATAGCTGCAGGTATTTGTTGCCCATTACAAAAGAGAAGCCAAGAAGAAAAATGTTTGTTCTCCATTAAAAAATTATCGGCATCTTTAATATCAACTTTTAAACCCTTGTTATGAACAATAGGATTGATGAAATACAATCTTTTCTTTCCCATCAGGATTATTCTTTGGCAGTAAGGAGGATGCTCGATATATGCCTAGATTCTGGCGACAATCAATTATTGATCAACGCCATTCTATGGAGCAGGCTTTATCGTAAACATGAAAAGGAAAATGCCGCCAATCCTTTACCGGCCGATTTTTTTGCCCAGGCCGATACATTGTTGAACCAACTGCAAAGCATATATACCAATGTTCCCCCACAACAGCAGCTGCTGATCAATGTGGAGAGCATTAGCAAAACATATTCAAAGGGCAATTTCAGTCTACGGCCCATCAGTCTCCAATTGAAAACAAGCGAAGTAATGGGTGTGGTTGGTGAAAATGGCAACGGCAAAACAACATTGCTCCGCTGCCTTGCTGGCCAGTTGGCATTGGACAGTGGCAATATTGCCTATATCAAGCTGCATTCACCAGATTACTATGACATCAAGCACCATGTGGCCTTTATACCACAGCGCATACCCAAATGGTACGGTTTACTGAAAGACAACCTCCATTTCTCCGCATCACTTGCAGGTATTCATGGAGAGCAGAATGAGCTGATGGTGGCATTTATGTTGGAGCGGTTGAACCTGACCGATTATGCCCACCTTACTTGGGGGCAGATCAGTAGTGGCTACAGGACAAGGTTTGAACTGGCAAGGATATTATTGCAGAAACCAAGCTTGCTGATCCTGGATGAACCCTTGGCCAATCTGGATATCAATGCACAGCAGACCATTTTAACCGACCTGCGGTACATGGCAAAATCCGCCTATCACCCCATGGGCATCATATTAAGCAGCCAGCAGTTGCATGAAGTGGAAAAAGTGGCCGATACTGTACTATTAATAAAACAAGGGGCCTGTTTGTTCAGGACAGGCGATACCACTGAAACGGTACAGAGTTCTGCCCTTGAACTGGAAACCATTGCGGACAGGAATGTACTAGTGGAAATTCTTGGCGATGAAAAAGTGCAAGTGCAGTACAACGGAGGTTTCTATACCATAACATCCACTGAATACAGCGTCGGCAAAATCATTACCGATTTGTTGAACAAAGATGTGCCTGTTACCTATTTCAGGGACATTACCCATTCAACGAAAAGATATTTCTAATTACAGCATTCCGGCAATCCACACTGACATTAACAACCAATAAGGAACCCAACATGAATAGCAAGCGACCATTAGTACCCGCATTCCTCAACAAATTCGATAGATACCTATTGCTTCACCAGCCCGAAACATGGAGTGCCAGAACACACTTGGTCGTATACTACGGCCTACTGTTCTTAGCAGTGCTTACAGGCCTGTGCTTTATTGTGCCCAATGATGCAAGGAGCGATACCCCTGTTGCATACTGGATTGGCTTCTTGGTAATCGTGGACATCATAGCCATTGTTGGATGGCTGATTTTCCTGTTCCGTTTCAACGTATTCAAACGTTATGGAAATATCACGCCAATAGGAAGGTTGAGGACCTTTATCCTCTACTTCATATCTATTGGCACCATTGTTTTATTCGCCTATTTGCCACCTGCTGTAGAAAGTATTAGGGCCAATATCGCTTATGGCAATGATGAAATAGTAAATGACATCAACAGCATCAATACAAGAATCTGTCAGATTGAATACGATTCATTGCAGCATAAATGGAGCGAAGACACGGTATTGGTGGTTGACAAGAAAAGTAATGCCACCATCGCTTATGAAAAAGTACAGGAAGCTGGCATAAATAATCCTGACACATTGATGGCAGAGGTACATCCGCCCTACCATGTAATTGATACTGCTGAGCTTGCCCAAAGGTTAACCAGTGTAGACAGTGTTGTTAAAGTAAATGATACCATGTATGTCTTAAACGAATGTCCCGACTATAATTTCTTGAAGGTTTACCGCTCCGACTTCACATATATACTCACTGCCAACAACCATCCCAAACAAGGAATACTTACCTCCCAAGAATTGTTCAATAACGTCATCAGGAACTATAAGCGCCCTGATTTCATTAAACTGAAACAGGAAATGGCTATCCTTATAAAAAAGTATGACTATCGCTTTAGTTATAATAATTCTTATCGGTATGAAGAGGGTTCGGATATGGATCCCGAAATTTCCTTTAGCGGAAGGTTGGAAAGGCGTTACCATCTTAGCCAAACAAGGCACAGCCTCGAAAACATTATTGAACGTAAATACAGGTGGAATGCCAGAAATTTCGGTTGGCAGTTCAGGCTATTTCTATACATCAGTTTTATATTAACGCTATTGATCTTCATTTTCAGGCATTCAACGGTTAAAACGTTTTTCCTTTCGTTGCTTACGGCCGTGATATTGACCATATTGTCAAGTATAACACTCGTCTTTTCAAATGGTCATGAGAATTCAGGGGGATTTGCTTGGATTATCTTCTATTCGGTGCTGTTTGCGGCCCTATCGTTTACTGTATTTGGCAGTACAAAACGTAATCTGTTATCGGGCATCAGCATCAATCTGTTTGTGCTGATGGTCACATTCATTCCTTTGACCACTGTTTGCTATTACTACAGTCTAATCAGAAGGGAATATTATGATGATATTGTAGGGAGACTGAACCCGATTGACCAAGAGGTAATGTACCGCAACATTTTCTATGCAGAAATAGCAGGCTTTACACTATTGCTGATTTTATTGCCTACACTTATACACAAACTATATAGAAGATGGTATTCATTGCCACAGGAATAGCCGATCATCTGCAAACAGCAGATACTGTATAATAAAAAGACGAAGTGATTACACTTCGCCTTTTTATTGTTTGTCCCTTTTAATTGGCTACAGCAAACCCAAAGTATACCCTATCCTTTTCGCCGTTTCCTCCCTCCCGATCAGTTCAGCAATTTCAAATACACCAGGACCAAACTTGCCACCTACCAGCATGATGCGTAAAGGCAGCATCAATTCGCCCGGCTTCAATTGATTGGCAGCAGCCAGTTCCTTGAATGAATGCTCCAAATCGGTTGCCTGCCATAATGAGCTTTGCTCAAACATCCTTATCGCTTCCACAAAAAACAGTTGCTTCTTCTCGTCCCACTTTGGTTTGATGGAAGCAGTGTCAATTGCTGTTGGCGATTGGAAAAAGAAACCTGCCTGCTGTACAAAATCGTTCAGCAGCGTGCAACGGTCCTTTACCAGCTCCAATACTTTCTCAAATTTCGCATCATCCATTACAACAATTCCCTTTTCCTCAAACAGCTTCTTTACTTCCGGCTTCCAGCTTCCAACTTCCAACTTCTTTATCCATTCATGATTGTACCACTTCGCCTTCTCAAAATCAAATTTTGCCCCACCCTTATGTACCCGCTCCATGGAAAACTGTTGGACCAGCTCCTCCATCGTAAACACTTCCTGTTCCGTTCCTGCATTCCAACCAAGCATGGCCAGCATGTTCACAAATGCTTCAGGCAGGAAACCACGCTCCTTGAATCCAGCATTGACCGTCCCATCTGCATTTTGCCAGTCCATGGCAAATACAGGAAACCCAAGCCTGTCGCCATCCCGCTTGCTCAGCTTGCCATTACCATCTGGCTTCAGGATCAATGGCAAATGTGCCCATTGCGGCATGGCATCCAAACCAAACAGATACTGCCATAGCAGCACATGCACTGGCGCGCTTGGCAACCACTCTTCCCCACGGAAAGCATGGGTTATCTCCATATCATGATCATCCACCACCACCGCTAAATGATAAGTGGGCATCCCGTCTGCCTTCAGCAGAACCTTGTCATCACATAAGGAGGAATTGAAGCTTACCTCACCGCGGATCATATCATTGAATTTCACGTCCACATTCTCCGGCATCTTGATCCTTACCACATATGGCACACCCTCGTCCAGTAATTGTTGGGTTTCAGCCCCACTCAATGTCAATGAATTTTTCATTGCATTCCTGGTATGTTGGCTGTATTGGAAATTGTTGATCTCCTTGCGCTTTGCATCCAGTTCCTCTGCCGTATCAAAAGCATAGTAGGCTTGGCCATTGGCCACCAATTGTTTTGCATATTTTTCATAAAGCCCTAACGCTTTACGTTCACTTTGCCTATAGGGCACATGTGGACCTCCATGCAAAGGGCTTTCATCCGGTTCCAGTCCGCACCATTTCAAGCAGTTGAATATATATTCCTCCGCACCTTCCACAAACCTTGTCTGGTCCGTATCCTCAATCCTCAAAATAAAATCGCCACCATGGTGCTTGGCAAACAAATAATTGAACAGTACTGTTCGCACACCACCCAAATGCAGGCCTCCAGTAGGGCTAGGGGCAAAACGCACCCTTACTTTTTTATTGTTCATGCTGCAAATATAATGATGTGAAATAGTGAAGCAATTTTAGCAATGGAATGTCAGGTTGAGCTTGTCGAAACCGAGCTTTAGAATACTAAACACCTTCGATAAACCCTGGTTGACATCTTCCTATTAAATGGCTTTGACAAAGAAGAACTTTATAGATTACCAGCAACAGGATTTAATGGCAGCAGCAGGGGCATTGCACGCTTGTACTGCCTATCTTTACGCAGCAACCCGTTTATGTTCAAGCAACTCTTCTTACCAATTATTTTATCTACCATCATTGGCACAAGCAATGCCCAGCTCACTTATGCCAATCTTAAAGTAGAATTTGATTCTGCTTGGGTATGCAACCACCTCCAACTGGTTCCTGTTCGCTATAAAACGGATGCAATAAAAGACAATAGTGTTCCAACAAGCTTCCTTTCATTGGAACAGGCCATGAAACAGAAGAAAGTACAGGTAAGGGAAAACTATTTTGAAGGCAATGCAGATGTAAGGACCATCATTATCAGGAACAACTCCAAACAAAATGTGCTGGTAATGGATGGCGAACTCCTGCAAGGTGGCAAGCAGGACCGGATGATATCGGAAACAAAGTTCATCCCCCCCGGCAAGGAGCAGGAGTACCTGAATGTTTTCTGCATAGAAAAAGGAAGATGGAGCAAGAAGCCCAAAACCTTTACCCATGGGGGCTTTGCGGGCAACAATTTAAGGAAAGTGGCAGATAGTACTGCCATACAGCAGAATGTGTGGATGGAGATCGAAAAGCAATTTGCCAACGGTAGCAAGGTCACTTCCACCTATCCCTATTTGGAAATCCAGCAGCAGCAACTCAATAAGGACACTGCCTGCATCAATTACTTCATCAAAAAAATGGCCGGCTCCGATAGTGCCTATGCAGGTTTCATAGCGGTATCGGATACCACCATTATTGGTTGCGACCTGTTTGCAAATGCCACATTGACCACTTCATCTTTCCCGAACCTATTGCAGGCCTATATGCAGGCCACCAATAATAGCAATGCGGGGCCATTGACCATCCCACCTAAAAAACTGGGTGATTTTGCTGAAAAACTGCTGGGCAATGAAGACAAGCAGAAACTCTTCCTGCAGCACCACGGAAAAATATTCCTGCAGAACAAAAAGCCTTTGCATATTGTTGCCTATGGCAACTGAGCATAGCTTAGTATATTTGATAAAGTTCATTACCAACACCTTCGAGAGCCTCAGGCAGACAGCGATGTCATGTTGAGCCTGCCTTTGCCAGCAGGCAGGCTTGTCGAAACCTAGACATAACTACATTATGTACCTCATCAAAACCCCATGGTGGCTGAAGAAAATTTATCCTGCTTTTACCTGGAACATCAAAGCAGCAGGTAAAGCTATCTACCTAACTTTTGATGACGGCCCGCACGAAACTGCCACTCCCTTTGTACTGGACCAACTCAGGAAGTACCATGCAAAAGCTACTTTTTTCTGCATTGGCAAGAATGTATTGAGCCAAAGCAATCTCTATCAACGTATCCTGGAAGAAGGCCATGCAGTTGGCAACCATACCTACAATCATCTAAATGGATGGAAAACCGATGACAAGGTTTATATCAATGACATCAACAACGCAGCACAACTTATCAATACCAACCTCTTCCGCCCCCCGTACGGCAGGATAAAGAAGTCCCAGGCCAAATTGCTGGAAGCTGGAAGCCGGAAGCTGGAAGGGAACACCACCTATTCACCACTCACCACTCACCACTCACCACTTCCCCCCCACCCTTCACCTTTCTCCATTATCATGTGGGATGTACTAAGTGCGGATTTCGATACCAACCTTTCCCCTGAAAAATGCTTGGGCCATGTGCTGGCAAATACCCAAAATGGCAGTATCATCGTGTTCCACGACAGTACCAAGGCTTGGGACCGCATGAGTTATGCCCTACCAAAAGTGCTGGAGCATTTTAGCAACCAAGGTTACAGTTTCAAGGCCATTGTTCAATAATGCTATGTCCATGAATGGACCGGCGGCATGGAAGTTCAATCCATATTCACGGCTGGTTACCACAATAAAAAAGGAGCCGTCAGCAAAACGGCTCCCAGGTAAAGCATGCATGATAACGGAGTAATGAATTACTCTGCCCAGCTCATTATATAATTTTCATTCTCAATTTCCAAGGCTTCTTTCGTTAGCATCAATGGGTGGAAGGTATCCACCATCACTGCCAGCTCCTGCGTTTCCTTTTTACCGATGCTCTTTTCTACCGATCCCGGATGCGGTCCGTGCGGGATGCCAGCAGGATGCAAGGTAATCATGCCCCTCGTCACATTCTTGCGGCTCATAAAATCACCCGCCACATAATAAAGCACTTCATCGCTATCTATATTGCTGTGATTATAGGGAGCGGGAATGGCATCAGGATGATAGTCGTACAATCTAGGAACAAAACTACATATAACAAAATTATTGGCATCAAAAGTTTGGTGTACAGGCGGTGGCTGGTGTACACGCCCCGTAATGGGTTCAAAATTGTGTATGCTGAAAACAAATGGGTAGCAGCAACCATCCCATCCTACCACATCAAAAGGATGGTGGGCATAATGTAGCCCATATAGCATGCCCTTCTTCTTCGTCTTGATAACAAAATCACCGGCCTCGTCCATTGTCTGGAGATTTTGCGGTGTCCTGATATCACGCTCACAAAAAGGTGCATGTTCCAGCAACTGTCCATTTTTGCTCATATACCGTTTGGGATAACGGATGGGACTGAAGCTCTCCACAATAAATAAACGGTTATTGCTGTCGTCAAAGTGGATCTGGTAAATGGTTCCCCTCGGTACCACAATATAGTCCCCATAGGAAAATGCCAGTTCACCATATTGTGTGGTCACCTTCCCCGAACCCTCGTGAATGAAAATGAGTTCATCCGCATCGGCATTCTTGTAGAAATAGGCTGTCATACTTTGTTGGGGCGAAGCCAGTACAATATGGCAATCATTGTTTACCAGCACAGGTTTCCGGCTTTGCAGGAAATCAGTTTCCGGTTTAATGTTGAACCCTTCAAAACTGCGGTGTTTCAGCATCTTCTCCTCTGCAATGGTAGGGGCCACATGTATTGGTTCATCTGTTTTGATGATCTGTGTTGGCGGATAGTTGTGGTACAGCAATGAATAATCGTTGCTGAAACCCTCGGTAGAAAACAATTGTTCGGAGTATAAGGAACCATCTGGCTTGCGGAACTGTGTATGGCGTTTGGATGGTATGGACCCTAAGGAGAAATAGTGTGGCATGTCAATCAGATTGAAAATGAAAATGGAATTGGACCAAATACAAAACAGTTCAATAGCTATCCGTACTATTACAATAGTATTGAACCAAGTATGGCCACTTCCCCGATAGCCCCAACGCTGTAAGCAGGAAAACGTACTTCCATCTACGTTTGTCGATCCAGTAAGTAAAATTCCTGTGCAGAACCATAACCTAAAAGTAAACAACCTTTGGCAGAAGCTGCCTAGATTTAATTGATGGAATTCCCCATTGTATAATTTTTGCCCGCCTGACCATTCGGGCAGGAGCGAAACGGGCGGAGCCGATAACTATCGGCTTTGCAGGCATAGCTGGTGGCCTATAGCGAAAATACAATACGCAAAATGCGGGACAGCCAAAAATTTGATGGGGAAACCAGCGAATTGAATCTAGACAGCTTCTAAGTTGGTGCAAATAAAAATCTGCCAATACTGGAATGGACCAATATGGCAGATTTTTCAATAACTGTATTGTAACCCTATAGTACCAGGATCCCTTTGGCCTGTATAACAATTTCTTTTTGGGGATCGGTAATAGCAGCAATTTCCTCCTTCGATTTACCAGCATCCTCGGCATAGTGCTTCAGCATTTCCACAGAAGTAACCTTCTCTTCGGCAATACCATCAATCACAATGCTCTTTCCGTTCAGCACAACAGGTACCAGGAATTTGTGGTCCTTCATCTTCACCATCATCTTGCCATCACCGGATTTTATTTTAAGCCAGCACCCCTCTGCCGTACAAACATCCGTTACCACACCCTTCAACTGTACATCCACTTTTTTATCCCCTTCCTTGTTCCGCAAAATCATGATTAACTGCTGAACGGAAATGGCCTTCCCGGCTTCTACTTTCTCCCCAAAATTGGTACCCGGCTCAGCAGGCACATTGGGTGGTTGGGCATGAAGTGCTACCATTGTGCAAAGGGCAAAGCCCAGCATCCATATTTTTTTCATAACAAAGATTTTTCCAAAATTACAGGGATCGGTCCAGAGCAAAAAACCGGTCATCCACTTGGTTGGGTTTACCGGGAAGCAGGGAAGGTAGAAATTGAAATGCAATCTTTTGAATTGATTGCCTTCCCCACAAAAAGGGAATGGCTGGGTTAGTTCATCCTCACCTAACTTAGGGGAATGACTTGGTTAAGCTTTGTCAGCAACGCTCTTTTCCGTCTTACTGCCTTCCCGATAAAAGAAAGGTGGAAATGGCAAAGCCATCCCCCTCAAAAAACTTGGTTATCCGGACATTATTCTTCGCACGCTTGTGGCAATAAAAAATCCCGTTGCATAAAAATGAAACGGGACCCTTTCCTTATCTCTTAGCTTTACAACTAACTTAGTTTTTCCACCTGCATATAGCTCAGTTCCACAGGCGTTGAACGTCCAAAAATCTTTACAACAACTTTCAGTTTCTTCTTCTCATCGTTTACCTCTTCAATCACACCGTTAAAGTCGTTAAATGGACCTTCTATTATTTTGATGGTTTCACCAACAATGAATGGTTCACTGATGCTTACACCCATATCGTTCAGTTCATCAACCTTGCCCAGCATCTTGTTCACTTCACTCTTGCGCAAGGAGATAATGTTTCCCTTGGAACCCTTGCCATCCGTTAGGAAGTGCATGATATTGGATATGTTGCTGATATGCTGCACAATATCATCAGATAGTTTGCCATCGGCCACTTCCAGCATCACATAACCGGGAAAATAGTTTTTCTCCCTCATTACCTTCTTGCCGTTCTGCACCTTGTACACCTTCTCCATGGGAAGGAAAACCTGCTTGATGATATCTACCCAACCGCTACGTGCAATATCCTTGTCCAAATATTCTTTTACACTACGCTCCTTGCCACTTACCACACGGAGCACATACCATTTGGTATTGTCTGCCACAGCAGGTACTCCAGCAGTTTCTTGTGCTACTATCTCTTCCATATCGGTTATCAATAAAAGAATTTATAAATCAGTTTCAGTAACTGGTTACTGCCAAAGTCCATTACACCAACCAGTAATGTAATGATAAGCGTAGCTACCAAAACAATAACGGTACTCTGCTGCAACTGTGCCCATGTAGGCCAGGTCACCTTCTCTACCAGTTCATGGTAGCTGTCCTTGAAATAAGTTGAAATCTTGTTCATTTTGTCAATTTGCTAATTAGCTAATATGCTAATGTGCTAATCTTTGATTGGACGCTGTGGTGTTTGCCCATTGGCATATTAGCACATCATCACATTATCACATTAATCAGCACGGGCACTAGGATTCGAACCCAGATCAAAGGTTTTGGAGACCCGTATGCTACCGTTGCACCATGCCCGTATTCTTTGGACCCGGTATCCCGCCATCGGCGGGACCATGCCCGTAGAAAACCAAAAGCTATTCCGTTTTACCGAAACAGCTTTTAGTCTATTATATCGCAAACATAAGAATAAATTCCTTCTGTTCACAAAGCCTTCTGCTAAAAGCGTGGGCTTATTTTACAATTTCAGTAACCTGACCAGCACCTACTGTTCTACCACCCTCACGGATAGCGAATTTCAAACCTTTCTCCATAGCGATAGGTTGGATCAATTTAACAGAAATGCTTACGTTATCGCCTGGCATTACCATTTCAGTTCCTTCTGGCAACATAACTTCACCAGTTACGTCTGTGGTACGGAAGTAGAACTGCGGACGGTAGTTGTTGAAGAACGGCGTGTGACGACCACCTTCATCCTTGCTCAACACGTAAACTTCACCTTTAAATTCAGTATGCGGAGTGATGGAACCTGGTTTGCAAATTACCATACCACGACGGATTTGAGATTTCTCAATACCACGTAGCAATAAACCTGCGTTATCACCAGCTTCACCTTCGTCCAATAATTTCTTGAACATTTCAACACCGGTACAAGTTGAAGTCAATGGAGTTTCCATCAAACCTACGATTTCAACACCTTCACCCACCTTGATACGGCCCCTTTCGATACGACCTGTAGCAACTGTACCACGACCTGTGATATAGAATACATCTTCTACAGACATCAAGAAAGGCATATCAACTGGACGTGGAGGCAATGGAATATAAGAATCAACAGCATCCATCAATTCATCAATCTTGGCAACCCATTCTGGCTCTTCAGACAAAGCACCAGTTGCAGAACCCTTGATAATTGGAGTGTTATCGCCATCGAAACCATTCTTGGTCAGGATTTCGCGGATTTCCATTTCAACCAGTTCCAATAATTCAGGATCGTCAACCAAGTCAACCTTGTTCATGAATACCACCATTTTAGGTACACCTACCTGACGGGCCAACAAGATATGTTCCCTAGTTTGTGGCATAGGACCATCTGTAGACGCAACCACCAAGATAGCACCATCCATTTGGGCAGCACCAGTAATCATGTTCTTCACATAATCGGCGTGACCTGGACAGTCAACGTGCGCATAGTGACGATTAGCAGTTTGGTACTCAACGTGAGCAGTGTTAATAGTGATACCACGCTCTCTTTCTTCAGGAGCTCCATCAATTTCATCATACTTCTTTGCAACGTTACCCATACCCTTTTTAGCAAGTAGCATAGTAATAGCTGCAGTCAATGTTGTTTTACCATGGTCAACGTGGCCAATGGTACCAACGTTTACGTGAGGTTTCTCCCTCTTAAAGGTCTCTTTAGACATCTTTATCTTTTTTAGTTGTTGTTTATAAATCGCTGTCAACAAGCACACGCCCATCGACCATAGCTTTAATCTTAATTAGCAATCTCCAATTAGAAATTCCCAATTTTTTGAGCCGTTAGTGAGAATCGAACTCACGACCTCTTCCCTACCAAGGAAGTGCTCTACCCCTGAGCTACAACGGCTTACTCAGAAAGTAGTTTAAAAGTTTGTGGTCGGTACAAATACACAACCACAAACTTTCAAATTCTGAGCGGAAGACCAGGCTCGAACTGGCCACCTGAAGCTTGGAAGGCTACCGCTCTACCAAATGAGCTACTTCCGCAAAACCAATGTGATAATTCGATAATTAGCTAATGTGCTAATTAGGAAAGCCACCATTTAAAAGAACCTTCTTCATTAGCATATCAGCATATTCGCTAATTAGCATATTGAAGTGTGGGCAGAGTAGGGTTCGAACCTACGTACTCGTGAGAGAACAGATTTACAGTCTGTCGCCTTTAACCACTCGGCCATCTGCCCATTTTTCAGGTTAATTGGTTTACTGGTTAATTGGTATCCACCAATTAACCAATTAACTAGTAAACCAGTTAACAAGCGAAGAGCCGAGGAAGGGAGTCGAACCCACGACCTGCTGATTACAAATCAGCTGCTCTACCAACTGAGCTACCTCGGCATAAATATCAAACAAAAAAATAAGAACTACCCTTTTTTTCGGGATGGCAAAAGTAATGGAAAACTTTTACCAACAAAATTCTTAATCAAAAAATTTTAAAAGGATTTCGTACAGTCAAAACAAAAGCAATCAAAGCCCCTGCAATTAAGGAATTCGGAGCTTGCTCGCAGCAGGATTTTCTTCAGAAAGGATAACTGGAACGGAATCGTTCGGTATCACCATATTATTAATAGTAGTATCCCCTTTGTACAGTTTGCCCCCATTTAAAAAGGAATAGCTCAAATGCAATTTGCCATCCTCCAAATGTTTCCGTTCGGTTATCCTTGCAAAAACCTCGGAATGCTTATTGCCACAGCCCACAAAAAGCAGGCAACAGAACAACGGCACAGGTAGAATCTTCTTTATCATCCCGCAAAGAAAAGAAAAAGGCCCCGAACGGGGCCTTTTGAAATTAACTGATGTTACGCAAAATGTCAAATACTGATGTCAGGTTGAGCTTGTCGAAACCTATTTGGAAACCAGATCGCCTTCGAGGGCCTCAGGCTGACATTATTTCCACACTCTTTGCGTAACATCAGTAATTAATGTATACCGGGGAACCATTGCCTACTAATTCCTTCCCTAAACGGCCAAGGCACCACGGCCAGGATCACTATAAAGGCAATGGTATACAACAATGCTGTTTTCTTGCTTGTTCCACCTTTCTTTAATGATATATGCCCAACGGTAATCAACGCAATTGCAATTAGCATACCTGCTATATGCTCCACTGCCCAGAACCGCACAGGAGCAATTTTCATTGCCTCCGCACCATAAGCCTTGAACAACCTGAACCCCATGTTCCCAAAGAAATACTGGTACAGTCCAAGCACCAACGTAATATGGGCCGAAATCATCAGCCACTTGCTCAGCGCAATGTTCCTGCTACCGGAAAAGAGTTTTACCATGTTCACCAACAATAAAATGATGATAATCCACCGCATTAGGTTATGGAGATGGAGCAGGCCGTTGTACATAGCTGTAGTTTTTGGTGATGAAAAGCAAAGTAAGCCCTAGAAACACAAACTACCAACTATAGGTAGCAACTCCTAAAAAACTGGCTTCCCACCTTCCTCTTCCTTCCCGTCTTTTCTGTCTCTCTTCTTCCCGTCTTTCCGTCTTCCCAATCATTCTACTTCGAACCATTCGCCTTAAGATCGTTCACACAATTGGCATCCAGCACAGGAATATTACCCGTAACCAAGAAGCCAAGGAAATCTGTTGATTCCACTTGGTAGTACATCAGGCAATTGCTGTTATTGCAATGGGCACCGTTCGCCGCATCCTTATGGTTGACTTGCATGGCAGAACCATTATCCACAAGACCAAGTAAATGGCCAAATTCATGTTCCAGCACCGTGGTTTCCAACTTTACCCTACTGGCCTGGCCAATACCGCCAGAATTGGACTGGATAGTCTTTCCCAACAATCCAATGGAGGTATTCCTATAAGCAATGCCCAGCACATTGGCTGTTTCATAAGCTGCATCCGTAACCAGTACATACACCACCATTTGACTGCCGCTGTTGAAACCCGTTCTGTTCTGGCTTTCAGATAAAGCTATATCGCTCAGGTTCATGGTGGCCTTACCTGCACTGGGCACCTGCTGCTGCGTAATATCTATACCAGCCGGCTTGTTTAGGTAAGTGCCCAAAAAACTGCTGAGGTTGGCAACCGTTTGTGCCTGCAACTGCATACCCGGCATGTACTGGATTTCCACCACCAGCTTCCCATGTGAGGAGGAAGCCAGCAGATCATGTGCGGATGATCCCACGGGTTTATTGTTATCGTCGGAAGGCAAGGAAGCCAGTCCGCTTAATGTTGAACTTGTTTTGCTGCAATGGATAAAGCAAAGGCAGACAAATATTGCAATAGCTATTTTTTTCATGGCATTGATTTAAGACTGCTAGTTCAGTTGCTCATAAAAGAATCGTGCCAATGACAAATAGGTTGGCAGCAAGATTGGCCACACAGGTTCCGAAAATTGCCTAAAAATTATTTCAGCAGTTGATCCGTGCGTTTTGGCCCCGTTCCGCTTTTTTGTGGCAAGCGCTAAAAATCGCAAAAAAATGCGACACTTTTTTTGCGACATTTTAAAATGTCGCATTTTTTGTGTCGCATTTTTTTTCAATTATAAATTTATCCGCAATCTGGCCGTGCGCTTATACTGACACATTTTTGACGGGAAAGAAACGAAACTTGCTGCGAGGTCTGGATATTGTACAGTTTGCGCGGTGGTCACAACACGGTTACTCCACCCAATCCGCTATAAAAATATTGGTATCATGTGTGCCGCCATTGTTCCTGTTACTGCAGAAAATGATTTTCTTCCCATCGGGGCTGAACATGGGAAACGCATCGAAGCCCTTGTCATGGCTCACCTTGGTAAGGTTACCGCCATTTTCATCAATGGTGTAGAGGTTAAAGGGGAAGCCCCTTTTGTATTCCTGGTTCGATGCAAAAATAATGCGCTTGCTATCTGGCATATAAGCAGGTGCCCAGTTCGCTTGACCAAAATGCGTAACCTGCTTCATATCCGTCCCGTCCACATTGGCCGTCCATATTTCCATATTGGTAGGGGCCACTAGGTCAAGGTCAAGGAAGTCCTTGTACTCCTTAATATCAGCATCAGTAGTTGGGCGGCTGGCTCGCCAGATGATTTTCTTCCCGTCGGGACTGAACCAGGCACCACCATCATAACCCAGCATATTGGTGAACCTTTTTACTTTGTAGGTCTTCAGGTCCATCAGGTAAAGGTCAAGGTCCCCATCGCGTACAGAAGTAAAGACCATGGTTTTACCGTCGGGTGAAATGGTGCCTTCTGCATCATAGCCCTTCGTATTTGTCAATTGCTTCAAAATCTTACCGGAAGTATCCGCCAGAAAAATATCGAAACTGGCATAGATGGGCCAGATATACTTGTTGCCATATTTCTTCCTGTCTGGCAATGGTGGGCAGGTATCTGCCCCCAAGTGTGTGGAAGCATAAATAATATGCTTGCCATCTTTCAGTACTGCTGGGCAGGTGGTCCTACCCTTACCTGTACTTACCAGTTTGGGCTGTATCTTCTCCCCAAACTTGGTGGGCGCCTTGGCAAGGAATATTTGGTCGCACTGCAACCCTTCTTTGGGGTTTGTTTTCTGGAAAATGATGTACTTGCTATCGAAACTCCAGTAAGCTTCTGCATTATCGCCACCAAAGGTCAACTGCTGTATGTTCCTGAAATGCCGCTCATCCGAATAGTGTACCGAATCGGCCACCTGCTGTGCAAAACCTGAAATGCTGATCATTAACGATAGGGCAAGGACTGTTTTTTTCATATCTCTAAAATAAACGCCAAAACTAAAGGCTCCGGGACAAGTAAAAGTCAGAAAACAGTCAATAAGCAAAAAGCAGTTCTATTTTTGCGGCATGAAAAAAGGCCCCATCATTATTGCACTAACCTGTTTGTTCGCCATTGCCTGCAAGGACAAAAAAGACAAGCCTGCCGACCAAAGCTCCCCATATATCCAACACTTAAAGGAGCAGGCCAATAGCAATCCCGATAGTTTGGGGCTACGATTGACCCTGATAGATGCACTGGACAGTATGGGCCTGTACAAGGAGGCACTGCCCGAAATAGACCAACTGATAACGAAGGACAGTTTGAACCATGGCCTTTGGATCACTAAGGGCAAGGTGCAGCAGAATACTGGCGATACAGTAGGTGCCATCCTTTCTTTCCACCGTGCCGCAAGGATCTACCCATCACCTGAGCCATTACTCGCCCTCGCCAATCTATATGCAGAAACAAAGGACAGTAGGGTATTTGAAGTTTGTGCCAAAGTGGACGAACTGAAAATGGGCCGCGAACTGGACAGCTATACCACTTTCTTTACAGGAGTATATTATGCAAGGATGGGCGATAAACAGAAAGCCATTGCCCTGTTTGACAAGAGCATCAACTACAATTATACCCTGATGGACAACTATATTGAAAAGGGCAGCCTCTACTACGAAGACAAAAAATACGATGAGGCCATCAAGGTTTTTAAGGTAGCTGCGGCCATCAACAATACCTATGCAGATGCCTATTATTGGCAGGGCAAATGTTTTGAGGCCATGAACGACAAACCCTCCGCCATTACCAATTACAACCGTGCCTTGGTCTTGGATAAAAACCTAAAAGAAGCCGAACAGGCCTTGAAAAGACTGAAATGATCAATCGAATGATGATGTAGGATATATGATTTATGATATTTTCGCAACCTCACGGACCATGGTCTACAGCCCACGGTCCATTGAACATTCGAACTTTTTAAACTTTTGAACATTCAAACAACCAAGATACCATGCCCCTCATAGCCCCCTCCCTGCTCAGTGCCAACTTCCTGAACCTGCAAGCCGATTGCCAACTGCTGAACGAAAGCCAGGCCGATTGGTTCCACTTGGACGTGATGGATGGCAGGTTCGTGCCCAATATCAGTTTTGGCCCCATGATCATAGAATTTGTAAGGAAGGCCACCAACAAGGTCTGTGATGTGCATTTGATGATCGAGGAACCCGAGCGCTATGCGGAGCAGTTCAAGCATGCCGGGGCCGATAACCTGACCGTGCATATAGAAGCCTGCAAGCACCTGCACAGGAACATACAGCAGATAAAAGCACTGGGCATGAAAGCTGGTGTAGCCTTGAATCCCCATACCCCTATCTCATCATTGGTAGATATTGTTCAGGATATAGACCTGGTATTGTTAATGAGCGTGAACCCCGGTTTTGGCGGCCAGCAGTTCATTCCCCAAACATTGGAAAAGATAAAGGCCCTACGCCAAATGGCCAATGAAAGGAACAAGCCCCTGCATATTGAAATTGATGGCGGCGTTACCTTGGACAATGCCCAATCAATCGTTGATGCCGGTGCTGATGTACTGGTGGCGGGGAATACGGTTTTTAGGTCTGTTAATCCTACTGAGACCATTGCCAAGTTAAAGAGCTTCTAAATAGATAAGCAATTACAGAATAGACCTATAAGGTTTTTGAAACCTTATAGGTCTTGTCCCCAGGAACCATTTACTAGGTTGGAAATCCTATAAGTCAAGGAAAATACTTTCCTCTTTGCACTAGCCTGCTCATTCTATCTATTCCCAATATCTGTACACTTTTCATGTCCTATCGGGCTATTGCAGCTATTGCAAAAGCAAAAGGCAATTTGTACCTTACTTTCTCTCCCTATTTTATTCTTCCATCTTAAAAACTAACAATTATGAAAAAAACACTTTTTGCAGTACTTACCTGTATGATGGTTATGGCTACACAGGCTCAATGGAGCCTTTCAGGAAATTCCATTTCCTCGGGTGATTTTTTGGGGACTACCAATTCGCAGGATTTGATTTTTAAAAGAAATGGTTTTCTATCTGGTTTTATTGGTACAACGAGTACCAGTTTTGGATATCAAACTTTACCTCTAAGCTCTTCTGGGGTTAATAATTGTGCTTTTGGAACTAATGTTCTTTCAAGTAATACTACGGGGTCCAATAATACTGGCTTTGGATATGGCTCGCTAGTGAATAATACTACTGGTTCTGGAAATGTTGCAATTGGAAATGCAGCTTTACAAGATAACTCAACTGGAAGTGAAAATGTAGCAATCGGAAATCAGGCTCTAGCATTTTGCCAATCAGGATTCGCAAACGTTGCTATCGGAAGAGAGTCGTTGCGTGAAAATTATTATGGAAGCTATAATGTAGCAAACGGATATTATGCCATGAGCGAAAGTTCGGAAGGTAATTATAATACAGCCATTGGGAGTTGGTCTTTAGGAAATAACTATAATGGCTCCAATAATACTGGCATTGGATTTTCTTCTCTTTATTCTAATTATATGGGCTTTAGTAATGTCGCACTTGGTACACATACCTTATATAACAACCAGTATGGTCACAACCTAGTAGCCATTGGTGATTCCGCCTTATACAATCAAACCACCCATTCAGCAGGAAACTATTTCAGTACGGCAGTTGGCAGCAAGGCGCTGTTTTCCAATACAACAGGGGGTGGCAATACTGGGATTGGCTTCAATACACTTTATTCAAATGCGTTGGGTGATTACAATACCGCCCTTGGCAATAAGGCGTTGTTCTCCACTACTGGTTCCAATAATACGGCTGCGGGAAATTTTGCCATGATGAACAATACTACAGGAGCGGGCAATGCATCCTTTGGTTCAGGTTCAATGACAGACAATACCACAGGAGGTGGAAATGTAGGTTTTGGATCAGGTGCACTTAATGGTAATGCAACGGGCAATAGTAACGTGGCGGTAGGCTACGCTGCCCGGTTCAGTTCCAGTTTCAGCTATTCCACTGTAGTGGGATCGTTAGCATTGATAAGGGAAAGCAATTGCACAGCACTGGGCGCATACGCTCAAACAGCCACTGGCGGCTATAATGCTACGGCCATTGGCTTCCTAGCGGCAACGACAACAAGTGACCAGGTACGCATTGGCAATACGAGTGTAAGCGATATTGGTGGTTATGCCAATTGGACAAATTTGTCTGATGCAAGAACAAAAAAGAACATTCAGTCAAATGTACCCGGCCTTATTTTCATTAATAAACTGAATCCCGTAACGTATAACCTTGACCTAGGTGCAGCGGAGAAAATAATATCGTCCGAAGAAAGGACACTTTCCCCTGCGGAAATGACATCCAGAAAATTAAAAGAAGCAACTATTCAGACTGGTTTCATAGCTCAAGAAGTAGAGAAGGCAGCCGCTGCCATCAACTATAATTTCAGCGGTGTTAAAAAAGCAATGAATGAAAAAGATTTATATGGACTGCGGTATGCAGAATTTGTAGTTCCCCTTGTAAAGTCCGTTCAGGAACTCTCCGCAGAGAATGACCAGAAAAATAAAACCATTGCAGACCTGACTATCAAAATAGACCAAATGCAGGGCCAGATCAACGATATACTGCTACAATTAAAAAAGGCAAATGGAAGTTCCATTGTTAAAGCACCTGTGCTTGTAAAGCCCAATAAAGCTTACTTGGATACCAATAAATAAAAGACAACAAAACAATTGAGGGAAACAAAAACGCTATCTTATTCAAGATAGCGTTTTTGTTCTTGGAATAGACCTATAAGGTTTTAAAAACCTTATAGGTCTTGTATATTATTGCTTCACAAACTGTGCAACACTCTTCGTTCCATTATTATCAAATACCACCACATAGTTGCCCGGGGCCAACTTGCTCACATCCACACTGCTTTGTGTGGCACCTATTTGAATGTTAACTGTAGCAACCGTTCTGCCATCTACGGTAACAATCTTTATAGATGCGTTATTGTCTGCCTTGGTATGCGAAAGGATAGCTGTTGTACTTACAGGGTTAGGGAACACATCCAACTTAATACTTTGTTTGGCGTTCAAGGCCACTACTTGGCTGTATTTGTAAGAGCCATCCTTGTCGGTCATTTTCAAACGGTAATACACTGTACCAACTGCTGCAACTGCATCAGCGTAAGTGTAGGTGTCTGTTGTGGCATTTTTGGCAGCAACAAATCCAAGTTCAGAAAAATTACTTCCATCCTTGCTTTTCTCGATAGTGAAACCGCTAACATTGATTTCGTTAGATGTTGACCAATTAAGGTTTGCTTTTCCTCCAACTAAAGAAGCATTGAATGATTTAAGAGTAAGTGGAAGTACATCAAAAAAACTTAGTGCTACACGAAAACCATCTACCGTAATTCCAGGGGCATTACTAGCAGTACCCTGCCTTAATGCAATACGGCCAAGTGAAGCAGCATCTGTTGACAAACCAAAGGCTACAGCTACAGATGAAGGCTGTGCCGAAGAGTTAATAGATCCATCATACAAAAAAAGGGAAACGTAGTCATCTGTGGTAGTGGCAGCAGCAAAGATGTATTGCACAACAATTAAATAAGTAGTGCCAAAGGTATAAGTAAGAGGTGCATACGAAGGTGTTTCCGTAGATTTTGCTATTCCGATTTGGAACCCTGTTCCTGTAGATTTAATAAACGTTCTTGCTGCGAAAGATGTAGTGCTGGTTGTTGGCAACAAGGCAAAGAAATAATCACCTGCAGCCTGCGCCGTAGCAACATTGATCATAAAAGAAACATAAATGTTTCCAGAGGATGCACTAGCGGATGCATCCCGATAAATATCTTGACCTGAAGTAGTTAAACCAGCAGCATTGCCAATATTTGAGCCTGAAAATCCAGAAAAGGTTAATCCTGGGGAAACTACATTTATGGGGTTGGTTGCAACTGTACCTATCTGTATCCAGTTATTATCAGTTAATGCTTGGCCAGCTGTATAATTGCAATTTTCGAGTAGCAAAGTTTGAGCATCACTGTAAATGATAGTCATTAAACAAAAAGACAACAATATAAATAATTTCTTCATAAAAAGAGTTATAGGGCTATTCAAAATACGTTATTGTATAGACCTGCACTATAAAAAATCCTATCCTATATATACGGCCTCCCCTGCTAAAACATATTATTTCATACCACTGAGCTAGCTATATATTCAGTTGTAGTATCCTTCCCGTAGGAAGCAACAAGCTCTACGAGGTGCCAATAAATAAAAGACAACAAAACAATTGAGGGAAATAAAAACGCTATCTTATTCAAGATAGCGTTTCTGTTCTTGGAATAGACCTATAAGGTTTTGAAAACCTTATAGGTCTTATATCTTTAAGATTATTGCTTCACAAACTGTGCAACACTCTTCGTTCCATTATTATCAAATACCACCACATAGTTGCCCGGGGCCAACTTGCTCACATCCACGCTGCTTTGTGTGGCACCTACTTGAACATTAACCGAAGCAACTGTTTTACCATCTACGGTAACAATCTTTACAGAAGCATTGTTGTCTGCTTTGGTGTGGGAAAGAATAGCTGTAGTGCTTACTGGATTAGGGAACACATCCAATTTAATGCTCTGTTTGGCATTCAAGGCCACTACTTGGCTGTATTTGTAAGAGCCATCCTTATCGGTCATTTTCAAACGGTAGTAAACTGTACCGGTGGCTGCAATAGCATCTGTGTAAGAATAAGTGTTTGTTGTTGCATTCTTGGCAGCCACAAAATCAAGCTGGGAGAAATTGCTGCCATCCTTGCTTTTTTCAATAGCAAAACCATTTACGTTTACCTCATTGGTAGTTGACCAGTTAAGGTTTGCCTTTCCGTTAACAAGAGAAGCAGAGAAAGCTTTAAGTGTTAATGGAGCTATAGAACTTGGTGTAAAATCTATTCCTCTGAATGCTGTGTTTGTTGGGGCTGTTACAATACTTATAGGAGCTGCTACTATCGTAGCATTGTAACCAGTTGCATCAACCAAAGAAAAAATGTTAGTCGGACTTGAAATGTATAATGTTGCAACAGAAGCGGCTACCGATCCAGTAATGCCTCTTGCACCATTGCCTGTAACAGCAACGCTACCATTAGAAACCCAAGCTCCTGCAACCAAAGAATATTTTTGGATTCCAGTTCCAGATGCATCATCAGCTACATAAAGAACGTCGGGACCCGCAACAGATGCACTTAAATCTGCCAGCCAAAATTGATAGGGGCTACCTGTTGTTGGAAAACTTGGTAATTGCGTGATTGTTTGCCCAGCCGTTGTAGGTAATCCTGTTCCAACAGAAGCCACTCGCAAAGAACCTGAACCAGTGCTGATATATAACTGACCGCCAAAAATATCAATTGAACGAATATTTGTAGAAGTGGTAGAAATCTGGGTAGAAGTTGTGCTTCCAAAAGTAAAATATCTCACACCTCCTGCACCACCTACTCCCCACATATCTGTACCATTGGTAGAAACAATACCACGAGGGTTACTCGCATCGGAAAAATCAGTTAAAGCTGTAGACGCATCTACAACACCAGAGCTACCGACTCTTCCAACTATCCTATTCACAGTAGCTGCTGTTGAACTAGTTATATTTGCTGTGGCAAGTGCCGCATCATAACCTACAAATGTTAAGTAGTTCCCATCACTACTTCTTTGAATCATTCCTTCACTGGAAGCGGTTCCGCTACAAATCAATCGTTTATTGCTCCCAGATGCAGTTGTGGGTAAAGCAATCGATTGTACTAATGTCCCCGCAATCGTATATTCATCCAAGAAAGCTGCAGTACCTGCATTTGTTAAAGCTGCACTCCCATCACCTGCACGGAAAACCACTAAATTACCTGCGCCGAATGTCGAATTTGTTCGCTGGGTGCTCTGAGCAAAGGACCCAATTGTTATTGACAATAATAATAGTGTAAATAATCTCTTCATAGCAAAAAATTTTAGTGATTGCACAAATTACGGATTAATTAAGTTCATTTTAACCTTTGGCTCCATTTTTTTAATACCAAATTATTATTCACCACCCAATTCCTACCTTCATCGCCATAAAGTTCATTCATGAGGTCCATTTTAGCCATAGTTTTCCTTTTTTTTATATTTACCAACCTATCTGCCCAAAAAAAAGCTACCGTAAAGGGCAAGTTGGTGGATGAAAACAACAAGCCCCTAGCAGGGGTATCCATACAGGTCATTGGTAAGCAAAGGGGCACAGTTTCCAACGACACGGGTTTCTTTAAGATAGATATCACCCCCAACAAAACCGCTGCCCTTGAGTTTACCTCCATTGGCTATGTGCGTTTCCAGAAGAACCTATACCTGAACGAGGGGGAAACCGAAACCATTACCATCAAGCTGAAAAAGGATACCGCACAGATACAGGGCGTAACCGTAAGGAACAACAAGGACAGGAAGGATCCCGGCAGGATCTATATCGACCCTTCCAAAGCCGGCGTGAACCCTTCCCCCATTCAGGGCATTGAGCAGCTCATCAAGATTTTTGTGGGCAGCAACAATGAGCTTACTTCCCAGTATTCCGTGCGTGGCGGCAGCTATGATGAGAACCTCATTTACGTGAACGACTTTGAAGTGTTCCGCCCCTACCTCGTGAGGAGTGGGCAGCAGGAAGGGCTCAGCTTCATCAACCCCGAACTTACAGGTGGGGTGAAGTTCTACAATGGGGGGTTCCAAGCAAAATACGGCGATAAAATGAGCAGCGTACTGGACATCACCTACCGCAAACCAAAGGCTTTTGGTGGCAGCGCCTATATAGGGCTACTGGAACAGGGTTTCCACCTCGAGGGCCTTGCTGCCAACAACAAAGTGAGCTACCTCTTTGGTGTGCGGAACAGGAGCAATAAGAACCTACTGGCCAGTCAGGATACCAAGGGCAATTATATACCCACTTCCAACGACCTACAGGCACTCATCACTTATTCACCAAGCAGCAAACTGCAACTGGAAATCTTTGCCAATAGCTCCGCTACCAAATTCACCCTCTTCCCGGAAGAAAGCAAGCTCACTTCCTCCGTCTTCTCCCCTTTTTACACTGCCAACCTGGGGCTGGATATCTATTTTGACGGGCAGGAAAAAGATGCCTATTCCACCAACTTCCTCGGGCTATCGGCCACCCACCAGCCCAATAAGAACCTGAAGCTGAAATGGATGCTGAGCCGTTTCAACAACAACGAACAGGAAAACATAGATATTACTGGTGCCTACCTTTTTGGCGACAGGGACTTTGACAGGAGTTCCGCTTCCTTTGGATTGATCAACAATCCCCTTGGTGCAGGCGTGTTCCAGAACTACGCCAGGAACCAATTGGACATCACCGTTTGGGAGGCCAGCCACAAGGGCAGCCTCGACAAGGGCAAGCATTTCTTCCAATGGGGAAACAGCATCCAGCAGCAGTTGGTGAACGATAAACTGAATGAATGGGAGTACAATGACAGCGCAGGCTATTCCCTGCCCTACAATGCCTCCCCCCTGGCACTGAGCAAGGTTACCAAGAGCAGGTCCGACTTGGACATCACCCGTTTCAGCGGCTATGTGCAGGACAATATCCAGTTCAGGGATTCATCCGATGTAACCATGCAGCTTGGCCTCCGTTACAACTACAATACGCTTAACAAGGAGTTCCTCCTATCGCCGCGTTTGGGACTTTCCTTTATCCCCAGAAAATGGAAGAAGGATGTGATTATCAAAGCGGCACTCGGCATATACAACCAGCCACCATTCTACAGGGAACTGAGAAGGTACGATGGCACGGTGAATACTGACCTCAAGGCGCAGAAAAGCTGGCAAACAAGCCTTGGGCTGGATTACAATTTCAAGATGCTGGCGGCCCCTGCCAAGATAACCGTGGAAGCTTACTACAAGAACATGAGGGACGTGGTGCCCTACGATATAGACAATGTACGCATCCACTATTCCGGGGAGAACAATGCCAAGGCCTATGCTGCCGGAATAGAAGCAAGGCTTTATGGCGAAATTGTAAAGGATGCCGAAAGCTGGATAAGTGTGGGCATTATGAAAACGCAGGAGAACCTCAACAATGATTCCTACAAAAATTACACACTCGATGCCAACAACAAGCCTATTGACAGTACCACGGTGGATGTGGGCTGGCTGCGCAGGCCAACGGACAGGCTGGTAACCTTTGGTATGTTCTTCCAGGACTATCTCAGCACCAACAAGAATTTCAAGCTCTACCTGAACACCCTTTATGGCAGCAATCTGCCCTACAATATTCCTGGCAGCGTCAAGTACAGGAATGCCCTGGTCATTGACCCCTATATACGTGTTGACCTTGGCTTAAGTGCCTTACTATTGGATGCCGAAAAAACAAACCGCCGCAGCCACTCCCCCTTCAGGAACTTTGAAAGCATCTGGGCAAGTTTTGAAGTCTTCAATTTGATAGACAGGGCCAACACCATCAGCTACCAACTGGTAAAGGATTTCCAGAACAACACATTTGCCCTGCCCAATAGGTTAACACCAAGGTTGGTGAACCTGAAACTGATCGTGAAGTGGTAAGCTAAGGCCGTCAATTGCGATGAGGGAAGCAATCTCGGCCCTTGCATGAGCCAAGGTTAACCTGCATTCAAAAAGCTTCTGGCATACTGAATTCCCGATCCTCATCTGTAAAACCAATGGCCTCAATATCCTGATTGTTATCTACATTCTTCCCGTACAACAGCTTCTTCAAACTATACGCCAAGTGATGGATATGTTTCGGTTGGTGCTTAGCAGTTACTATAATGCGCAGGCATTCTTCGCCTTTTGGAACGGTGGGAAAATTGATAGGCTGCAAATACACCGCTTGCAACTTCAATAAATCATCTGCCAATTGCTTGCAACGAATGGCTTCACCAATATGGATGCATGTTATATGGGATTGATTGGGCGTGTATAAAACTCCGTTCTCATCCAGCACCCTTCTCAACAAGAGTACATTATCATGGAACTGTTTGCGCAGGTCGCTGTTCCGTTGAATAATGTGGATGCTCTTATTGGCAGCGGCACATATAGCGGGTGGCAATGAGGTAGTAAAAATAAATCCGCTGCCAAAGCTCCTGATAAAATCAATCAGGTTTTTTGAGGCTGCTATATAACCACCAAAAACGCCGATGGCTTTTGACAGGGTCCCATTTACAATGTCCACTTCATGCTGCAGGCCTTCACGCTCCAAAATGCCTGCTCCAGTGGGTCCATACATTCCTACCGCATGTACTTCATCTATGTAGGTCAGGGCATTGTACTGCTTGGCCAAACAAAGAATTTCTTTGGCTTGGGCAATGGTACCAGCCATGGAATAGACTGATTCAAAAACAATTATTTTAGGTTGGTCAATTGGAAGGGCTTGCAGGATTCCTTCTAAATGCTGCATATTGTTATGCTTATAGATCTTCTTTTCATTGCCCGCTGCTTTCATGCCTTCGATAATGGACGCATGGTTGTATTCATCAGAAATAAAAACAAGGTTCTCCATGTGCTTGCCCAACGTTTGCAATGCAGTGGCATTGGCCTGGTAAGCCCCATTAAACAACAAAGCTGCATCCTTCTTATGCCAGTTAGCCAAGGTTTGTTCCAATTCCTTATGATGTGTAGTTGTTCCGGATATATTCCTTGTGCCACTACTGCCTGAACCACTTCTATGGGTGATGGCAGTAAGTTTAGCAATTACATCTTCGTGCACACTCATGCACAAATAATCGTTGCTGCACCAGTTAATGGCAGAACGCTGCACAGCTTCATGATTACGGTAATGAAAATGGGGAAAGTGTGCTGCACTTTTATTGACTTCCAGGAAATGACGGTATGAGCCATTGTCCTTCAGTTGATTTAATCGCTGTTCAAAAAATTGATTGTAATCCATCTCCACTATTTTTAGGTATCAAGAAGCAAAGTAAACAATTTCCCATCGAATTAATAGGGTAACGAACGGGTTACGGACACCTTATGCCAGCTAAGTATATTTCGCCCATTATTTTGAGCATAATCCTACCTTTAAAAAAATATCGCCGCATGAAACATAGCATCACCATTGAATACTGCCCGAAATGCAATTGGCTTTTAAGAGCAGCATATATGGCCCAGGAGTTCCTGACCACGTTCACCGATGAATTAAAGGAAGTAAGCCTCCAGCCAAGTGAAACAAGTGGCAGCTTTATCATTTCCATCAATGGAACAAAGGTTTTTGATAGAAAAGAAACTGGCGGCTTCATCGAAATAAAGGAACTGAAACAATTGGTTCGTGATGTGGTTGCTCCAGAAAAGAGTTTAGGCCATGCTGATACCAAAACGCATATCCATTCATAAGATGGCTGTCATACTGAATTTATCGAAGGCTGTTTCAAAATGAAATCGCCTTTCCAAAACCGGTTTCTACAGGCCTGCCCGCCAGCAAAGGCAGGCTCAACCTGGCATTTCCTTTAACAACATCATCACTCATGGTAGCACTTGTTTTATGTGGTGGGCAAAGTACCAGAATGGGCACCGACAAAGGCCTGTTGCAACCCAATGCCAAAACTTGGGCAGCCACTGCAGCAGATATCCTAACTGAACAGAATTTGCCTGTACAATTCTCGGTAAACAAAAATCAGTTGGACTACTACAAGCAATTCTTTTCGGCAACCAATTTAATTGTGGATGACGAAACGCTTGCTGTACATGGGCCATTGTTGGGCCTGCTATCAGTGCATCTTCGGTACCCAAACAAAAGCATTTTGGCACTTGCTTGTGACATGCCATTGATGGAATCATCATTAATCAAAGAACTGATGACTGCTTCACAGCAATATGAAAATTTTGATGCCTGGTTATATAAGAACAATAACCAGCCAGAACCACTTTGTGCCATCTATTCCGCTCAAGCACTTGCAGCCATCTTGCAATTGGTTAAAGCAGGAAAGCTTTATAAGTACAGCATGAAGTTCATGCTGGAGCAAATCAATCCCTTTTATATCCCCATTCAAGAAGCCCAAGAAAAATGCTTCCGCAACTTCAACTCACACGCTGAATTAAATGGCCTGTAACTGAAGTTCTGCAAGATCTATCTTCTTGAAATCTTCTTTACCTGCTTCACAGGTTTGGCAAACAAAATTTTCCGGCAAACTGTTAAACAACGTTTTGGCAGCTATGCCATTCTCCGGCTCCCCCAATTGCTCATCATAGATGCTAAAGCAATGTTTGCACTGGTACACATATTCAATTGCCTGCTTCTGTTTCTCTATTTCTTTTTTTACTTCTTTGCTTACGACAAGTTCTGTTTCGTTGGCCCTATGTTGATAGTAACTAACAATGGCACGTCTTACCTGCTCTGCCAAGAAGAACTTGGGGTTGTTTTTACTGAACACATTTCCCGTTCTCTCATTCGGATTAAAATCCTTTGCACACAATACATCGTACACAAACAAAGCTTCCAATTTCCAAAATTTAATTAAGGGCCTTCTTCTTATCAAGATACTACTGAACACTTCACTCTTTATCCTGGTCTTTATGCCAATACAAACACCAAAGGTCCTTGTGTCCTCATTGTTCAAGCTTTTCACCAAATGCTGTTTTAATTCAAGCCCATCTTTGCAGCTATCTTCAATTTGAAAGTTCAGTTCATTTGCTGCATGACGCATGTTAATTTGATATTTCTCCAGCAACCTGTTCCAATAATGCTTGTCCTTCTCATCGATGCCCTTTACAATCACTGTTTTCCATGGGGTGCTGCATAGCTGGCCAATTTTCGTATCCAAACATATACTGCACAGCTCTTTCAAAAAATCTACACTAAACAGTTCATCCCTCCTGTAGATACCCAACCAAAATTTATTGTTGTACCTGTTCAATCCTTCATAATAGGGCAGGTTGAACTGTGGTAGCATAGCAGGTTCGTCAGCTTTCTTCAGGATGTAATTCTCCATATCCAATTCAACAAACAGGTTATCACCAATAGCTAGGGGGTTATCATAGAACCTGTCTTTATTGTTAAAAATCAATTCTTCAATTTCTTTTGAAACCCTTGCCACATCATTGGTATAAACCATTTGCTGCCATTCGTACACAGTATTTGTTTTGGGGAAGCGGATAAACAAGTGCCAGAAATGTTGTGCGGTTGAACTTGCTACCCAATTAATATTTCCAGTAAGCATGGGCGTAAAACTTTGGTTGCTGTCACTCACGTTTACTTTCAATCTTGGCTGGTAATCCATGGCATCAAAAATATCCTTATATACACCCTCGCTTAACCAGGTATTGGTGATAAAAACTTCTTCCACTGGATAGGAACTTATGATGTTTGGAAACGCATCCCTGTTCACTTCATGCATTACATCCAAGCATTGCAATTCCTTTACCAGGATATTGGTCCTTTCTTCTGAAATCTCAATGAGCAATTGTTGGCGTAGCCCAAAACTCACATACAATATACCCGCCTTACTTGCAGCCACAAGGATATTGTACAAATCACCGGGTGAAATGATGCCTCCTTTGAAGTTTATTTTGATTGTATTACTCAAATTTTCTTTTTTATGTAAACCAACAGATGAATAGAATTAAGCCGCATTCGCATCGCTCCTATCTATCGGCAAACAGGTACATATACGGAACCATTGGTCAGCTATGAAAGCACGTACATATTTTCATCAACTACAATTTCAAACTCCTTCAAGGCCTTAATAAAATTTTTACTTTCATGCCCTTCCCTACAAAGTTTCAATAATGCAAAGCGTTGAAGGTTGCTCAAGCCCTGCCATTGACCTATGCTTAATGTCACGCCTTCCTTGTTTATCCTTTCTGCCAACTGTTCCGTAATTGGGTTGTGTTGCGCCCAAGGCGGGTTCATATCAACCTTCATTGGTGTACCCAATGTACCTGTGTATTTAAAGATCAGCCCATTGAGGTAATCATTGTACACTTTGGTTTCCAATATGGTACTGCAAGGCTTTACGGCAAGCAGCACCCTTTCTTCCACATTGAATTTGCTCCATTCCGAAAGCCTCAGCTTAATACCTGCTGCATCCATTTTAAAACGAACAATCATGGGTATGCAACGCACATTTTCTTCCACAAAATCCTCTTCAAATTGGAAGTATTCAATACCGCTTAGGTGTAGAAATTCCGATGGTGTTTGCAACCTTGTCTTTGTTGAACGGCTCATGGCTTTATTTTTTTGAAAACGAAATATTTTGGACCTATTTTTTACTTGCACCAAACGTTCCTACGGAACGAATGAACTTCTGCTTATTGTTTTTCTACCCACAAGGCGTTCCGATTGAACGCTTCGTGCTAGATTCTACACTTATCTACACTTCGATAGAAGCTAAATTCTTATTCCCTTGCTGCTATGTGACTCAACTGCAGCCTAATATCCCCTGCGCATCCCACAAAAACCTACACAAGTTCCTCTTTTTTCAACACATTTACATGACTGTCCAAAATGGCTTTCACTTCTGGCCTGCAACTGCCACAGCCCATGCCCGCACCACTTAGTTGACATAGCTGCACCAGATCCTTGCAGCCTTCCTTTATTTTATTGATAATGTTTCCTTCACCAATATTACCACAACTGCAAACGAGTTTCCCAATCACTGGTTCAACCGTTTTGCCACTACGCAACAGTTGCAAACGCTTTTCGCTCAGCTCCATTTTGTTCTGGATCAAATCACGGTACTCAAGGAACTCATCTTTGTTGCCAATCAAGATGGCACCCACAAGTTTATCGTTATGCACGATACATTTCTTATAGTACCGTTTTGCCTTGTCTATAAACACAATTTCTTCGTAAGTAGGGTCATTGTTGGGCACTTCTGCGAGACCCAATGAACATAAATCCGTTCCATGCAACTTAAGGATGTTCATGAGCAATGAACCTTCGTAGAACTTGGCTATATCGCCACATAGGAACCTTGCCACAATTTCTGCCTGCTGTTCAGCAGCCGCAGTGATTCCATAAAGGAAGCCTTTGAATTCAGCTATTTCGCCAATAGCGAAAACGCTTTCATCGTTGGTGCGTAGGTATTCATCCACAATAACGCCACGTTTGCAATCAATACCGGCAGCTTTTGCAATTTCAATATTGGGGATAGTGCCAATGGCAATGACCACTGCTTGGCAATCTATTATCAAACCGCTTTTTAAACGAACGCCAGTAATGTTTTTATCACCAAGAAAACGGTCTATCTCATCGTTGTAAAAAATATCAATATCCCTTGCTGTCAATTCTTCGTGCAGTAACTGGCTGCCCAAAGGGTCAAGCTGCCTATCCATCAAACGTGAAATACGTTGAATGATGGTTACATCAACATTTACTTCTTTTAATGAAGCGGCCAGTTCAATGCCCAACAAGCCCCCGCCAACAATCACCACTTTGCCTTTTGATGGCTGCACATGGTTCTTGAAGTCATCAGCGTCCTTCCTGCTACGCATAGTGAATATACCATTGATGTTGGGTATATCTTTCAACATAAAGGCACGGCTACCTGTTGCCATCAACAATACATCATAATGATGCGTTACTCCTTTGCTATCAATAACTGTCTTGGATGCCTTGTCAATGTTCTCAATACTTACACCACGGTGCAGCTTAATCCTGTAATCTTTTTCCTCGGCATCATTCATCTTGATCAAGTTGTCCCAAGGCAATGCTCCGCTGATATAATCGGGAAGGAGTACACGGTTATAAAAAGGGAAGTTTTCCTTGCTGAACACTTCAATTTCATCTTCAACATTCAAGGCCCTATAGCTCTTTACAAAACCGCAGGCACCTGCCCCAGCACCAATTACTATGATTTTTTGTCTAGGCTTTTTGTACAAACAAACCTGCACAGTACTGAACTTGAAATCCGGCTCCTTACTTTTTGGGTCAACCAAGTTGTTGGTAAGGTTGTTTGCCCGGTTCAAATCGCTATTCAAAATTTTGCCCCAGTGCATGGGCATGAACACAACACCTTCCTTAATATCATTCGAAAACTTTGCCTTCACCCTAACATTACCACGGGTATTGAAAACTTCAATCAAATCATTTTCCCTGATATCACGTTTAGCTGCATCAATCGGATTTATTTCTACAAATGACTCACTGATATGCTGGTTGAGCTTGTTTACTTTTCCTGTCTTGCTTCTTGTATGCCACTGGTCCCTTATCCTTCCGGTGGTTAAAATCAAAGGATGGATATCATTCACCAGTTCGCTTTCATTGGCATCAGGAAAGGAATGAATCATGGCCTTTTGCGAAGGCGTATAGAATTTTTTATCGGTGAACAAACGTGCTGTGCCCAAATAGCTTTCTGCATTCTGTCCTAAGCCTTCAGCCTTAAGCTTTAAGCCTTCTTCATTGTAAGGCCATTGAACAGAACGCTTTACCTTCAATACATCATAGCTCAATGCACTGATGTCAATATTGGTTCCCTTGGTCAATGCTGCATGTTCAGCAAAAATTTCAGCAGGACCTGCAAAGTCAAAGCCAGCAAACCCCATCTTCTTGGCAAACCTGCAAATGATTTCTGCATCAGGCAGTGCTTCTCCGGGGGCAGCTACCATTTTATTCAACAATGCCACATACCTACCAGCATTGGTCATGGTTCCCTGCTTCTCAATCCATGAAGCTGCAGGCAGTACCACATCTGCATATTGCAAGGTTTCCACCTTATTGGTAATATCCTGCACCACCACAAATTTTGCTTTCTTCAACCCTTCTTCTGCTGCGCGAACATCAGGCAAACTAATAAGCGGATTGGTGCATAAAATCCATATTGCTTTTAACTTGCCATCATTCAGTGCATCAAACATTTCCGTTGCTGTCAATCCCGGCTTTGGTTGAATAGTGCCAAGTGGAACCTGCCAGAATTTCTCTACTTCATTTCTATGCCGTTCATTCGTTAAGTCCCTATGAGCCGGTAATAAATTGCTTAAGCCTCCAACCTCCCTTCCTCCCATGGCATTGGGCTGACCAGTTAATGAAAAGGGGCCAGAGCCAGGCTTTCCAATATGGCCAGTAATCAGGTTCAAGTTGATGAGTGAAAGGTTCTTGTTTACACCAATCACACTTTGATTAAGTCCCATTGTCCACATACTGATGAAGCCTTTTGCATTACCAATGTATGATGCAGCAAGCCTTATATCATTTTCATCAACACCGCAAATCTTTGCAGCTTCCTCTATAGTCCGCTCAAAAACAGTAGCGCTGTATTTTGTAAACCCTTCTGTGTTATCATTGATGAAATCAAAATCAATATTGCCATCTTCAATCAAACACCTTCCAATGGCATGATGTAACGTAACATCTGTTCCAGGGTTCAATTGCAAATGAACATTGGCCATTGAACAGGTTTGTGTTTTGCGTGGATCGCTTACGATAATTTTCAGGTCGGGATTTTTCTCCCTTGCTGCTTCCACCCTTCTCCATAAAATAGGATGGCACCAAGCAGGATTGGCTCCGGCTACAAAAATCACATCAGCCAGTTCCAAATCATCATAACTAATGGGCACACTATCTTCACCCAAACTCATCTTGTAGCCAACCACAGCACTGCTCATACAAAGCCTACTGTTCGTGTCAATATTATTGCTACCAATGAATCCTTTGATCAACTTGTTCACTACATAATACTCTTCGGTCAGGCACTGTCCACTTGCATAAAATGCCACACTATCAGGGCCATATTTTTCGATGAAGGTTTTAAATACAGCAGCCGTTCTTTCCAAAGCAGCATCCCACGAGACTCTTTGCCTTGCTTGGTTTCGACTATAACGCATTTCAGGATACAGCAACCTGTCACTACTATCGTTCACCGTATAATGCAGGTTCATTCCCTTGCTGCACAACATGCCTTTATTTACAGGATGCGTTTTATCACCTTCCACATGCACCCGGTCATTGGCATCCTTTGTAACCACAATGCCACAGCCAACCCCACAGTAGCAGCAGGTAGTTTTAATGCCGTCTTGATGTATGTGTTCCTGTTTATTCAAAATGTTTCCTTCTTTTTACACTATTGTTTAGCTTCAGTGGTGTCGCAGTCTTCTACAATATCGCATTCTTGAACTTTTTATCATAACCATGATTAAAAGACATGCAGATGGCAAGACAATAAATCCCCTTCAATCATCTTTAATCGTTCTGTCCCCTAATCATGGTTTTGACAATGTGTATCTTTTAGAGTTCCATTACTTAATCAGGACGTCAGCCTGAGCTTTGTCGAAGGCGGTTACCGTTCACATTAACCGGTTTCGACAAGCTCAACCTGACAGCATTATAAGTTTGTAAAACCTTATGCTGCCAAAGATTTTTCTGCTTCATGTTCAACTCCATTAATCACCCTATTGGCTTCTGTTTTTTTGTTCATGAGTTTTACTATCAGAACAATAATACCCACAACAAATACAACCGCGCCCAAGTAGAAGAAGGCGGTTGCATAAGCCATACTCTTGAACAAGAAGCCAATCAACATGGCACCCACGTTTCCTCCTGCACCTACAATTCCAGCCACACTTCCAACAGCTTTCGGATTGACAAAAGGCACAATACTGTAAGTGGCCCCATTTGCCATCTTCAAGCACAAACCAAAAAAGAACATGGAAATGATGGCCATTACCAAACCACCAGAATGTGCAAACCACATAATGCCCAAACCTTCCAGCAATAGCAGGATCGTTAACAAGCTAACCTTGCCATTGAACCCAAATCGTTTGCCGACTTTGTCGGACACAATGCCACCCAATGCCCTTGCAAAGATGTTTAGCCAACCAAAGATGCTCGCCAATAAACCAGCAGTAATCAGGCTGGCTTTATAGTCATCATGGAAATAAGAAGCTGCAAAATTATCAACAGTAATCTCTACTCCAAAACAGGCTGCATAAGCAATGGTGAGTACCCAGGTCCTATAATCTTTTGCTGCCAATAAAAAAGTATTCTCCTTTTTACCTGTGGATGTTTGAGGAAGCTCATCAAAATTTCCAGCAGGTGTATCCTTCGTGTATTTCCAATAAAGCACGGCCATCACCAACAAGAAAAAGCCTGGGAGGATCATGGCGTATCTCCAACTATCCTGTTTGCTAACAATACCTGCACCCACCAATCCAGCAGCAATCAATGGCATTAGAATCTGTGTTGCCCCACCACCTGTATTGCCCCAACCACCAGCAACTGCATTGGCTGTTCCTTTTATATTTGGCGCAAACATGACTGATGTATGGAACTGCGTTAACACGAACGATGCACCAATAACGCTGATGGCTAAACGGAACAATAAAAAACTTTCGTAGCTATGGGCCATGCCAATGAACATCACAGGGAATGCGCAAATAACCAGCAAACAAGTGTACACTTTTCGCGGGCCATATTTATCTGTCAACCTACCAACAAGTAGCCTTGCAATAATCGTTGCACTAACAGCAGCAATCCCAATATTGCCTTTCTGTGCCTTGGTTAAATGCAATTGCTCACTAACCAGTGGCATGAGTGGTGCAATACCAAACCACGCAAAAAAACAGAAGAAAAAAGTAAGCCATGTGATGTGGAAAGTCTTCATCTGCACTCCTTTCAGGGAGAAGACATTGAGCTTTGATAGTGGCTGGCTGTTTGCGTTGTTGGTCATGATGTACAATTATAAAGTTGATGGTTGCTTATAGGGTTTGTTAGTGTATATCGTTTATGGAGAACTTGTCAATCAGCAGGCTCAAGAGTTTGTCGTGTATGCTCATGTAAGCTTCGTTATGCACAATCTCCTTCTTGTTACGCGGCCTTGGCAATGGCACATCCACAATTTCCTTGATGGTAGCTGCAGGTCCATTGTTCATTACCACAACCCTATCACTCAAGAAGATAGCTTCTTCCACATCATGCGTAACCATCACGATGGTTTTTTCACGGTTGTCCAGATTCCAAAGTTTCAGCAGTTCAACGTGCATATTACTTTTGGTCAAGGCATCCAAAGCACCAAAAGGTTCATCCAATAAAAGGATACTTGGGTTAATGGCAAATGCCCTTGCTATTGCCACACGTTGCTTCATGCCACCAGACAAATGCCCAGGCAGTTTGTCTTTGTGCTGCCATAGGTTCACCATTTTAAGATTGGCTTCAACCAATTCTTTTTTCTCGGCAGTTGATTTATTCCTTAAAGCTGCATCCACTGCCTCATAAATATTTTTATAGACCGTTAACCAAGGCAACAAAGAATAATTCTGAAAAACAATTCCCCTGTCTGGGCCTGGATTTGTAATGACATTGCCATTGGCTTTTACTGTTCCTGCAGTTGGCTTAACCATACCAGAAATAGTGCCCATCAATGTTGATTTGCCACAACCAGAATGACCAATCAACGAAACGATTTCACCTTTTTTTACAGTTAATGAAATGTCCTGTACAGCAGTATAAATACCTTTGGAAGCTTTGAAACTTACTGTCACGTTTTCAATTTCAATAGCATTTGCAGGATTCAGGATTGGTTCAAGAATGGCATCTGCTACTGCATGATTGCTGGTTGATATAGTTGTATTGCTCATAAAATCGTTGTTAGTATTTTTAAATTAAACAGCGTAGGTAAATTTCTTTTGCAGTGCCATGAATATCTTGTCAAGCACCAGCCCAACCACGCCGATGACAATGATGGCTACCAGAATTTTCGCAACGCTACCACCATTGAACCCTTCTTCCCAAACAAAGTAGCCAAGTCCCATTCCACCGCTCAACATCTCGCCTGCAACAATTACCATCCATGCCACACCAACAGACAACCTCAATCCAGTAACAATATGTGACAAGCTATAGGGCAGCAGTATCCTAATTAAATATTTCCATTTAGAGAACCCAAATGCTTTACTTACATTTTTATGGTCCTGGGGAATATGTGAAGCACCAAAAGCTGCATTCAACAATGTGGGCCATAAGGAGCAAATGAATATCATGAAGATGCTTGCCTGTGGAGAATCTTTAAAGATTGCAAGCCCCAATGGGAACCATGCCAACGGAGAAACTGGCCTTAATATTTGTACCATTGGGTTAACAATGCCCATGGCAATTTTACTTGAACCTATCAATAATCCTAAAGGAATAGCAATAAAGCTGCCCAATCCAAAACCAATACCAACCCGTTTTAAGGAACTGATGAGTTTAGTGCCAATTCCTTTATAATCCGGGTCATCCTGCATGGGATTCTTTATCACTTCCTTAAACACCACCCATGTTTCTTTTGGTGTTGGGATTTCATGTTTGGTGAGATGGGAAACCAGTTCCCATATACCGCCCATTAAAGCCATACCACACAAAAAATAGAGGATGGATGTGAGTGTTTTTATGGAGAAAATATTTTTCATGTTGTTTGTTTTTTGATTTTGCGAGTGATAGTTATGAAGGTTCATCCCTGCCACTCGCTATTCTTAAAGCTGAACAAATAACTAACTGTACAGAGGAGTGTGGCACAACAGAAGTTCAATGCATGTTCCTCTGTTGGCAGCTACTCCATTATCTTTTTGTCGTTTTCAAATAAGTTGCTATGTTGTTTGGATCAAACGAAACATCATAGGTTGTTTTAAAAGCCTGCATATCTGGCTGTACTGGTACAGCCATTTCCTTGGCTACTTCTGCAAACAGATCACTCATCACCAACTTATCAGCAAGGGCCTTGTAAGCAGGTTCTGCTTTCAGCAGACCAAATCTTACATACTGTGCCATGAACCACATGGCATGTGATTTACGGGGCATGTTCACAATACCATTGTTGTAGAAAGTCATGTAATCGTCTTTGTACTTTTGTACACCAAGGTCGCAGCCCAAATCGTTTGAACCCATGAGCCTTGCTTCTATCACTTGCAATGGGGCATTTACATAATTTGGTTTTGTCAACCAGCTTGCAGCCTTCTTCCTATTGCTCATCACATCCAACCATTTGCATGCTTCAATGATAGCTTTCATTACTTTTTTCAGGTCTTCCTTGTTTGCAGCAAAGGCATTGTTTACCACTAAAGCTTTTTCAGGATGGTTCTTCCAGATATCCTGCGAAGCAATATGTGTGAAGCCAATATTTTGTGAAGCAGCAACACCGTTCCAAGGTTCGCCAACACAGTAGCCTTCCATGTTATCCACCTTCATATTGGCTACCATTTGTGGAGGGGGGATGGTAATGATACCAACAGATTTTTGATTGATGCCTGCAGCAGCCATCCAGTTACGCAACCATATATCATGCGTACCTCCAGGGAAAGTCATAGCGAAGTGACTTCCTTGCGGCTCTGCACATTCTTGACAGCAGCGGCTACTTTGCCCACTTCTTTAAAGCCAACCAGACCACAAAAATCTTTTGATAGCGTAATGCCTTGACCATTGTTGTTCAGCACCATGGCAATCTTCATTTCGCTGCCAGCCTTTCCGCCAATGCCTGTGTAAACAGAGAAGGGCATGGAGAATAAACAATGGGCACCGTCTATTTCGCCATTTAAAATTTTATCCCTTACCACGGCCCATGAAGCTTCCTTTTCAAGCTCCACATCCACGCCATATTTTGCAAAAAGCCCCAACTCTTTTGCCACAATCAATGGGGCACAATCCGTTAATGGAATGAAGCCTAGCTTAATTTTTTTGCCAGCTGCACCTGCAACATTCTTTATAGGTGTATTGGGATTCAACCTAAACGAGGTAGCCATTGTAAACAGCATTGCCAGCAAGGCAACTACTGTTGATTTTTTTATGATGGAAGAGAACATAGTATAAGTTTTAGGAGTTAAGGTTATTGTTTGATGGCAACTGGTTTGGTATAGAAAAAGTCAGGTGTAAATTTCAGCATGGCATAAAACCATGTACCTGATTTTCGATAGGTATCTGCCACTGCATCTGTTGT
>JAHEZD010000017.1:45137-78015 GCA_023251255.1 Chitinophagaceae bacterium
CTGCGCTTTTGCAAAAGGCATACTGTTAGATGCGTTCATGAAAGCATAGCCCAATTCCACATTGGTGAACTTGTTCATTTGGTATGAAAGCAATAGGTCCACCTCTGTTCCCAAATACTTGTTGATAACAGTACCATCGCCTTTCTTCATGTCTTTGTTCAACTTGAAACTATGCAGGTCAACACCCAAGGACAAAAGGTTGCTGGCATATTTTGTTTTGAAGTAAAGATTGTTCAATCCACCAGCAGGGGAACCAGTGCCTACATAGAAGTAGTCCATATAACCCCAAAACTTATGTGGCGTTCCATATAAGGGATCAAAACGATTGTCCTTGCTAGAAGGGCTAACAGCATCATTGCCACTCAATACATCTATACCAGGCGTAACGCTAAACTTTCCTTTTTGATACGTAAGCTGTGCATTGTAATGATAAGCGTCCAAATCTCCTCCATCCCTATTGCTGCCACTTTGTTTGTAATAAGCAGCTTGCAGGGCAATCTTCCCAAAACCTGACGCATTGCCCAAAGTGTGGTTAATCATTAAACCATAAGTAAGCCTTGTTCTCAATCCTGAATAATCAAAAGCATCCGTGCTGCCTGATGCCACATACCTTCTTCCATAAACATAACCAGCAGTTGGAGTGCCAATAGAATCCAATTTGTACTTACCGAAATTGTCGTTGAAGAATAAAAACGACAACTTGGTTTGATTGAATTTTTTGCTTATATACAAACTGGTGAATGATTTATAATCCTGATTGGCAGCATTGGTGCTTGGGGGATTTGCATAAATAGGCGTACCAGCCAAGGAACTATTGTTGCCTGCACTTCCACCAGCAGCCAAAGGCACAATACCACCTGGCGTTATTACCAAGTTGCCCAAAGAGTTCTTTATGTAAGCAGGCAGGTTGCCGGGCACATAACCTATGCTTGTATAACCAAATGCATCTGCATTTTGATTGAAGGAATACCCCAATTCTACCTGCCAACCTTTATGCATAGCTTTTAGCAAAGCCATATCATGCCTGCGACCTTGTTGCAACCAATCAAGGTTGCCAATTAACCTTGAATCATCATAAACTAATTCTTGCCTACCAATTTTTATTGATAGCAAATCAAGCAGCTTGAACTTGATGGTGGTATCTGCTTTATTGGCAAGGGTCAAATCTGCCCAAGCTTCATGCAGCATTAGTTTTGAACCATCATTGTTGGTGGTGGTCGATGCATCCTGTCCCCAAACACGTACATCCTGAACAGTTGCACCAAAGGTTAACCTGTCCCATTTGTAGCCAAAAATCAATCTGGTACGTTGTGAGGTGAACGCTGCTGCTTTGGAACCTTTCAGTACCAAATTCCCCAAGCCATCTCTTACTTCAGTCCTTGTGCGCAACTGACCATTTAAAGTAAATTGAGCATTGGCTGTAAAACAGCAAACCATACATGCAGTCAAGCATGTAAACAAGAAGCGTTTTTTAAGATTTTTACTCATAGTTTTGTTTTGGTTTTAGATTGTAAGTCAATTTGAGATCATTCGCCCCGGTAAGATGTCCAAGTCAGGCCGGGGTTTTTCATTTGGCAGAATCGTTAGAGGCTTTCGTTGTGTTGTTTGTTTAGTTTCATGCAGTTGGGTTTAGGGTGAGGAGATATTTTTGATGTATGATTTGAGATGTATGATATCAGGTTGAGGCTGCCTTTACCGGCAGGCAGGCTCGTCGGAACCGATTATTGAAAGCCGAGTCGCCTTCGAGGGCCCCAGGTTGACATCGCACTTACTCTTCCACAGCAATGAATACATTGCCATCTTCTATCTTCACTTCATAAGTTTTGATGGAGCATTCATCATCGCTCAAGCATTCGCCAGTAATTAATGAAAAAGTTCTTTTGTGGAAGGGGCAGGCAACTTTGGGCTCACCATTCTGAGAACCAATCATGCCACGGCTCAAGGCCATTTGCTGGCGATGCGGACATTCATTCTGTGTGGCATACCATTCGTTCCTGCGTGTAAAATGGAACAGCGCAATCTGTTCATCATTGTACTTTACGCACACGCCGCCATTCTCTGGAACGTCAGTTGTTTTACAAGCGTAAAACCAGGTTAAGATTTTCTCTACTGTCATAATAATAGCTTTGGGGTTACTGCTAATTATGACAAGCAATCGTTAGAGACCCCTATCCCCTAAAGGGGGACGAGGAAATGTTTATTTGGCAAGAGTGTTTCTAAGGATATTGGATGTTGAATAATGTTATGCGGTACAAGTGTGCGACGCCACTGCAGCTTAATTCTTATCCTACTGCTCGTCCCCAAAAAATCACCCAACCCTCTCCATCATCTTCTCCATTTCCCCCCTCAGGGGATAGGGGGGCTCTACTTCCATTCTTTCGCTTTTTTCATTTCACGCATTTCATCAAACTTCACCGTTGGGTCTTTTTCTTCTGGTGCATTCACAAAATGGCTGAAACGCTTGCGGATTTCCGGTGTTTCAATAGCAGCTTTCCATTCACATTCATAAGTGGCCACGTGCAGTTTCATTTCTGTTTCCCATTGAGCGGCCATTCCCAGACTATCATTCACCACCACATTTCTTAAGTAATCTATCCCGCCTTCCATCTTGTTAAGCCATGTTGCAGTGCGTGTTAAAGGGTCTGCAGTTTTTACATAGAACATGAGAAAACGGTCAATGTATTTAATACAGGTTTCACTATCAATATCACTTGCCAACAACAAGGCATGTTGAGGCTTGCTACCACCATTACCACATACAAAAAGGTTCCAACCTTTTTCTGTAGCAATGATGCCAAAGTCCTTGCTCTTCGCTTCTGCACATTCACGTATGCAGCCGCTGACACCAGATTTCAATTTATGTGGAGAACGGAGTCCACGGTAACGCTCTTCAATTTCAATGGCAAAACTCACACTATCATGCAAACCAAACCTGCACCAAGTGCTACCTACACAGCTCTTTACGGTACGCAGGCTCTTGCCATAAGCATGGCCACTTTCAAAACCAGCATCAATTAATTCCTGCCAGATATTCGGCAAATCAGTTAAATGCGCCCCAAATAAATCGATACGTTGACCACCCGTAATTTTTGTGTAGAGATTGTATTTTTTAGCAACGCTTCCAATCACAATTAATTTATCAGGGGTAATCTCTCCTCCTGGAATTCTTGGTACAACGGAGTAGGTTCCACCTTTTTGAATGTTGGCCAAGAACCTATCATTGCTGTCCTGAGCAGTATCATTTCCCTTAGCCAAAATCAATTCATTCCACAAGCTTGCAAGAATGGAGGCAACAGGTGGCTTGCACAATTCGCAGCCGTCGCCTTTGCCCAATTCATTCAATACTTCATCGTAAGTTTTGAGTTCTTTTAGTTTCACTAGGTCAAACAACTCTTGGCGACTGTAATCGAAATGCTCACACAAAACATTGCGTACATATTTGCCCTGTGTTTTCATAGTGTGGACCATCAAGTCTTTTATCATTGGAACACAACCGCCACAACCAGTTCCTGCCTTGGTGCATTTCTTAATGGCATCCACAGTTTCGCAAGCAGCATCTGTTACTGATGAACAAATCATTCCCTTAGTAATGGCTTCGCAACTGCATATCAAAGCATCATCTGGAAGGCTGGCCACGCCAGCACCTTCTGAAGCCTCGCTTCCACCCCTTGAACCCAAAATAATGTCTTCGGGATTTGGAGGAAGCACCACTTTGCTCTTGCATGTTTGCAACAGCATATTATAAGCATCTGCATCACCAATTAATATTCCACCCAATAATTCCTTACCATCATTGCTGATGTTGATACGTTTATAAATGCCTTTATGTGTATCCTCCAAAACAATTGCCCTGCCTTCATTTGAAGCAACAAATGGATTTCCAAAACTGGCCACATCCACACCAATGAGTTTTAGTTTAGTACTCATGTCAAAACCAGTGAAAGTTTTTTCTCCGCCAGTCAATTTTGCCACCACCACATCTGCCATTTCATAACCAGGGGCTACCAACCCATAAATCATATTATTGTACAGGGCGCATTCACCAATGGCATAAATATTTTCGTCGGAAGTTTGTAACTGTTCATTTACCATGATGCCACCACGAGGACCTACAGCTAAACCGGCTTGTTTTGCCAGTTCATCCCTTGGTTTTATGCCAGCAGAAATTACCAGCATGTCCACATCAATTTGTGTATCATCCGTGAACTGCATACCTGTTATGCGATCATCACCCAAAATAGCTGAAGTGTTTTTATTGGTATGGATGGTCAGACCAAGGCTTTCCAGTTTATGCTGGAGGATTTTGGAACCGGCATCATCAATTTGCCTTGGCATTAATCGTGGGGCGAACTCAATAACCTGAGTATCGACAATACCCAAATCCAACATGGCTTTTGCAGCTTCCAATCCCAATAGGCCCCCGCCAATCACTGCCCCAGTTTTTGCTTTTTTGGCATAAGCGGTCATCAATTCCAAATCTTCGATAGTCCTATATATAAATACACCTTGTTTTTCCACGCCAGGAATTGGGGGAACAAAAGCAGCAGAACCTGTGGCCAGTACCAATATATCGTAGTCCTCAACCAGGCCGTGATGGGAAGTAATTTTCTTATTGGCCCTGTCTATATGGATAATGGGGTCAGAAAGCAAAAGCTGGATATTGTTTTCAGAATACCAATCCGCCGTGGCCATCAAAAGGTCATCGGCCGATTTTCCTGCAAAAAATTCACTTAAATGAACACGGTCGTATGCAGGGCGGATTTCTTCTCCAAAAACAACTATTTTGTGCTGGTTTGATTGCTTGGCAACCAATTTTTCACAAAATTTGTAGCCAACCATGCCATTTCCAATAACTACAATTTTCATACGCAGGTTTTAAAAAGTGAAAAAATTGCAGCAAACAATCAAATTATATTTTTATTCATTCAATATTTTTAAGTCAAAAAAGAACCATTAATCTACTTAAAATATGATTTGAATCATAAATTTAGTGATAATAGTTCAATATTTGTGACATTTGGACAGAAATATCTCACATATTTTTTTATATACTTTAACAGGGAAACCAAGAAATAGGATATTAATCAGTAAAGGAGTAACAATTCTACATGAAGAAAAGCAAGCAAAACTGTGATTTGAAAAGCTGCCTATTTTGTAGGCTATGCCTACCAGAATGGACACCATTGATAGAGAGCAGCAAACAAAACATCCAAGTTGCCAAAGGAGAGGTGATTTTTAAGGAAGGTGAACTGATGACCGGAATTTATTTCGTTTATACGGGTATTGTCAAAGTACATCAAAAATGGGGGGATGAAAAGGAACTTATTATAAGGTTTGCCAAAAAAGGAGACATTTTTGGCCATAGGGGCTTAGGAAAGGATATTATTTATCCAATTTCCGCAACAGCCCTGGAAAACTGTACTGTTTGTTTTTTACCCTTGGATTTTTTCCTCTCCTCTTTAAAAGTAAATCATGACTTCATGTATCAATTAATGATGTTTTTTGCTGAAGAGCTTAAGATATCCGAGAGAAAAATGAGAAACTTGGCACACATGTCTGTAAAGGGAAGGCTTGTTAATGGAATTCTCACGCTACATGAAAAATTTGGTGTCTCAAATGAAGGCTACATTAATATACTATTGAGCAGGCAAGATCTAGCATCCTACATAGGCGCAACTTATGAGACAGTTTTTAGGGTAATAACTGAACTCTGCAAAACCAGGATGATTGAAGTATCAGGGAAACAAATTAGCATCATAGATATGGACGGCTTAAAAGATCTAGCAATAGAAGTTTGACGAATTAGGCCATTGCGGCTTAAGCAAAATTCAATTCTGCTGCGAAAATTTTCATTAGCTACAATAATGCTTGTTGGCATAATATGCTTTTTTGAAGGTTGGGTGCAACAATCAGGAATAGGCTATACCTGCTACTATTCGGTGTCCAGTAGAAAAAACTATTTCTATCTTGCAATACATGTCCCAGCCACAACGCTATATTGCCCATTTCGATCTGGATTCCTTTTTTGTTAGCGTGGAGCTATTGACCCACCCTGAACTCAAAGGTTATCCTGTAATCGTTGGAGGCTCTAGGGATAGGGGGGTAGTAACCACCTGCAGCTACGAAGCAAGGGTATTTGGGGTACGAAGTGCCATGCCCATGAAACAAGCCATGCAACTTTGCCCACAGGCCATTCTGCTGCGGGGAACCAGGGGTGAGTACAGCAGGTATTCAAGATGGGTTACGGACATCATTGCATCCAAAGCTCCCCTATTTGAGAAAGCCAGCATTGATGAGTTCTACATAGACCTAACAGGTATGGACACTTATTTTGACCCATTCCAATGGACCATCGATTTACGTAAGCAAATAACCGAAGAAACGCAACTGCCCATTTCATTTGGATTATCCAGCAATAAGATGGTGTCAAAGATTGCTACCGATGAAGCCAAGCCTAATGGTTATCTATTCATTCAACCAGGCAGGGAAAAGGAGTTCCTAGCGCCATTGCCAGTGAGCAAATTCTCCGGTGTGGGCCAGCAGACCTTTATCAAACTGAAATCAATGGGCATCCACTTAATCGGTGACATTCTGAAACATGATGAAAAATACCTCGAGAAAGAACTGGGCAAATGGGGAACCGATCTGTACAGGAAGGCACAGGGCATTTCAACAAGTGAAGTAAGCTCCTACCGCGAAGCTAAGAGCATCAGTACCGAAAATACATTTGAGGAGAACATCAGCGATGTGGAGAGCCTATTGAAGGAACTGGTACGCATGACCGAAAAAATAGCCCATGAACTACGTCAGGACGAAAAGCTCTGCGGTTGTATTGCAGTAAAGATCCGCTATCCAGACTTTGAAACAACCTCAAGGCAAACCAGTATTGATTACACCTTACGCGATGATGAACTGATACCACAAGCCATTGCCTTATTCCATAAACTTTGGCGCAAGGGCAGGCCCATCCGCTTATTGGGTGTCCGCTTAAGTGAGCTCACCAACCATGCAGTGCAGGCCAGCCTATTTGATGATGCAGAAAAAAAGAACAATCTCTACAAAGCCATTGATGATGTGAAGAACAGGTTCGGCAAAACGAAGTTGCAGAAAGCTAGGACAGTGGATAAAAAGGAGGAAGAATAATTAGGATTGATAACGGCCATCGCCAGAGCTGCAGTATAAATTGAAGCTCATATTCACCTGTCCCTATCCACAAAAAATTCCCATATAAAATAAAGCAGCCTGGAATTCCAGGCTGCTTTACTTTATAAACTTTACATGCTCTTTACTATTTCCTCACCAGCGTCAACTCATCCACAATATGCTTTGCGCCGCCCAGCTTGTCAATGCACCATAACACATAACGTACATCCACACAAATGGTACGGTTCAGGTCCTTGTCAAAAGCCAACTTATGGCTCAATGCTTCATAGTTGCCATCAAAAGCAAGACCAATCAAATTACCATTCGCATCAATCACTGGTGAGCCGGAATTGCCACCGGTAATATCGTTGGTCGTAATGAAGGTCACCACCACATCGTTCAGTTTCTTGTCAACGTATTGACCAAAATCCTTTGCCTTGTAGAGGTCAATAAACTTCGCTGGCAGGTCAAACTCATAATCACCCGGAACATATTTTGCCATCACGCCACTCAATGTACACTCAAAATCATATTTCACTGCGTCCTTCGGAGCGTAGCTCTTCACATTACCATAAGAAACACGCATGGTAAAATTGGCATCAGGGTAAGTGCCATTCATTTTGGTGGGCTCCTTTTCAAATAGTCCCTTCATGTACAGCCTTCCCAGATCATTGTTGGTGTTCATAAAGGCAGCATATTTAGGCGCATAATTGGTATTGTAATTTTTCACAAAAGCACTGGCAGCTTTGAATGCAGGATCCTTTGCAAGGTCTGCCGCATTTGGCTTATCCATAAATGCCTTCCATTTGGCATCATCAAACAGCATGGAATTGGCAAATACATCTGCCGCAAACATCTTGTAAGGATTCTGTTCTATATCACCGTAAGTCTTGAACAGGTTTTCATAGAAGCCTTGCGGATGCTGGCCCTTATCCACATCGCTATAAAACATGGCCACTACCATGGCCACAATGTTCTGGTCACTTTTTTTATTTTCTCCAGCTAGGAAAGTCTTTCTTGCTGCATCGGCGGCAGCAACGGCCTTGTTGATGTCTTCGGGCTTGTAATCCTTTTTCATCAACTGTGTTTCCAGGCCAATCCAACTGGAAGCTTGGCTCAAAGCAGGGGAACCCAAAATGCCCTCAATTAAATACTGGCGCTCTTTTGCATAGGGTATCCACGTATCATAATTCTTAGCATAACTGCTGAATATATTCTCGTACTCAGGTTTGCCCTTTGCCCAAGCAATAAAGTCTGCCTCGGTTTTCTGTTTCTGTCCATACACATCATACTTCAATAACTGTTTGGTTTCCCCATCAAAGAATTTCCAGTAGTTGGCTATGCTCGCATAAGAAGAAGCCAACTGCAATTTCACTGAAGGGCTGCCCTTCATCTCGTTGAACATGTATTTCAAACGAACATCACGCAGGTTCACCAAAGCAGGGCTGGTAATATCAGTGGCCAGTTTAACACCATAGGAAGTTTCGTAACGGTTGGTACCGCCCGGGTAGCCATAGATCATGCTATAGTCACCATCCTTGAACCCCTTGATGCTTACGGGCAAATAGTATTTGGGCTTCAATGGAACATTGGCCGCATCGTATTTGGCTGGCTTGCCATCCTTGTTCATGTACACACGGAACACGGAGAAATCGCCTGTATGGCGGGGCCATTCCCAGTTGTCCGTATCCCCACCAAATTTGCCAATGCTTTCTGGCGGATTGCCCACCAAACGGATATCCTTGTACACATCGTACACAAACAGGAAATACTGGTTGCCCTTGAACATGCTCGCCACAACAGCCGATTTGAATTCATCCTCACTTACAACACCCTTGATAATATCAGCATTGATTTCCGCAAGTTTCTTCGCCCTATCAGCACCGGACAAATTGCCAAGTCCATCCATCACCTTCTTCGTAACGTCCTCAATTCTGTTCAGGAACTTAACCGATAAGGTATTGCCACCAATTTCTTTGCTCTTGTCACTCGCCCAGAAACCGTCCCTCAAATAATTAGCCTCAACGGTTGATGCCTTAGCGATGGCATCGTAACCACAATGGTGGTTCGTAAAAACAAGGCCCTGATCGCTCACAATCTCACCCGTACAGCCCCCACCAAATATGATGATGGCATCCTTCAAAGATGATTTGTTGATACTGTACAACTGCTCGGGCTTCAGCTTCAGGCCACGCTTCACCATATCATTGTACACCTGCTGGCCCAGTAGCATGGGGAGCCACATACCCTCATCTGCATAGCTGCGGAACAGGGTAAGCAGCAATGCCATTGACACAAATAATTTTTTCATGTTGGAAGTAATTTTAGAGGCGGCTAAGTTAATAGTTATGCAATTGGCAAAACATGATTTTAGGACGAAAGGTTAATCCTCAAGCGGTACGAGAACCCTTACGGATTAGGCCGTTCCAGTCCAATCCCTAAGGAAATCTTCTCCATATGCCTAAATCCTGAGAAGCTGTTTAAAAATAGAATCTGAAACTACCATTGTTCCTTTTCGTGCCAATTCATAATACCTGCCTTTTTGGCCACGTCTGTCCCGATTTTTTGGGATTACCAGTTCCTGCTGGCTGAAACCCATTTCCTCTCTAATTTGACTGATGCTCATATAGTTCCCTCTCCCAGAGAGTCATAAAAAAATTTCAAAAAAAATGACACACTTTTTTTGACACATTTCAAAATGTGTCATTTTTTTTGTGTCATTTTTTTTGTCGTGTTTTTTTGCAATGTTCGGCCCATCGCTTTTTAGCAATGCGGTTTATTCCGCTTGGTACATATAAGTGGCCTGCCATGGGCAATATGATGAATGGAGGGGAACTGTTATCCAACATTTGACAGGAACCTACTGGAACGCAGGCACTATGAACGCCTGAATAATACAAGTGTGGCGATTGTCCATTTATCCGCTATAAGGATTATGCTGAACCGTTTTTAGACAGTCTCTGAAATAAAAAAGCGAAGCTACCTTAACAGGTTGCTTCGCTATATAGATTAATTTGTACTACTGACCCGGGGTCGAGGTCTTCCGAAAGTTTTACATTTATGGTGCCACCAACCTGAAACCGTTACCGTGGATATTCACAATTTCAATATGTGCATCATCCTTCAGGTACTTACGGAGTTTTGCAATATATACGTCCATGCTGCGGCCATTGAAATAGGTATCACTGCCCCAGATTTTCTTCAGGGCCCGCTCACGGGGCAACAGGTCATTCTTATGTTCGGCCAGCATTTTCAGTAGGTCATTTTCCTTTGGCGATAGTGTCTGCGTCCTCCCCTCATGTGTAAGCTCACGCAATTTGGGGTTGAAATGGTAAATGCCCAAATCAAATTCAATGTTCTCACTGATACGCGTTTCCTCTTCATTCCGCTTAAGGATTACCTTGATTTTCAGCAGCAGCACCTCACTATCAAACGGCTTGGTAATATAGTCATCGGCACCCAGTTTATAGCCTGAAATAATATCCTCCTTCATGGTTTTGGCACTCAGGAAAAACAGGGGGATATCCGGGTCCACATCACGGATTTCTTCCGCCAACGTAAAGCCGTCCATATTGGGCATCATTACGTCCAGCAGGCATAAATCAAACTTCTCACGCTGGAAGGCAGCTAGGCCAAGCCTCCCGTCACGTTCAAGCACCACTTCATAATCGTTCAGTTCTAAATAGTTTTTAAGCACCATGCCAAGGTTTGTATCGTCTTCGCATAAAAGGATGCGGTATTTTCTTCTTTCGTCCATTATATTTTTTTTATTAGTAGAATAAAGATAAACGAATTGGTATACTCCGTAGCTGGGAATGTTTTGTTAAATCAAACAATACAAATTCCAAACCACTAATCTTAAGGTCATTTACTGTCCCTGTGCCAAAGAATAAGCCTTCTTCCCTTCCCATGCATTCAGCAGTTCCAAACTGCAAATCTTGAAATCACCACTTAGGCTAACATACAATCCAATGATGTCCTGCTGGTTAAGTGCCTCTCCATCCAAACTTTCGAAACGTGCATTGTACTGGTTTACCAAATTGGTAAACCGGCTACCTGTTGGCCAAACCTGTGTACCCCTATTGCTAATGTTCACTAATTTGAATTTCACTCCTGCATGGCGTAAGCATTTCTTGGCAATCTCCTCCGGCTGCACATTGCTTTCAATAAACATGTCCACACCGACTATCTTCTCCTCGCTGCCCTCCACACTTTCCAGCATGGGATTCTTGTCCAAATGATAAACCGAACAGGTATTTGCTACATCCCCCAAGTCAACCTTCGGATTATGTTGTGGCTTCTTGCCAAAATTCTCAATGATAGCCTCCGCAAAAACCGTAGTATTTACAGCGGGAATTGACTTGTTACCGAAGTCGCCCGTATGCACCCCATTTTCCAAAGTATAAAGCAAGGCGTTCTCAATAACACTCGCCGTTTCCAACATACCCAAATGTTGCAGCATACCAATGCCGCTCAACAACAGAGCCGTTGGGTTGGCAATGTTCTTCCCTGCAATATCAGGGGCCGTACCATGCACCGCTTCAAAAATGGAAATATGGTCGCCAATATTGGCAGATGGGGCAAAGCCAAGGCCACCAACCAGGCCGGCACAAAGGTCGCTCACAATGTCTCCTTGCAAATTGGTCAGTACAACCGTATCAAAAAGGTCGGGACGTGTAACCAGCTTCATGCAAAGGTCATCCACAATTACATCGTCTGCTTTCAGTTCAGGATACTCCTTGGCCACTTCATAGAATACTTCCAGAAATAGGCCATCCGTAATCTTCATGATATTCGCCTTGTGTCCGCAGGTAATCCTTGAGGCACCCTTCTTCTTCGCCATTTCGAAAGCATACTTGATAACCTGCGTGCTGCCCGGACGGGTAATGAACCGCCTGCTCAAGGCCACGTCGTGTGTAAGCATATGTTCAATGCCACCATAGGTATCTTCAATATTTTCACGGACAATGGTGATATCTATTGGTATGCCAGCTTTGGAAAAAACCGTATCCACACCATGCAGGGTCTGAAAGGTCCGCTTGTTGGCATAGGTGTTCCATGTTTTACGTGCAGTAACATTGATGCTTTTCACCCCCTTTCCCTTGGGTGTTTCCATTGGGCCCTTGAACAGATGCCCAGATTCTCAATAGCATGTTGGGCCTCGGCTGTCATGCCATTGCTGTACCCCCTGTCAAACACCCACTTGCCCATATCCACTACTTCGTATGTCAGCGGAACTTTGGCCGCATCAAAAATCCTGAGTACTGCATCCATGATTTCCGGCCCAATACCATCACCTTTTGCCACTGCAATTTTTGTCATAGGTTCTATAGTTTTTGCACGGCAAAAGTAAGTGAAGGAAAGTTTCAGGAATTCAAATATTTGACTGTTTATAGGTCGATGGAAGCACAGTTCCCTATCAGTTAAAAAAGTTTTGCAGCATGCGATTTGGTACTAGGGAGCTTTGGGGGATTAAAGAAAGAGAGTAGTTAAGTTCCTTGAGAATGGCAGTTTAACCTCGATTGCATAAAATAACACAATTGATTTTACTCGTGCCATTGGTAAAATTCGTGACAAAAAGAAATCATTTGCAAGCAAATAATCTTCAAAACGTTACCATGACCATCATCGGCCGCCTACCTGCCAAAAGCTGGACTTGCCGGAAGCGAATCCCAATCAATACTTTTGAACGGTAGAATCCGTTATCTTTATACTGCAACAATAAACCTATGGTTACTAAAATTTCAGAAGGCATACAAATCAGTGTGGAAACATTCTACCAGTCGGATTACAGCAATCCACAAAGCCATGAATTCATGTTCGCCTACCGCATTACCATAGAGAACCATAACAATTTCACGGTTCAGTTGCTCCACAGGAACTGGTTCATTTTCGACAGCAATGGCGAACAGAGGGAAGTGGAGGGTGAAGGTGTAGTGGGCACTCAGCCCATACTGCAACCTGGCGAACAGTTCCAGTACGTAAGTGGTTGCAATCTCAGAACAGAAATGGGCAGGATGCAAGGGCATTATACCATGCTGAATCAAAACAATAAACTGAATTTTGAAGTAAAAATCCCCCCTTTTGAACTGGTGGCACCCTTCAAAATGAATTAGGCCCATTAACAACTCCAATTACCTACTTCCTTCAGCTTTTCCTATTTCGGCTTGTACTTGCTCTCCTCAAAAATCTGCTTTGGCGGCGTCTTCATCAGCTCTGGCAAGGTCTTCTTTTCATTCTTCTGCATCCACTTTTTCACAATCTGCCAGCCAGCAAAATGGCCAATCATACCAGGCGACTTTTCACCAAGTACGGCTGTGTTAGGGGCATCGTTCATATAGTCTTTCATCAATGCAGGATTCGTAGTAAAAAGTAGGTCATTGTTTACGAATAGCCCCCAAATATTGCTTTCGTTTTCATAGCACCCTTTCAATTGCTCCAAAGTATAACCTGTTTTTAAAGTATCCGGCGCATTGGGCAGAAAAGCATCCAGTAAGTATAATCGTTTCCCCGCTTCCACCATTTGCTCAATCAAAGTTTGACCAACAGATTGAGTAGGGTACATATCATCTATTATCACCTTCATCGCATTCACAGGAATGTATTCCCTATCAAATCTCCTAGAAATATAATCAGGATACAGGTTCCTGAAACCGGGCTCTTTATACACGCTGTAATCCTTTCCCATAAACAATTGCAGGCCAATACACAGCTTGTTGCCATCTCTTTTTATATTGCACATGCTCGACATATCGCTCAACAGGATCATTCCATCCCAGGTACCAATATAAGTAACCAACGTATCTGGTAGTATATATTTTGGATAGTAATACTTCACAAACCTGAAACCCTCCTTGATCCCTTTGTTGGTGGTCGTTAAATCAATAAACTGCTTACTGGCATCGGCATAGATATGCTTATAATCAAGCAGGAACTGTTTCGTGCCAGTTAGCACGGAGTCAGGAAAGGGCTGGAATCCAAGGATATTGTACAAATAATCATTGGTAAAACTGTTGTACTTCATGAACAGTTGCTGCAGGCCTTCTTCCAAATGCGATGTATCCAACGCAAAGAAATCCTTTTCAAAACGGGCAACCTTCATATCAACAGCTATATTGGCTACATCAGGGACCCTCCGCTCGTTCCTGCACGAGTAGGCCATAGCAATCACCAGCAAGAAAACGGGTACTCTTTTCATGGCACGAATTAAGGGTAAAATTCTTAAAGAAACTTGTTTCGGTAGCTTCTTGGCCCTCTCCCACGGAGCAGGTAAAAGAAAATAAAATTTCCATTCTTAACTTATTTTCTATCAGTTAAATCATGAAATTCGTAGCATGAAGATTTTCTTAGCACAACAGAATTATCATATCGGAAATTTTGAAAGCAACACCGCCAAAATCATCGCAGCCATTGAAGAAGCAAAGGCTCAAGGAGGGGATTTGATTATTTTTAGTGAAATGAGCGTCTGCGGTTATCCTGCTAGGGATTTTGTGGAATTCGATGATTTCATCAACAAATGCTATGAAAGCATCGACCTCATTAAACAGCATGCCGATACCATTGGCGTATTCATTGGCTCACCTGCCCGCAACCTTGTAAAAGAGGGAAAGGACCTTTTCAACGCAGCTTTCTTCCTCCATGAAAAAGAAGTAAAAGCAGAAATACATAAAACATTGCTCCCTACTTATGACGTATTTGATGAGTACCGCTACTTTGAGCCATCTTACGATTGGAACATAGTGGAGTTTAAGGGCAAGAAATTGGCTGTGACGATCTGTGAGGACATTTGGAACCTCGGCGACAACCCACTGTACAGAATTTGCCCCATGGATAAATTGATGGAACAGCAGCCTGATTTCATGGTTAACCTTTCAGCCAGTCCATTTGACTATAGGCATGATGAAGACCGGAAAAACATCATCAAGGAAAATGTACTCAAGTACAAGCTCCCCATGTTCTACTGCAATGCAGTTGGGAGCCAAACAGAAATTGTATTTGACGGGGCAAGCCTGATTTTTGATAAGGATGCCAATCTCTGCAAAGCACTGCCCATGTTTGAAGAAGCATTGGAATATGTGGAACTGAACGATGATGGAACCATCAATGCACCCATCATTGAAGCAGCCAATCGTTTTGTAAGTGATGCTGGCAAATCATTGGTGCTGGAAGAAACACTGAACATACCACAGATACATGCAGCCTTGATTTGTGGTATCCGTGATTACTTCAACAAGATGGGCTTCAAAAAGGCCATCCTAGGTAGCAGTGGCGGCATAGACAGTGCAGTGGTGCTTTCATTGGCCTGCGAAGCTTTGGGCGCAAAAAATGTTAGGGCCATCTTAATGCCCTCCCCATACTCAACAGAACACAGCATAAACGATGCTGTGCAATTGAGCCGGAACCTGCAAAATCCCTATGATATCATTCCTATTGACGAAGTCTACGAAGCCTTCCTTTCCACATTGCTGCCAATATTCAAAGGTCTCCCCTTTAGTTTGGCCGAAGAAAATATGCAGAGCCGCAGCCGTGGCAACCTATTGATGGCCATTGCCAATAAGTTTGAATACATCCTGCTCAATACCTCCAACAAAAGCGAATTAGCTACTGGCTATGGCACGCTGTATGGTGATATGGCTGGCGGCTTGGGAGTGCTCGGAGATTGTTATAAACTGCAAGTGTATGAACTGGCCAGGTACATTAACCGCAATAAGGAAATCATTCCGCAGCATATCATCAACAAAGCACCTAGTGCAGAGCTCAGGCCAGATCAAAAAGATAGCGACAGTTTACCCGTTTACAGCATCCTCGATAAAATGCTGTTCCAGTACATTGAACGAAGGTTGGGGCCCACTGAAATAAAGGCACAGGGTTTTGATGCTGAATTAGTTGACAGGACCTTGAAGATGGTAAACAACAACGAGTACAAAAGGAATCAGTTCTGCCCCATCATCCGTGTATCACCAAAAGCATTTGGCGTGGGCAGGAGGGTACCGATTGTGGGTAAGTATTTAAGCTGATGGGAATCTTGGGAGCCCACATGAACCATATAGAAGTTCATACAACCAATACTGGCCAATTTGATGGCAGCCTTAATCCAGCATTCTTTCCCTTTTCCTTGTGAAACACAAATAAACAAAGCTGCCCTTACTTAACAGCATAGAAGCCATTATTGTCCGTAGTAAATCCTATAGCAAACCTACTTGCGCTTTAATAAAGAACAGGTAGGTTTGCTATTGAACCGTCTCGCAAGAATTTCTTGGAAACCTTAATCATGAATTACCACCAAAGGGATATGGCTATGGAATGCCAAGGCTTTTGTATGGCTTTTATGGAACAGGGAATCGAGTATACCATGTTTTTTAGGCAGTACAATAACAATGTCAATTTCATTGGCTATAGCAAAACTGTCCACACCTTCTGCAAAGTTACCGCAGCTCACAAAATGGTATTGGGGGTTGAACTGTCCAAGCAAGGTTTCCAATGGCACAGTTTCGAAAACAGCTTCATTAGAATGTGTTTTATCTGCTTTTTCCACATGTAGTACATGTAGTTCCGCCCTTGAATCTTTCAGGAAGGAAGCAATAGCATCAGTTGGCAAACTGCTACTTACGTCCTTGAAATCACAAGTAAGCAATACCTTTTTAATGGAAGTGAACGAAGCGTTTGCCGGAACAATGATTACTGGTACTTTGGTATGCTTAGCTACCGAGATGGTATTGCTACCTATAAATGTTTCCTCAATGCCAGAAGCACCGGTGATACCCATTACAATCAAATCAGCTTCTACATCCTTGCACACATCATCAATGCCACCCACCAAAAAATTGAACACACTTAAAGTGTCAATTTCAACTCCTTCAATGTCCAATCCCTCCAGTTCCTCCTTTTGTGCTTCCAGTCCATTCTTGCTTACTTGTTGGTAGGTATCAAAATCAATCAGGGCCACAGTAGAAGCCATGGCATCCCCTATAACTGGTGTTTGGTAAGCATTGTAAAGCACAAGCTTCCCTGCACCTAATTGTTTCGCCAACAAAAGGCCATACCTGGCCGCATTGTATGCCGTATTCGAAAAATCTGTAGGAACTAAAATAGTATTCATGAATGAGGTTTTATGGTACGAATGTACAAACTACCATGTCACAAAAACAAGGATAAACATGACTGAGGAAAAATAGACAATGCACAAATGGCCGGCCAACTTGGCAAGTTATTTTTTATCTTCAAATAAGAAATTACAAATTCTCGATAATCCCTGCAATACCCTGCCCACCACCAACACAGGCACTCACCATGCCATACTTCTTGTTAAGGCGCTTCATGTCGTTCAGCACCTGAATGGTTAGCTTTGCGCCAGTACAGCCTAACGGATGGCCCAAAGCAATGGCACCACCATTGATGTTCACAATATCCTGGTCCAATCCCAGCTCACGGATCACGGCCAATGATTGGGAAGCAAAAGCCTCATTCAGTTCTATCAAATCAATAGCTGCTAGGTTCATGTTTGCTTGCTTCAATACTTTCGGGATGGCAGCTACAGGCCCTATGCCCATGATCCGTGGATGTACACCTGCACTGGCACAGTTCACCAAACGGCCAATAGGCTTCAGTCCAAGTTCATTCACCATTCTTTCGCTCATGACTACCACAAAAGCTGCGCCATCGCTCGTCTGCGAACTATTGCCAGCAGTAACGCTTCCACCTTGTGCAAAAGCTGGTTTCAATTTTGCAAGGCCTTCAATGGTAGTATCCGCACGCAGGCCTTCATCAGTGTCAACAACATAATTCCTTGTTGCTTTTTTGCCCTTCTCGTTCAGGTAAACTTCTTCTACGTTAATAGGTAGAATACCAGATTTAAAATATCCTTCATTAATGGCCATGGCAGCCTTCTTATGTGAGTTGGCAGCAAAAGCATCTTGGTCTTCCCGGCTTACCTTGAATTCCTTCGCAACAGCTTCAGCCGTTAGCCCCATGCTCAGATAATAATCAGGTTCATCTTTCGCAATCGCATAGGATGGAACAGTTTTCCAACCTGCTGTCGGCACCAAGCTCATGCTCTCTGTGCCACCAGCAATAATGCATTCGGCCATGCCTGTCCTGATTTTTGCAGTAGCCATGGCAATACTCTCCAATCCACTGGCACAGTACCTGTTAATGGTTATACCAGGCACTTCAATACCCAACGCCTTAGCAGCAATGAGCCTCCCGAACTGCAGTCCCTGTTCCGCCTCCGGCACAGCATTGCCCACAATCACATCATCTATACGTTTGTAATCCAATTGGGGAATGGTGGCCATTACACCTTTGATTACTTCAACTGCCAAATCATCTGGGCGGTAAAAACGGAAACCACCTTTTTTGCTTTTGGCAACTGCAGTCCTGTAACCTGCTACTATATATGCTTCTTGCATGGCAATGAAATTTTGAGTACCAAAAATAACAAAAAGTTGTTTATGCAACTATTTTTTATGAAGCAGTTTTAGAATGGGAAATCATTGAACGGCTAAGCTGAAGCAATGGAAAATTATTGGGTCCTATGTACCTGTTCTTTATCCTGCACCACTTTGCGATGGTATCTTTTTGAAACGAGGAGCATCCCAAAACTCTCCCCTTCTTCTTTATCCAAATGCTTATGGTGCATTTTATGTGCCCAACGTATGGCTTTGATGTAACGGTTATTGCTTCTTGTAAACCATTTGATACGTTGGTGGATGATTACTTCATGTACCATGAAATAAGCAAGTCCATATAACGCAATACCAAAGCCAACACCTGCAGCCATATAATTATGGTGCTGCAGGCCCAACATGATACACAACCAACTGGGAATAGCAAATATGAGGAAGAAGGCGTCATTTTTCTCCAGCACATGGCCTGCTGGCTGGTGGTGGTCCTTGTGCAGGTACCACAAGAAACCATGCATTACATACTTATGGGTAAGCCATGTAATCCCTTCCATTAAACAGAAAGTCAGTATTGAAACGATGATGATTGTTAACATCATAGTACAGTTCTCAACGCCATAAAAAACAACAACTGGATGATAAACAAATGTACTGCGAAAGGGTTGGCCTTGTTGAATTTCAGCAGTCTGAACAATATTAGCACAACCGCACTGATAACAAACCAGCAAACATAATTATAGAAAGGCACTTCATGACTGCTCCATTGCCAGAAACCCAATCTTATGGCAACTGGCTCCATCACGTAATCAAAAAATACAGCCAGTAAAGCACCATCCACAATCAAAGAAAGTGGCTTGACCCAAGAAGGGAACTTAGAATTAACTTCATCTGGTTTTTTTGTGGCCCAAAGATGTATTTGGTGCATGGTACTTCCACTACAAAAAGCCGTAACAAACCATTGAATACCTATCAAATAAGGAACGCCCCCCGTTTTTGCACCCATTAAGTTGCCATAAGAATAACTGCCAAAAAGCTGACCAGTATTTACGCCTATGATTTCTGTTAACATACCAATAGCAAAAGCAGCAACCAAGAACAAAAAGAAAGCAATATTTTTTTGCGGCTGTGTGTAAACGAGCAAAGCGGCCATCAACAAAAGGTTCAATGATGTATGCTGAACAAACCAATCCTTATAGGGAGAAAACAAAATTCCGATAGCCCCACTTACATGGAACAACAAAGCAATGAAGAGAGCAATATTGTTTTTGGTCTGGAACAAACTAATGGCGCTTCTTTCTTGAAAAATCCTTCCCCACCATCTCAGTCATGATTTTTGCACTTTGCAAACATAAAGGTATGCCACCTCCAGGGTGAACACTTCCTCCAACAAAATACAATCCTTTAATGCTATTGGTAAAGTTTGGATGGCGTAGGAATGCCGCCAATTTTGAATTTGACGAGGCCCCATACAAAGACCCCATATAAGAAGCAGTCCTGTTCTCAATCAATACCGGGTCCAAAACCTCTTCCACTTCAATCAAGGGCTCAATATCCACCCGAAGGATACGGCTCACTTTCTGGATGACTGCTTGTCGGTATTGCTGCTTGAAAGCTTCCCAATCCTGACCGCCATTTGCTGGCGCATTCACCATTACAAACCAGTTCTCCTTTCCTTCAGGGGCTAAGATACCGGGTTCACATTTGGAAGTAATATTAATATATACTGTTGGGTCCCGATAGCAGGTTTTCATTCTGAACAAAGCATCGAATTCGGCTTTATAGTCATTGCTGAACAGGATATTGTGCAGGCCCAGTTCAGGAAAGTTCTTCTTGATACCCCAATAAAAAACCAAGGCGCTACTGCTGCGTTCCTGCTTGGCTATTTTTTTGCTTTTTCGCCCATCATTGAGCAATTGCTTATAAGTAAAATACACATCCAAATTGCTGACAACAACATTCGCATAATGGTTTTCATTATTGGCCACAACACCCTTCACTTCATTGTTGTGACGGATAACCCGTTGAACAGGTGTACCAAAATGAAATGTCACTCCCTTGTTCAAGGCCAATTTGTACAAAGCATTGGTAATGCTGATCATACCACCAGCGGGAAAAAATGTTCCCTCATTGTGCTCCAAATGTGAAATCAAATTCAACATGGAAGGAGCCTGGTAAGGATTGCTTCCATTATAAGTAGCATAGCGATTGAAAAATTGTACAGTCTTGGCATTGCTGAAGCGCTTTTCGTTTACTGAATGCATTGTTTTAAACAGGTACTTCGCTTTAGAAGCCTTGAAGGCAGCAATAATATTTGCTTTGACAAGCGTTGCACATTTATGCAATGAATGGTTCACAAACACTTTACCAATACTGTCGTAAATCCTTCCATTTTCATATAGGTACTGCAGTACATTATTTTCATCTTCCCCAAGCTTTTCTTTGATCTCAATGGCAAATCGGGAAACATCCGTAAAAGCATTTACTACAGTTCCATCTTCATAAAAATAGTTGAAAGCTATTGGCAGTGAACGATAGTTGAAATAATCCTCAATCGGCTCGTTGGCAAGTTTAAATAATGCTTCGATATATTGCGGCTGGGTAAACAAACTTGGGCCTGCATCAAATTGGTAGCCATTCATTTCAAAGTGTGAGAGCTTGCCGCCAGGATAGTCATTCTTTTCAAATACGTGCACTTCAAATCCCTGCACAGCAAGCCTGATTGCAGATGCCAACCCTGCAACGCCACTACCAATAACAATTGCTTGGGGAGTACTCACTTGGCTTGTGCTTTGGCTTTCCACCATTCATTGACTTTAGGGAAAGCAATTAAAAACCAAGGCGTATAAAAATGGCTGCGGTTGGTTACCGATTCCAGAATCCTGTTCATGGGTGCCCACGTAAACTCTTCTACTTCATTATAATCTGGATCAACTTCGCCATCATGGTAACCAACAAAAACATGGTCAAATTCATGTTCCGTCAACCCATTATCAAGTGCTGCTTTATAAGTAAAATCAAATACCTTTTCAAGGGAGGTCTCAATACCCATTTCCTCCTTCAACCGCCTTCTGGCTGCATCAATCGTTAACTCCTTCTCCCTTGGATGGCTGCAGCATGCATTGGTCCACAATCCGCCACAGTGGTATTTTTTTAGGGACCGTTGATGGAGCAACATATCGCCCTTGCTATTAAAAATAAAAACACTGAATGCCCTGTGCAACAAAGCCCTTTGGTGCGCTTCAATTTTTTCCATGAAGCCAATTTCGTTGTCCCGTTCGTCCACCAAAATAACCTGTTCCATTAGAGTAAGAGTGTTTAAGTCGAAAATAGGGGAAAGAACAATTGGTTGAACAAGTTTTCGGCAAGGGGCAACCTCAAAGCAGGTTAAATTGACTTCTTATTCCCGCTTTCGTCAATATGAAGAACTTGCTATACTCTGGTATACGTACCCTTTGCTCCAAAACCTTCTTGGCTTCTATCCTTTTTATTTTCCTGAACAGGGAGAGGTAATATTTATATGCCACATAAACACCAAACCTTGCCTTGAGTGGCAACTGGAGGATGCCATTGTATGCATCATTAAACTCCTTTTGTATATCATTTTCAATGGCCACCTTATCAGTACTGGAAAAATTGTTGAAATCACAATTGGGAAAATACATTCTTTTCAATCCTTCAAAATCTGCCTTCACATCGCGTAGGAAGTTTACTTTTTGAAAAGCTGCACCCAAGCTTCTTGCAGATAGCTTCAATTGCTGGTACAATTCCTTGTCCCCATCACAAAAAACATAAAGGCACATTAAACCCACTACTTCAGCACTACCATAGATGTATTCTCCATATCCAGCTTTATCATAGTTGCTTCTGCTTAAGTCCATTTCCATACTGTACAAAAAAGCATCTATCAAATGCTTGTCAATTTTATACGCATTCACAGTAAGTTGAAAGCTCTGCAATATGGGGTTCAGGCTGATACCACGCTCAATGGCCGTATAGGTCTGCTGTTTGAATTCGTTTAATAGGGCAGCTTTGTCATGCTCATGGAACGTATCAACAATTTCATCGGCAAAACGTACAAAACCATAAATATTATGGATTGGCTGACGTAAATCTTTATGCAGCAATTTAATGGCAGATGAAAAACTTGTACTGTATTTCTCAGTCGTGTTCCTGCTGCAATCCTGGCTCACTTCATGAAAGAGACCAATATTTGTCATGCGTTAAGAATTTTCTTGTTACCAACAGTTGAAAATATTGAATTTTAGTGTGCCTCACGCTAAAATCCCCATCCCATTGCAACACATCAAGACAAGAAAATGTGAATAACTATGCAAAATGTTTCAGCACCTCCTTCGCAACTACTTCACCACTTATCAAACTTGGCGGCACTCCTGGCCCTGGAACAGTTAACTGACCTGTATAAAAAAGGTTATTTACTTTTTTGCTTCGGCAGGCAGGTTTCAACATGCTGGTCTGCATTAAAGTATTGGCCAGCCCATAGGCATTCCCCTTGAATGCATTGTATTCATTTACAAAGTCGGTGGGCGCAAAGCTCTTCTTATACACAATAAAATCCCCAATGGGTTCACCCAAATGCTTTTCCATCCTTTCAATAATCATGGAAAAATAGCTAGCCCTTAATTCTTCGGTATCGTTCTCCAAGCCACTAGCTACCGGTATCAGCAGGAACAGGTTCTCACATCCCGCTGGAGCAACGTTACCATCAGTTACAGAAGTGGCACTTGCATAAAACAAGGGGTTGGTTGGCCATTGCTTGGTTCCATAAATTTCCTCGCCATGCACTTCAAATGAAGTATCAAAAAACAAGGAATGGTGCATAACGTTTTTCAGTCTTTTATTAAGTCCAACATAATAAATCAAACAACTTGGGGCCATCATCCTTGAATCCCAATAATCCTCGTCGTAGCTTCTGTATTGTTGGGGCAACAGTTTTGTTTCTATGTGATGGTAATCTGCACCAGCAATAATTACATCCGCATGAAAAAGATTTTCAGCCTGTGTTATTATATTGATTGTCCGTATGGTGGCAGCCCTATCGTTTCCGACAACCACAATTTCCTCTGCATTTTCATTAAACCTGAAATCAACGCCCAGTTCAATGGCTAAATCAAACATGGCCTTCACCACACTGTAAAACCCACCTTCAGGATACCAGGTGCCCCCTTTAATAGCAGCATGGTTCATTAAACTGTAAAGGGCTGGTACCTTTTCAGGCAAGGCCCCTAAAAAAAGTATGGGGAATTCCATTAGTTCCTTCAATTTTGGATGGCTAAAATACTTTGCCACATGTTTTTTCATGGAACTGAACACGTCTAACCTAAACAGGCCTTTTACCAAATCCAGATCCAAGAACTCGGTCGGTGATTGTCCAGGCTTATGTACCAGTTTATCGATACCTATCTTGTATTTATAAGCTGCTTCTTCTAAAAATTTATCCAGTTTTTTTCCGCTTCCTGCTTCAATTTTATCGAACAGCGCTTTAAGTTCATCATAACCAGCAGGAATGTCAATAGGGCCATCATCCCAATAAACACGATAAGATGGGTCCAATCTCTTCAGTTCGTAATAGTCAGGAACCTTTTTGCCAAACTGGTTAAAATACCTTTCAAAAACATCGGGCATCCAGTACCAGCTTGGGCCCATATCAAAAGTGAAGCCATTGGCATTCATCTGCCTTGCACGTCCGCCAGGCTGGTTGTGCTTTTCTATTACTGTTACCTGCCAACCTGCTTTTGCCATAAAGGAGGCGGCAGAAAGGCCAGCAAAACCAGCGCCTATTATTACTACTTGCTTGCCCATTACAATTGGTAAGTTAAAGGAGTTTCCAAGAATATTTCAAAGGCATCAATATCGTTCAATTTGGGCTTTTAGAAGTTTCCTCGCAAAGTGGATACGGCTTTTAATTGTTCCAAGTGGCTCCTTTACAATAGTAGCAATTTCATGGTATTTGTATCCGTCAAAATACAAAAGAAAAGGTGTCCTGAAAATATCCGGAAGTTCATAAATAGCAGTTTTGACTTCTTGAGCATTCAAGATTGCAATGGCTTCATTGGCCACAGTTCCTTGATTGTGGTCCAATAGGAAATCATTGGGCGTGCTGTCAAAAAGAGTGTTCTGCTTGGCTTTACGGCGGTAGTTATTGATGAAGATGTTCCGCATGATTGTGTACAACCAAGCTTTTACATTGGTGCCTATACTGTACTTGTCCCTATTGGCAAGAGCTTTGCACAACGTTTCCTGCAAAAGGTCCTTGGCATCTTCAGTATCACGGGTAAGCGTAAATGCAAATGGTCTCAGGAATTCTGTGTTATTGAGCAATAACTCATTGAAATCGATAGTTGGCATGGGCATTTCTGTTTAACAATAACATGCTATAACCAAACAAAAATAATGGAGCCAATCTGTTTTTAGCTTAAAGGGTTCTATCACCTATGAAACAAAGAACCGTGGCAACCATCATTAAGTCCAATGTCCATTTAGTTTGTTATAGGGTACAAGAAGATGACGAGATTGTGAATGCCGCCAGTAATGCCACAAATAGGCACCAAAAAGCTATTTACCTACCTGCAAGTATTCTTGCAGGGCCTTGACATAAGATTCAAAAGCCGCAATGCCTTTTGGTGTGATTTTGCAGGTGGTTAATGGGTAGTTGTCCTTAAACTGTTTGGTTACTTCCATATAGCCAACATCCTTCAATTTCTGTACCTGCACAGAAAGGTTGCCTGCAGTGGAGTTTGTTTTTTCTTTAATGAACGTAAAATCAGCTTCCTTCACACTAATGAGCAGGCTCATTACTGCCAATCGGAGTTGTGAATGCAATATGGGATCAAGTTCCTTGAACATCAGCAGGTTTTTCCTTTAAGGTAACGGGAGCGGAGTATCAAACCAGGAACCAACCAGTTCAGCACACCAGCAATCCCATTCATCAGGAAATCATATTTGCTGGCAGTAAAGCAGGAAATGGTAAAGAGTATATAGCAAGCTATACCGCCAACAATCATTGGCCTGAACTTGCGTGCAATACCTGTTGTCAATGTGGGAATACCATACAGCATAAGCAACAATGAACCTTGACTTGGTGCAAATGGGTAGAGGTGGCTTATTTCACCCGTTTGCAAATTTTTCATCATCATTTCCATCCCGTCCCCCCGCAAAAGGCTTTCTGTTTGCCCACCTATTACATTGAAGTAAAAAATCAAAGCGAAAATACTGAGCCCATATACCATCCATATAGCTCCCATAGCAGCTTCCATGTCCGTTTTTACAACACGCTGCCGCCTTTCCCTAATGGAAATGAATACCTGTGGGATAATGGCTATCAGTGCCAGTAACCAAACATCGAAGGAACCCGTGTTCCAGCCAAAATGCATCTTGAAGAAAGTGAACACTCCACAAAAACCAATGACGCTCCCCCACAAAATGGCGCTTGTACCATTTTCATGAAAATGGCTGGCCTTGGCTTTTTGGATCATCTCCGTAATGAGCTGCAAGCTTTCCTGCTCCGTCAATTGTTTTTTCTCGCTCATACAGTTTGAAGTTTATATTTTGAACGCAGCAAATACCCCGGTGTTATCCATGCTGATATTACGGCCAGGGCCAGGAGCAGCAACTGGTTATCATTGCTTACAAAGGCAGAAGCAATGGCCAATAGCCAACAGGCAATGCCACCAATCCTCAACGGTTTGAACCTTAATAAAACACCTGATAAAAACGTGGGCATACCATAGAGAACCAGGAACATGGGATAGGTCTTGTCCCATGAATTGTTCTTGCTCATTAGAAAGATCATAATGAACATCATTGTCACAAAAGCAATCCATACATAACCGCCAATTTCATCGGTGTAGGTTCTTACGCGTTCCTTTTTTTTCTTCTTGCTCAGGAAAATAGCCTGATAAAGTACTGCAAGCCAGGTAATCATCCATACCATTCCCGGTTCCTTCAATACGTGTAATTTCAGGAAAATAAAATGGGTCAGGCTGCACACAAGAACTGTCCAGCCCCATAATAAATACAAATGACCGTTTTCATTGAAACGGTTCTGTGCCTTGTTGATCATGCTTTCAATCAAAGCAAGGCTCTCATTTGGATTGAATTCTTTTTCCTTTTCCATGTTGCAGTTTTAAAAAGATGCTTTGGGGTACAAGTGTCGGAAGCAAGGTTTACAGGTACCAGAAGGTCTACGATTGTACCCTTGGCGGCTTTATACAAAAAGAAAGGTAAGAGATGAATTTCATCCCTTACCCAATAAGTTTTATTTACAAGCTGCAACTATGGCTTCTGAGCTTTCCTTGCCCCAGTTAGGATGGATTTCACTTTTCGCTTTAAAGTTTGCGTACAAAGCCACCGCTTTTTCTGCCAAAGGTTTTGCAGCATCGCAACCACCACCAAATTGCGGAGGCGTGTTTTTCAGGTTGGTTGCTTGCAACATGTAAGGGCGTGGATTGGTAGGGTCTGCCTTCTTGGCCTCTTCCAGCAATTTGGATGCTTCTGCACCATTTTTCATGTAACGGCTCATGGGGTCAACAATCATCTTTGCAGTTTGTACCATGCTTTTAACCACAAGTATTTCACTGTTCCCTTTTTCCATTAACTCAGCCTTGGCAATAAGGTCATCTGCCTCATCAGCAACTTTGTCCCGGTCGCCCCCAATACCTTTCATGCTCATGGTTGCCTTAATCAAAGCTGCATAATAGTAAGGAAGCCATTCTGTTTTTTCGGCATCGGCAATCCTCTCAAATTTGGCTTCAACAGCTATCAAAGCATCATCGGCTTTTGCTTCCCCATATTCCTTCAATGTTTTGCCCATAGCTTCTGCAAATTTTGGACTTTGTGCTGATGCGCTTACTGCAATGAATGCGAATGCCGCAATAAATAACTTTTTCATGTTTCTGTTTTTTGTTGATTGGTTAATTTGTTGATTGGTTAACTGGTATTTATGTGTTATTGTTGGTTTTCTATCTCTTTTCAACTTCTACATTTGCCCTATCCACCACTCACCCCTTCCGGTTTTTCCCTTGCCTATAAATTATTATTGATGGCATCCTGGCTCCTATCAACACCCCAACTCAGGAAGCAGCCTAGAAAAAAGAACTGTGATGCAGCAGGGGTAATGGCCTGCTTGATGTTCCCATTGTAATTATAATTGTAGCCGTACACTTGGCTCTGGTTCAGCACATTGGTAACACTTGCCACCAATACAATGAAGGTCTTGGCTTTTGGCTTACCGAGGTTGGGCAAGTAGTTCATGCTGAAACCAAGAGAGTTGAACGATTTAGTTTTACCTTCATCTTTGACATCGTACTTATTGCCGTTTTGAACCAAATAATAATAAGGCCTTCCAGTGGCATAGGAGTAGGTGAAGTTGAAACCCGTTTTCCATTCGGTCACAAAACGCTTGGTAACTAAACTTGCTGTGTGGTTAGCCGCAAAATTGGGTATCATCTGCTTCGGATAGTTCAGGTAATCACGTTTTGTATCCAAGTAGGAATAGCTGATCCAATAATCAAGGTTCTTCACTGTTTTCTTGTCCCTCCAAAAAAGTTCGATGCCTTGGGCATAACCCGTTCCATCATTATTGTATGCAGGATAAGTTTTCACGAGGTCATGGTATTTTTTGTAAAAAGCTTCTACCCTGAAGGTATAGAACTGGTTTATTTTTTGGTAGTTGGCAATATAATGGGTGGCCCTGGTGTAGCCAAAATTGGTTGTTGCTATCAGTTGCGTATTCTCTGGCTTTTGGTAGAACTCACCGTATGCCAGGCTCATCTGTGCGTCCTTGCCGGTTTTATAGGCCAATGACAAGCGTGGGGCAATATTGGTCTTGTTGATAAGCGATGAATGTTCAAACCTGCCCCCAATCTTTGCAGCGAGCCCATTGGTGATGTAGATATCCGTTTCACCAAACAGTGCCTTGAAATGATCGATCAATAAACTATTGTAAACATTGTACTTGCTCTTGTTGTAAGCATACCAGTATTCGCCACCAAAACGCACGGTGCTAATACCTTTCAGCCTTTTCTCAAGCACCACCTTTATCTGTGACAGGTCCTGCTTGCTGTTCAGCACAAAATTGGTGCTGTCTATATAGACCTTGCCTGTTGCAGTGTACTGGTTGTTCTGGTTCTGGATCTGCTGGTTCACATCATCCTTATTGGTGCTGTAGCTCAGGCCCAAATTGAATTTCCAACCTTTACCAAGGTTTTCCTTCCAGCTTACATTATTGTACCAGTTGGTATTGGTGTAACCAAAGGCATTCTTTAAATCGGCACTGTCTATATTGGGCCTCCTCAATCCTAAACGACCATAAGAAAAAGTAGTGTAGTACTTGATCATGCCGCCCCTCTTTGTTTTGAAACGGAAATTGGCATCCCCGTTATGGAATTCGGGCATCTGGAAATAATCCGGTTTCTGCTTTACCACACCAAAGTAAATAGCTAGGTTCGTATAACCGTAGTTAACGCCCCAAGATGATTTTTTGTTCTTGGCCAATTGCTGGTAACCTGCCCCTAGGAACACGGAAGAGATAGAAGCAGACGCCTGTGACCGGTCAGGCAGGTCAATGCTTTCCAAAATCAGGGCAGAAGAAAGGGCTTCACCATACAAAGCAGAATAGCCGCCCGTGCTGAACACAATGCCCTTGAATAGAAACGGGGAGAAGCGGCCACGTGAAGCAAGGTCAGGAACACTTGTGCCATAAGGGTTGTTTACAAGGGTACCATCAATGAACTGCTTGGTTTCATAACCTGCCCCACCACGTACAAAAAGCCCTTCCTGTTCACCAACCTGCTGGGCACCGGGCAATGTTTTTACTGCTGCGGAAATATCGCCATTGGCACCCCCTGTTGTCACAATGTCCAATGAACTCAATACTGTGGCTGCACGTTTCTTGTCACCAGCTTCAAACGAGCCAGCAGTTACCGTTACTGCAGATAGTTCATTGATTTCTTCTTTCAGGGAAAAGTTGAGCGTGATTGGCTCACTGGCAATGGTAATTCTCTGTTCGATTGTTTTGTAATTGATGCTTCTTACTTCGATGATAAAATCACCTTTCTCCGTTGTCTTGAAGGAGAACTTTCCGGTGCTGTCGGTAGTGGCACCATCATAACTGCCTTTAAGGGTAAGGCTTGCGCCAATAAGTGGCCTGTTCCTATTATCCTTCACCGTACCTGTTATTTTTACTTGGGCCATCGCTGCTAGGGCCAGCATTACAAATAGCCAAGGGAGAACCATTTTTTTCATTTCCGTGTCGTTTTGATAAGGCAAACGTAAAGTAGTTTACTTTATAAACCAAATATTTATTGGCCTTTCCCATAAAATCTGTTCAAGATGATTTATTCAAGGTGTACCCACAGCAGGTTGGTTTGCATGAGCAATGCAGTCTGTGCCCGCTGCGAAACTTGGATGGAACTACTAGGAAACTGGGATTGAAGTGGCTACTTCCACTCCCCTTATAACAACGGTAAGTTGCCATGATAATCGGGGATGCTTAACAATTGGCTTGATTTATTTTGCAGTCCTAATGCAACAAAATCCATTGGTATAAAATCAATTAGGCTATGAACCGCAAATACATCATTCTACCATTTCTTTTATGGCTTGCATTTACTGTCTACGGGCACAGGAAGGAACAGTGACGGGAAAATTGGCGGATTCATTGCAACGGCCGCTTGACGGAGCCACCGTTCTCCTGTTGGCAGGTAAGGATACCCTCGTAAAAACAACAGTTTCCAATGATGTAGGGCTATTTGCCTTTGAAAAATTGAAGAACGGTACCTACCGCATCAGTATAAGCATGACAGGTTTCAGTAAATATACAGGTCCCGCCATCACCATCAATGAGGCACATCAATCCTTGGACATCGGCACACTTACACTCAGCAGGCAGTCAGCAGCATTGCAAGGTGTAACCGTTACTGCCCAGAAGCCTATGGTGGAAAGGAAGATAGACCGTACCGTGGTGAACGTGGAAGCAATGACGAGTGCTGCAGGCTCCACTGCCATGGATGTGCTGGAAAAATCACCAGGTGTTTCGGTTGACCAGAACGGTACCATCAGCCTTAAGGGCAAATCGGGCGTGGTAGTGTTCATAGATGACAAGCCTACCTACCTTTCAGGCGCCGACCTCGAAAGTTATCTCCGTTCCCTGCCTTCCTCTTCGATAGACCAAATAGAACTGATGACCAATCCCCCTGCCAAATACGATGCGGCCGGCGGTGCAGGCGTAATCAATATCCGCACCAAACGTACCCGTATCAAGGGCTTCAACGGCACATTGAACACAGCCTATACGCAGGGAAAATATGCCAAGACCAACAATAGTTTCAATGCCAATTACCGCAACAACAAGTTGAATGCCTTTGGTACCCTCACTTATAATCATGCGGAAAATTTTTCAGACCTGGATATAAACCGCTATTTCAAGAACCCGGATGGTTCGAGGAACTATGACTTCCTGCAACATACCTACATCCACCCCTCAAATGGTGCGGCCACGGCCAAAATTGGTGCCGATTATTATGCTACTGCCAAGACCACTTATGGCATTGTACTTACGGGTGTGACAAGGGATGGTAGCCGTAACAACGACAATGCTAGCAGGATACTCGGTGCGGGCTTTGCGCTGGATTCCACCATCGTGGCCCACAATACACAGGACAACCGTTTCCGCAATGGGGGCATCAATGCCAACTTCCGGCACCAATACACTAAGGGTGGGCCTGAACTGACAGCCGACCTTGACTATATCAATTACCATACAGGCAATATTCAAGTATTCAATAACGAGACCTACCTGGCCAGTGGCGCACTGAGCAACAAGGACAGACTGGATGGCAACCTCCCCGCATCCATCAATATCTATTCCGCTAAAATGGATTACAGCCACCCTTTCAAAAGCGGGCTTAAAATGGAGGGCGGTATCAAAACCAGCCATACCGAAACAGACAATGTGGCCAATTACTTTTCAACGGTGAACAATGTAACCACGCCCGATTACAACAAGACCAACCACTTCCTGTACAAGGAAACCATCCATGCGGTCTATTTGAATGCCAGCCGGGATTATAAACGCTGGTCCATGCAGTTGGGGCTACGTGTGGAACATACCATCTCCGACGGCAAGCAGTTGGGCAATGCAATGAAACCGGATTCTGCTTTCAAACGCACTTATACAAGCCTCTTCCCTACTGCCTATTTGAGCTATAAACTGGACAGTGCGGGCAACCATGTACTGGTGCTGGATTATGGGAGAAGGATCAACAGGCCTTATTACCAGGACCTGAATCCCTTCATCTCTCCGCTGGACAAATTCACATATTATGTGGGCAATCCCTTTCTACAACCAGCCTACACACACAATGTGGAACTGTCCTACAGCTATAAAAGCCTGATTACACTTACGGCCAGTTATAGCCGGACAACCAACAGCACCAATGAGACCATAGAAATTGTAAACGGTACTTACTACAGTAGGCCCGGCAATATCGGCACCAGCATCACCAAGAGCCTTTCGCTACAAGCCAACCTACCTGTGACCAAATGGTTTACGCTTAACCTGTACACAGAACTCACCAATATACATTCCATCAGCGATTTCTATACTGGCCCCTTGGATACAAAGGGAACCTTCTGGTTCGTGCAGCCCAATTGCCAGTTCAAGCTCGGCAAGGGATGGAATGCCCAAGTGGACGGCGTGTACCAAACAGACCTTACCAACAACCAGTTCATTATATTGAAACGTGGAAGAATAAATGCTGGCCTGTCCAAGAAACTGTCTTCGGCCTTTACCTTAAGGGCCAATGTGAATGACATACTGTATACGAGCGTGAACCGTGGCATCATCAACAATTTGGCCAATACAGAAGCCAACTGGCGGAATGCCAATGATTCACGTACCGTCACGCTGGCATTGTCCTGGCGTTTTGGAAAGGCCATATCCGATCAGCGGAAACATGTTGGCGCAGGAGCGCAAAGTGAGCAGAGCAGGGTAAAAGATTAGGTCCTATTAACCATTATTATTACCAATTATAAGCAGCACTTTGATTTCATCAGTGTTTGATTCCAAAAGCATATAATCGCATTCAAAAAAACAGGCTTGCACATGTATATGTGCAAGCCTGTAACTATTAAAACCAAAACCAATTGAAACTTATACGAACGGCCTTTCGTAACCAATTATTTCAACCTCGTTACCACAACATCATCTATTGTCCTTGTGCTCTTGCTGATGTTGTACGATTGCAGTTCATTGCCCTTTTTGGTGCTCAGCACCAATTGCACCTGCAGGTCACTGATGTCTGCCTTCTCGAACT
>JAHEZD010000018.1 GCA_023251255.1 Chitinophagaceae bacterium
ATTGGCAGAATGAGCGAAAAAGAAGAGTTGCGCGGAGGTATCGTTTATTTGGCAAGTGATGCAAGCAGTCATGTAGTAGGTCATAATTTAATTATTGATGGTGGTTGGACCGCTTGGTAAATGATAAAAACTAGGATGGTTTCAATTATCATTATAAATTACAACACTCACCAGCTTACTTGTAATTGCATTCATTCCATCCTCAAGTTTACGGTAAAGGCTGAATATGAAATCATTCTTGTCGATAATGCTTCCGTTGAAAAGAATGAAAACACTTTTGTTGAAATCTTCGGTGATAGGATTCTTTTTATTCAAAGCCCTAAGAACTTGGGTTTTGCTGGTGGCAATAATCTAGGAATAGAACATTCGAAAGGAGATTACATTTTATTATTGAATAGTGATACTGAATTGTTTGAAGACAGTATAAGTAAAACATTGAATTTCATAAAGGACAGAACAGATGTTGGTGCTGTTACTTGTAAATTATTGAACCCTGATTTGAAATCTATTCAAAATGCAGCAAGGCCTTTTTTTTCCTTGAAAAAACATTTCCTGAAAACAACTGGACTATCCAGAATATTCGTTGAACAATACCAAAAAGTAAATATTCATTATGACATGAGCAGCAGTTTTGCTTGTGACTGGATATGGGGAACATTCTTCCTTTTTCCTAGGGAAAATTTAGTTGTCATGGGCGGCAAGCTTACTGAAACCTTTTTTATGTATAGCGAAGATGTGGAGTGGTGTTATTTGTTTCACATCAATAGATTACAGAATTATTATTTTGCGGATACAGCAATAGTTCATCATATAGGCAAAAGCAATAATTCCCGTCAACGGAAAAAAAATATTAGGAAAAGCCATTTGCGTTTCCTGAAGATGTACCATGGAATTTTTACTTCTTTTTTAGAAAGATGCCTGTTCCTGCTAGATGATGCAATCGTAGTTTCCAATAGGTATAAACGCAGGTTGAAGAAAAGGCTGGGCTATTGATATTAATGAAAACTATTTTTCAATTACAATTTTCCGATAAATTTCATCTTTCAATTATTTTATCAATAAACCCGAAATGGTAAAATTATCTATCATTATACCTTGTTATTATAATGAACAGAACATACCAGTAACAGCTCAAAGGTTGCTGGATAACGAATCTCTTTTCAACAAAGAATTGGAATTCGAATATGTTTTTGTGGATGATGGATCAGGAGACAATACATGGCAGGCATTGCAGGCATTCAAAGAAACGCAGCCATTGGACAAAGTAAAGATTATAAAGCTTTCCGGTAATTTTGGAAGCTATAATGCCATACTTGCAGGCATGAAATACGCCACAGGCCATTGCAATGTAATTACTGCTGCCGACCTTCAGGACCCGCCTGAATTAATGGTTAAAATGTATGAACATTGGAAAAATGGTTTGAAGTTGGTTATAGCTAACCGTACAGATAGAAAAGACCCATTTGTGAGCAAGATTTTTGCCAAAGCCTTTCAGAAAGTCATAAAAAAGTTTGCCCTTAAGAATCTGCCGGATGGTGGGTTTGATTTTGTATTGTTTGATAAACAGTTGAGGGAAGAAGTGGTAAGGCTTGATGAAAAGAATACCAACACACTTTATCTCTTCACTTGGATGAAATATGAGTACATCACCATTCCTTATCAAAGAAGGGAAAGGGAAATTGGTAAAAGTCGTTGGACATTCAATAAGAAATTGAAACTGTTCATAGACTCATTTGTATCCTTTTCATTTTTCCCTATTCGGTTAATTACGACTACTGGTTTTATTTTAGGAATCATTTCATTGTGCTACGCAGCATTCATCATCTATAATAAAGTTACTGGCAATATACAGATAGCCGGTTGGTCCGGATTGATGGTAGTTGTGTTGCTTGTGTCCAGTTTCCAAATGATAGCATTGGGTATTTTAGGTGAATACATTTGGAGAACCTTGGATGCATCACGTAAACGTCCCAACTACGTAATTGATAAAATGGCTTAATTTCCCCTTAATTACTCGCATGCTCTTTCTATTGTTTTTTAATATCCTATTTGTGACTATTAGTTATGTTGTAGGAAGTGTTTTTTTGCATTACGTCTCTGCAAATGGAAGTGATAGCCAAAATACTTTTTTCAATGCAAGCAAATTATTGGTAAGCGGACTGATTATTATTGTTTCCATTTTTTCAATAATAATAACAAAAGGTTGTACAATCAATACATTGTTTTTGCTTTTGCTTATTTCCTGGTTCTTGCTTAAGCCTAAAGATGCCGCACCTAGAAAAAGTGCATATACGCCTTTCCCTGAATACTTCAGAAGCTGGGGGATAATAAGTGTAGGTTTGATTGCATGCACACTCATATGTTTTGCGACACATCATTTTTTTAGTGCCTCATATTACTCAACTGGCTTTTCAGATTTTTATTATTATGCTTACAATGGCAGTAAAATGGTTGAAAACGGAATTGAAGGAACGGACTTTACTTCTGTATTGACCAATGCTGCCGATTATAGGGTAACCTATCATTACTTTGACATGTGGATACTTGGTCTGTTTAGGCTATTGTCTTTTGGGAAAATTCCTTTGCTTCATATCTATTTTTTCAATTTTACACCTGTTGTTCTGGTAATATGTTGGGTAAGCCTATTAGGTGTTTGTCAGCATTTCAAAAAAAGGGTATCTTGGTTTGACTGTATACTTACCGCATTACTTGTTTTCTATTTATTCCCGGCAACCACAAAATTTTATGGCAGCGATAACATACTCACCATGCCAAAAGTGTATGTATCATTTATTATTTCTTCCATAGCCTTTATCTATTTGCTACAGGAGAAAATAATTCAAACTGTCATTATTTTGTTCCTTATGCCTGTTATGAATATTCTTGCCATGCCTGCAATTGCAGCATCAACCGGGCTGCTCATAGTTATATATTTTTTTCAGAAAAAGTGGAAATCAGTATTCCAACTTTCTGCATTGTTGCTAATATTCATAATTGCACTCTTGGGCTTCTATAAAATATTCGGTAATCCTACAAGTAAACTTTCCATAAAAGGATTAAGTGCAAGCCAGTATGGTATTGGGTTCATAAAGGTTTTTGGCAAAGGCTTCCTTCAGATGCTGACAGGTCTATCAATATTGGCTGTAGTAATGTTTTTCTACCGGAAAACATTACTCCCTATTTTAAGAAGGTACAAGTTTGCCTTTATATCAATGTTTGTATTGCTTTTGCTAAGCTATGTAACGAGTTTTATCTTTTGGTTTAATTTTGATGCATTTCAGATCAGGAATTATCCTGGAACAAGTATTATAACTATACTCTTTACTGCAATTTTTGCAATTGTTAATGGGCATTTAGTCAATGCCCCATTTTCAAGAAAATCGAAATTAATATTTAATAGCACCTGCATATTGTTCCTTTGTTTTACTTTTTACAAATCCCTTCGGACTGCCCAATTGCAGACACACGGCTTTGTTTCAAGAAATTTCGTGCGGGAAATAAGCGGTGAAATAAAAAAAGGGGATGTATATGGTTACGTATACAGTGCGGAAAAAGCAAAAGAAAGTAAATGGATTTATAACCCGAATCTTGTCCTGTTCAATCTGAATTTTGTAGGGCTTGTAAATAAGGATGTAAGCAAAGTTTGTTTGAATACATTGGTAAATGACGATTCACTGAATTCACAAACATTATTCCCGCCGGCCTTACTCAAAAAGGGAGAGTTTAAGAAATTTACAGATGCCGCAAAAATGGATTCTTCTACAATAGAGGGATTACAGTACCAATATGCGATGAGGAGAAAATTGAATTTTCTTGTACTGCAAAAGAACACTGTACTATCGCCATTATTCAATAATAATATCAGAAAGGAGATAATCGACCCCTTAAGTGGCAACCGGGTGGTATTTTTAAAGCAACAAAATGATTGATTCAATTATACACATACCTCAAATAATCCAGTTGCCAAAATTCTTGGACCCACGTGGCAACCTTACTTTTTTGGAAAGTAACAAACAAGCTCCCTTCGCTACAGAACGTGTTTATTGGATATATGATGTGCCTGGTGGTGAAGTGCGGGGTGGCCATGCATTCAAGAGTCAAAATGAGTTCATTATTGCATTAAGTGGAAGTTTTGATGTGGTTCTCAACAATGGTAAGGAAGAAATGAAGTACCAACTTAATAGGTCTTATTATGGGCTTTATATTCCAGCCATGCATTGGAGGAGCATGGAGAATTTTTCGACCAATTCCGTTGCAATGATTTTGGTTGATAGTGCCTATGATATTCAAGAATATATCAGGGATTTTAATGAGTTCAAATCTTTATTGAGTTAATGAGACCCATAACTGTATTTGATTGTAGCCTTGTGTACCTTCCAAAAATTGAAAGTAGGTCAGGAAATATAACACCTGTTCATGGCAATGTAGATGTGCCGTTCAGCATAAGAAGGATATTTTATCTCTATGATATTCCTGGTGGTGAATCAAGAGGGGCACATGCCCATAAAGAATGCCATCAATTTCTAGTTGCAGTGAGTGGGGCATTCGAAGTTTTATTAAATGACGGAAGGACCCAACGATTGGTTCAGATCAATAGGCCATATATTGGCTTACATATCCCTCCAATGATTTGGGCATCTGAAATCAATTTTTCATCTGGGTCAATTTGCTTGGTACTTGCTTCGCATGATTACAATGAAAAGGATTACATACGGGAATACGAAACGTTCATAAAAATAAAATCGGCATGAATACAAGGGAGCAATTTGTTGTTGATACAATAATTGAAATTTTAAAGGGCAAAGGCTCGGACACTTCGAAACTGGACTTCAAAAGTGAGGCTCATTTAAGGGACGATTTGGGACTTTCAAGTTTTAACCTTGCAGAGCTTACAGTTAAGATTGAGCATGAATTTGATGTTGATATTTTTGAAAAAGGATTGATTTTTACGTTAGGTGAAGTTTTTGATAGACTTAATTAATCAGGAAATGATTTTCTGGAAAGATAGTTTTACCAATATTGAACACAGCTATTCAAGCCTACTTATTGATGTTAATGCAACAGGTGCCATTGGCTCGATTATTAAGGAAACGGACCCTTACACTTTCTTTAAGAAATTAATTATTGCTTTAACAAACAATATAGATGTTGTTTTATTGGATGGCGATCTTTCTGAAGAAGAGGAAATTGCATTAGTGGGGCATGAGCCACTAAGAAGTACTTCTTTTATCAATAACAGGATTATTAGCAACCCAGCAGAATTAAAGGATTCAATACTTGCATCCACTGCATCTCTTACGTTATTTACTTCAGGAACTACCGGACGCCCCAAAAAAGTAAAGCAAGCTGCAGTAAATTTTCTTCGTTCAGTAAAAGCAAGTGACAAATTTGCCAAAAATGTTTGGGGCTTTGCATACAATCCATCCCATATGGCGGGTTTGCAGGTATTCTTTCAGGGAGTTGTAAACCTTAATCCATTTATTTACATTTTCAGGCAAACGAAAAGCAATATCATTTTTCAGATTGAAGATAATGCCATCACCAATATTTCTGCAACACCTACTTTTTTAAGGGGGCTATTGCCTGCTGATTTTATTTTGACTTCAGTAAAGCGGATTACAACAGGTGGTGAAAAATTTGATGCTGGTCTTGTTGAAGGATTGCAACCATGCTTTCCGGAAGCAGCTTTCCGGAACATTTATGCTTCTACAGAGAGCGGTTCACTGTTTACTGCTCAAGGAAATATTTTCTCGGTTCCTGAGAATATTGCTGCTCTTGTTAAAATAGAGGATGGGATTTTGTTCATCCATCATTCTTTGGTCGGGGAGGGGGATTTTTCTTTTAAAGGTGATTGGTATGTAACAGGTGATGTGGTTGATGTAATCCATGAAACCCCTTTGCAGTTTATATTCAGTCACCGTAATTCTGAGTTGATTAACGTGGGTGGCTATAAAGTAAATCCACATGAAATAGAAGATGCCCTAGTGCGTTATAGCCATGTAAGGAATGCAAAAGTTTTTGGAAAGAAAAATGCCTTATTGGGCAATACTGTTATTGCTGAGGTTGAAATGGACAAGGACAAATTCTCAGAAATCTCCATCAAGAATTTCCTAGCTAATAGTTTGCAGGAATATAAAATTCCTGTGTTCATAAAAAGGGTTGATAAAATTAACATAACGCATACTGGAAAAATTGAACGGATCCAATGAATATTTTAGTTACAGGTGTATCGAAAGGTTTGGGATTAACCACTGTGCAATATCTATTGCAGCAGGGTTACAATGTTTATGGCATCAGTAGGAGCACTAACAATACGCTAGCTGATTTAAAGAACGAGTACCCAAATCATTTTTTTCACTTGCCTTATGATTTGGCCAATGTTGAAGATATTAACAAAGCAATCTTCAAATCATTTTTGAAGGCTGTGTCGCTTGATGGCTTTGTAAACAATGCAGCAATGGCTTATGATGATATAGCCACCAATATGAACATAGCAAATTTGGAGAACATGTTCAAGGTGAATGTTTATTCCCCTTTTAACCTTACAAAATATGCTTTGAGAAATTTCCTCCTTTACAAAAAGGCGGGAAGCATTATACATATATCTTCCGTAAGTGTGCATACGGGGTACAAAGGTTTATCCATGTATGCTTCTACAAAAGGTGCATTGGAAGCATATTCAAAAAACATTGCTAGGGAATGGGGCGAAATGCAGATACGGTCCAACTGTATTGTATCTGGATTTATGGATACGGAAATGAGTTCATCATTATCCGATGATCAAAAGAATAGGATTTATAACAGGACGTCACTTAAATCGCCAACAGATCCTTCATCTATTGCAGCAACAATTGAATGGCTCCTGAGCAACAAATCAAAATCTGTTACAGGGCAAAATATTTTTGTGGATTCAGGTACTATTTAGACTATGAAGTTCAACAATAGAAATATCGAACTAGGTTCAAATGTCCAATTGGGGAAAAATGTGAGAATCGGTGACAACACTATTATTTATGACAATGTTGTTATTGGTGATGATGCAATTATAAGCAACAATTGCATAATAGGAGAACCACTGAATGCTTATTATCATGAACCCAGTTATGTAAACCCATTACTTAGTATTGGAAGCAATTCATTAATAAGAAGCCATACCATTATTTATGCAGGCTCCGAATTTGGCCCATATTTCCAAACAGGTCATCATGTAACTATCAGGGAAAATACAAAAGCAGGTAGCCATTGTTCTTTTGGCTCCTATAATGATATACAGGGGAACTGTGAAATTGGTAACTTTTGCAGGTTCCAAAGTTTTGTAAATATTGGCCAACAAAGTGTCATCAAGGATTTCGTGTTTATTTATCCTTATGTTGTACTGACAAATGATCCAACACCTCCATCAGAAAACATAAAAGGTGTTTTCATAGACGCTTATGCTCAAGTGGGGGCAGGAACCACTGTTTTGCCTGGAATAAAAATTGGCAAACATGCACTGGTTGGCGCAGCCACAACACTGGACATAGACCTCAATGATTATCAATTTGCAACGGGCGCTCCTGCAAAGCTGATAGGCGATGTAAGGAAAATGCCTTTTTTTACGGACAATCAACGACATTATCCATGGCCAAGAAATTTTTCAAGGGGAATGCCGTGGCAGGAAAGCGGCTATGAAAAATGGTTAGCTGAACAACCCAACCATTAATAAGAAACAATGAAAATACCCTTCCTTTCATTTGGAACTTCCAATGCCACAATCAAAAAAGAAGTGCTGCAGGCATTTGAAACTTTTTTTGATAGTTCATGGTATGTATTAGGTGAAAAAGTAAAGCAGTTCGAAAAGGAATACGCCTCTTATTCGCAAACAAATTATGCTGTAGGCGTCAGCAATGGGTTAGATGCTTTGTTCCTCGCGCTGAAAGTTCTGAACATTAAAGAAGGAGATGAAGTCATTGTTCCGTCAAATACATATATAGCAACAGCCTTAGCAGTTTCATATACAGGTGCAATACCCATTTTTGTTGAGCCTTGTATTGATACTTACAACATCGACCCCGAGAAAATTGAAGCAGCTATCACCCCCAGAACAAGAGCTATTATGCCAGTGCATTTATATGGCCAATGTTGTGAAATGGATGCCATAATGGAAATTGCTAACAAGCGCAATTTATTTGTAATTGAAGACAATGCCCAAGCGCATGGGGCTACTTTCAACAACAGGCCAACCGGTAGTTTTGGCCATGTAAATGGTGTAAGTTTTTATCCAGGTAAAAACTTGGGAGCGTTAGGGGATGCTGGTGCAATAACAACAAATGATAATGAACTGGTAACCAAACTAACTACACTCCGTAATTATGGTAGCCAAAGAAAATATTATAATGAAACAGTTGGATACAACATGCGTTTAGACGAATTGCAAGCAGCTATTTTATCAGTGAAGCTTCCATATTTGCCCGATTGGACATTGGAAAGACAAGAAGCAGCTGCGTTGTATACAAGCTTGCTGAGTGAGGTTCCTGGAATTGTAGTACCCAAAACCGCTAACGGTGCCACACATGTTTACCATCTCTATGTTATACGAACAAAACAGCGGGATGCGTTGCAGTCGTACCTAACTGAGAATGAAATAGGCACATTGATACATTATCCTGTTCCCATTCACTTGCAGGAAGCGTATGGGAGTTTAGGATATTCCAAAGGAGACTTCCCAATAGCCGAAGAAATTGCAGAAACTGCGCTAAGCTTGCCAATTTTTCCTGGTATTAGACGGGAGCAAGTTGAACATGTGTGCAATATAGTTGCCGCATTTGCTAAATCGAATAACAAATACATTTAAAGATTGTAAATACATGAATCCTTTTTTTGAAATTGCTGGAAGAAAAGTTGGCTACGACTATGAGCCATTGATATTTGCAGAAATTGGCATTAACCATGAAGGCAGCTTGAAGATTGCCAAGGAAATGGTGGATGCTGCTTTTGCTGCAGGAGTGGAGGTAGTGAAGCACCAAACACATATCGTGGAAGATGAAATGAGCAGTGCAGCAAAAAATACCATACCGGGCAATGCCACAGTAAGTATTTACGAAATCATGCGTAGGTGTTCCTTGAATGAAGAAGATGAACTGGAAATGAAACGTTATGTAGAAAGCAAGGGAATGATTTTTATTTCGACACCTTTCAGTCGAGCTGCTGCGGACCGGTTGCATAAATGGGATGTCCCTGCCTACAAAATAGGCAGTGGGGAATGCAACAATTATCCATTGTTGGAACATATTGCTTCCTTTGGAAAACCTATTGTTTTGAGTACGGGCATGAATACCATTGAAAGCATCACCAAGGCTGTTGCAATATTCAAGAAGCATAGTGTTCCTTATGCTTTGCTGCACACCACTAATCTATATCCTACACCAAATCACTTGGTTCGTTTGGGGGCCATGGTAGAGGTACAGAAGAATTTTCCTGATGCCGTAGTTGGTTTAAGTGACCATACGTTGACCAATCATGCTTGTTTTGGGGCTGTAGCTTTGGGTGCAAGTATATTAGAAAGGCATTTTACAGATACTATGGATAGGCAAGGACCAGATATTGTTTGCAGTATGGATTTGCAGGCAACAAAAGAACTGATAAAAGGCAGCAAGATTATTGCCCAGCAACGTGGCGGTCATAAAGGCCCTGCTGCTGAGGAACAGGTGACCATTGACTTTGCATTTGCTACCATCTGTTCAATAAAACCAATAAAAGCTGGAGAAGTTTTCACAAAAGAAAATATCTGGGTGAAACGCCCAGGCAAGGGCGGAATACTGGCAGATAAATATGATAATGTTTTGGGTAAGATTGCTGCAAAAGATATTGATGTGGATGTACAAGTTATTTGGGATAACATCGTTAAATAAAAAATGAAAAAGAAGATTGTTTTTCTTACGGGTACCAGGGCCGACTTTGGTAAACTGAAATCATTAATTGAAATTTCCATCAATGATTTTGAAGTGCACATTTTTGCCACGGGCATGCACATGGATACAAAGTATGGTTTTACTGTAAAGGAAATTGAAAAATGCGGATACAAGAATATTTTCAAATATATTAATCATGATGATGGTGCTGGCATGGACATAACACTTAGTAGGACCATCGAAGGTTTCGCTAATTATATTCATTTGATTAAGCCAGATCTAATAGTAATCCATGGTGATAGGATAGAAGCTTTGGCAGGTGCAACTGTTGGGGCATTGAACAATACATTGGTAGCGCATATAGAAGGTGGTGAAGTGAGCGGCACCATTGATGAACTGATACGGCACGCTGTTTCGAAATTGAGCCATATACATTTTGCTGCAAATGCTGAAGCAAAATCCCGCTTAATGCAAATGGGTGAGATAGATAGCAGTATTTATGTAATTGGCAGCCCGGATATGGATGCTATGTTAAGTGATGTGCTGCCAAGTTTTGAAGAAGTAAGAAGTAGTTATGAAATGCATTTTGATGAATTTGCCATCTCTATGTTCCATCCTGTAACTACAGAATATGAAAATATGGATGCTTATGCTGAAAAGTATATGAATGCCCTACTTCAGTCCTTGAATAATTTTGTGGTCATTTATCCTAACAATGATAAAGGGTCTGAGTTCATACTCCGCAAGCTTAGGTTATTGGAACACAATTCAAGAATTAAAATATTCCCATCGGTACGTTTTGAAGCATTTTTGGTAATGATGAAACATGCGAAGTTCATTATTGGTAATTCGAGTGCTGGCATTAGGGAAGCTCCCTATTATGGAATACCAACAGTGAATGTTGGCACAAGACAAAATGGAAGAACGACAAATGCAGATATCATTAATGTTGGATATGAAACTGATGAGGTGCTGGTAGGGATTACAAAAGCAAACAATCATTCAATAAAGCCCAAGCATCTTTTTGGTGATGGCAAAAGTGATGAGAAATTCCTTGAAATCATTTCGGAAAATTCTTTCTGGCAAACGCCTAAACAGAAAGTTTTTGCTGACAAATAAGAATACTTTCAAAAATAAATAATTGATGAACCGTGAATTTAATCCTGCAGATTGGACCGAAGCCATCTCTTCCAAGAAGAGGACCTTCACATTGAATTTTGCAGAAGTATGGAAGTATAAGGACCTAATTTTTCTTTTTGTAAAAAGGGACTTTGCATCACAGTTCAAACAAACGATATTAGGGCCCTTATGGCATATCATTCAACCAGTTTTTACAACAATTGTTTTCTTGATTCTTTTTAACCGTATCGCCAAAATACCAACCGATGAGATTCCTGCTACACTTTTTTATATGTCTGGCATAACCATTTGGAATTATTTTTCAGCCTGCTTTATCAATACATCTTCTACATTTATTACCAACGCAAGCATTTTTGGTAAGGTATATTTCCCAAGATTGGTACTGCCCATTTCAGTAATCATTTCAAATATGATAAGGTTCTCCATCCAGTTTGGGATACTTATTTTGGTCATGGTATATTTTGCACTCTTCAAGAACTATCATGTTATATGGGGCTGGCACTTACTACTAATACCAGTAATTTGCCTCTTAATGGCAATAATAGGATTGAGCACAGGTATAATCATTTCTTCATTAACAACAAAATACAGGGACCTCAATGTGCTTGTTGGTTTTGGTATCCAGTTGTTCATGTATATCACTCCGGTAGCCTATTCAATGAACTACCTGAGAAACTCGAAATATATTTTTTGGATAAAATTGAATCCGTTATCATCATTAATAGAAGGGTTCAGGTATGCACTTTTTGGAAAAGGATATATCGAAACTGCCTCTTTTATTTACAGTATCTGCTTTGCAGCGGTGGCATTTTTTATTGGTGTTTTGATGTTTAACAAAGTGGAAAAATCATTTATGGACACTGTGTAATACAGTTAATCAACCAACATGAACAATAATGCAATAAGTGTTTATAATGTTTCCAAGCAATACAGGTTGGGAATCGTTGGAAGGAAATCCCTTTCGCAGGACCTGAACCGTTGGTGGCACACTGCTCGTGGTAAGGATGACCCCTATCTTAAAATTGGCGAAGAAAATGATCGATCAAAAAAAGGTACCAGCGAATATGTTTGGGCATTGAACGATATTGATTTTGATGTTAAGAAAGGGGAAATTGTTGGTATCATAGGCAGGAATGGTGCGGGTAAATCTACATTGCTCAAAATACTTTCGAAGGTAACAATGCCCACAACAGGAGATATTGGGATTAATGGCAGGTTGGCCTCTCTATTGGAGGTAGGTACAGGATTTAATCCAGAATTATCTGGCAGGGACAATATCTATCTAAATGGGGCTATACTTGGCATGACCAAAAAGGAAATAACCAGGAAACTAGATGAAATCATTTCATTTTCTGGTGTTGAAAGATATATTGATACACCAGTTAAAAGATACAGTAGTGGCATGTATGTTAGGCTAGCATTTTCTGTAGCAGCCCACCTTGATCCAGATATTTTAATTGTTGACGAAGTGCTTGCTGTTGGCGATTTTGAATTCCAGAAACAATGCATCAAAAAGATGACAGAGGTTTCTGTTCAACAAAACAGGACCATACTTTTTGTAAGCCACGACCTTAAGGCCGTATCAAGCTTTTGCAAGACTGGTATCTATATGAAAAATGGCAGGATTGCTTACAAGGGCGAAATTGGTGAAACCCTAAAAAAATATACTAGCGATAAAGGCATATCAACTGGTGGTACAATCAATACAGACAATGGGTCAATGATTTTCAGCGGAATAGCAAATGCAGATGAGCTTTCAAACCTGAACATGGGTACGGATATTGAAATTATAACCAAATTGGAAGCCCTGAAAAATCTGCAGAATATTTTCATTGATATTGCTATTTACAACGAGGCTGGCGATATGATTATTCACCTAAAAACAAAATACATTTCCCAAGCATTAAGTTTCACTACTGGATCAGGCTCATCCGTTTCCATCAATATTGATAAACCGAACCTTGCACCTGGCAGCTACTTAATGACATTGTACATATACCAAGAAGGCATTAATAAAGAGGTTGTTCTTTGGGTTGACGATATACCATTGTGCCGGATCAATTCCAATAATCCTTTTTTTACAGAAGGTGCCAACTACCTAGAAGAGGTAAGGTCTTTTATTTATCCAAAAGCCACTATAAAAAAGCTTTAAGCATGATTAAGAAAACCATTTTTAAGGCATTCAATGTTTTAGGTTACAATATAGTTCACACCAATAAAAAAGGAAAGGTTACACAGCATCAAGTCTTGGGCATAATGGTGGATGCCAACAAGCACGACTTTTTAGTGAAGGGGAAAGATATGCTGCAGCAATTAGCGAACAAGAAAGGTGCGGTTTTGAATATTGATTCAAATGATGTAGTAACTATCAAATTTCAAGCATTCCATTTTTTTATAAATACTTGGGAAGAAATTTTGATTTTGCATGAAGTGTTTATAGAAGGCATGTACAACTACAATACCTCAAAAGATTACTTACTGATTGACGTAGGTATGAACGTTGGTATTACAAGCATCTTTCACAGCAATAATAGCAATTGCAAAGAAATAGTCTCGTTTGAGCCATTTGCTGCCACTATAGAATTGGCCAAGAAAAATTTTGCAATGAATAGTAGCAGTTCAAAGATTACACCTGTTAACACTGGTCTAGGCTATCCTGCAAGAACGTTGCAAATTAATTATTCTGCCGAGTATAAAGGAAGCGTTGGGATTAATGGTATTGCAGATTATGTGAAGGAGGAAAATGATATTACGGATACAGCGGTACTTGAAATAGATGACGTTGATGAACAGCTCCGCCCGATTTTAACTGAAAACAGGCAACTGCAGAAAGTAATGAAGATTGATGCAGAAGGCGTGGAATATGAAATTATTGAAAGGCTTGCGGCAACAGGATTATTGAGGGAAATCGATTTCTTAATGATTGAATGGCATGTCAAAGGGCCAAATGCACTAACGGAGATATTGTTGAAACAGGGCTTTTATTTAATGTCTTTCAATTCATTGGACAAAAGTATCGGGATGGTCTACGCATTTAATGGCAATGGTTTACTTGCATGAAAAAAGTATTGATTTTTAGCTATATACCTTATCCTTTAAATGGTGGGGGACACGTTGCCCAATTTGCAGTACTGCAGGTACTACAATACAAAATGGATGTAACTTTCTGTGCAATCATGTTCAATAAGGATGCTGAAAAGAATGTGGCACCTTTACAACAACTGTTACCGAATGTAAAAATTATTACAGCCTTCTCCGGAACAAATAATAGGTCCAAGCAAATAGGCACTCTAAGAAAAACGGTTGCTGCTGCAAGGAGAATTATTGGTATTGCAAGAAAAAGTAAACATATTGGTTTGCATCAACAAGTGCACGATGACTTCCTGAACCCAAGAACAAATTCACCTTTTGATTTTAAACCTGAATATTTGGTGAAAGAAGTCTATCGCATTTCCAGGGAACAGGAATATGATATCATACAAACAGAATTCCATCCTTTGCTGGAATTGATACATACGTTTCCAACAAGTAGCAAGACTGTTTTTGTAGCGCATGAATCAAGGTTCTTAAGATTGAAATCCTGTTATGAAGACAGTAGGCTTTCCGCTGAATTCAAGGATTTCATTATCAAAAGAAATGAGGTTGCTGAAATAGGATTGATGCGGAAATACGATGCTGTTATTACCTTTTCGGACTATGATAGTATTCAGTTGAAGGCAAGTGGCGCTGCAAATGTGCATAGCATTCCTTTTCCGGTTATACAATCTGAGTTTTTGCCCAATAAAAAATACCAGCAACCCCAAAAAATTGTTTTTATTGGTAATGAAGGTCATATACCGAATAAGGAGGGATTGCTTTGGTATATGCAAAACTGCCATGAGCTATGTGTAAAAAAGTACCATCTGCCGCTCACGATAATTGGCAACTGGCTTATAAAAGAAGACTTGCTTAATAAGTACAGCAATATCAATTTTGTTGGTTCGGTAGAAAGTATTGATGAATATTATGAACAATCAATTTTAATTGTGCCCATATTTACTGGTAGTGGTATAAGGACCAAAATCCTATATGGAATGGCAAAGAAGGTTCCTGTTATCTCAACCACATTTGGATGTTCAGGAATTGAAGTGGAAAATGGGAAACAGTTGCATTTAGCTGATACAGCGGAGAGTTTTTTGAACAGTATTGGTGATATATTGGCCAACGAACTTGAAACCGCACAAATGACAGAAGCTGCTTATGATTTTGTGTATGCACAGTATAACCAACAAGTTATACTCGATAAAAGACTTGAATTATATAACATGGTAACAAGCACAAATTAAGGAGGAATGAGGATTGGCAATAACCCTATGAAAGAAACAAACTTAGCTAATACAAGCTTTGTGCATAGGATTATAGTTCCTATCTATATCCCGAATGCTGAGGGTTATTTTAAAAATGTATTTGAGGTATTAAAGCTTTCAATAGAATCACTTTTGCAAACGATACATTCGGCTACTGCAATTACTGTAATCAATAATGCTTGCAGTATTGAAGTGTCAAACTATTTGCAAAAGCTATTGAATGAGAATAGAATTGATCAGTTAGTCATCAATGCCAATAATAAAGGAAAAGTTGATCCCATAGTAAGTATAATGAAAGGTTCGTTGGAGCCTTTGATAACGATTACCGATGCAGATGTTTTATTTAGATACGGATGGCAGCAAGAAGTAGAAAATGTTTTTTTTTCAATACCTAATGTAGGAATGGTAAGTCCCCTGCCACAGCCTGCACAATTTAAATACTACAGTACTTGGTCATGGTATTTTGCCCTCACAAGAAATTGCTTTACCTTAAAGGGGAATGAAGATCTTGATGCAGTGAAAAAATTCAGGGAAAGCACTACTGATTTTGCTGGATTCTCAGAAATAGAAAGGAAACCACTAGGGATTAGTTATAATGGTATAGATGTAATAATAGGAGCAGGCCACTTTTGTGCAACTTACAATAAAGCAGTAACCAATAAGATCCCTAATCGATTATCCGGAAACCAGTTCACTGGTGCAGAAGTTTTGTTTTTGGATAAGCCCATCGAGGATGCAGGCCTGCTTAGATTAGCAACGAATAAGGGTTGGGTTTACCATATGGGTAATGTCAGTGAGAATTGGATGCATGATGTTGTGAGAGATAACCAAGCCAAAAAAAAAATGGAACCAATCGAAACTAATAAGTATCAATTTAATGCAACCGGTTTTTCATTCAGGTTTGGCATATTAAATAGAATTATAAAAAAAAGCCTAAACTCAACTAGGGTTAAGAATTTAGTTTTTGCCATGGCAAAAAAATGAATCTGGAGGATACATTTGTGAAAAAAAGGATTCTGGTAATTATATCTTTCAGTTTTTCAATCCGCTATATTTATCGGACAGGATTTTTGCGCAAGCTTAGGACTTTTGCAAATCCCGTCATTGGTATTACTTGGAATCAAGAAGACCTTATAAAAGAACTGCTGGCAGAAGGATTTGAAGTGCATATCATTCCTGAATCCATAAAGTCAAGTAACTACAATAATGTTAGAAAGAAAATAGATTTCTGGTTCAATCATTTCAGGCTCAAAACTCCTTCCAAAAAAATACAGGATACTTGGCTGGATTCTTTAAGTAAGAATAATAATTCCCTACTTAAAAAGGCAAGGAAACTGTACAATATTGCAAAATTTTATTTGCCTACAACCATCCAAAAACTAAAGGTTCAAGAACAGCAGTTATTATTATCGGATACGAATTACAATGACTTATCTATGTTAGTAGATTATCTTGACATAGAAACGGTATTTACCGTAACACCTTTTCACACCCAAGAAGATGTACTGTTGCAAGTTTGCAAGAACAAGGGCAAACAAATGATAACTTCCATATTGTCTTTTGATAATATTACTAAAAGAGGTTGGCTGCCTGTGGAATACGATTTGTACATGGTTTGGAATAAATATAACCAAGCTGAGGCAAAGCGTAGCTACCGAACATCGAATAAAGAATTGCCCGTTACAATTGTGGGTGCGGCCCAATTTGATTTCTACTATAGCAAGGAATGCCTTGTTCCTAGGGATGAATGGGTAAATCAAGTTGGCCTAATAAGTGACGATAGGGAAATAATTTTATATGCTGGTGGCCCCCAATCACTTTTCCCCAATGAGCCCCAATATTTGAAACATATAGATGAAGCTATAAGAAATGGGGACATAAAAGGTAACCCAATTGTTTTGTTCCGTTGCCATCCAGTAGATGTCATTCAAAGATGGAAAGATGTGATAGGTAACTCACCAAACATTTTCTTTGATTCATCTTGGACAGGTAGGCAAAATTTGCTTCATGCCAATATAAGTGATAAGGATATTGCAAAGCTCTGTTCAACTTTGGCCTATACAGATGTTCATATTAATTTGTGCTCCACAATGACAGTTGATGGTAGCGTTTTTCACAAACCACAAATAGGCCCGGCTTATGATGAAGTAAGCCCACAAAATGCTTCCTTACTTCTAAAAATGTACTACCAAGAACATTTTGTTCCAATTTTAAACACAAAAGGCCTGTCATTGGCCAAATCGAAAACTGAACTGATTGATTTGATTAACGAAGCGCTATACAATCCGGATTCAATGACCAAAGCAAGCAAGAGGATTGTGGATGAGATTATTAGCTATAGTGATGGTAAATCTACAGATCGTTTAATTGAAGCTGTTCGGAAAAAGCTTTTAACATGAGAATTTTGTATGTTCTTCAGAATTATTACCCTTCTATTGGTGGTACCCAAATCCTGTTCCAGAACATAGCTGAAAATTGCCATGTTACTTATCATGATGAGTGCATTGTTTACACAACAGATTCCTACATAGGGCCAGATAAGAAATGGTTCAGGGAAATTGAAAAAAAGACTGAAGTAATCAATGGCATTACGATACATCGATTTTCTTTTTTTCAATTTTATTATTGGACTTTTAGCAAAATTATCAAGGCCCTTAAACTGTTGCATATACCTGTGCCTGAAATAATCTCTAGATATAGGTCAGGCCCCTGCTCCCCTTCTTTAATAAAGGCAATAAATGAAACGGATGCTGATGTAATTCTTGCATCTTCATGCAGTTATCTTTATATGTTGTACCCACTTTGGAGGAATAAGTTAAAAAATCCCAAGCCTTTTGTTTTTCAAGGTGCTGTCCACTTCTCTGATGACCCTACTCACCATGCCCTATTCAACAAAACACTGCAAGCAATAAAAGCATCTGACTATTACCTTGCAAATACTGAGTATGAAAAAGAAAGATTGGTAGGCTTGGGTGTACCCGAGAATATAATTGTAGTTACAGGAATAGCAGTTGATATGGACTTGTATATGAATGGGGACAAGCAATATTACAGAAAGCTATTTGGGCTTAATGAAGAAGATATTTTAATTGGGTATATAGGACGCATTGAGCCTACAAAAGGGATAGATGTTCTAGTGGCAGCCATCAATGAACTCAAACAAGAAGGTGTAAACCTGCACTTAGTAATTGCTGGGTTCAAAAGTATTTATTCGGTTGAACTTGAAAATTATATTGCCGCATTGGGTGGTATTGAAAAATTGCAGATACATTTTCTATATGATATTGCTGTTTCAGAAAAAGTTGACCTGTACCATGCGTTGGATATTTATGTGCTTCCCTCAATTAATGAATCTTTCGGGATGGTTTTTCTGGAGGCATGGTCCTGCAAAAAACCAGTTATCGGTGCAGATATAGGTGCCATTCGATCTGTAATACACAATGGTGTTGATGGCTTATTGATGAAGCCAAATGATTTCATGGACTTGGCTCAAAAAATCAAGTTCCTGATGAACGATAGGGATACAAGGTTGCAATTTGGAATGAATGGGTTTAAAAAAACTGCAGAAAATTACACATGGCCAATTGTTACAAAGAAGTATAGGGATGTGCTATTAATGGCAAAAGAAAAATTTTATTCATGATACTTTATTGATATTAAATAATTTGCTCAAGAAATAAATTAAACTTGTTTCAAGATATGGAAAAAAATGGCTTTTTATACGTTGGCATGGGGAAGAAATACAGAATGGAAGCAGAAATTTCTGCCCGTTCACTAAAACAGTATACTAAATATCCCACTTGCATAATCACAGAAGATCCAAACTATAAAAATGAATATTTCGATATTATTATTGTAGCAGACCTTGTTACCGATTTTTACGGAAAGATTGTTTGCATGCAAAAAACACCTTTTCAGAATACATTATTCCTCGATTGCGATACTTTTATTTGTTCCTCGGTTGATCATCTTTTTGAGGGACTCGATTTGTTTGATATGTCCCTTTCACCTGATAGGTTCTATCATGACTATGGGTTCATAGCACAGTACAACCCTGCATATAAAATCAAATACGAAAACGTAATTGTACAGTACCATTGCGGGATTATATTGTACCGGATGAATGAGGCAATGAGGAATTTCTTCAAGGATTGGGAAAGGATTCATTTGGAGCAAAAAATGAAGTCGGATATGCTTTCATTCAGGGATGCATTTATTGAGAATGTAAATAAGGTGACCATTTTCCCACTTCCCTTTGAATACAATTACCATGGGACACTCGGCTATGGTGTGGCGAATATGGAAATAAAAATTATACATGAAAGGCTTGGTGAAAGATGGAACACGTTAACCACTGTAATGTTGCCATTTGAAAAGATGCAGAAGAAAGCAAAACAGTTCAATAAATATCACTGCAGAAGGATCATCGTTCCATATATAGGGGTGATACCCTATAAATGGAACCTTTATCAGTTGAAGAAGAAATTGAAAAAGATGTTAGGGATTAAAAGAACGCCTAAAGCTCAAACCTTTTAGATATGTGTGGTATAGTTGGCATTTACAGCTTTCGCAATGATACGTTTAACAAGAAAGCATATATTGATTGGTGCCTGAAAGACATGAATCATCGTGGGCCAGATTCATCTGGTATTTGGGGCAATGAGAAAAATTATATCACAGGATTTGTTAGATTGGCGATACAGGATATTAGTGAATGTGGCAATCAGCCCATGGTTTCATCTTGCGGCAACTACTGCATTACTTTCAATGGTGAAATATACAATGCCGAAAAGTATAAGCTTCTTCTTCAGCAAAAAGGTATAATATTCAAATCATCTGGCGACACTGAAGTATTGCTGTATGCCCTTATCCATTTCGGCCTGGATACGGTGCTAAATGAATTCGACGGCATGTATGCATTTGCCTTTTATGATCTTTTAAAAGACGAACTAATCATCTCAAGGGACAGGCTGGGAATAAAACCATTGTATATTGGTTTCAATAAGAATGATGATATTATTTATAGCTCCCAGTATAATCATGTTATCAACTACGAATCCTTAGCAGATGAGGCCATCGATTTCTCAGTAATCGGAAGTTACTTACAGCTTGGGTATATGTCAGGCGGGCTTGGTGTAGTTAAGAACACGCAATTAATTCCGCATGGGCATTATTTAATTATCAATAAAGAAGGCTATTCGATAAAAAAATATTTCACAGTTCAACATGACGGCAAGGGCTCTTACACTTCAGACTTTTTAGAAAAGAACTTTACAGATGCTGTAAGAAGCCAGCTCATAAGCGATGTTCCTGTCGGAACCTTTTTGTCGGGAGGAACAGACAGTTCGTTGATTACTATTCTTGCAAACAAGGAGACCAAGATAGTTTCCTTTACATCAGGAACCAATGACCACGAAACAGATGAAAAAGAACATGCAAAATGGTTGGCCAACAAGTTTGACATACCAAATTTTGCTAAGGATATTTCCACCACAGATATTATGCAATCTGTAAATGACAATACAAAAGCCTATTCGGAACCATTTGCGGATTTTTCTTCTTTGCCATCCTTGCTCATTTCAAAATATGCTAGGCAGCAGGTAAAAGTTATTTTGAGTGGCGATGGGCCAGATGAACTTTTTTGGGGTTATGAACGCACATCCCAGCGCATGCTTAGGGATGCTAAAAAATTCCATAGGCCTTGGCTAATGAACCTTGCGGATTTTGCCCTGTCTAAATTGTCCGTTTTACCAAAAGTTGTTTCTAAAAGAATGCTGTTTAGCAAAACATTTGCTGATTATTATTACCGCTCCCTCTTTTTGTTCGGTAGCGATATATGGGTCACTAAGATCTTAAAAGAAAAGCCAGCAGAATCATATTTTAAGCAGCATATAGCTAATACACATATTGATAGTAAAGGTAATGAGGGAATAATGAATATGATATGGGACTATGAAATGAACATTCATTTGCAAAGGATCCTACTGAAAATGGATAAAGCAAGCATGTACAATAGTTTGGAAGTTAGGGTGCCCTATCTTTCAAATGAAATTTTGAATATTGCTTCAAAAACAATTTGGAGTGATTGCATGTCTGGTTCAAATGGAAAAATCAATTTAAAGAAAGTGCTTGCAAAATATACTGGTGAAGAATTTGTGAACAGGGAAAAGAAAGGTTTTTTAGTGCCTATGCGTGCATGGATGAGAAACGAGCTTAAGCAGGAGGTAACCGAAAAAATAATGAACATGCCAGAAGCCCTTGCAATTGGTTTCAACAAAGGCCAACTAAGCAAAATGATTTCATTGCATACTGGAGGAAGGGAAGATTATTGTGGTATCATCTGGGCAGTTTACAGTTTGGTCAATTGGTACAACTATCATCGTAACTCTTATAAAAACAGTTGATTTTGAAAATAGCAATTGTAGTAAACAGTTTTCCTGAGACCAGCGAAACTTTTATCGTTAATAAAGTTATTGCATTGGCCAATGCTGGGCATGCCATAGACGTAATTCGCTTGAACCATAGCGGTAATAATGCTTTGAAAAGATTGTATAAACTCAATGAAAACGAGAACATACAAATTGTCGACCCATATATACCATCAACCCTACCAAAACTGTTTGCTGCTGCCATATTGAAGCCGACTCTTTTCTGGACATCATTTTCTTTCAACAAAAAGAAGTTCGGCTACTTGGTCAAAAAAAAGGTTTATTTAAAGCTATTCAATAGTCATAAGTACAACATTGTGCATTTCGAATTCTCAGGTATTGGAATAAGTTTTCTGGATATACTCAAGCAAATCAAACCAAGGACAGTGGTTAGTTGCAGGGGGTCTGCTGAGAAAGTAAAAATTCTAAGTGAACCAAGCCGGGCAGAGAACCTTCAAAAGATGTTTTCCAAAATTTCTGCCATCCATTGTGTAAGTAATGATATGAAGGAAACAATCCAACCTTACTGCAAAAATATTTCCAAAGTATTTATTAATAGGCCAGCTATTGACCCATTTTTCTTCAAACCTGAAAAAAGGGCACATGATTTCAATGGAACATTGATCCTGTCTGTTGGCCGTTTCTCTTTTCAGAAGGGTTATATTTTTGGCTTGATGGCCATCAAAGCTTTGGTAGTAAAGAACCATGCTATTCAATGGCATATTATTGGAGATGGCCCACAACATGAAGAAATGATTTTCCATATACACGCCTTGGGACTAGATGGACATGTTGTGTTGCATGGAAAAAAGAACAAGGATGAAGTGAATGCCTGGTACAACAAAACGGATATTTTTTTACTTACAAGTGTATATGAGGGAATTCCCAATGTGGTGCTTGAAGCAATGGCAATGGAACTCCCCGTAGTTGCCACAAGGAGCGGCGGTGTTGATGAAGTAATTCAACATGGTAAGGATGGGTTCATTGCTGAGGTTTACAATATAGAATCCATCACTGCATTTTTGGAGCAACTAATCAATGACAAACAAGCAGCGACAGAAATGGGGCTAATGGCCCGCAAGAAAATCTTATCCGACTTTACCATCGATAGGCAAGTAAAAGTTTTTGAACAGCAATACAAACTACTATAAATTAACGCTACTTGATTTTTTCTTTCATACAATATACCCAGCCCGCATGGTACTTTAATTTATTGCCAACGGCACAAGTATTCCCTTCCTGTTATTACCATCCTCAATTGATGCCATTGCCCGATGGTTTCCAAATTGAGAATGATGATGACTATGAAACCGAATCGGCAAAATATGCGGACATTGGCTACCGCGCATGGAACAGCGGAGTGCTTGCAAACTGCACGCAGCATATTGCTGAAACATTGCACAATTTGCCAAAACCAACTTTATTCGATGAGTACCGTTTCATAACAAAATATTGGGGCAAGCATTGGTCGGTCATGGCATTGTTTGCAAGATTGCTTTCCCTGAAAAATCCCTTTAAGGAAATTGCAGCCTTCAACAAAGCATCCAAGACACCAAGGTATTCATTGCACAACCAATTATATAATTGGGAAGCTTACCATACTTATCAATCACCATTGGTAAAGCAGCAACCAACAGTATCTGTCATTATCCCAACATTGAACAGGTACGAGTATCTAAAAGATGTGATGCAGGATCTCGAAAAGCAGACCTGGACAAATTTTGATGTAATTGTTGTGGACCAAAGCGAACCTTTCGATTCAGCATTTTACAAGCAGTTCAAACTTAATATAAATGCCATTCCACAAAAAGAGAAACTATTGTGGACTGCACGGAACAAGGCCATTAAAACAAGTAGGGCAGAATACCTTTTGTTTTTTGATGATGATTCAAGGGTGAAGCCTGATTGGATTGAGCAGCATATTAAAACGCTTGATTTTTTCAAAGCAGATATTTCTGCAGGTGTTTCCATATCAACAGTTGGTGGCAAGATTCCCAAAAGCTATAATTTCTTCCGCTGGGCCGATCAGTTCGATTCGGGCAATGCCATGGTTCGCCAGCAAATATTCCATCAGACAGGTCTTTTTGATCTGCAGTTCAACAAGCAAAGTAGTGGCGATGCAGAGTTTGGGCTCCGTTCTTACATGCAAGGTATCAGAAGCATTTCAAATCCCTATGCAGATCGTGTCCATTTAAAAGTAAATAGTGGGGGGCTGCGGGAAATTGGTCATTGGGATGCATTCCGCCCCAAAAAATTGTTTGCACCAAAGCCGGTTCCAAGCGTTATCTATCTGCTCAAGAAATATTTCCCGCATAAGTACTATAGAAACTCAGTGTATATAGGCATCATGCTTTCCAATATTTCTTTCAAGAATAAAAGCAACAACAAAATGGTGCTGCTTAGTGTGTTGGCCACATTTTTTAAACTTCCATTGCTGGCTATTCAGTTTCATAAATCCTTGTCCCTGGCCAAGAAGAAGCTTGCTGAAGGGGACAAGATTGAATGGCTATAGTTCCCAGTACTTGGGAATAGATGAAAGTTGAACCACAGTTGCTTTACATATTCATACAGTATACCATCTTCGGTAATTTCACACATCAATTTGCCCATTCCATTTACTAACTTCCCTAATTAACCTCTTTTGATTCTCGGTCTTATTTCAGATTGCGTTCACACCAAAACACCAGAAGGGAAAATAGCTAGCGAGAACCATATATATATCCGCCAGATGCAAGCCCTCAACCAATATTTTGAAGGTATGGTTATTTGCTGCCCGTTTGTAGAATACAATCCAAGCAAAGTGGTTTCTGTTTATGAAAGCCCATCCATCAGCTTCATGCCATTGCCCAACGTTGGTGGCGACACCATTAACGACAAGTTTAAGCTTTTAGCTGCAATACCAGTTTGGTTCAGGTCATTCTATCAACTAAACAAACAGGTGGATATTGTTTACCAGCGTTTCCCCAACAATTTGAATATACCAGGTTTCCTGTTCTTTTATATTATCCGCAAAAAAGTATTTGCCACTTATACCGGCACTTGGCCAGAGGAAGCCAATCAACCGATTACTTACCGACTCCAAAAGTGGTTGCTAAAAAATTTGTTCCGTGGACCGGTCTGGGTATATGCTAACGGGGAGAATTTGGGCAGGAATATTTTTGCGGGGTTCAGTCCTTCCTATACATGGCGGGAATGGGATGAAGAGACTGAACAGGTGGCTCAGCGAATAGAAAGATTGCAGCAACAAGGAATATCCATGCTGAAAATGGTTTCTGTTGGGACGTTGAATGCTAACAAGAACCAAATGTATATTTTGAACACCTGCTTGCTACTCCGTCAGACGGGAATTCCATTTCAATTGTCATTGGTAGGTGAAGGGCCATTAAAAGAAAGCTATCGGCAATTTGTAAAGGAGAACCATCTTGAAAATCAGGTAACCGTTGTAGGAGGGTTGAATTACCAGCAATTAAGGGTACTGTACAGGAAGCATGATTTTGTGGTACAAGCAGCAATCTCAGAAGGTTTTGGCAAAGTGCCAATAGAAGGGTTTTTCCATGGACTTATTCCTGTACTCAATCAATCAGCCCTTGCACCATACATGGTAGATAACGGAAAACGTGGTTTTTTGTTCGATGCAACAGATAGCGGAAGCCTGTTCCAATCTTTGAAGCATATCTATTCCACATCGCCTGCACAACTATTGCAAGATATGATTTCAGGAGGGCGGATATTTGCCCAAACACAAACGCTGGAGAATTGGGCGGAAGGCTATTACAAAAAAATTACTGAATACTTTGGTTAAGAATGGTGCAATATGGAAATTTTCATTGGCCTTTGTATTGGGGGTACTAGTAGGGTATAAAATTATTCCTCCCGGACTGGTAGGTGCTGCTTTTGTTGTGGTGCTTATTGCATGCTTAATATACGCTGCACAAAATAATATATACAAATTCTTCACTTATGTACCTTATGTAATTTATACAGAGGTTTTTATAAGGGCTTCCGTAAGAAGCGTACCATACTTAAGTATGGAGTATTTATTTGTTGCCTCTTTCTCCATACTTATCATTAATTATACAAAAAACAAAGTAGCGCATACCAAAGCATATTATTTTTTAATTGGGTTTGCTTTATTGGAAGTCCTGAATGGTTTTTTCCCGAGTAGGCCTGTGCTTTTACGAGCAATCTTTTTTAACAGCTTTACCTCAATACTAGCTGTTATTTGGGCGTCCTACAATGTATTGTCGCCTACCATAATAAATAAGTTATTGGCAAATATTAAAGTTGCTTCACTTTTTCTTGCAGGTATCATTGTGGTTGCACACATCAAGGGCAATATCAGCTATGGTACTTTTTCCAGCTCAGAGGCAAGTAATGGTTTGGCACCTGTACAAATAAGCGGTTATTTAGGCGTGGCCAGTTCCATTCTGTTTATGGGTTTAATGAACCCTCTCGAAAAGAACTCCCGGATATTGAACTTTATTCTGTTTGTTACCGTCACCGTAATCATGGTGCTAACATTTTCAAGGGGTGGACTGTATTTCATTGCCATTGTTATTACGCTTTACATGATTTTCAATAGGAAATCATTGGGCAATTATTTCAAGTATCTCATGCTTGTTCCAGTAGCTATCGTTGCATATAATTTTATTGTTACCGAAACGGGAGGTGCCATCTTGAGACGTTATGGTGAAAAGGGAAGTTCCAATAGGGACGTACTTGTACTTGCAGGGTTCTCCTTGTTTTTGGAACATCCTGTTACAGGGGTTGGCACTAGCAACTTTGGTACTGCTATTGTTGATAGCAAACTTTTCTCACAGGAAAGTACTGCACATAATGAATTTGTTCGTGCAATGGCAGAGCATGGCGTTTTAGGCATCATAACTTACTGGGGTTTCTTCGCAATTACGTTCTTGACTATCTTCCGACGTAAGGAACCCAACCGGCAGTATTCGATTTATTTCCTTGTGCTATTTTGTTTAATCGTAGTTCACAATGGACTAAAGATTAGTGTGCAACCAATATTGCTCATACTTGCAATAGCAAATCCAAGTATCACCAGAATAGCTAGAAAAAAAATATCCCATGCAATTAGGCAGCCACAGGCTTTGCAACAGTCTGCGTAACAATCTTGCTTCTATTGCTAAATGCCATATAGCTTGCTTTCCGGAATCACTTTCTGGAAAATTGGGCGCTGCATATGTGCAAAAGACTTTAGAATGGTTTTTGGTAGACGAAAAACGTTTCCTGTTCCATATTGAACTAGAAGGCCAGGTAATTGGGTACTGCGGTGGTTTTGTTTCCAGGGGTATTGGGGATGGCAGCAGTAGCGGCATGTTGCAACATGCATTTAAGCAGGCAGTAATTGGTATTATTAAAAAACCTTGGTTGGCTTTCCATCCAGAAGTCAGGGCGGTTTATCCTTTCATTTTCAGGAACATCAAAAGAAAGTTGCTCCCCAAAAAAGCAAATGCCCCCATAACTGTTGCAAAAGATACTGGTAAATTTTCTGGACTTGTTGTTATCGGGGTCCATCCCCAATATAGGGGCACAGGCGTATTCATGGAGCTAATGCAATATTTTTTTGAAGAATCGAAGCGCTTGGGTGTTATAGGGAGCAAGCTTTCCGTCAAGAAAGACAATGCTAGGGGAATTAATGCATACAAGAAATTTGGTTGGGAAATAGAGGAAGACCATGGTAAAACATTTGTACTTAGAAAGGTATTTTAATATTGGTTAGTTATAATAGTAAGAAGGGCCTTAAATGAAGGATATATTGATTGTTGGATTGTTCTGGTCACCAAAAAACAGGAACAAGATCCAACGCACACCTGCTGATCAGTTAGCAGAACTTTTAACGAAAAATGGTTACAATATAATTGCCACATCGGTTCATGTTAATAGGGCTCTGCGTTTATTGGATACCCTCATCACTGTTTTTTTTAAACGGAACAGGTTCACCATAGCTATCGTTCCCTTTTATGGAGGGTTCAGAAGTTATGTATGGGAAGAGATAACCGTTTTCTTGTTGCATAAGCTAAAGAAGAATATTATTTTGATTGTACATGGTGGTGGCATTCCTGACAGGATGAAAACAAGGTCTGCTAAATATCTCCGAACAATGAAAAGGGCCAATTATGTGGTGTGCCCATCGGGTTATCTTATTGAAGAACTGGGCAAGTACAACCAGCATACCATTCTCATTGAAAATGTGCTAAACCTTAAGGACTATCGGTTCCACCACAAAGATGCAATCCGCCCACGGATTTTATGGATGCGGGCATTTGAATCCCCATATAATCCATTAATGGCAGTCAAAGTATTTTCCATTATCAAAAAAAGATTTCCGGGTGCATTGATGGTTATGGCTGGATATGATTTCGGGATGCTGCAACAAACAAAGGACCTTGCACTGCATTATGGGCTACTTGAATCAATAGAATTCCCAGGTTATATAAACAATGAACAGAAAAATCAACTGGCCCAAGATTTTGACGTGTATATATGCACAAATAAAATTGACAACGCCCCCATTTCATTTATTGAAATGATGGCCCTGGGCCTACCTATTGTTACCGTAAATTCAGGGGGTATACCTTTTTTGGTAAAGGACAATTACGATTGTCTAATGGTAAATGATAATGATGATCATGGAATGGCAGATAAAGTGCTATACTTGATCAATAATCCAGCAAAAGCGGTGGAACTGGTAAACAATGCGAAGCTTTCCATGGAACGTTTTGGCGAAGAAAAAGTTATAGAAAAGTGGCGGAGTGTTTTTGAGGAATTCAGCAATTAAAAGATAACGTATGTGTGGTTTTGCAGGTGTACTGCATTTTGATAGGAGCAAACAAGTAGATGAAGCAAGGTTAACTGCTGCTAGGGAGTCATTGATTCACCGGGGCCCGGAATATGGTGCGAATTTCATCGATGGCAACATTGGACTGGGCCATAGGAGGTTAAGTATCATAGACCTGAGTAACGATGGTAACCAACCTATGTTTTCATCCGACGGAAGGTATGTCATTGTTTATAATGGGGAAATCTATAACTACCGCCAACTGCAAAAAGAGTTATCAAGCAAGGGGATACAATTTAAATCCAGTTCAGATACGGAAGTATTGCTTTACATGTACATTGTATATGGGGAACCGATGCTTGAACAGCTTAATGGCATGTTCTCCTTTGCTATTTGGGACAAACAGGAGCGTTCATTGTTCATAGCGAGGGACAGGGTTGGAATAAAGCCTTTGTACTATTATTATGACAGTAGCTCCCTTGTTTTTGCGTCGGAGGCAAAAGCGTTGTTCCGTTATGGCCTGGAACTGCAGGTGGATGAAGATAGCCTGAATGAATTTCTGTTGTTCCGCTTTGTCTCAGGTGAAAGAACATTGTTCCGTAACATCAAAAAGTTGATGCCCGGACATAGCATATCCATTAAGGAAAATAAGGAGGTATCCATAAAATGCTGGTGGCATCTTGCTGATAAGATACAGGCACACCAAGCAATCAAGGACCCAGTTGAATGGTTCACCGATACATTTGATGATTCGATCAAGAACCACATGATAAGCGATGTGCCAATAGGTGTGCTGCTTAGTGGGGGATTGGATTCCAGTTCTGTTTGCGCATCATTGTACAAGCAGGGCTTCAAATCAATCGAAACATTTAATGTGGGCTTCAAGAATTTTGTGGACGATGAATCGAAACTCGCGGCCGACCTGTCCAAAAAATACGGGTTCACCTACCATAGTATACATGTAGAGGACGATGAACTTGCGGAGAACCTGAGCATAGCTGACTACATGCATGATGAACCCTTGGTGCATGAAAATGAGCCACAGATTATTGCCATCTCTCGTTATGCAAAGAAAACGGCCACCGTTCTTCTTTCAGGTGAAGGGGCCGATGAGTTTCTCGGGGGCTATGTTAGGTACAAACCCTTAAAGTATTTGCCATATAAGGGCATTATCAATTTCCTGTTGTCATCTGTACCCGGCGTTTACAAAAACAATAGGCTTGCCAAACTGCAACGGTATTTTACTGTGAACAGTATAGACGATATGCTCCTGTTGAATGCAGTGAACAACTTCCCCGCAGATTTCAAAAAATTGGGCGTTGACGTTAGCTACATGCATGTTGAATATAGGGAAAGGATGCTGAAGGAAGCAAAGGCGCTTTATCCAAACAGTGTGCAGCGCCAAGCAATGTATTTGGACCAGCATACTTATCTGCACTCCTTAAATGACAGGAACGATAGGGCCACCATGGCTGCATCCATAGAATGCCGCGTGCCATTTTTGGACCACCGATTAATGGAAGGCCTGGGTACACTTTCTGATGATTGGTTCTTTCAGGGGAAAAAAGGCAAGTTCATTTTAAAGGAAAGTTATAAAAGTGTATTGCCAGAAGCAACGCTTAATTTCAGGAAAGTGGGGTTCTCCGTGCCGTGGATCAAATTCATATTGCAAAGCCAGAAGCTGAAACACCATTGGGATACTATGGAAAAGTGTGAACTCTTTGAAATGGGCTGGCTGAAATTGATTGATGTAAAAAAGTTGAGGGACAATATGCACAACAGTAATACAGCAGAGCAGGCACTGCTCCGGCAGTTGTTTTTCATCTCGCTTTGGTGGAAGCAATATTCAGGTCATTTCGAAAAAAATATACACAATAGATAAATCCAATCAACTAAAATAAACCTGTTGAACCATTTAATGCTTATAAAAATCAATGCAATATAAAATCCGTGAAGAAAATTATTTACATAGATAATTTTTTGACCAAGCATGGGTACACCCCAACCATTGGTGAATCCTTGGCTTCATTGCTTGCTGGAGAAGGTTACGAAATCATAAAAGCCAGCAACAAGAAATCGAAACTGCCACGCTTGATGCACATGCTTGCCATTATTTTCAGGCATAGAAGAAATTCGGTAGTGCTCATTTCAACTTACAGTGGTGAGGCCTTTTATTTTGCCTTGGTCTGTTCATGGCTTTGCAGGCTATGCAACATAAAATATGTTCCATGCCTGCATGGCGGCAACCTGCCACAAAGGATCAGGTTGTCAAGGGCAATGAGCGAACAATTGTTCAAAAAGAGCTTTATGAATGTGGCCGTATCAGGCTATCTTGAACATTACATAAAAGAAAATGGTTGGAAGGTCATAGTCATACCAAACATCATCCACATTAACGAGTATCCTTACTTGCACCGCTTGCACTGCAGCCCCAAAATATTGTGGGTACGTTCCTTCCATGAAATTTACAATCCTGCCTTGGCCATTAAGGTACTGCATGAACTGCTTAAAAAGGATATCCGGGCATCACTTACAATGGTAGGTCCGGACAAAGACGGCAGCCTGGCTATTTGCCAACAGTTGGCCATTGAGCTGAACGTATCGGGCAATGTGCATTTTTTAGGATTACTGTCAAGAAATGAATGGGTAAAACTTTCGGCGGACCACGATGTATTCATTAATACCACAAACTTCGACAACCTTCCAGTAAGCATTATCGAAGCCATGGCGTTGGGCATGCCTGTTGTAAGCACCAATGTTGGCGGTATCAAATATTTGATTGAACATAACAGCAATGGACTATTGGTAAACCCGGAAAATGAAAACGAGTTTGTTGAAGCCATAACCACTTTGATCAATAATAATAACATGACGCAAGCGTTAAGCAGTAATGGAAGGGCTTTTGCAGAAAAATACGATTGGGATATCGTAAAGCACCAATGGAATGAATTACTGTCAAAAGCTTAATAAAACTATTTCACACTAGAGCATCTATGAAGGTTACGGTTATCTGCCCAGTTTATAACGAATCCAAATTCATTGTCAATGTGCTTGAATTCTGCGTAAATGCAATGCCCCTTGACAAGGAAATATTTTTTGTTGATGGAAGTTCAAGCGACAATACCTGTGAACTGATCAATCAATATGCAGCTAAGCACAGCAATATAAAACTGCTCCATAACCCGGATAGGTATGTACCCTATGCCTTGAACAAGGCAATCAGGCAAGCCACTGGGGATATTGTGGTAAGGCTGGATGCACATACTTTATATGCCAATGATTATTTCGAGAAAATAATCGAAGTGTTCGGTAAAATCAATGCGGATATTGTTGGTGGCCCAATGCGTATTGCAAAAGGGAGCGAGCTGCAGGAAGCTGTTGGCCATGCCACTTCCACCTCCTTCGGTATTGGGAACAGTTCCTTCCATTTTGAGAATTTCGAAGGGTTTACGGATAGCGTTTACCTCGGTGCGTGGAAAAGGAAAATTTTTGACGTCACGGGCCTGTTCGATGAATCATTGGTACGCAACCAGGACGATGAGTTCCATTACCGTGCAAAAAGCAAGGGGTTCAAGATTTATCAGTCCCCCGAAATAAAACTCTATTACTTTCCGAGGAACAGTTTCAAAACATTGTTCAAACAATATTACCAATATGGACTTTACAAACCATTGGTACTGCAGAAAATAAAATCGGCCATCAGCATCAGGCATATTGTGCCCATGGGCTTTGTATGCTATTTAATTAGCTTGCTATTTTTTGCCTTACTGGGATGGTATTGGATGTTCCTGCCATTGGCCCTATATATCCTTGCCAATCTTTATTCTTCTGCTGCAAGCAAACAAAATATTGCTCAAATATTCAGGATTGCTGTTTCCTACAGCATCCTGCATATAGCTTATGGTACAGGTTTTATTGTGGGGCTGGTACGTTTGCCATTTGTTAATCCCTCAAAATGATTTTTTAAAATGAACATACCTTTTTCACCACCTTATATAGACGCAGATGTTGAGGCCGAAGTATTGGATGCACTGCGTAGTGGATGGATCACAACTGGCCCCAAAGTAAAGGCCTTGGAACAGGAAGTTTGCAAGTATGCCAATGTGCCTGCAACCTTGGGCATCAATTCTGCCACATCAGGAATGATGCTGGCCCTGCATTGGTACGGTATCGGCCATGGTGATGAAGTGATCATTCCCGCGTATACTTATGCAGCCACCGCTTTGGTAGTGATGCATATTGGTGCAATACCCGTAATGGTGGATGTGGAAGACGATTTCAATATCTCCGTTTCAAAAATAGAAGCAGCCATTACGGAAAAAACAAAAGCCATTGTTCCTGTGGATTTTGCTGGATGGCCCTGCAATTACGATGCAATCAATGCCTTGGTGAGACGCAATGATATCAAATCGAAGTTCAGTCCCAAGGGCCCGCAGCAAGAAATCTTGGGGAGGATCCTGGTAATGAGCGATGCGGCCCATTCCTTCGGTGCTGTGTACAACAATAAGCGGATGGGCGTTTGGTCCGATATTACCGTATTCTCCTTCCATGCAGTGAAGAACCTCACCACCGCTGAAGGTGGCGCCATCTGTTTGAACCTGCCATCTCCTTTTGATAATGAGGAAGTGTATAGGACACTCCGCCTCTGGAGCCTGAACGGGCAAACAAAGGATGCTTTTTCAAAAAGCAAGGCAGGTGGATGGAAATACGATATTGTTTACCCAGGTTTCAAAATGAACCTACCAGATCTATTGGCCGCTGTTGGCCTTGCCCAAATAAGGAAGTACAATGATGAACTTTTAAAAGAAAGGAAACGTGTATTTGATTTTTATGGCCATGCATTTGCCGCATTCGATTGGGCCGAACTGCCCCCTTACCAAAAAGAGGGTTCATTGGCCAGTTACCATTTATACCCACTACGCATCAAACATGTCTCCGAAGAACAGCGTGACACCATTATTGAAAGGATTACTGCTTTTGGTGTTGCCGTCAATGTTCATTTCCAGCCATTGCCGCTCCTCACGGTTTTCAAAGAAAGAGGTTACGATATTGCCTCTTTTCCAACGTCTTACGACAATTACGCCCGGGAAATTTCCCTCCCAATTTATCCACAGCTAAACAATAACCAATGCCAGTATATCGTTGATAGTGTCATGGATGCCGTTAAGGCAACTATCTAAAAAATGGATGCAATTCGATTTTTTGATGTGCTGTTTGCTATCGTTGGCCTAGTTATATTGTCTCCCTTTTTTTTGATTATTGCTCTTTGCATAAAGATTGGCTCCAGGGGCCCTATTTTTTTTAGGCAGAACAGGGTAGGGAAGGACCGGAAAGACTTCAGGCTCTACAAGTTCCGCAGCATGAGCATCAACGCCGAAAACAAAGGGCAGCTTACTGTTGGTGGAAACGATAACCGGATCAATCGGGTGGGGTATTTTTTGCGTAAGTACAAACTCGATGAACTTCCGCAACTGATCAATGTACTGATTGGGGAAATGAGTTTGGTGGGGCCAAGACCCGAAGTAAGGAAATACGTGGACCTATATTCTGAGGAGCAGTTGCAGGTGCTGAAGGTATTACCGGGCATTACCGATTATGCTTCTTTGGAATACCGGAACGAAAATCAACTGCTTTCAACGGCAATTGACCCTGAACGGTTCTACATCAATGAAATAATGCCGAGGAAAATAGAACTGAATTACAGGTTCATCAGCAACAGGAATTTTAAAAACTACTTTTCAATTTTGTTTTTGACAGTTTGGACAGCCATAAAAGGCAAATGATACCCTTTGAAAACTAATACAGTGAAGCCCGCCTTCAGTAAGCAACTTTTAAGGGTATTTAAGCATCAAGCTATCAGTAACAATGATTTATAAGCACTAAACGGATGTCAGGGAAGCGTAAATCATTATATTTGCAGCAATCCATCATTCTTTCGCTATTTCCGAAAAACACCACCGAATATCCAATCCACATGCTAAAGCCATTGAACACTTTTTAAACAAAGGGTAGTGAAAAATTTACGGAAATTCTTATTAAGGAACAGGATTGCACCAAAATGGGCAGTTTTCCTGCTCGATTTATCCATCTCCTGCTTTGCAATCATCTATGCAAATTACCTGCGTTTCAATTTTGATTTCTCACTCATACATGGTAGGGACCTCGTTGATGACCTCATTATCGTATCCGTAACCAATGCCACGCTTTTCTATATTTTCAAAACCTACCATGGCATTATCCGGTTCTCGGGTTTCCAGGAAGCATTCAGGAGCATAGCAGCCATATTCTATTCCTTCTTCCTGATGTTGGTGTTCAACATTTGCATGAACGCTATGCACTATGGCCAGTTCACACCCATTTCAGTGCTTTTTATCTACTTTTTCATAGCTTCCTTCTTATTGTTCGGTTACCGTTTGCTGGTAAAGCACCTTTATAAGATAAGCATCAACCAGGAGGAGAACAGCCATGTGGTTATCTATGGTGCCGGACTGAACGGTTCCATCCTCAAAAAAACCATTGAGCAGACTTCCAACGACCGTTATAAAATTGTGGCCTTCATAGATGATGATGAGAACTTGGTGGGCAAAACAATCGACAATGTAAAAATCTTCCCTTTCAACCAGATAAAGCATGTTTTCAAATCATGGCAGATCAAAACGCTCTTTTTCGCAAAACAGGATTTTGACCTGGATGAAAAGAACCAGATAGTTGATTTCTGCCTGGAAAACAACATCAAGGTAATGAACATCCCTCCCATGAGGGAATGGATACAGGGACATTTGAACCTGAACCAGCTCCGTGAAGTAAAGATCGAGGAACTATTGGGCAGGAAGCAGATCAGTTTGAAGAACGAGCATGTAATCAACCACTTGCGCGACAAAAAAGTATTGATTACCGGTGCTGCGGGTTCCATAGGAAGCGAACTGGCCAGGCAAATTGCCAGTGTTTACCCCACGGCCCTGATTATTTGCGACCAAACGGAAACCGGTTTATATGAACTGGAATATGAACTGCAACAGAAGTTCAGTTTGGGCAATGCGCTGAAAGTTTACTTGGGCGACGTGAAGGATGAACATGCCATGGGCAACCTCTTCCACACCTATACGCCCGAAGTGGTTTTCCATGCGGCAGCTTACAAGCACGTGCCCATGATGGAGAACCATCCTGCAGAAGCCATACGCAACAATGTTTTGGGAACCAAGAATCTGGCCGACCTAGCAGAACAGTTCAATGTGGACAAATTTGTTTTCGTATCCACCGATAAGGCCATTAACCCAACCAATGTAATGGGTGCCTCCAAGCGTATTGCCGAAATGTACTGCCAGGCATTGCAGAGCAGGGCCGAAACACCTATTTGGGACAATGGTATCTACCAAATGGCGGGCAATAAAAAAAGGACCAAGTTCATTACCACAAGGTTTGGCAATGTGCTGGGATCAAATGGTTCCGTTATCCCGAGGTTCCAGGAGCAGATTGCCAATGGTGGGCCGGTTACGGTGACCCATCCGGATATTATACGTTATTTCATGACCATCCCTGAAGCGTGCTCGCTGGTTTGCGAAGCAGGCACCATGGGCAATGGAGGTGAAGTTTTCCTGTTTGATATGGGCGAACCCATCAGGATCCTGGACCTTGCCAAGAAAATGATCAAGCTGGCAGGCATGACCCCCGGAAAGGATATTGAACTCCGTTTCACAGGGTTGAGGCCGGGCGAAAAACTGTTTGAGGAACTGTTGAACAAGGAAGAAGAAGTAATACCCACACACAATAAGAAAATACTCATTGCCAAGGTGATGGAATACGATTTCAACCGCGTTTCCATGAGCATTGAACACCTTATTAACCTTGCGAAAGAAAACCGCAACGAAGAAGTGGTGAAGCAAATGAAACGCATTGTTCCGGAATACATCAGCAACAACTCCATTTACGAAAGTATCGATGAGCAAATGTTCAAGCCACTTTATTCTGCCATACGGTAATTAATTGTTCGGTAATTTCACTGCATGTTTGGTTTATTCAAATCTTCTAGCGTTAAAACAGACCTATCCTTTATTGGCGTTGATATGCACTCGCATTTATTGCCTGGACTGGACGACGGCCTGAAGACCATGGAAGATGCTGTTGAATACATCAGGGTACTGCACGGAATGGGCTATGAAAAACTCATTTGCACGCCACATATACTTTCTGATGTGCATCCCAATTCGCCCGACAGTATCTTGCCAAGGCTGGAAGAAGTTCGTGTGGCAATTGCAGAAGCTGGCATCCCCATAAAAATTGAAGCTGCCGCAGAATACATGATTGACCATGAATTTGAGCAGAGCATCAAACGTGGCGACAAGCTGCTGACCTTTGGCAGGAATTATATTTTGGTGGAAATGTCCTACCTGGCGTCATCGCCCAATTTTGAACAGGTTATTTTTGATTTACGGGTGCTGGGCCTGCAGCCCATAGTAGCCCACCCGGAGCGTTACAATTATTACCACCACCAGTTTGCCCAATATGAAAGAATGAGGGATATGGGCTGCCTCTTGCAGGTAAACCTGCTATCGCTCTCCGGTTATTACGGCAAGCCCATCAAAAAAATTGCCGAGAAATTGATTGCCGAAAACATGATTGATTTTATTGGTACCGACATGCACCACCAGAACCACCTGAATGCCACCAGGCATTTTACCAGCCATAAGGATTTCTACAAACTTACCAAGGGCATGGCGCTCAAGAACAGGATGCTACTGGATCAATGACCCCACTTTTTGCAACGGCAACCTGCCGTTACCTAATATTCCCCAATTTTTTCTATTCTATCCGCTTTTGTTAGTATTTCGACGGACCTACCTGCCAATAAAGGCAGGGATGACAAATCATGGCTTCGCCATTTGCTTTTTACCGGGAAGTCAATAAGTCGGGAAGCTAAAATTATCGTCTCCCTTGCCCTGCCTGTCGAAAACGGTTTCGCTAGAAGGATCTTGGAAGAGCTGTATGAATCGAGAGGTTCGCTTACGGTTCTCTCGGAGCAGGAAGGGGTGAAACTCCCCCTTGCTTGCTCAACTATGGGCAGGTTTTTTAGTCAGTCTTAAAATATTTATATACTAAGCCTGCTGCTGCGGCACCAGTAATGGGGATTAGGATAAAAAGCCAAAGTTGAGCTAAGGCCCAGTCCCCCACAAATAAAGCTTGGCTTATGCTTCTAGCAGGATTAACTGATGTATTTGTTACGGGTATACTTATTAAATGTATTAGTGTTAAAGCAAGTCCTATTGCGATGCCAGCAAATCCTTTCGGTGCCTTCTCATCAGTTGCTCCTAATATGATCAGTAAAAACATGAATGTCATTACAAATTCTGTAACGATAGCCGCAAGCATACTGTACTTACCTGGGGAATGCTCGCCATATCCATTGGCAGCAAAGTCGCCAATGGGACTTCCGTTTCCTGTCACTACAATATATAAAACACCGGCAGCAGCAATTCCACCAGTAATTTGAGAAATAAGATATGGCAATATTTCTTTAGCGTTAATTCTGCCGCCCATCCATAAGCCAATTGTAACTGCAGGATTTAAGTGGGCTCCCGAAATATGCCCAAATGAATAAGCAATTGTTAGCACTGTTAAACCAAATGCTAGGGAAACCCCCACAAGGCCTACGCCAACAGTAGGAAAACTTGCTGCTAACATGGCACAGCCACAGCCACCCAATACGAGCCAAAAAGTTCCAATAAATTCTGCTAAATATTTTTTCATTTTAATTCATTTTAAAATTTCTCATTCATTTGGCTGTTCAGTAACGCATCGTTTATTGGAGTGGTTGCTGAATTCCGGATTAAAATACAATAAAAACTGATTCTTTTAAAGGATTTTCAAAATATTATTTAATTGCGTTCTTGTCTGTTCAAATTACCGCAGTCGTTTCTAAACTTGCCCATAACGCAAGGATTGGCGTTGTTAATGCAATACATTCTTTTTTAGGCCATTGTGAATCAGTGCTTTGATGTTATGCTTTTTGTACCTGCCTGGCGGTAGGCAAGTTGTCGTTAGGTCAATCCGCTTTTTAACACCTATAGCTGGATTCCAATTTTTCAGGATCAGCAACAGTGTAAGCAGCATTTATTGTATTCGAAAAATTTGCAGAATTTATTAATTGATGCTACTGGCGGCCAGTTAAAACTGCGGTTTAAACCTATAAGGTTTTTGAAACCCTATAGGTTTTGCGCGGAAATCTGCCAGCCTGTTAAACTGTGTTTTTAAGTCGCAAGACCTTTGAAATCTGATTCCTTAGGCAGATTAAGTTAATTTCTCCGTCACATTAACCTACAGTCTCCTTCCAAGCATACGGAGGCAAACTTCTTCAAGCATACGCACGATATAAACCTATAAGGTTCTTGAAACCTTATAGGTTTTGTGCGGAAACTTCTCCAAGCATCCAGAAGGCATACAGGATATGCGCAATGTACTTAGTGGCTCCGTGGACCGCAGCGTCCCTTGTCTGGGCAATGAAAAACATGATATATGGGAAGGACGGAAACAACGACAGTCTCTTAAAACACCCGAAAAAATTTGTTACACAAAAAATTGTTACATTTTAAAATGTAACAATTTTTTGTGTAACATTTCTTAACCACCATCATGCTTGGGGCGGAATTTGAGGGGAAACAGCAGGCTTTTTTATCGAACCTTGTGTAAGCATACCGTGCGATTTAAACCTATAAGGTTTTTGAAACCTTATAGGTTTTGTGCGGAAACTTGCCCAGCAAACGGCAGGAACCCATAACCAGCAACCATTAACCCCAACTCCCAATTCCTACTTTATCTTGTACCGCCAGCCCACATACAACACCCTGCCGGAGATAGGCCCCCAAACCATTGATGCATCGAAGTAGGGGCTGAACGGCTGATCGGCAGATACAATCACATCCTTCTGGAAATAATTGCCCAGGTTTTCCGCACCGATGTACAGGTCCATGGGATGTTTTTTGCCCACGGTCCTGCTGATCTGTGCGTTCATCAGCACATAGCTGGGCGACCAGTTTCCCCGTTGGTAGCCAATGGGGTTTGCTTGTGTGGAGGGTATGCGTTTCTTTCCATTGAAGTTGAACGTGTAATCAAATTTCCAACCGTGGGTACTGTAGGCAAAATTGCTGAAGGCCCTATGCGCAGCCGTTAGGGGCCGTTGCATCAGCACGCCACCATAAGTGGCTTTCACATCAAAATACCGGTAGGCCAGCCTGATGTCGAAATTCTTGGCGGGTTCCATGTTCAGTTCTGCTTGGAAACTGTTGGAGTAGGATCTGCCCTGCAGGTTGTAGAAATTTACCTGTGTGGGGTTTTCCATGTCCACGATAACCTGATTGGTGAAATCGTTCCTGAAGAAATCCAGACCAAGCGTGGCTTCATGATGGAATGCCCTGAATTTCTGGTCAATACTGATGCCCTTGTTCCAGGCCACTTCGGGGTCCAGTCCGTAAGCTTTTCCTGTTCCGTTGGTAATGATGTTTACCTGCCTTGCGCTTACCAGTACACTGGTATTCTCCGCAAAAATATTGGCCGTGCGCTGGCCGCGCCCTGCGCTGAAACGGATGGTTGTTCCTTTAATGGGCTCGTACCGCAGGTGCAGGCGTGGTGTGGCAAAGAAACCAAACAGGCTGTTATGGTCGCCACGGATGCCAGCAATTAAACTGAATTTCCCGGATGGTGTATAGGTGTATTCAAAGAAGGCGCCGAGCACCGTTTCCGTGCGTTTGTAGTTGGCGGTCCTGAAATCCTCGTTGTACTTATCATAAAGGAAACTGATACCGGTCCTGAACTTGTGCGTGGTATTGTTGATGATGGACTGGTAGATGAGGTTGGCATAGAAATTCTGCTGCTTGGCATTGTAAGAGGTCAGCCCAAAATAGGAATCCTGCTGGTGGTTGATGGCTGACAGTTGCAGGCCAATGCTCTGGTATTTCTTTTCGGGGAACACATAGCCAATTTTGGCAAAGGCCTCATAACGTTCCGTATGGATGCCCAGTCCATATTTATTGGTACCGCCCTTGTCGGTTGATGGGTCAAAGCCCACTTGGCCACCTGTTCTTTGATCGTTCAGCAGCTTGATACCGAACTGGGTAAGGAAACCTTTGTTGTTATCGTATTTCCACCTGTTGACCAGACTGAACTGGTTGCCAGTGGGCAGGTCGCGGAACCCGTCCTTATTGAAGTCGAGTGTTTTATTGTAGAGGAAATCGTCATGCAGCAGTAGGCCGGTTGACCATTTCTTGCCCAGCTTTTGGGAAAGGTTGAGGTTGAAGTCCGTTTTGCCAAAATCATTTACATAGGCATTGGCATACAACTGTTCACTGTTCTCCGGTTTCTTCAGTTCCACATTTATTTGCCCGGCAATGCTTTCATAACCATTGGCCACGGAGCCAATGCCCTTGGTAAGCTGAATGGACTCCACCCATGGCCCTGCAATGGAATTGAGGCCCAAAGGTGTAGCAATGCCCCTTGGGCCGGGCAGGTTCTCCACCGTTAGTTGCGTATAGTTTCCACTGAGGCCCAGTAACTGGATCTGTTTGGAGCCGGTTACAGCATCGTTGTACGACACATCCACCGAGGGATTGGTTTCAAAACTTTCGCTGAGGTTGCAGCAGGCAGCTTTGAAGAGTTCCTTTTCCGTCATGACCTGTGTGCGTATGGGGCTCAATGCGGCCAGGTAAGTGGAGCGTTGCTTGGAAGTAACGGTTACTTCGCTCAGCACCCTGTCGGAACCAAGGATGATCTTGAGTTCATTCATGTCCACCACGGTAACGGTATCTGCTTTGTAACCCGTATAACTGATGACCAATTTGTTGCTGCTGCCAGTAGGTGCAATTTGGAACACACCGCTGTTGTCTGTAATCACGCCCTTATTGGTGCCAAGCCAGAGAACGCTTGCTCCGCTCAATGGATGGAAGGCCCCTTTTTTGCTGCTTTCCAATACTACGCCCTTCACCGTATGTGCATTGGTGGTGGATGGAAGTGCAATGGAAGTTGGGCCTGCTGTGTCCTTCTGCTGCACGGTTACTGTATCCACAACGGTTGCAGCCGTCTCCATTTCCAGTTCGCGGTAATGGCAGCAGGCTGGTAGGGCCTTATACACAGCATTCTTGGCTTTCTTGTCCACTAGGTCATGACCTGCGCCTACAATACGGTCCTGTATTTTCTGCAAGGAGGCAATGGAACTATTGTAGGTTACGGAAAACAGCTTGGTGTCCACATTCCAAACGGCAGATTTTACGCCCTTTATTTTTGCCGCTGTTTCAATCCGGCTTTTGCATTGCTCACAGGCACCAGCTACTTTGAAGGTAGCGGTAGTATCTTTTGAAAGGGCTTTATTGCCCTGTGAATAAGCGGCCATGCCCAGCAATACAGGCATGAGCAGTACCATGAATTTTATAGCTTTCATCACATCATCATTTAGAAATGAAGGGCATTGAAACTGTTTGTTTCAATGCCCTTTGAATTAGCCTTTCTTGGCTTTTGTTTTTGTTAGGTCCATGCCGCATTTGGGGCATTTGCCTGGCTTGTCGCTGGTAACATCCTTGTGCATGGGGCATGAATAAGCTTTTGCAGCAGCGTCCACTTTCTTCAGGTCCATACCGCATTTGGAACATTTACCTGGCTTGTTACTGGTAATATCCTTGTGCATGGCACAAACATATTTTGTTTGTTGTGCAACAGTGTCCTTTATGGCCACTTTGTTAGTTTGTGCAGATACCAGTGTAAAGGAGGCAGCGAATGCCATTAAGAGCACGATTGTTTTTTTCATGTTGTTTTGTTTTATGATGGTGAAAGACTAGAGCAGATCTCAAAAGTCCTGAAGGATGTCAAGGAGCTTGTCGAAATGCGGTTCAAGCAGAATCGCTATCTAAAATTGCTTCGACAGGGCTCAGCATGACATTCACTTTTTATTTTTGAGATATGCTTTAAATAACTCAAGCAGCTTCTAAGCTTGTTTCCTTTGATAGCGGCAGCAGTCGGGCAAGGCCTTATAAGCTTCATCGCCTGCTTTGAATTTTTCAGTGTCGTACCCAACGGAAGCTATTTTTTTCTGCACCTTTTCCGCAGCGTCCTTGTTGAAGACACTGTATTTGATGGTAAGGGTCTTTGTGTCTTCATCCCATTTGGCAAATTGGATTCCATCTACTGAATAGGCTGCTTTTTCTATCTTTTTCTTGCACATGCCACATTCGCCATTCACTTGGATGGTTCGGGTTTTGATGCCGATTGTTCTTTCTGATTTGTTGCTCTGTGCATTGGCAGATGTAGTGCTGATGCATGCAATAGTAATTGCAAACAACGCTATGATTGTTTTCATTGTAATTGTTTTAAAATGTATGAATGTAATTGGTTACTGTTGTTGGTCCAGTAACGGCAGGCCCTATCGGCCGCAATAAATGGGGGAGGAAAAGAAGGGTATCAAATGCGGTAAACGCAGTTCATGATATAAATGGCTACGCCGTGCCGTGGTATTGGGGGGGCATGGCTGGTATTGGCTATATTGATGGCAGTGCTTGCCAATACGGTTGTTTCAAAAACGGGTTGCAATAGATGGAGGTCCGTGAAATGCTTCGCAGGACTGTTGATGGCATCTGCTGCAATATGGCTGTCCTTTACCTTGAAATTCTTGAAAGTGGTTTGGCAGCAACCTTTCATGCTTTTGCTGTTGCCACATTTTTCCTTAGCGTCCTGTACCAGTGAAATGCTGGTTGATTTCAGTTTGCCACAGCAATAGAACTGGCTTACGCCCACACCCAAAACGGAAAGCGAGTATAGGCAGATCAATAATATGAGGGCAGCTTTTTTCATTGAGAATGTAAAGGTAATGCTAGAGCTGAATTGGGGCCATATAATTATGGTAAAATTTGGATGATATTGGTCATGTGGAATTTGCGCTTCAATGAAGTTCCATCCATGTTTTCCAGTTGTAAAACTTATTTGGACTTTTAATTTTAGATGAATAATATTTTCCTGCATGTCCCAAAACAGAAGGGCCACATCATTAAGATGTGGCCCTTCTATATAAAACTGTTGTTCAGTTTTACTTCTTCTCCTGCCTCAAAATACCCGTTACCACATTCTTTCCATTGAACAATAAATTGGCGGTTGCCTTTACCTGCTCAGCAGTTAGTGCATCCACATATTTTTCAAAGTTCAGGTAGCGGTCCGCACTTTTCCCATCAAGCATTACGCTCTGGATCTTCTGCAACCAGGTACCATTTTCCTTGATGCCGGTTTTGTGCTGCTCGATCCATTGCTGCTTTACCTTCTCCAATGTCTCCTTGGATGGGCCGTTCTTCTTCAGTGATTCTATTTCTGCATTCAATGCAATCACAGCAGAGTCTGCTTTTGCGCCACCGGTAGGCAATTGTGCAAAATAAGTGTAATTACCGTAAGGATATTTATCCACGTTTCCGTAGATGCCACCACCGTAAATGGCCTGCATCCTTTCACGTATTTCTTCAATGATCCTAATGTTCAGCACTTCGCCAATGGCATCTGCTTTAAAGTCCAAATCTTCCGTATAGGGAATTTCACCACTGTACATGGCCAGTATCAATGCCTTGTCTTCCTTGCCTTTGTAAATGTTCAGGTTTACCTTTCCTTTTACTGGGCGTAGGCCATTGTCCTTGAACATAAACTGCTTAGGCGTTACTGGAAGGCTGGCTATGTATTTCTCGATCAATTGCTCTGTGGTATCCTTGGGTAGGCTTCCTACGAAGGTGAAATGCATACCGCTCATGTCGCCAAAATGCTCCTTGTAAATGGCAATGACGCGGTCAAGTTTTACCTTGTCAAAATACTCTGGTTTAGGAACAGCTACCGGTCCAAGTGGATTGTTGCCATACACTGTTTTCAGTAAGGTATCCACAAAAGCACTTTGCGGATTTGACATGGCAAATACTGCGGACGATTTGTTTTTCTGGATAAAGCTTTTGAACAGGGAAGTATCCTTGCGTGGCTCGTTTACATATAGTGTAAGCAACTGTAGCATGGTTTCAAAATCCTTCACGCTGCTGCTGCCGCTGAAGCCATCGGTTGTTCCACCAAAGGCTGGGCTTACTGTTGCCACTTTACCGGTTAGTGTTTTGCGCAGGTCAACTGGTGTAAAATCACCCACGCCCATGGCACCGATTACCGCAGTGGCATAAGTAGCATTGAACTTGTCTGTAACACCATAATTGCTGGTACCACCAAATCTTCTGGCACCCATTAAAATCTGGTCGTTCTTGAAATCTGTTTTCTTAACGGTTACTTTGATACCATTACTTAATGTATAGGTAGTGGTTCCCAATTGGGCATTCTTTACTGTGGCAACAATTTTACCTGCTTTGGGCATTTTCTTCAAAAGGGTAGTAGCCACTGCTTTTTCCTCATAAGGCTTGATATCTGAACGGCCCACTGTTTTGGTTACGGAGGCAACCAGTTCCTCGCCAGAAAGTAATTTACTGCCGTTGGCATCCGGTCCGGTAATATAGGTTACGAAATTGTTGTTCGTTTTCAATGAAGTTGCTATGCCATTTACATCCTGCAAGCTAATTCTTGGCAGTAGTTCCTTGTGGTACTGGTATTCGTTTTCAATACCGGGTATGGGTTCATTGGTCAGGAAATTACGGAGATATTCTTCTACGTAACTGGAAGATTCTGTTTTGTCCTTTTCCTTGAATGCACGTTCCATCCTGGTGAGCAGATTGGTTTTTGCACGGTCAAGTTCTGGCTGTGTAAAACCAAAGCGTTTTACTTTTTCAATTTCTTCCACTACAGTGGTCAGTGATTTTACCACGTCGCCATTGCCACCACTATAGGCTTCTGCTTGGAATGATTTGTAGCCACGGGCATAGGAATCAAAACTTACGCCTGCGCCCAGGAAAGGCGGGTTTTCCTTTTGGGTCAGTTCACGTAAACGCTGGTTCAATATGGTGGTGAACAGGTTCTTCACAATATCCTCTTTGTATTCGGCCAAATTAGTGGCTTCCTTATCTGCTACGGCACTGTACACTAGGCTTGCACTGAAGTTGGTGGCTTCTTTATCGGTTACCACGAAACCTGTGTTTTTTGAATAGGCCGGTACGTCTGCATAGGTTCTTGGCCTTTCGTTGGCAGGATTGGTAAGCCCTTCAAAATGTTTTTTGATGAAGGCTTCTGCTACGGATGGTTCAATATCGCCCACTACAATTACGGCCATCAAATTGGGCCTGTACCAGTCCCTGTAATAACGGCGGATCACATCGTATTTGTAGCCCTTGATGATGCTGTCCACACCAATGGGTAAACGGTTGGCATATTTGGAGCCTTCAAACAGAGTGGGGTAAACCTTGCGGAACATCCTGTCTTCCGCACCCTTGCCCAAGCGGCTTTCTTCCAGGATGATGTTCCTTTCACCGTCGATGTCCTCATCAAGGTCAGTTACATTATGTGCCCAGTCTTCAATAATCTGGAAACCTTTTTCCAGATTGCCCGGTTTGTCTGTTGGAATGGGCAGCATATAAACGGTTTCGTCAAAACTGGTGTAGGCATTCAGGTCATTGCCAAATCCAACACCGATGCTCTGCAAATAGGAAACGATATCGTTTTTCTTGAAATTCTTGGTGCCATTAAAAGCCATGTGTTCGCTCATGTGTGCAAGGCCCTGCTGGTCGTCATCTTCCAGGATGGAGCCTGCATTTACTACCAGGCGGAGTTCCACTTTCTGTTCAGGTTTTTTGTTCTGGCGGATATAATAGGTAAGTCCATTGGCCAATTTGCCGATTTTCAGTTTCGGGTCAATGGGCAGTTTGGCATCCTGGGCAAAAATTAAGGTACCCGTGAACGAAAGCACCAATACCCAGATAAAACGGTTCATTTTATGCATAGCACGATTTTTTTAGATTCTGCGAAGTAATGGAAACAAAGCCATCCTCACAAAAGATGACATGTGAATGGAAAAATTTTAATGATGGGCGTAGTTTATGGCTTATGGAGTGTGGAATAACAGGCTTTTTCCATAACGTGGGCACGAACATTTGATTACTGTATCCGTTTTACAGGACTGGAAATCAATCCTTTCGTATTTTACCCGGTATAACTAGGTTAGCAATTGAACCCCAAGTGCCCCACCAGTTCCTCCGGTAGTTTGGGCATTTTTTTCCTTTCAATCAAGTAGGTGGATAGTCCCGAAAGGTCCCTGTACACATAATGCTTGTTCAGTGCACCCTCCAGGTAACCGGCACCGCTGGTATTGCCCGTACCCACCCTCATGCCGATCATGCGCCTTACCATGATGAGGTGCTTGTGGCGCCAACTGCTCATGAGGTGGTCTATTTCAATTAATGAATCAAGGATCTGGTAGGAAGTCTGGAACACGGGGAAATCCCTGTACAGCATAATGAACAGTGCAGCTTTCAATGCTTTGGGGCTGAAACTGCACCGCAGTATTTCTGATTGTTCCGGCGTTAATGTTGGATGCGGTTGCTCAAAGAAAACAAAATCGAAGTCATCAATCTTGGCCTGCTCCCTTTCGGTCAGCCCCTTTTTGTAAATATTCCTGTAATCGCTCCAAAAAGGATGGTCGGTCACTTCCGTGCCATTGGACCCCTCGTAGCTTTGCCAGAACCTTTCCTCAAAAAAAGGCATGCGTTCCAGCCAATTGTTCACCAATTGGAGCAATGTTTTTTCTTCCTCCACCTTATTGATATTATTGTAATCATCTGGCGTGAAGCCACCTTCATTTGTGCGTTTGTAATAAGCTGCCTGGTGGCGTTTGTCAATTTCAAGGCCCAGTTTGGCCTCTATCAAACGGAACTGCATGCTCTGGAAACCGGACGATGGTGTGAGCAGGTTCCTGAACTCCAGGAAATCCAATGGTGTCATGGTGTCCAGTATGTTTACCTGCTGGTTCAGCAGTTCCATGATGCGGATTACGCGGTTGAGCCTGTGGCGTACCAGGTTCAGGTCCTCCGAATTGTCATTGATGCTTTCCTTGGAAAAAACATTTGCTGCATAATCCAGTTCAAACAGTATCTGCTTGAACCAGAGTTCATACGCTTGGTGTATTACAATGAACAGCATTTCATCATGCGCTGGCTCATTGCCTTCCTCAAAGCTGACGGGCTGCTGGCTGTTCAGTATTTTATCTAGGTGGAGATAGTTTCCGTAGTACATGGGTTCTTTTGGCATGGCAATGATAATTGGTCTGCAAAGAAAGGGTTTTGTTTCTTTTGGTGAAATGATAAGCTGCGGATGTGCAATCTTTATCTTTGGTCAAAACAGCCAGATGCCTGAACGCCTGAAAAGTTTGTTGGTATATGCAGCCAAATGTGTCACTGGCTGTTTGGTAGTGTTCATTATTTCAAAATTGATCCATTACAACGATATTGGCTGGTGCCTGATTTCCGTGATGCTGGTACTTTCACCAGATGGCAAGGATGCCGTGGCCCTGGCCATGACACGTATCAAAGCAAATGCCCTCGGGGCTGGCGTGGGTGCTGTGTGCCTGCTGATTGCCGCCACCAATATGTGGGTCATGAGCCTTGGGCTGGCCATGACGCTTTCCCTCTGCTATTTGTTCAAATTGGATGCGGGCATACGCTCTGCCCTTGCTGCCACCATCATTATCCTGCTGCACGATAGCGGCAAGCATTTATGGGACACTGCCCTTGAACGGATCTTATTGGTACTTGCTGGTTGCGTATTGGCCCTGCTGGTCACCTTTGCTTTCCATTTCAGCATCAAGCCGGGGGAGAAGAAGGTGGAGAGCCAGCAGGAGGCCTAGGGAAGGTTGATACTTGCTGTGAAATTATTTTCCAATTTATGCCAATGTGTTAGGAAAAAGTCTAACATAATTTTTCCTAACACATTGGGATTGGTCATATGATTTGTTCTTCCAACAAGCTTTTCCAAATAATAAACCCCTTCTTTTTGTCCGAATAGTCATGTAATATTCTTGAAAAATTATCAGGATTTATTTCCAAGAATGCTTGTCTGCCTTTATTGCGAATTATAGTTAGCTGCTGATCAATCTCATTTACCTTGCTTATAAGAGCTTGTTTGTTTTTGTCAGTGTGCCATAAATAGGTGGCTTCTTCTGTGTCAAGTGTTTCTAAAACTATATGAAACTGTTGATTACCTGATAATAGGAATACAAATGAAAATGGGCTTAGTACAAATCGGATTTTTAAATACTTTCTTTCATGCTGGGTTGCCAAAAAACGTAATTGTTGCGAATGTTTGAAATCCTTGTTTTTTAGAATGTCATCCAAAAGTTGTTGTCCATCTGAGTAAAGTACTTGTTTGCCATTTTGCAATTCGCTTGCTGTTAAAAGATTTTCTTCAGTTATTTGTTTTTGCCCGAAAAAATTCTTTGTAATAAATTTGAACTTCACCCCCTCTATGACTTCCTGATTTATTTTATCAATATCTACAGAAATTGCCAATAAAGAAAGCAACTTATTATTTTCAAACTCGGCGTGAATACTAGCCGTTATATTCTTTGATTTAAATGCTTTCGCAAAATAAGGTTTCAGAACTTCGAACTCAGGTCTTACATCAAGATTTTCTATTTCAAATTCAAGTTCTGTTTTTGTTTCAGGAATCAGGTGTTTAAAAGCAACACTACCATAACGAAACTCAAGTTCTTCAATCGGAATTTTTATTTCCTTCTCAATTGTGATAACATTTTTTGAATCAGCAATATCTCCTGTAGGCTCATCAAATAGCATTGCTTGTTTATCAATCTTTCTGTAATAAGTATTTCGTTTCAGAAACAATTTATTTAGGTAGTCAATTTTAATATCACGATAATCGTAAATAGTTGGCATTATTTCCGAACGTTGTACCCTGCCGATGTATTGAATTAGCTTGCCTTCGAAAGAAAATGGGTAACACAGAAACAGGCAATTTGCATTTTGCAAATCAGTCCCTTCACCAAAAAACTGTCCTGTGGTAATTAATGCCTGATAATTTCCAGTTCTTAAAATTCTCCATTTGGAATTCCTATTGATTTCAGAATCTTCTCCACTTAAGGTTATCGTCTCATAAGATTGTTTCAGGTATTGATACAGAGAATCAATATGCTCTTTGCGTTCAGTGATAATCACTACTCTCTTGCCTTTATTTATTTCAGCTTTCACATCTTCAAGGATAAGTTTGTTTCTTACGGAATCATGGATTAAAATTTTTGACAGTGTCTCGAACTTGTCAGTCTTAGAATTAAAGGGGACATTAAGTTCTGTGTTTATGATAATGATTTTTGCTTGTTGGAAATTGCTTACTTCGCTGGATTTGATTTCGGCAATTACCTCCCCTAAATGGATGAAAATTAGTTTGCCGTCATTGTATTTTCTGAACGGAGTTGCTGTTAAACCATAGAGGTAAAATGTTTTAAGTTTTGAAATTGTATTTCTAAATGTTTCGGCCGGTATATGATGACACTCATCAACGATAATTGTTCCGAATGCTGCTAGAAAATTCACCACATTTGTTTTTTCAAGTTCCTTTAATAAGCTTTGAATTGTAGCAATTGTAATTTTCTTTCCAAGTTTGCTTTTACCTTGTCCAATTTTTCCGATTTCATTTTTGGGAATACCAAGAAAAGCTTCAACTCTTTCTTTCCATTGCTCAACTAATTGCTTCCTGTGGACAATGATTAAGGAAGGTTGCTGTTTATCGGAAATTATTTTTAATGCGACAATTGTTTTCCCTGAACCTGGAGGGGCTACAATTACTCCTAAATCTTTTTTGGCAATTGATTCTATAACTGTTTGCTGATGGTCCCGAAGTTGGGCATTGAACAAATAAGGAATTAATTTTTCTTTCTTCCGTTCATCAATGAAATCATGTGCAATTTTATTCTCTCTGCAAAAACGAATCAACTTTCCGATAAAACCTCTTGGGACAATAATTTCGTTTTCCGTTTCTTCAACAAATTTGAAATAGCGTTCGGTTCCAAAAGTATTCTTACCTATTTTCTTTTTGATGATAAATGCTGTGCTTGCAAAATTCAATTCTTCTTTCAGGAAATTTACTAATGGAGGGGTTAGTCCTTCACGACTGATTCTTGCTTCGTTACTTAATGCAATGACCAATTTTCCATTGTTTGCTCTTGGTGGAGTTGAAATAGTAGTTATTGAAACTGATTGATAAAATTTGTCCATTTCCGAAATGGGAATCCTCTTGATTTTTTTCAGAAACTCAAACTGTTCCTTTATTGGTTGCAAGGTGTCTTCATTAATAAAACAACTGTTACCATGCTCTAGTGTCTTTTTGAATAGTGGCAATGCAATTAAATTCCCTAACCCTTTTCCTGAAAGGAAATCCTGATTGGGAAACAAACGGTCGAAACTTGAACTCTTATCGAATATTGAAAATGCTCCTGACTGCTCAAGTATTGAAATGAAAATTTTTCTGCTTCTTATTGCAGGATAAGGTTGTTCAAAGAAGAGCCAAACATGACCTCCATTGCCAGAACGTGAACGCTCCAGATAGGCAGAAAAGCCTTTTTGCTGGCAAGATTTGATAAATGATTTGGCTTCCTCTATCCAATTGTCTTTGTCAAAATCAGCCACCAAGAACCATGACGAATTATCTGATAGCAAAGGGTAAATGCCGATAAGTTGTTCGCCGTTTAGGTGATTTGCGATTTCTTTATCAGTAAGTTTTAGGTAGATTTTGTCTTTATAGTTCTGAAAAGTGCCCCCTTTTATTTTATGTGCTCGATACATATACGGGTCATAAAAATGAGCAGGCATATAGCCACTTTTATTCTCTTTCTCCCAACGAACTGCAAACACATCTTCTCTGCCTTTAAAAACAGATTTGAATAATTGTATTTGATTTAGAAGAGTTTCATCCATAATTATTATTTTGACAATAGCAATTGGGGAGTAGAACAACTACCATTAATGCAATTGGTTCAAGGTTGAGTTGTTTGAGTAGGATTTTCCTTGTTTGTTGTTAAGTAAACTCAAATCATTGGTTGCGCCCTTTTGATACTATATTTCTTTCTTGATAATCACTGTTTATATTTTACACTACAAATAGAATCGCCTTTATAGCTACCAGATTGTACAAATGGCGCAATAATGAATCAATTATGATGCAATTGACGCAATTATGACGCAATTGAAATAAGTGTATAAAAAGAACCTGCTCCTTTTCGATTACTTGCTATTAATAGCTTTTTATCAATTAGACCTTTTAGATCCCTTGTACTTGTTTCTCTAGAAACATTATTCAAAGCCTGATATTCTTTATTTGATATTTTGCCTTTTTCAATTACTAACTGGATTGCCTTTAGCTGGCGCTCATTTAATCCCATTTTTTGCAACTGCTCAGCATTATATTTATTTTTAAAAATTGTCACTAACATGCCACCATCCTGTTCAATAATTTCAGGATCTGGCAATCCTGCTTCTTTGCAGGTACTGATAATCTTTAAGGTGCCGCTTCCCCATGCATCTATATAACCACCTTTAAAGCAAACGTCGGCTATCAGTGAATTTCTTGGTAACGAAGGATGCTGGCGTTTAAGTGAGTCCAAACTTATGCCAGCAGGTAATTCGCCTTCGTTCCATACATTGAAATGGTTATCGAACATACGCACCTGTACTACAGATGCCCCTAAATAATTTCTATGCACCAGTGCATTGAGTAACATTTCGCGAAGTGCAGCAACAGGATACTCGCCTTTCTCAATTCTTTGTATGCCTTCAAATGAAATGGCATGGGTAAAAAACTTCCGGTTCAATTGCTCCGACACCTCTTTCAGCAAATAAACAATATTACCTTCTACAATTTCTTGGAACCGCAAGTCGCTACTGTCCTTAACAAAGCGGCCAATTTTTACTACACAATTGTTGTAAAATTTTGACGGATCCTTTCCGAACAAAACAATGGCTGCTCTTTTTATACTACCGTTATCATTCACTAACCGGAGTTTGGCAAGTAAATCTGTTTTGCTTATTCCTTCGGTGTCCGTAACCCTGCCAGCGTGAGTGGCTGCTGCTATATAGGATTTCAAACTATCATTATCAATATCGTCAAGTGTGGCGGAAGGTTCGATTACTTCATCCCATGTCTTACCACTTTTGCGGAGCAAATAATCTGTAAGTGTAGTACCAGTCAATTCCTGTTTAGTACTGCCGCTCCGATAATAATACCTGCCACGGAAGGAAATAGGTACCGCATAAGGTTGTATGATTATTTCAAGATAATGTGCACCTTTCTCATTATGCAGATTTACATCAACTAGCATACCCATTAGGTCCCTCACCTTGTTGGGTATTTCATCCATCAATTTTTTGTAATCATCAATGCCAACTACATTGCCATTGTCATCTTTGCCAATGTAAATAATGCCACCACTAGCATTTGCAAAACCGCAAATCCATTTCAGGTAGTCATCGTGCCAGTTTTGTTTATATTCTATGTTTTGTTGTTCGGGCATTTTGCCATTCTATTTCCTGTAATTTAAAAATATTCCTATTCAGTTTTTTGGCGCTGAAATCCAATCGTAAAACCTGTTCGATTAAAAGGAAAATCGCCCTGTTCGCCGACGAATTATCATTTATTTAAATTGGAGGATGCTGCCTGTTTCATTCCTCCATCCAGTATACTTTTAATCACCCTTTCCAAATCATCAACGGGAATATTGTCAACCGTCCAACCGTAAGGATAAGTGATATGGCTACCGGTTTTTTTATCCTGCTCACATAATAAATATTTGGCCCCGTCCTTTTCAAGCTGAAAGGTTTTTTCCACCACAAACCTTCTCTCCACTTTATCCCCCTGTTTGTTCTGCAGGAATACTTTATAGGTTATATCCAATACTTCCTTTGCATCTACCAGCGATTTCCTGATTGTTGCAATTTGACCGTTCCATTCAAATTGGGCAATGGAAACAGCTTTGAATTCCATCTCATCTTTTGGTAGTTTCCCGTTCATGAAAGCCTTTTTGACGATGGAGAATATACTGTCTGCCTTGTTGAACGCTTTGCCTGAATTGTAGGACTTCATCAACTTGTAGTGGAGCTCATAGTTTTCCCTATCCAGTTCAATGGCCTGCTCATAAGCTTTTGCTGATTTTTGATAATCCTTTGTATAGCTATATTCCAATTGCCCAATGGCTGTTAATGCGGTGAAATAATTGCTATTGTCTTTTGGCAGGTTCTTTTCAGCTTAATAGTAGGCAATGAGCGCTTTGTTGAAATCCTCTTTTTCATGGTAGATCCTTGCTATCCAATAATAGGGTTCGGGAAATGTGTTCGGTAACTTTTTGGCCAGTTCAAATACTTCCAGTGCTTTGTCATAATTTAATTGGGAATAGAACACCATCCCTTTTTCATTCATGAACTCCTGATTGGTGGGTTCAAGCTGCAAGGATTTTTCAATCTCCGTTAATGCACTGTCATATTTTTTCAGGTACCTAAGCGAAAGGCCCTTGTAGAAGTGTACGGATCCATTGTTTAAACCCTTTGACATGGCCTTGTCATAAAATTCAATCGCCTTGTTGTCGTTCTCCGTTTGGAAGAATGCATAGCCAATCATGTACAGCTCTTCCGCTGAAAGATTGGCAGCTTCGCTTTCCAATTTTACCAGTCCTTGAAAATCCTTTTTATTGTACAATTCGGTTACTGATTGCCCGTGTGAAAACGAGTGCAGTAAAACTGCCAGGGCAAGTAAGGATAGCTGTTTCATGTTTTTAAGAATGGGTTTTATCACTTATACAAAGATTGATGCTATCTATTGTTATTCCAAATAAATCAGCGTTGCAGGTTTTCGGTGGCCGTTCATTGGGGGTCAGGTCAGGTCTTGCGTAGCCATTGATTCTTGGGATTAAAAATTCCGGTGAAATGATACGGTTTGCTATGATTGGTTGCATCACTTCAAAGCAATCCTCCTGAACTTCTGCACCTTGTTGCCCAGTATATCCCCCACATAAATATCCTGCTGACTGTCCACGGCAATATCGTGGTACCAGCAAGCTGCACCATCATAGTTACTGCTCCTGCCAAACCTGGTTAGAACGGTTCCAATTGTGTCCATGATCAAGATATCCGAACCACGGTGCCTGATCCCCAAAAAGCTCAGGTCATCGGTGGCAAATAAATTCCCCCGGGTTTTATCAATGGTTACCGAGCAGATGTTGCCAAAGTTTTGATTGGTCAGTTGCTTCAGGAATTTACCTGTGGAATCAAAAACCTGGATCCTACTGTTCTCCCTATCTGCCACATACACATTTCCATAAGTATCAAGGTCAATGCCGTGTGGTATATTGAATTCAGATTCGCCATTTCCTTTTTTGCCCCACTGGAACAGGTATTTGCCGCCTGCTGAAAATTTCATGACCCTGCTGTTGCCATAACCATCACTTACATAGAAGGAACCATCCTTGGCCACTGCAATATCCGTGGGGCGGTTGAAATGTGCCGAGTCATTGCCCGGCACTTTTGCTTCGCCTATTTTCAGTAGCAGTTTCCCTTCGTGGCTGAACTTGAAAACCTGGTGCAGCCCAACATCGGTGACCCAAACATTGTTTTCCTTGTCCACCGTTAGGCCATGGGGCATAATGAACAGGTTGCTGCCCCAACTGTTGATGATTGTTCCGCTTTGCCCGTCAATCAGCAAGATGGTGTTTTCCTGAATATAGGTACTGGGCATATTGCCCAGTAATGGCCATTGCCTATTGCCCCTGTGGAAAATGAAAATATGCTGATTGCTGTCAATGCCAATGCCTGTTGGGTTTCCCAATACAAAATTGTGGGGGAGTTTGGGCCAGTCCTTTACCAGTTCGTATTGGATGCCGGTGCTCGTTCCTTTGCCCATTTTCCTGTCCTGGAAAATGTAGCAGGCCATTAGGAATACAATCAATATAAGCAGTATGTAAATGATTTTCTTTAACCGCATATAATCTTCCATCTGTTTGATTGTTCCTGTGATTATTGAGCTGTAATATATCTGCAACCAACATGCTAAAGCTGATTGCAGCGATAGTTAAAAAACTGGAACCCGCCTAGTGCATCACTAATTAAAGAAAAGTAATTTTCATTTGCAATTTAATTATTTAAATAGCCTTGCTGGGTTGGAAGCGGAGTTTGCGAGGGCAAATGAGTTGAAACAGTGGGCGTGAGTTATTGCGTGTGCTGATTATGTATCTGTGGTCACATCGTCCCAATCCTGTTTCATGTAATTGATTAACCAGTTCAAGGAATGGTGCCTTTCGAAAACAACTCCTTTGTCTAGGTTAGCTGGTGCAGGCTTGTTTTTGGTTTGTGCATCCACACAGGCCCAATCCAGTCTAAGTATCAAGTCTGCTTGGTCAAGTATTTCTTTCTTGGTCCGCAGTTTTGCATTTTTGCGGAACTGTTGCGCTGTTAGGCCGTGTATGATTTTCACGTCATTGGCTACATTGCACATTTGGTCGGGATAGCTTAGGGAATCAATAAAGCCCAATGCCCAAAGCATAACATGTAAACTTTCATATCTCCAATTGGCATCAATTTTTTGTTGTTCAGTTGGATGCTTGGCTGTTGCGTAGGCTTTTTCGCTTGGAGTTAATTTGGCCGTAATATTGAAATCCTTGTTCATTTTGTCCAATTGTCCCTCTGTTCAAGCCCTTCACTTTTTAAACCAATGTAGCAAAGGGCCAGTGCCCTATCAACAACTTCATCTACTGCCCTGATTGAGACTTCAGCTTCGGGGTCAACAAACAAGGTATAGGCATAGATGGGAACCTGATGAGCCTTGCAATAGTTTTCCGATTGGGAGCGTCTCTCCAGTTGGTCCCTAGTAGCTGTACTATCTTTAACTGGTTTTATAATTGGTTTTGCCTGCTTTTGAATATCTGTAAGGCCCATCAGCTTAACAATCATTACTGTAATAACAGATACCAGCACTAGTAAGAGCCACCAAGTAGTTTGTTTGGTTTTTCGATCAACATTCTTGCTTTTACGCATTTTGATGAAACTCCAAATTAGTAAGATTGCTAGTGTAGTTCCAGCAAGCCCAACAATTAATTTGTTTTGTACTGTGTAAACACAGAACATCAACTGCCATGTTAAATTGCTTTTAATCATCATCTTATTAAACTAATTGAAGTCAACGGGAATTCGTTTGGATTGTCCAATTCATTTTCTGCATCAACAAAGCTCAGTTGAACATTGCTTTGTGTAATAGTGATCCGAATATATTTTGAATCGAATTTTTCCGTTCGTTTTGAAAAATCAATATCTTCTAGGTTTAGCTGTGCAATGAAATTGGCCAGTGTCAATTTTGTTGGGTCGCCGAAAATCCATTTGTCCAATTCCAGGAATTGGCCTCCATCCAGCGCTGCCATATCCTCCGAAAAAATCAAGAAGAGCTCGTCTTTGTCAAAGTGAAGTTCTATACTTCCATAAAACCAGATTGGGGCGTCCATTACTGAATCGCCTATAAATTCGGGATCAGGGAAATTGTTCAGTATCCATTCCTTTGTTTGTCCAAGTTTTAAATAATCGAACCGCCCTGTTTTAATGAAGTCTAAAATAGCTATGTTGATTTTATGGAGGAGTATCATTTTTGAATTATCTAAATGTGCAAGGCTTTATGCAATTGGAGTAAGCAATCCGTCGGCCCATAAACTTTGCTGATTAGGCCTACTCGCTGGTAGGCGGGAATATTTTGTCGAAGATAAGGTTCAGTAGTGGATATTACTTGTAGGCATAATAAAATGCACGTCATGAAAAAAGGCAACCCAACTGGGTTGCCTTTTCCTTTTAGCGTGGGTTCTGCTGTATCCCGCTCAAGTTGATGACCGTTTCCGGAATGGGCAGTGCATACCTGTTATCCTTTGGTGGCAGCAAATAAGCTTGGTTGTCCAATACCCTTTTGATGGTGATATTGGCACTTTCCATGTTCAGGCGCTTAATGTCCATCCACCTTGTGTCACGTAGCACCAGTTCCTTCCTCCTTTCTATAAGTACCTTGTCCAGTGCATCTTCGGGGCTGGTTGCTGTATAGAAAACAAAAGTCCCGGCCTTCCATCTTTTCGCAAGCAATGTGTTCAGGTCGCTCAAGGCAGCAGCAGTGTTCCCTTTCCTTGCGGCACATTCTGCACGGGTCAATAGCATTTCATCCACGGCAAAGCCTGTGAAATTGAATGCGGTACCTGCGTAGGATCCCCTGAACTGGTAGGACCCATCGCCATTGGCCTTGTAGTAAATGGTTTTGCGCAGGTCATTGCTGGCATAACTGTTATAGAGCAGCGTATCAATCTTGCCACGCACCACTGCAGGCACGCCCCTCATGGCAAAATGCATGATCACTTCTGCATTGAAGGCAGCAATGGGGTAGGTGCTTGCTGCATTCAATGTGGTGAAGTCCAGCAAAGTGCTCCTCTGCTGGAGGCAGAGGTCGGCATACTTTGCTGCGCTGTCGTATGCACGCATGGACAGGTAGACCCTTGCAAGCAGGGCATAGGCTGCGGGCACAGATGGACGCATGACATGCAATGGTGATGCAGGCAGCATTGCAGCAGCCTGTTTGGCATCTGCTATCACCTGGTCATAAGTTTGCTGCATAGTTGACCTGACCGAAACCTTGTTGAAATCGGAACTTGTTCTTAATGGTATTCCCAAATCAATGGCGGCAGATTGGCTGTCCCACGCTTTTGCCCACAGTGTGGCCGTGGTGAACCAGTGCTTGGCCCTATAGAAAAGCGCCGATCCCTTTGCATTGTCCCATGCCAGTGCATTGTTGTTCGTCCTTTCAATACCGTCCAGTGTTTCCAGCGCAATATTGGAAAAATAGATAGGGTCGTAGGAACAGCTCCAATCATTCGGGAAGCTGCTGAACATCAGTTCGGGTCCCCATAGATACGCGTTCTTATTGCTTTGATTGGTGGCCGCATTCCAGTCTGTCTGCGTATAGTAATAACCATCTGCGCTGCCCTCGCCCATCCAGGGACAATTGGTGTTCATTCTTTCATTGTTGTCCAATAGGATCTGCACATCATAAATGGTTTTCGGAATGGTCAGGCTCCTGTCAGGTTTGGCATCCAGGAATTTCTTGCACGAGCCGAACGCCAGTAGGGCCAGCAGCAGAGCGGCGAAGTTTTTTGCATATTTCATATTGTATAATTGAAGGTTGTTTAAAGTTCTACGTTGATTCCGATGGTAAATGTTTTTGGTGGTGGTGGCGTGTCGGGATAGTCAGGGTCAAGCCCATGGCTATTGGCCTTCCACAACAGGCCAAGGTTGGCTGCATTCAAAAAGAGGTTCATGCTCTGGAAAGGCATTTGCCTCCACTGCTTCCGCTTCACTGAAAGGGAAAAGTTGATGAACTGCAGCCTGATATGGCTCGCATTTTCCACCAACGCTTCACTGGCCCCATAGAACCCGTCCCTTGCACTGGAAACAGGATAAACAAAGGAGGGCACATCGGTCAATAGTTCATCACCGGGCTTCTGCCAGCGGGCCGCATAATCCGAATGCCCTATATAGTTGTTCAGCAGGTTGCTGTAACTGATGGATGACCTCCTGAAACGGTAGCCGGCCTTCCAGCTTGTTTGGAAGGAAAGGGAAATGTTCCGGTAGGAAACCGTGTTCCGCAAACTGCCAAAGACCGTGGGTGTGGCGGATCCAGCAAATACCATATCGGAAATACCTGTCTTTGCACCTGTTAAATCCGTGTAGTTGGATGAAACTGTGCCGCCCACATAACCTTGCGGGTCACCGTTTGTGGGATTGAGGCCTGCCCATTGGTAGGCAACGATGGAATAAACAGGCTGCCCCGGTAATGGGGAAACAGATGTGCCCCCATTGATATAGGAACTGCCCTGGGCAGATGTGAGGTAATAGTCCGTTACCTTATTGGTATTGAAGCTGGAAAGCAGTACATGCTGCAGGCTCCAGTCCTTGGTTTGGAGCGATTGGATGTTCAGTTCAATGTCCCAGCCATTCCCCTTCATGGTAGCTACGTTCTTGGTAAGGAAATAGGTCATCAGGCCTGCTGTATAGTCAAGTGGCGCCGTGCCGAAAAGGTCGGTGCCCTTCTTGCGGTAATAGTCGATACTGCCTGTGAGCCGTTGATGGAAGGCTTCAAAGTCCAGCCCGAAATTCCACATGTATGCTTTTTCCCAGCGCAGTTCCGGATTGGCATTTTGGAACACATTGCCATAGGGCAGGTTGGTAAAAGGTGCGGCGCCTGCATAAGTGCCAACTGTGCTCACGGCAGATTTGGTATTGTCCACATTGCCGCTTACACCATAGGTCACCCTCGCCTTCAGCACGGGCAACCAGCTTGTATGGTAAAACTGTTCCTTGGATATGTTCCATCCGGTTCCTGCTGACCATAAGGGGTTCCATTTTTCATTGGTGTTCACGCCGAACATATTGGACGCATCTCGCCGCCCACTGGCCGAAAGGGTATACCTGCCTAGATAGGTATAAGCTATATTGGAATAAACGGAAACATAACGGGCCGTTTTATCCGAGTAAGTGGGCGATCCCGGAATCTGGGCATTGGCCCCCGTTACAAAATTGGGGTAGCTGTTCACAAAGTCCGTTGAGGCCGCACTTGCCAGTTCATCGTTGTAGCCGTACACTGTATAGTTGGAGCCTGTACTGTTGGCTTCACGGACCTCATAACCTGCAATGGCAGCAATGGAATGCTGCTGCCAACTGCGGTTCCAGTTTAACTGTGCCCTTGCATTCCAGCTCTTCAGTTCAGCACTGCTGTTGCGGAGTATGCCCCCCAAGGGCACAATGTATTTGACCACACCGGTTGACCTGTTCAATTGGCTGTACCTGTTCACCATGTCCCTAGCTGCATAACTCTCCACGTCCGAAATGGATTTCGTAACCGACTGCTGGTTTTCATAACGGTATTTCATGTCAAATGACAGACCCTTGCCTAGGTTCCAGTTAAGTCCGATATCTGCCAGCAGGTCCTGTATGGTTCCATCATTGGTGACATGCTTGTAATCTTCCAATGGGTAGTACTTCCAATCCAGCAGTTTGCCCGCACCAGCGGTATCGGTATAGCCGCTGCGGTATGACCTGTCCACTGATAGGGGGTTGCCTTGGCCATCGGCAAAACGTAGGTAGGGCACGTTCTTGCCAAGTACGGTAACGGAACCATAGGATGGTTTCCCACTGCCACTGCCCGTGCGGGCATAGAAGAGGTTGGTGCTCAATGTTAACTGTTTCGTGAGCCTTGCACTGTTTGCCGAACGTATGGTATACCGGTTGCTGGCAGCATCCAGGTTGGAAACATTCCTGTCGTACCCAAAGGACAGCAGGTAATTGCCCGAAGCATTACCGCCCCTTATGTTCCAATTGTACTGCTGCCTTGTGGCGGGTTGGTAGAAATGGTTCAGGTACTCATTCCTTACATCGTTGTTGCGTAGGCTGTTTATCTGCGCTGTGGCATCAGCGGCAGATAGGGCCCCGTTCCGCTGTTTGATCAGCAGTTCCACTACCGGGGAAAGTGCGGGCTTGCCCGTACTCGTTTCCTGCGAACTGTAGAAGCCCTTACCGAAAAGGAACTGTTCCAGGTCTATGAAATCGGTGGTGGCCATTTCGGGCAGGTAGAACAGGTCGGGTTTCTGGCCAATGGACATATTGGTGCCAAAGGAAAGTTTCAGCGGCTGGTTGTAGGCTCCTTTTTTGGTGGTCACCACAATCACCCCATTGCCCGCCCTTGTTCCCCAAACAGAAGCTGCGGCCGCATCTTTAAGCACGGTAATGCTTTCCACATCGTTGGGGTTGATATTATTGATGTCCCCTTCATAGGGGAAATTGTCCAGTATGACCAACGGGTCCTTGAAACCTATAATGGTACTTAGCCCGCGCACCGTGATGGCAGGCCTGTTTGGGTTCCTATCAAAAACAACCCCTGTAGCAACGCCTTCCAGCCTGTCCAGTAGATTGCTTCCCTGTTGTAGGTTCAGCGTTGGGTTGTCAACCTTCGCAAAGGAACCAGTGGAGCGTTCCCTTGCAACGGACTGGAACCCCGTATGGACAGTGACTTCTTCCAATTGTGCCTGGCCCTGCTGCATCACAATGCTCAGGGGCATCTTCATGCCTATGTCTATCGGCAGGTTGACCGTAATATAATTGACATGCGATACAACCAGCGTGTCATGGGCGCGGTTAAATGCTATGCTGAAAATACCGGAAGCATTACTGAACGTTTTGCCCTTTCCGTGTTTCAGTGAGATGGTGGCATCCGCAATGGCATTGCCACCTGTATGGGTAACTGTGCCTTTAAGTATGTTGTCCTGTGCCAATGAAGCAAATGGCAGCAGCATTAATAATATAAGGTATTTCATGTACATGTGTTTAGGGTTTAAAAATGGCTTGGGATGAATGTTTCAGTTGAACGGACAGTATGTCCAGTTCGCGTACAGCAGTTCTGAACTGGAGACCATACCGCAACAGTTCCTTATTGAGTGCCTCCATGTTTTGCAGGTTTGCCACTTGCAGTTGCAGGTCCACCTTTCCTGTATAACCTGTAGCATCCAAAAAGATGGGCGGGGGAGCCGATCCACTGACACCTTTATTGAGTGCACTTAGGAAAACGGATAATGGTTTGTTGATGAACAGGAAAGGCCCATTGTCCTTGGGCAGCAGGTTCACGATGGCCTTGCCGGCTTTGGAGGCAATCAGGCTGTCGTTCTTGGTTATCCTTACAAGTACATAACAGGGCATTTTCATTTTGACCATGGATGCATGCAGCGGAAGGGACAGGTTGATGCATTGTAGCAGGCTTTCCATCACGTAGTGCCTGCTCAAGCTTATGGGGCCCATGAAATCGAAACAGTAAGCGCCAGCAGGGACAGCCCATTGGCTGTAACTTAATTGCTGGCCCAGGCTATCGGTTGCCACGATCCTGTTGAAATAGGGTATGCCCGATGCTGTTTGGAGAAGCTGTGGTAGCGGCACATTCTGCCACCAGTAGCGTATGAAGGAACTGTCCCTCGCAATGCTGGTACCACTGTTCAAGGGCCTGTTCGGTAATGCCTTGGTGAATACCGTATTGACCAGTGCGTGTTCCTGTATTTCTTCCGTACCGATGCCACTTTTTTTCACATGGAATTCATCCTTTAAAGGAAGGTTGAGTGGCCTACCCAGTAACAGGTTGTCAATAACCTGGCTGGTGATGTTACCAGCATCTGTAATGGCCATCACTGTTCCACTGGCATCCAGGCAAACAATATGTGGTATGGTCCTGTGGGGGAAGAAATGGTGGAGGGATGTGTCAGCAGCGGTTACAAGCATGCTGGTATGCTGCAGGTAGGCATTCTTTTTTATGAAGGCCCTGATTTTTGCCTCGGGTTCATAACCAATTGCAATAAACTGTACCTTGTTGCCAAACTGGTTTTGCAGGCTGTCAAAATGTGGCAGGGCCTTTAGGCAACTACCGCACCAGGAGCCAAAGAACTCCAGCACAACGGGCCTGCTTTTAAAAGAAGATAGTTGGATTTCGGAAAACGGGGCATTGAGTACATGCCTGATGGCAACATCAGGTACCTTATCGCCAATGGATAATGGCGTTGATTGTGCCGGGGCCGTGCCAAATAAAAGGCATAGCACCAGCAGTAAGCTAAATGAACGGGTCATTGCAGTTAGTTGTATAGTAAACAATAGCGTTGGTAATAGGCGGGGAATCCTGCCTGTTGGGGTGCTTGCAACTAAACCGGGTTCTTCGGTTTCTTGATAAAATTTGTTTTGAGCAATACCAGACCGGCGCCCTTTATAAAATAGCATTTGCAGCGTGGGGAGGAATATTTTTTCCTAACGTGGTAAATGGCCAAATGCAAAACAGCCATGAGCCGCCCAGTGAGTGCAGGTAATGTATAGTAAATGTGGAGAACTGCAGACTTGAATGGGTTGGGGGAAACAGGAAATGCAGGGCCTTTTCTTTCATTACTGGGACCTGGCCATATTTCCCGATAATAAAATAGGCAGCCACATTTTACAGTGTTGCAGTTGATTGTTCCCTGTTCCATACGTTGAATTTCTCAGGTTCGTACAGCAATGAAACGGTAAACAACTATGGAAACAAATATAATGGAAAAAAAGTAAATGGCATACATGTGTACCAAGATATTTTTTTTTCTTGATTTAATTCAGCCCTGAATGAACAATCAAGAAAACATAGCTCCCATAGACAAGTATGTGATCGATTTTGTGAGGGACCTGCGAACGGAGAAACAATTGACACAGGATGATATTGCCAATATTATTGAACTATCAAGGTCGTTTGTAAAGAATATCGAAAGCATTAACAGCAGGGCCAAATACAATATTCGGCACATCAATGCTTTGGCAGATTATTTCAATATGTCGCCACGTGAGTTCTTTCCGGAAAAAGCATTTCCCGTGAGCATTGCCAAGGACAGGAAAATGGCCAACCCTGTAAAGAAGGCTGCATCCAAGAAGGTCCTTTCCAAAAAAGCAGGCAGAAAATAGGGCCAGCCTGCTTCCTCGACAGTAAGGATCACCTTGTGCTGCCCATGCAGGAACAAACAATAAAATATGGCATACAACAACTATTTCCACAGCGGCCATGCCCAAGTTAACGGGCTCAGTATGTACCATGAAATTCACGGGCAGGGCGGCCTGCCACTGGTACTCATACACGGTGGCGGCTCCACCATAGAAACTACTTTTGGCAGGATCCTGCCGCTGCTTGCACAAAAGAGGCAGGTAATAGCCCTTGAACTGCAGGCCCATGGCCGCACTGGCGACAGGCCTACGGACCTCAGCTTTGAGCAGGATGCAGACGATGTGGCCGCACTTCTGCAGCAGCTAAAAATACAGAAGGCAGACTTCCTGGGCTTCAGCAATGGTGGCCAAACCACGATGGAAATTGTTTTCCGCCACCCGGCCATCATCAATAAGATCATACTTTGTTCCATCTTTTATAAACGCAGCGGCACGTTTCCCCAGTTCTGGGATGGCTTTGACCAGGTAACACTCCATGATATGCCGAAGCCATTAAGGGATGGCTTCCTTGCCGTGAACAATAACCCCACCGCATTGACCAACAGTTTCAATAAGGATGTGCAGCGAATGAAGCTGTTCAGGGGCTGGTCGGATGAACAAATCAAATCCATCAACGTGCCCACGTTGGTCATCAGTGCCAATAATGATGTGGGCAGCCCCGAACATGCAGTGGAAATGTACCGCCTCATACCCAATGCCCAACTCGCCATCTTCCCTGGTGGGCATGGTACTTATTTAGGTGCCATTGAAGCATTGGAAAATGGCCAGTGGCCAGCATTTAATGCCACTGCTTTAATTGAGGGGTTCCTTGATCAACAATAAGTACGGGGCATTTGTTAACTGGACTTTCTAACAACTACCGCAATGACGACTGTTCTTCTCCGCAGTATCCCTATGCACAGCCTTAGCGGGTGGCAGGACACTGCGGTTAATGGATGGGGATTTAACGCATGAACGCAGCGTCCCTTGCTGCACACAGCGCAACGCCAAGGAGACACTGCGGAGAAGTGAAAACCATCTTCCCGTCATTGCGACGGAGGAAGCAATCTACACTTGCGAAGACGCATCATCCAAAAAGCAACCTTTCCTTTCCCGAGCGGAACAATCTACAGTACGTTACGGAGGAAAATCCGTTTCCAAGAAGGCCTAGATTGCTTCGCTTAGGCTCGCATCCGATGGCTATCGGATCGGCCACCCTACCGTCATTGCGACGGAGGAAGCAATCTACACTTACGAAGACGCATCATCCAAAAAAAGTTGCGTAGCCACCTTGCCAATTTCTTTTACTGGTTGCGACACGGTGGTAAGTGCCGGTTCAATCAAGCCTGATAAGTAGTTATTGGCCTTTCTTTTCGGATGCCTGATCAATTGGTAGGAGCATGGTTATAGCAAAAGCCCCAATAATTGGGGCCTTTGCTATAATGGATTCCCTATTTACGGTCTGTCAAACACCATCTCCTTAATGTTAAGGGCTTTGCGATTGCGGCTTAATTCGTCCATAAGGCTTTGAGCGCCCCCGTTGTAAGTGTAGGTTACTAAATATTTTATGGAATTGCTTCTACGACTATTCTGAACCTCTCTTCTACTTTGACAATTTGTGTTGTCAATGGCAGCTAGCAGTTTGTTTTCAATTTCGGACGTTAAATTTGTTGAGAAAACTATCTGGACCCCCAACATTGAGCCGGAACTGGCGCCTTTTACAATTGATTTCTTAGGAGCTGCTTTTTTTGCTACATCCTTTTTAGGGACGGCTTTCTTTGCAGCTGCTTTCTTGGGAGCAGCTTTTTTAGCAGTTACTTTTTTAGGAGCTGCTTTCTTTGTAGTTGCCATGTTTGTAAAATTTAATGGTTAAGTGTATGAATGTAATAACGTTTTATCTACTGGTCGTTTTCTATAGCTGGAATAATTCCCTTTTGTTTTTCTGTACCCCTCACATGGCAATGCCATTCATTTCCGCTATGGGCAAACCTCCGTATTTCAAGAAGCTGGTCCGTGGCAATCCTAATGACCCATACACTTTCTTCTCCGCAATGCACCTATGCAGTGCCTAGCATGTAGTGGCAGGGCGCTACGGTTTATGCAGGTGCCGTTCCAAGCTACGGCATCACCCGCGCACGAAGAAACCTGAGCCAATGAAATGCTTGCGCCACTCCTCCCATATAGTGCCTGCCATGTTTATTTGGAACTGGGCCCCCGTGCTTTCCATAGCAGCAGCAAGGCTTGATCGGCTTTGTAGCAGGCCAAGAAAATGGTACTGTGCCCGGTTCACCACAAAAAGGCCCAGCTTGTAGTGTTGGCGCACAACCGCACAGTGGCTCTCTTCGGGAAATGGCAGTTCGGGTTCCTTTTTCTGTGCATGGTCAAGGTAGTACTTGCATACAGGGTAGGAGTGATGGAACAGGTGCAGCACAGGGGCCAGCTTCAATTGTTCATCAGGGGTGGCCTCATCGGCCATGATGGTATCCCCATCTGCTGCTTCATCAAAGATCATGGATATGGCATATTCAAACTTCGCCAGTTCTATCATGAAGTCGGGCCAGGTTTCCTTTAGGGCCAGCCCTGCATCGGGCCTTGTTTCTTCCAGGAAGGCAGGGAACCGCTCGCCCAAATTGTTCAGCGTATAGCTTTGGGATGGATAGGTGGCCAGGTAGTCATCTGCAAAGGCTTCAAACAACGGGGCTTCCAGTGCATGGGCCAGTGTGTGGAACTGGTTGCGCATGCATTCCCGCAGGCGGGCAATATAGCTGCCCCGGTAAATGTCCAAGTGGCGCATGGCACTTAGCCTGCCCGATGCATTCACCACATCCATGATTGTATGCCCAGCTATCTTACTGCCGGGCTCCACGCCCTGCCGCAGTATCATGCCCTGCATCCATTGCTGCAGGTCGGTATAGGAGAGTGCTTCTTTTTCCATTGTGTAGTCATCTATTAGGCCTGTGTATCCGTTCATTTTTTTATACCAGCCATCAAACAATCAAACCATTGAACAATCGAACTTGTGAACCCTCAAACCTCCCACTGCTCACAACTCCATACTATGTACCAAAAAGTCCACAGGGTTGGATACCGCTATCCCCGGTTCGTAGGGCTGTTTGGTTTCCGTTCCCGTCAGTTGGTCCATGGCCAGTGCATCCATGTATTGGCGGGCCTTTAGCAGTTCTGCATGGTAATCGTCAAATTCCGGTATATGGTTGTCCCATTCCAGCAGGGTGGCCACGCCACCCGTTAATTGCCAGGCCAGGTTGAACAGTTTCCATACATCCTGCACCACTTTGCGGTCGTGCGTGTCTATGATATAATCGCCGCAGTGCTGGTGGCCAGCTATATGCATCTGCACCACCTGCTGGTGCGGCAGTTGCTGTATATAGTGTACGGGGTCAAAGTCATTGTTGAACGAGGACACGTACACATTGTTCACATCCAGTAGCAGCCCGCAACCTGTTTCCTCCGTCATGTACCTCAGGAAATCCCATTCTGCAATGGTGGACTGCTTGAAGGTAAGGTAGGTACTGGGGTTCTCGAATACCATGGGCCTTTCCATATAGTCCTGTGCCTCGTTTATGCGGGCACAGATATGCTGCAGCGATTCCTCGTTCAGCACCACGGGCAGCAGGTCATGGGTGTTCAGCCCGTTCACGCCCGTCCAGCATAAGTGGTCACTTACCCATAGTGGCTGCACTTCCGCTGCCAGGGCCTTCAGTTTTTTCAGGTACCCTTTGTTGAGCGGGTCCGTGCTGCCTATGGAGAGCGATACCCCGTGCATCACCACAGGATAGTGTTCCGCAATCTGCCGCAGCACATGGCGTGGCCGCCCACCGGAGTCCATGAAGTTTTCACTGATCACTTCAAACCAGTCCACCGCGGGCCGCTGCTCCAGTATATGGTTGAAGTGCTTACTGCGCAGCCCTAGGCCCAGCCCGGGGTTGCGCAGTTGGCGGATGCTGTTTATATTGGCCGCTATGTCCATTCCTTTTTTTTAGTTGTGCAACAATGTAAACACTATCGTGTTGTGCTATTAACCTATGAAACCCTTTGTGGAAACCGCTTTCGACAAGCCATGCCCAATGGCAAGTAAACTGCCAATGACGCCCGATAGCCATCGGGTTTGTGCAGGATGTTGAAAACCATTTGTAAACAAATGATTTTTTTATGCTTACCACAAAGACACAAAGCACACAAAGGAAAAAACGTAGTTTTTTAAACCCTGCCTGCCAGTAGGCAAGTTAGTGTCTTTGCGTCTTAGAAACTGTCTAAAATCATTTCAATGGCTAATATGTGCTGCTTTTTGGCTACAACATCGTTGGATTTTTCGCCTTAGACGTTAGACTATGGCTGCAAAGCCGATGACTATCGGCTCCGCCTTGTTTCGCTCAAAAATCACCAACATATTATTCCATCAAATAATCTTAGACAGTTTCTTAGTGGTTAAACCGTCATCCCTGCCTTTGCCGGCAGGCGGGGTCAATGCGCTTGTTTGCGAAGCAAATATTTGTTACTCAACATACATACTGCGGATTACAGGAACAAGTTTATTTTAATAGCACAAGACGTTAAGCACTATTCGTCATCCAGCACGCTATCGCCCTTGCACAGTATCTTGCCATCGTCTTCCTTGTTGTTGAACCCGAAGGAGCATACCATGTCGCCACTGTTGCCGCAGGCAGCAAAGCCCCCTTTTTGCGATTCCAGCCATTTCTGGGGCGGCCCGCATTTAAAGGGTGCCTCACCCACATTCCGTTGTGCCTTGGCCATCCTTTCCTCAAACAGTTTGCGGGCCAGTAGCCAGGTGCTCCTGCCCATATTGTTGCCCAGGGTGCTGAAGCGTTCTGCCTGTATGGGCACTGCACAGGATCCCTGCCAGGCACATTCGTTCTGGCCGGGTAGGTCCTGCTCCTCGGCCGATCCGTACAGCCCGCACCCGCCCTGGCCGCGGCAGTTGTTCAGTGTGTGGCATACATGCGCTTCGGCTGTGGCACATTGGCCCGTGCCGGCGCAGTTGTTGGTGCCAAAACGGTCATGCCCCTTGCAGGCATTCAGGCCCATGCATACATGGAGTTCCAAGGGTATATTGGTTGTTACCGGCGTGCCGCCACATCCTTGGGTATCTGCATTCAGGTCATATTGTATCGTTGCCATATATTTTGTATTGTTTTTTGTGATGGATGTTGTTTATTTTTCAATCTTCCCCTATTTGGTTTTTCGTCCTTTCCTCTTTTAGTTTTTCGCCTTTTGTTTTTTCCTCTACAGTGCTACATCCGGCAGGTCCTGGAAGCGTTGCCCCAAATAGGCTTCACCGGGAAATACTTTTACCACTTCCGCATGCAAGGCGATCAACTGCGATTTGGGACTGGATGCAGGGTCAAACGCATAGTCCTCAAAAGTGGGTGCAGCCTTGTAGGTAAGCCCGTCCTTCTTGTCTGTGTAAGTCTGCTGCATGATATCACCGCAAAGTGAGTTCAGGATGAAGATCATGGACTTGTGGATGCCGAACATGAAGATCTCGTATTGGGTATGGCCTGCTTTCTTGTAGCAGCCCTCGCTCATTACAAAGATGTAGGTGTAAATGGCATTCAGCAGGTTGGACAGGGTCTGGATGTTTGCAGGATAATCTGCTGTTACGGGGTTCAGCGCCACGTTCTGCACAAAATAGCCGGCAAACTGTTTCTCCTCCATTCCAAAGCCCGCAAATTTCTTGGTCAGGAAATCATAGTGGCAGTAGATGCGGGAGAATTTTTCAAAATGCGAAAACTCCTTCATGGCGGGGTCATCATAATCGGCTGGCGATATGGAACAGTTCACCGTATAGTCCGGGTTCAGGCCGGGTGCATCCTGGTTGCCCTCGCCCTGCTCCACAATGATATGGATCGCTTTCAGTGCAGAGGCCCTGTCTTCCACCAGTACCAGGTCGCCACTGTCCGCATCGTTTACCAGATGTGGTTTGTGGTGCTTGTCGTAAAAGATGGTGTCCACATTGTTCTGGGCATAATAGCCCTTGCCCGGGATCAGTTGGGGTGCATCCTTGTTATAAGCAAGTTCATTGTGTTCAATATACTGCACAATCATATCATAGAACTGGCCAATGGTCTTGTAGGGAATGGCCTTCAGCAGCTTTGTTTTGTCGGGCAGGGGGCTTGGGCTCTCAATTTCAAGGAAGGTCATCAATTGGGGCAGCGATAGGCGGCCTTTGTTGATGGGGAATTCCGGCTCGTGGCCGGGCAGGTAGGCAGGCCATGTTTTGGGCGTTTTGCCCACCAGTTCGGGCAGGCCTACCAGCGACTGTTTCAGGTTGGACGACAGTGCCATGTGCAGCATCTCCTCTATGGCCACGCTCATGATCAGGGCACCCGCCTTGTTGGCAAATACCATGATACTGGCGGATATTTCCTCGGCCTCCTTTTTGGCCTCGGCTTCCGGTTTGCCCTGCTTGACCAGGGCGGCCGAAACATCGGTAATGATCTGTTGCTGGTTGGGCGTGCGGTTAATGGAATAGTAGGTGTACAGGTACACGGGAATGGTGGCAATCTCAATTTCAATGGCCTGCTGTATGGCCTCGCCCAGTGTACCGGGCGTTAGTTTGAAATCTGGTTGGAAAGCTTTGTTTTTTTGCATGTTGTTTAAATGGTGGAATGGTTATCCGGGTTTAAAATGGTGGTGCTGGTGGTGCTGCTAACAACTGGGTTGCATCTTGTAAATAAGCCTACTATGCAAACAATCATTTAGCCACTTGCATAAGTAACCAATTCAATCAATGTATACAAGCGTAGAAATACCTTTTTTTCTTGCGTGGTTATGCGCAGTTTTTGCTCCATGGGTTTCTGTTCAGGGTCTGGATGCTTCCTTCAGAGCTCACCCGCATTTCCCGAAAAATCATATTGGCGTCAAGTTAAGTAGCTAATTATTTCTTGTAAGTCCCTTACTATTATTGATGTTGGACAGTTTCTTGCGGAAGGGTTGACTCCTTTGAAATCTGTCATATTTGCCGTTTCCAGACCTCACCCTCGGTCCCTCTCCTGAAGGCGAGGGAGGCCAAACAGTATATCATTGATGTGGCCCAAGACTAGCATCTTTTCTTTCTGTTTCCTATCAGCAATACTCCGGAACCTATATCCAGGAAGGATTCCAGCATTTCCCTCCAAAAAACAGCTTCTTAGCTTATGGCCCCTGCTTCCACTATTTGCATGGCCATACCCTTGAACACGTCAACGGTGCTGCTGTTGTACCCTGCCCTTACTGCAAGGGCCAGCAAAAAGACCACGCTGCCTGCTGGCTTTGTAAAAGCAAGTTCGAATGTTGGTGGTGCATCTCTGGTGATTATCCATTCAGTTGATATTGAACGATGCGTGGGTATAAGTTGCCTGTTGATGAAAATAACGACTGCTTCGTAATAATAACTGTCGTATTGTTTGAGGTCAAAGACAGGATGCATGGATGTTTGCAACCCTACCAATAGTTCCTGTTTGTTTTGGGTTAAGGTGATAGCTGGCAACAGTTGTTCGGCAGGATACTTACTGTTTATGTCCAGCTTTATTAATTGTTGCAACAATGTGGCCGGATGGTTGGTGGGTGCCTGCCGCAGGCGCTGCAGTATCTTTTGCCATAGTTGACGTTCCTTGAATTGGCCACAGTATATGGGCAGGCTATCATGTACGGGTTTTGCTACTGCATTCAATAGCTTGGTTCGATTGGCTTGTTGTGCCAGGCTGCTGTTTATTTCTGCCTTTTTGTAGCTGCCCCTTTTGGCGCGTACATGTGGCTTGTAACTATGGCTGTTGACGAAGGTGATGTCGCTTAATGTGCCCTGCAATTGTATCAATGGATGTATGTTCTTGGCCATGCCCCCTAAGCTTGATGTGCTATAAAGCTAAGATTTTGATTATTTCCCACAAAATTATCGACCATAATTTATAGAGACCTTATAGAGATGTTATAGTGACCTTATAGAGACTTTATAGTGATATGGGTGTAGCGTTCTTATAGTGACTATATAGTGAACCTTCGATTAGATTGTGGATAACCTATACCCAAGATTGCTTGTTTGTTGCTTGCGGGCTAGAAAGTCGCAGGACCAAAACCTTCCTTTAATCTCCCAATTAATTGTAATGCTTCTTGCCAACCAGCTAGAAAAGCGTACATTGTTATAACCTTGTAAAACTGTCAATAGGATTAAACTGGAACAAACAACGCAATAGGTCCAATTATTTTCACGGTGCAACCATTATAAAACTTGGTTCAGGCCGCTTGCATGCAATCAGTATGAAAAAAATACCCATCAGGCAAATCAGTGCGGCGCAGCAGGAACCCGCTTCTTCCGGGCGTTTCAACCTGCGCAAGGTGGAGGACCTGCTTGGGGAAAACGGTTTGGTACATGGGCTGCACAGGCATGATTTCTTTTTTATCCTGGTGCTGCAACATGGAAGGGGCAGGCATGCAATAGATTTTACAGCCTACCAGGTACTGGATAACACTGTTTTCTTTTTGCGGCCGGGCCAGGTACACCAACTGGAACTGGAAGCGGGTAGTACGGGGTTCCTGATGGAATTCAATACGGAGTTTTATTGCCCCAAGGGCGGGTTACCGGCCCAGCGGTTAAGAAGGGCCAGCAACAGGAACCATTGCCTGCTTGAAGCAAGGAGGTTTGAAAAACTACATGCTACAGTAAGCCATATATTCCAGGAATACACAAGCAGGGAGGAAGGGTACGTGGATGCCATCAAGGCCCACCTGGCCATTTTCTTCATTCAACTGCTAAGGCAGGGCCCGGACCCCAAGGGCCCGCCAACCAATGCCAACCCTTATGCACAGGAGCGCCTGGAAGAATTTTTGGCGCTACTGGACACCCATATTGCTACCCACAAGCAGGTAGTGCAGTACACAGACCTGATGAACCTTTCACCGTACCAACTTAATGAAATAACCAAGGACACCGTGGGCAGGACCCCTTCTGCATTGATCAATGCGCATATTGTACTGGAGGCCAAAAGGCAGCTCCTGGCCACCGCCCATCAAATAAAGGAGATAGCGGACCTGCTGGGTTATGAGGATGCTTCCTATTTTATCCGCTTCTTCAAAAAGCACACGGGGCATTCACCCGAAGCTTTCAGGCATAAGTTGGGGTAAGTCCTGTACAACTAAGCTTTTGTGCTACTATGCTACCCAATGCTGAAATTAGTTTTGCCTAAACAAAATTTACAGCAATGAAAATGATCATGGTTGGTGCTACAGGCACCATGGGAAAGTACTTAACAGGTGCATTTGAAAAGGAACATGAGGTTATTAAGGCTTCTTCGCAGGGTGGCGATATACAGGTGGATATTACTTCCCCAGCATCCATTGAAAACATGTACAGGCAGGTAGGTGCTTTTGATGCATTGATCTGCACGGCCGGACCCACTTATGTGGGCCCCTGGCAAAAGATGACCGACAGGGAATTCCGGAAGGGCATTGAGGGCAAGTTAATGGGCCAGGTCAACCTGGTGCTGATTGGGCAATACTATATCAATACCAAAGGTTCCTTTTCGTTGATCACCGGTGCATTGGCACATGACCCGCAACTGAACTTTGCCAATGCCTCGGCAGCCAATGGGGCTGTGGAAGCGTTTGTAAGGGCTGCAGCCATTGAACTGGGCAATGGGATCCGCATCAATGCGGTGAGCCCCACTGTTATTGAAAGCTCCCCGCAGTATTTTCCATTCTTCCCGGGTGATGTTCCCGTAACCATGCAGCAACTGGAATATGGTTTCCGCAAGGCGGTGTTTGGGGCAAACACGGGGCAGGTGATCAAGCCTTATTGATGTTGGTTTCCTGAAGCCATAGCAAATGAATATTCCACAAAAAACAATTATCATGAAAATAAGAATGAAGTTGATGGCCTCCTTGAAAATATGGCTTGTGATCTATCCGTCCATCACCCTGTTCTATTACCTGTTCGGGAAACAGTTGGCTGCTATGCCTTTATTGCAGAGAACATTCCTGCTGACTGCTGCATTGGTGCCCTGGATCGTGTTTTTGGGGGTACCGTTGGTGGATTGGATAATCCGATTGGTTTCACCAAGCAATGACAGGAAATAAGACGGAATGAAAAACTGGAGGGAATTCTGGACCCATGTTCCGGACGTGAATGTACTGATAGGAAAGAGAAAGACGATAATGTTAGTGCTTCAGCTACATCAACCCCTTACTGCTTGGCCTCCCTCTCCAAATGGGGAGGGAATGAGGGGGAGGTCTAAAAGCGGCAATTAGGAAGGACCTTAGAAGCGGGGCGGGTGCTGACATACTTTCCTTTACACGATAGTCAATTAGTAAAAAATATAATCCTATGACCAACCATACTACTTTTGATGCAATCATCGTGGGGGGCAGTTATGCTGGCCTTGCAGCGGGTATGGCCCTTGGAAGGGCCCTGCGAAAAGTTTTGATCATTGATGACGGGAAACCGTGCAACAGGCAAACACCCTACGCACATAATTTCATTACCCATGATGGAGCAACGCCAGCAGCAATTGCCATGCTTGCAAGGGGGCAGGTGGAAATGTATAACACGATAGCGTTTTTCAATGGCTTGGCAACCGGGGGGCGCAAAACTGGAAATGGTTTTGACATCCAGGTGGCATCAGGTGAAACCTTTACTGCAAGGAAAATAATTTTTGCTACGGGCATAAGGGATATATTGCCGGGCATTGATGGGCTTGCAGCCTGTTGGGGCATTACGGTTCTCCACTGCCCCTATTGCCATGGATATGAAATCAAAGATCAAGCAACGGGTATTTTGGGAAATGGGGAATCCGGTTTTGATTTCTCGGGGCTTATTTCAAATTGGACAAATGCGTTGACCCTTTTTACCAATGGGTATTCAACGTTGACAACTGAGCAGGCTGAGCGGCTTGAAAGCCACCATATCAAAATAGTGGAGAAGGAAATCGCCAGGTTGGACCATAGCAATGGTCACCTTCAACATATTGTTTTCAAGGACGGTACGAGGTCTTCCATGAAGGCACTGTACGCACCTGTTCCCTTTGAACAGCATTGCACCATTCCGCAATTTTTGGGATGTGAACTAACTGATGGGGGCCATATTAGGGTAGATTCCTTTCAGGAAACTAGCATTGAAGGGGTTTTTGCCTGCGGCGATAATGCGGCACGTATGCGTACGGTGGCAACTGCAGTAGCCATGGGGACAACGGCTGGTATGGCAGTAAGTAAGAAAATGATCCTTGAAGCATTTTAGAATTGGTCAGGGCTGGGCATAGAGGCGGCTGCGGGAAGGTAATCCGTTTCGGGAACGGCCTAGACGCTTCCTTCGTCGCAGCCGATAATTATCGGCTGACGGTCTTCCATTCCCATCACCCTTTTATTTATGGAGTGGTATAATGATAGATGCCGAATGATGAAATGGTGGGGTTTAATCGGGAGCCCAGGATCCTGAGCCGCAGCTCCTTTGCGGTAACGGTACCCAATTGCAGGAGCCGTTTATAGCCGATGGTTGTTCCTGCTGCTATTTGGACCCAGGCCCCTTGCTGGTCCAAATACTCCAATGCAAAATGCTCCACCCTTTGCCCTATGCGTATGTTTTCCTGCAGTGACAGTACATTGAATGTTGTGGGGGCAGGTAAGGAAATGTGGATAGTGGTGCTGGTATCGGTTCCCTTTGTGGTAAAATAGGTTTGGTTGTCGTTGTCCAATAGGGCCATTTCATTTTTGCCGTTGCTGCTTTGGGCCCGTGCACCCTTGGCCAAGTTGTTTGCAAATGTTTGCTCCATCAACTGTTTGAAAGCTTGCAGGTGCCGGACATCCGTGTCACTGATCAAACCACTGGTATTGGGGGGTATGTTCAATAACAGTACACTGTTCATGCCAACAGAGGTGAAATAGATATCCATTAACTGCTGGGCCGTTTTAACTTTTGCATCTTCTGCTGAATGGTAGAACCAGCCTGGCCTTATGGACACATCGGTTTCTGCGGGGTACCAGATGAGGCCATGGGCCGTGGAGAGGCTGTTCCTGCCACCGAGGTCCTCCCCGGTCATATTGCCCATTGGTTGATAGATGAGGTCCTGCTGCGAATTTTTTGCAATCATGGATGGGTCCATATTATTGGCAGGTAAAACGCTCCATTCAGTCACCCTTCCCTTGCCGGATTCCGTACCCACCCATCTAACATCGGGCCCCATGATGGCTATGACTGCCTGTGGTTGCAGTTTCCTGATAAGGGCATACCAGCGCATGAAGTCATATACCTGCTTCTTGCCATTGGGGCCTTCGCCGCAGGCCCCATCAAACCAGACTTCATCCACTTGGCCATACTGTGTGAGCAGTTCCGTAAGCTGCTCCACAAAAAAATCATTGTAGGCCGCAGTTCCGTAGCAACTGGCATTCCTGTCCCAAGGGGATAGGTACAGGCCAAAACCAACCTGGTGTTTTTTGCAGGCTGCTGCTACTTCCTTTACCAAATCGCCCTTACCGGCTTTCCAATGGCTGCTCTCCACTGAATGCTGGGTGGTTTTGGTGGGCCATAAACAGAAGCCATCATGGTGCTTGGCCGTTACTATTACCTGCTTGAAACCAGCTTCCTTAACGGTAGTGACCCATTGTTCCGCGTCCAGTTTTTCAGGATTGAACAGTGAAGGGTCTTCTGTGCCATTGCCCCATTCCCTGCCCGTAAACGTGTTGATGCCAAAATGGAAGAAAGCCGTGAGTTCCAGTTGCTGCCACCTGAGCTGCTTTTCAGTTGGTACCACATTGGCTGCTTTGCTAATGATCTCCTTTTGCGTACTGTTTTCATGGATGGCTACATAATGGTATTTCTCCTGGGAAAGGGCATGATAGGAAAGGGGCAGCAGTATGCTGAACAGGATCGGGCGATGCTTTTTCATGGCCAATTTGGGTTTAAGTGATCATTGCCTGGCAAAGGGGCAAGTTAAATTGTTTTGCTTTTTTGATGCTTGTTTCCTTTAGCAACTGTTTAAAGACAGGATTTACAATTACCAGTACAATCGAATTTATATTTTAACCTTGACCCAACCATATATTGATTTTTAGCGGAGGATGGAGAAAAGAGTAGGTCCTTTTGAAATTGTACTTGCGATAGATAATGGGCAGTTCCGTTCTTAATGGGGTTCTTACTTTTTTGTTCCCGCAAAATGCGTATTGGCGTCAAGCTAAAGTTTTTTATTTCTGATAATTTCTGTCATATTGGTCCTATCATTTCTTGATTCGTAGCAGCAATGTTTGATGAGTACCTGTTTAAGCTTC
>JAHEZD010000146.1 GCA_023251255.1 Chitinophagaceae bacterium
CACGAAGTATTTGCCAAATTTGACAAGGTCATCACCATTGAGGATGGTACCATTGTAGGTGGGTTTGGCAGTGCCGTACTGGAGTTCATGGCACAGCACCAATACAAGGCCGATATAACAATGCTCGGTATCCCAGATAGGCTGGTGGAACATGGCACCCCCAAGGAACTGCACAGGGAATGTGCCTATGATGCCCAGGGCATTGCAGATGCAGTAAGAGAAATGATGAAGGATAAAGTGCGGGTGAGCGACCTGATAGCTGGATAGGACCGAACTATTTGAATAGTAAAAGGGCTGCACCATGGTGCGGCCCTTTTGCATGGATAGCTACCAATAGGCAATCCTATTAATTTGATTTAGCAGTACTGCTTCCTCCATCCCTGTACCCGCTATCCAGATCGCAGCTAGTAAAAAGAAAAGATTCCTTGATTATCTTGCCTGCCCCGTCCCTCGTGGCCCAGTACCAGTCCGCACAGGCTGGTGGCGCATATACACCCGGTTCCTTCGGCGGCACCAATTTCACGCACCAGGTACCCATGGTATAGCTGCCATTATTGAAGTGGGCCACTAACTTATTGCGCCCAGCAGGCAGGAGTTCCCCATCCTGGTAAAGCCATACTTCACCCATTTCCATTGGCCAGTTGGACAGGCCCGCGGCGGACACTGGGTCTTTTGACAAGATAAATTCATGGTTCACTTTGTCGCCCCCAGCCGTCACCTCTTCCAGCAGGTACGCACCATATTTCATCTCCGCCGTTTTCCTGTATTTCTTCAATAAACGGATATGGCCATTGACCATGGTCTGGCTAATGAAGGCAGCCGTATCGTAGATGCTTCCAAACAATCGGTCCTTCAATGTTGACTGGTAAATACTGCCTTCTACCTTTGGTTTTTCATATACTACGGCCTTGGTCACCGGATGGCTATTGGCGTAGCCCTCCCAAGCATTGAAGACCCTGAGCTGATCGGGTGTCAGCGTCGTGGACACTTCTTCCATTTCGGCAATGAATGTTTTGCCGGGATGCGACAGGTTCTTTTCATCCAGCCTTACCACGGGGCAGCCCTTCTTTTCGCTGAAGTTCTTCTGCCAGGTCAGTACCGTTGTACGTTGGTGGCAATCAAAATAAACGGTGTACTCCACTTCCTGCTGTGCATAGTGTTCGGAGAACCTGTACCTACTGTACACCTTATGGTCAATGACAGTATCCGCAATAGGCCTGGCCTTCTTTACCCAGTTACTGTCCATCAAACTGCGGTGGAAGGGAATAAATCCATAATGGGCCGTATCGTCCGGGGCGTGGTAAACCTGCAGTAGCTTGGCGGTATCGCTCATGGAGGAATACTCATAAAACGATTGCTTCCTGAGGTCCATAAACAGGTACCTGTCCACCTCCGTCCATGACCTCCAAGAATCATATCCCGTGTCCTCGCCTATGCTCTTCAAGCATTCGTCTATGATCAGGCTGTCCTTGAACCAAATATGGTGCCCCCTATCATAGAGAGCAGTTTGGCGGGTGCCCGAACTATCATCAAGGTCAAACAGGGTCATGATGGAGTGGCCCGCCCTGCTGGGCTTCTGTGCGGGGCAGTTTGCACAGAGCATGAAAAGGGAAATGATTGTTAGTAGTCTCTTCATTATTGATAACTTATTTTACAGGATATTCCTTAGCAATGCAAACGGCCAACCAATTTGCTGCTAACGTTTCTCCTATGCTGTGGTTTTAGGTTCCAGTGCAAGATAGAAATACCCTATTTTTTAAAAAAGCGTAGGATTACGGTTTTTTTCTGCGTAAAATTTCACAAAAAGCCCAAAAAAGCAGGCTGAAATCTGGAGGTCAATACGCAAGTGCATCGGAACCTATCTTATAACTACCTGACAATCATCACCCAACCCCTGGTAATTTCCCTGTCGGCACCTGTGGTAATGATATAGTAGTAAGTGCCCACGGGCAGGGGCCTGCCATTGAGTGTCCCGTTCCAGGGCAGGTAGCTGCCACGTTGCTCATGCACGGCCTGACCATTGCGGTCAAACACCTGCAAGTGTATGTTGGGGTAGGGCATCAGGCTCCCAATGGCCCAGGTGTCGTTGATGCCGTCCCCATTGGGACTGAACGTATTGGGCACCACCAGCGTGGGCAGCACCTGCACTAGTACCGTATCATAGCCAACACATCCATTAACGTCCACCACTTTCAGGCTGAACAGTTGCGACTGCTGCAGGCTGCCATAGGGGCTGGCCGTCTGCGCACTGCCCAGCAAGTTGGCCGGTTGCCACAAATAGCCAGTGCCGCCCGTACCGTGCAGGCTGAACACATCGCCCCTGCGCACCATGGTGTCATGGCCCGCAGATACCTGTATGGGCACCACGGGCAGCAGTATGGTGGTATCGTGCCAGCAGCCATTGAGCGTGCCTGCACTGAGCGTTACGGCATAGCTGCCCTGCAAAGGGTAAACAGCCGATGCATCCCTAGTGGCAGCCGTTTGCCCATTGCCCAGTTGCCACAGCCAAGAAGCAATGCTGCCGTGGGAATTGCTGCTGGTATTGGTGAAGAGCACCTCCCTACCTGTACAGGCACCAGTATTGGCAAAGCTCGCCACGGGATAGCTGTCCACCTCCACCGTACTGGACACCGTGTTGCTGGTGCAGCCCTCATTGCTTACCGCATGGAACTGTGCAGTATAGGTGCCGGGCACCGTATAAATATGGTTGGCCGTTGCGGCAGCAGCTGTGCCCCCATCGCCAAACAACCATTGGTGGCTGCTGATGCCGCTACTGGCATTGGTGATGCTGGACACAAAATGGACGGGCTGGCCAACGCAGCCGCCCACGGGACCTACCGAAACCAGGGGACTGGCCTTCACGGTAATGTTCTTTAGCATGGAGCCCGTGCAGCCCTGCGCGCTCAGTGCCGTCAACTGGACGGCCTGCTGCCCCGCGGGCATCACAAAACTAGCTGTTGGCAGCACGGTGTTCTGCGAAAGGCTGCCTGCCTGCCACTGGTACTGCACAATGGAACTGCCCGCCACCGTGGTATTGCCCGTAAGGGCAAAGGGCCAGCCTGCACAGCCGTCATTGGCATACACGATATCCGCAACAGTGGGCATGGCCCTTGTTGCCACCCCCATATAAAAAGTATCACTGGTGCAGCCATTACCGTCCCTCACCAGGTACTTCACCCGGAAGCTGTCATAGCCGGGGTAGCTGTGCAGGGAGGGGAACAGGCCGCTACTGTCCATGGTGCCATCACCAAAGAGCAGGTAAACCTTTACCAGCAGGGCATTGTTGTGCACCAGGGAAGCATCCGTAAAAACAGCGTTGCGGCTGCCGCAAACGGGCTGTGGCACCGTGAGGCCTGCCATGGGCCTATGCTTGAGCTGCACCCACTGCACAAGCGTGTCCGGCAGGGCACAGCCGGTACTTCCCTGCACGATCAGCGTTACCTGCACACTGTCTGCCGCCAGGGCATAGCCATGGGCGGGCGACTGCAGCCAAGAACTGTCACCGTCACCGAAGAACCAGCGGCTGGTCAAGGGGCCATTACCATTGGGCTGCGATGCATCCACAAACTGCACATGGGAAAAGCAGTCGGACCCATAACTGAACCCCGCAGTGGGCCTGGGCGGCAGCGGGAAGCCGGTGAGTACCAATTCTTTACCACTTGTTCCATTGCCGCAAATGGTATCGCTGCTCACCGAAAGGGTGACATAGAATGTATCCAATGAAAAGGGGAAGTTGTGCACGATGCTTGTTCTGGTAGTGTCACCAGCAGAGGGTACCACTGTTACTCCATTGCTGCCATCACCAAAGTCCCAAGTGAAAGTCAGGTTGTTCCCCTTGATATAGGTCTGTGCGTTGATCCTTACGGACCGGCAATTGCTCAGTACCTCATAACCCATGATCTCGGCATTGGGGTGAACAAATAAATGGGTAGTGCCTTTTGGAAGAACATCATTGGACACGGCCACTTTGGCAATGCCCGCAATTAGATGCCCAAACTGCACATCGCAACTTGGCCCAAGCAGGTCTGGTTTATTTATTACATCCAATTTATTGTATTCCTTATTTGCAAGGAAAGAAGCATGGTAGATTTTCTTGTCGGGGCCCAACTGAAGGTATCCTTGGCCTTTTCCAAACAATTCATACGAACTGTCAACCATCAAGCCAACAACCGTACCCGAACCATTGATATGCAGGGAATCATATATACTTAGGTCATACTGTCCAATTTTATAGTATGCCCTAATAGATGTGTTGGGGTTATCATAAGATACATACAGTTTTTTGGAGTCGGGCGAAAACTCAATGCCCAATGGCCTCTTAACAGGTATCCTTACCTTATTGCTCAAAATCCCTGTTTTATTGTCAAATTGGAATAGTTCAACACAGTTACCATAAACTGAGTTACCACCCCCTAAATAGGACACGGCCATCAATTTATTGTCAGGCGAAACCTTCATGTCGCCATCATTAACCGTGATGATGGAATCCAGGTCCATGCCCACTGTAGAAACAACGGGATTGCTGGATATGCCGTTGCAGTTGATTAAGAAACTGTAATACCTTTTTCCAATATCCTTTACCAACAACCAAGCGTTTACACCATTTGCATGACTGGCAATGGTCAACCTTTCTGCAGATGGGCCAAAAAATTTCTTATTTTTCACTGACACATCGCCCAATCCCCCATTTAGGGCCATGTCCACAATACTATAACAGTACCCGCCAGAACGATTGGTGGCCACATTGCCATCTGCCGTGAAAATATAGTAGAGTGTATTGCTGCCAATTACCGGCATGGTCATGGTGCAATGGTTCCACGTATAGGTGGCACCAACAAGGCCATAACCATTGGGCATTGGGTGGTTCAGCTTATCCCATACATAAACTGCGTTTCCATAAAACAAGGTCTTGCCATATTCGTCGGACATGGAAACGGGATTGGGCACGTACCTAACTGCACTGCCTACGATGGGCGAAGGTGGCGATGTATTGAAACTGATGCCCAGCGAATCCACAAAGTACCAGTTATTGAACTGCTGTGCCGATGCCCTACCAAAAAATAATAGGCATGCAAAAAGCAGTGTGGCTATCACAGCAGTTTTGGTATATTGTCTATCGATTGACATTTTTATAAATATATAGCAATTGGCCCATTTTCGCAAATTACCGCCACCCATCAAGAAATAAATCCCTATTTCGCATCCAATTGCCTCATATTCTGGCCCAATCCCGACTTTCTCCTCCACCCAACTTTTCTCTCGCCTCCTCCACCTATCAACCTCCAACCTAGATTGCTTCGTTCCTCGCAATGACGATCGCCAACCTCCAACTTCTCCTTCCCTCTCCGCCACCCATCACCAATTAACTAATGAACCTTCCTCCTTTCCTCCTCCATCAATCATCCAGCAACCTGCAACCAGTAACCTGCAACCTCCCCAAATTTGCCATCTTCACCAAGCTTCTTTTCCTTTGCACCTAGCCCCAACCCACATGAAGAAAAAACGATGGTGGATAATTGTACTGGTACTGGCCGCCGCCATCTACTTCCTGCCACGCTATACCCGTTACCGCCTGCCCATTGGTCCTGCAAGGCCCAGTCCAGCAAAAAGCCAGCAGCAAATGGCAAGGCTCAGGGCAAGGGCCGCCGCCCTACAACACTATAACAATAGGGGCCAGTACTCCAGCACCGTATGCTTTTTGGTAGATATGGCCATGGAAAGCGGCAAGAAAAGGTTCTTTGTGTACGACCTAACAGCGGATACCATTATCACTTCGGGACTGATGGCACATGGCAGTTGCAATACTTCCTATTTGGAAACGGCCAGGTTTTCCAATAAGCCCGACTGTGGCTGCAGTTCGCTTGGCAGGTATGCAGTGGGCAATAAGTACCAGGGCAGGTTTGGCGATGCCTACAAGCTCCATGGCCTTGACAGCAGCAACAGCCATGCATTCAATAGGTTCATTGTGCTGCATGCTTATGATTGTGTGCCGGACAATGAATCGTTGCAGCCTATTTGCAACAGCCTTGGCTGCCCCATGGTATCCTACCATTTCCTGGGCCAACTGAGCAAGCAGGTAAATAGGTCCAGGAAACCGGTACTGTTGTGGATGTTCCAATAAGGTAGGGGGTTAATTGGTTAACTCGTTAATTGGTTAATTGGTGGAAAAGCGGGTGGAACGTATGGGGTACGGAATGGGTCATGTAGCACTACTTCCTCACTGCTTTTATTTTATTGCCGTTCTGCAACAGGAACAAATGCGTGATCATCCCCTTCCCATCCCTTTCCACCTGCAATTGTGCATCCACCACTTTCAGGAACAGGGCAGAACTGCTCTCCGCAAACAATGGCAAGGGATCCTGTCCAGTTAATTGTACAAACAGTTGTTCCTTGTTCAGGGAAATGTTCAGGTCCATGCCTTCCTGAATGGTATAAGTGCCTACCAGTTCTTCCAACTGAGCGGTTGTTAGCGTTATGGCGGTGCGCTGTTTGGGCAGGGGCATCACTTTATTGTACAGAAGGTTCCTGATGGTCTTTATAGGTACGGTAACAGCCTCATGGTTCTGCAGTATGATGATGGTCCTGTCATTGTCCACATGCCTGTCAATATAGGTAAGGTAACCGGGCCATCCACCACTGTGGCTCGTCAGCTTGCCAAAGTCCGCATTGTTTTCAATGGCCCAGCCAAAGCCGTAATCGGTCCTGGACCCGTCCTTTATAGTGGCCGTTTCAAATACCTGTTTCATGCCCGCTGCCGAAAGCAGGGTATTGGTGTACAGGGCCCTGTCCCATTTCAATAGATCGTTCACGGTGGAGTTCACGCAGCCATCCCCCACAATACCGTCCAGCCATACCACCATACTGGTTTCCTTCAGGTCATCCGGCAGTACATATTTTTTAAGGCTATCCGAGTACACATACCCATAGGCATAGTTGTCAACCTTCCTCGGTGATAGCCTACGCGTGTACACAAAGCTGCTGGTCATTTGCAGGGGCCTGAAAATGCTTTTCGCTAGATAGTCCGCATAGCTCAGGCCCGATGCCTTCTCTATGATGGACGCCAGCAGTGCATAGCCCGTGTTGCTGTACTCGTACTTTGTATTGGGCTCAAACAGGGGCTTGGGGTGGTGCTTGCCAAACAGTGCAATCATGTCCTTATTGGTAGCAATCCTTGTTTTGTCGAACAGGCTGTCCATCAGCTCCATATAGTCAGGCAGCCCACCTGTATGGTTCAGCAGGTTCCTAACGGTTACCCCTTTGTAATAGGAAAGCTCGGGGATGTATTGGGAAATGGGATTGTCCAGGTCCAGCTTGCCCTTCTCCTTCAGCATCATGATGGCCATGGCAGTGAACTGCTTGGAGCAGGAAGCCAGTTCAAAGATGGAGTTGGCATTCAGGGTATCCTTGGTAGCTTCATTGGCCAGCCCGAAGCTATGGCTGTAGATGACCTTGCCCTTCTCCGCTATCAGGAAATTGCCATTGATTTTCTTCTTGGCATACAGTGCATGCAGCAGGCTATCAATGCGGTGTACCCTGTCCTGCCCAAATGAAAGGAGGGTAATCAAAAGGAATGCTGCGGTAGTGGTTAGTTTCATGTTAGTAATGGTTTGGAGGATGTAATGGCTACCAACGAAGTAAGGACAAAAACAGCATATTTCTCGGGGTGGATTTATAGGTAAATGATAGTGTTGGATGGCCACCATGTTCCTTCGGAACAGATTATGGATAAAAAACAATCATACGAAGGTGAGCGTTCCATAGGAACGCTCATGCTGGGACAGCCCAGTATGGTCACTTTTTCGTAAGTGTGTCTACAAGCTTTATTGTTCCGTCCTGCTGCTTAATGTAGCCCTCCAATGAAGTTGTACTTGGCAAGCTGGCAACTTGGTATTTTTCCATTAAAGGCAAGGTCCTTACAATTTGTAAAATGCCATGCAGGTCAGCAATGGTCACATGGTTGCTCTCAATGGTTGTAAGCAACCCATGATGCCTTGCAATCGAAGATTGGTACTTGGCTAAATGATTGGCGACAAGTTCCCTCATCCTGCCCCTCAATACGGAATCCTTGATGGCTGCAACATGTTCATTGGCAGAACGATAGTAGGATTCATTCTTTCCATTGAATTGATCAAATGCACTAGCGGAATCATCCCTGCTCTTGTTCAGTGCATCAAGCCTTTCTTCTAAATTCTTCAACTTGGTATCCTTGCTTACCAGTTCATCGTAAAGGGTTTCAACTAGGTCTTCCCCATCCTTCCTTTTTGAAACAATATCCATGGAATTGTTTTTATCTTCCAATGCTTTCGGAACCTCCTGCTTGGAGTTGTCTGGTGTGTGCCGATTATTGCAGGCAATCAATGCTAAAACAGAAACTGCTGATAGGAATATTTTGAATGTCATAAGTATCCGTTTTAAGGTTTAAGGTAATACAGCTAGTCCACTGTTTTCAGAACAGGGTAGCCGCCTATTCAAATATAATGATAACGAAGCAGCCGCATTTCTTGGGTACCTGCCATGTTCCATCAGAACATATTATGGGTAAATAACAATCTGCAAATGGATGGACGTTGTGTCATTGGAACCTGTTAACGGTAAACGATATCCTTGCCAAAGGGCGTCAGTGCCAGTGAGGCCAGCTTGAAGTGCTGCCTGCCAAAGGGTATGCCTATAATGGTAAGGCAGAGCAGGAAACCGAAGAAAATATGCACCAGGGCGGTATAGAGCCCCCCTGAAACAATCCATAGTATATTGAAGAGTATGTACAGGCAGCCATTGGCCCTTTCATGGGTAACCACCTTCCTGCCAAAGGGCCATAGCACAAACCCAGCAATCTTGAAGCACTGTACCCCAAAGGGTATCCCAATTATGGTAAGGCATAGCGCAATGCCACCAATCACGTAACCGATGGCGGAGAAGAGGCCACCAAAAAGGAGCCATATAAGATTGCCTATAGCGTTCATGGAAGGGTCTGGTTTAGGATGAACAATGCTGCAAAGTAACAGTTAGGTGAATGGCAGCATCCACTTTTTGTTAGTTGGTCATTATGGGTGGTGGGAGGTGGTGAAATAGGAAGGAAGAAAATAACATTGTATGACTATCCGTATGAAGGAAAGTATGTCAGGTTGAGCTTGTCGAAACCGTATTCAAGCTGTGTTCTACGTTCATAATACTTCGAGAACCTCAGTATGACAACGGAAATCGTCAATGCTTTCCTTCATACGGATAGTCAGTTAACATTATTTAATGGGTGGCTAACTGCAGCTTGCCATTCAGTGGCCATTGAACTTCCCGCATACAAAAAAGCCATCCCAAGAATGGAACGGCTCCCTCTTATTTATGGCATATGAAAAACTGATAATGGCAGATCATTGCCAACATGCAGACAAGAGCATTGTTGGTGATATAAATGTAAATACAGATACTGTTAAAAAAAATACAAGAATTTTTATGGTAGGTCTGGGAGCCTGTTTAAAAATGATAAATGAGGTATCACTTCAGCCCATCGCCATCTGCTAAAATTTCCTTAATTCACCACAGCCCCTTTTGCCGTCCCCAAGGCCTGTCCTAATTTAGGGAAACCGCTTCCACCTAACCCTGACCGTTATGGCAACACCCCGCATTTTACTGGAAAGCCCCCGTCAAAGATTGGATAAGTTCCTCCCGTTTACCAAACTGCCCTTGGCAGTCCACTTATATGTACCAAGCAGCATGGACCGCATTGCAAAAAAGCGATGGGCCGGAGAATGCAAAAAAAATAC
>JAHEZD010000019.1:0-63012 GCA_023251255.1 Chitinophagaceae bacterium
GTTGGGTCCACATTGTTCACGGGGTCATTGCCCATGCCAAGGTAGGGAGAGGCAAACTCATCATAGGGGTCCGTACTGATCCAGCGGCCAATCTGGGGATCGTACATGCGCAGGTCAAACTCATTGTACCCTGTTTCCTCTTCCTCTTCCGCATATTGCCCTTGGTAACCATGCTTATTGGGCAGCTTGTTGTAGGCCTTGGCGCATGCACCCGCCATTTTCAGGCCGTCCGGGTAGTAGCTGTTCTCTTCCAGAATACGTCCACGTTCATGCGTTATGGCCAGGTTGTCAAAATAAACGGTAAGCGTGGAGGTTTCATTGCTTACGTACACATAGGCATACCCGTTCTTGGGCACCCTGATGTTCAGCCCGGTTAATGGCGATACGCCGTCCCCGCTCTGCGATACCCTGGCATAACCGCTGCCCTCACCAGCGGCGTTGGGCGGTATGAAATTGAAGTTCTCGTCAAAGAACAGCCAGTTCAGGTAGGCCCTTGGCGGCTCCGTGGTACCATAGGTTTGGTTTTGCGGTGCCAGGAAACTGTAAAGGCTGCCCGATGGGTCGGTCAGGCTGGAACCGATGCTGCTGAGGTTCTCATGCACAGCACTGGGCACCGTTCCATTGCCAAACGAACCCGTGAGCGAGTTGACTAATTGGCCCAGCAGGTTGTCGATGTTTGTTGAGGGCTCTACCAGGTCGGTTGAATAGAAGTAGTCCACTTTGGTGCTCAGCACATCACTGGCCATGACCTTCAGCAACTGGCCCGGGCCTACGGCTATCTTGAAGGATGGATCGCTCCGCGACCCCATGCCCCTTAATGAGGTTGCTTTTGCGGAAGTATTGGAGGCCCATGCGGCTGGTTTGGCCTTCCTTGTATTGATCAAAGCATTGTCGGCATCCGGGTTGCCACTGGCATCAACCGAACCAAAGATCCTTTCCTCATAGTCCTTCACTGCGGTAACCGCATCTTCCATGGTGGCCAGGTGGTACTCCCTGTGCACCTCCTCCGTGAGCACCACCCTGGTATTGCCCTGGTGGTCCTTTACCATCCAGTCAAAAACGCCCTGCATGCCTTTGGGCAGGGCAATGCCGCCGCCCTGTTCCAGTGCCGGCACCTGCGTGCCGAACGTGTTCTTCGGATCAATAGGCCTTATGCGACCCTCTTCCTGCTGTATGTATTCCAGTTCCACATTGCCGCTCGTTTCGGTGTACACATAGTTGCCCATGTACCAACTGGTCTTTACTGCACCGGTGGCCACAGTGGTGGTGGTCTTGCCCAGTTTGGTGCCCGTGGCATCATAAATGAACGCCACATCGCTCTTGCCATCTATGTGCATGGCCTGTGGCTTGTCCATATAGTTCCAAACAATGCCTTGGGAAATAATGCTGGTGGCAATGATGTTCCTGTTCTGGTCCATGTCCAGGTTGCCGTTCTCGTCATAGTGGTAGTCATCGGCAGTGCCGTTGGTGCCGTCCTTGAAATCTCCCAGCAGGCCATTCTGTGATCCCAGTGCATTGGTGGCATCCGTAACACTGGTCAATTGGTTGCTGAGATCCACTCCATAAAACTGTTTGTAGGCATAAACCAGCCTGTCCACATAAAGGCCGCCCACGGTTCCGGGTTTGGTGCCCATCCGGTCCAGGGTTTTCAGGTTGCCGTTTTCATCATAGCTGATATTGTCCATGCTGAAATTGGCCGTGGCCGTGCTCCAGTTATCGGAGGGTTTGTCCCGCTGCTGGTAATGGGCGGCGGTGAAGCGGCCAGCATTGTCGTACGCCATATCAAAACGGCGCATGGTATTGTCGCCCTGCGATTTCCAGGTCATGCCCGTAATGGAGCCATTGAGCTGCTTGCCCGTAAAGGCATTGTCCCGGTTGTCATAACCGAGGTAGATGCCAAAGTAGCTGTTCCACTGGTCGCTGTTGGTGGTGCTCAGGGCATAGTCCTTGTTGATGCCCGTGAGCCAGCCCTGTATATTGTAACCGTAGCGGAGGGTTTCCATGCCGAGGCCACCATTGTAATCGGGCGACAGCAGTTTCTGCTTCACACGGCCAAACGGATCGTAGCTAATGGCATTGATTTTCTTGAACCCATTGCTACCGTAGTTGTACTTGCGGTAGATGGCTTTGGTGCGGCCCAGCCGGTCCACGTCCGTGTAACTGAAGGTTTCAAAGCCGTCCATGTAATGGCCGGGGAAGCTATGCCTGGTATAGCCATTGATGGCCCTGCCCGCAAAATCGAACTGCTGCACGGCCACGTCCACACCTCCCTTTATGTTCTGCGAGCGGCTCTGATATAGCCTGCCCTGCTCGTCATAGAAACTGTTGCTGGTAAGGAAATGGTCATTGGTATAATCGCCGTCATCGTGCAGTTCATCTATTACCCGCACTTTGGCACCCACTGCGGCACCGTTTACCCTGAACGATTGCGTGGAGGTTTCCGGATACGGTGCACTGCCGCCCTGAAAACTGAAGCCGTTATAATAGTCAAAGCTGCCTGAAAACACGGGCTGGTCGTAATAGGTAACCGTGTTGTACACGGTATTGGTGCAGCTATTGCAATAGCTGGGGTCACCTGCCACGGGGTTATTGGCCACGATGGTTTCATTGCTGCCCGTAAAGACTGTTACATTGGTATTGGGCAGGGCCAGGGTATTGACAAAATCCTGCATGTCCTTTCTGGGAATATCCTTGTCAAACAGTCCCGTAGCAACCGTCCTGTCAAATTCATCGTACAGGTTGAAGCTCCACTGCTGCACTGGCCTTGCACGCTGCTTGGCATCCTGCGACAGCACCAAGCGGTCCCTGGTATCATATACCATGTATATTTCGCCGGCTGCTGGTGAGTGCTTAACAATGGTCCTGCCCCGTTCATCATAGTGGTAGTAAAAGCAGAGTTCATCCATTATTGATGGATAGTGGTTCAGGTCCCAACCATTGGACACCAAAAAGTTTACGGCTTTGGGTGTGATAATGTACCTGAGCCTGGAGAAGTCATCATATACATAATAGGTAACCAGCCAGCCGGTATAGCCGTTCTCGTCCAGGTTGCCGCCCGTGTTTTCAAGTTGCACTTTCTTGCAAATGGTCCTTCCCTCAAAGTCCTTGTATTCCACCACTTTTTTCAATTGCTCGTCCAGCACAACGCTCTTGACCAGCTTGCCTGTTTGGTACTTGTCTGGCGAGTAAGGTATGGAACCGGGGCCCGCATCAATGTTCCATATCCGGATGTTTTCGTCAACCATATTGAAAGCATAGTCTGCCTGTACGCCCGTATAGCTGCCGTCGCCGCCCCAGGCGGTGCCAGACGATTTGGCCTGCAGGGGCCTGCTCAGTGGGGAGTTCTCAAATTCCACCTTGCTCCAAGTGGGTGCACTGCTGGCCTCGCTGTAGTAGCCACGCAGGTAGGCTTGCTGTTCGGTGAGTGCATCGGTTTTAAATAAACCGATGGTGCTACCGGATGGATAGGGCAAATAACTTTTGCTTACTCTGCCGCCTTCATCATAACCTACATGGGTCACAAAGTCGTTCCAAGTATTGCTGCCCTCGTCATAACTGGTTTCCTTGCTTACCTGCTGTATGGTGCGGGCCAGCCCATCAGAATAAGTGGTACGTTGCAGTTTGTCCCCAATGGCCAATTGGTCTGCCTCGGGCCAGCTTTTGATGCCGGGTTTCAATACATTGTTGACACGTAGGTAGTTCCTGTTTTCCTCCCAGGGACTCTGGTAGATGATATCGTAACTGAGTATATTGGAATAGAGCACATCACTGCCGCATTCCACTTTGCGCCTGATGCGTGTATCCGTGGTGATGGGTGGATGGGCGCTAAGGGGCAGGTCAATACCGCTGGCCAGGAATATCCAGTTTTCATGGTTGTAGCATACTTCCCAAGTATATACTTTGGAAGTGCAGAGGCCACCAATGGCCTGGTGCTGCTGTATCTGCAGCGGGGCCTGGTTATAGGGTATCTGAACGGCATCCACCTGGTGGTGCACAGCAGTTAAATTGGTTTCATTTGGATTGTAATCAATGGTGCCTGCACCAAACTCCGATAACCTCACGGCGGCATAGCGGTAACCTACAAAGACATCCCTGTTACTGCCCGAAGGCGGCGTAACGGTAACCTTGCAGCGGTACATGGTGGTACCTATATAGGTCATGGCAGCAGGCTGTACCGTGGCGGAAGTGGCACCGGCTATGTCCTGCCAGTTCCACAATCCTGTTGAGGCCAATATGGTATTGTGGTCGGAGGCATAGTAGAATGCACCGGGCAGTTCCACAGATTGCCACTGGTAGGCAATGGTATAGGTAAAGCCGCTGGGAATGCCGCAGTTGGAAAATGCTATTGGCTGCGGCGTGGCCAGGTATTCCACTTCCTGGTCCACTGGCGAAATCATGGAACAGACCTCAAAAAAGTTGGAGGCATCCAGTATGGTTACGCTCTGTATATAAGCATTGCTGCCAATGGAATAAATGACCGTGCCATTCCTGTCTTCCTGGTTCCTGGTCCAGTAATCCCATTGAACGGTTACATAGATGGTGCCATTGGCAGGGTCATCATTTGCCGACAGTATGGTACCGCCCTTTACAGACCATACACCATGTTTGGCAGAGGGTGGATAAAGTGAGGGGTCCAGGTTATAGGTGTAGGTAAGGCCCTCCACCACAATTTCGGACCCGATGATATTATTGGCTTTTGACAGCAATGGCATTACCAGTACAAAAACCAGCAGGTAAATGAGTTTCTTGAACATACACTTTTTTAGTTGGTTTTGTAATGGTATTCGTAAGTTTTGATGAGGTTGCGCTTTTCGTCCTTCACCTTGAACAGCCTGTTCAGTCCGTCATATTCAAAATAGGTAATGCGGTTATTGAGGTCGCACTCGTCCGTTTTGCCTATGGAGGGGTTGTACGTGTAAGTGGTCATTTTAGCCCCCTTGGGATATACCCTGAGTTCATCCACGAAAACACCGTGGCCGCCCGTTAACTGGATATTGCTTTCATTTTCTGCAATGTCGAATTCGTAATAGGTCCAGCCCTTTATCGTGGGGCCGGTCCTGCTGGGCGGCATGCCCCGTAGGTAAATATTGCCTTCTGTGCCCCATACCGTTAACAGGGAGGGCTTTTCGAAACGCATGGGGAAGCTTACCTGGTTCTCAATGGGGTAATTGTATTCGCCCGTTACGGAGAAGTTGTTGTTGATCTTGGATACATCATAGCTGATGCGTACCGCAGGGCCCATATCCAGGTTATCAGGATTGTCTATATAGGGCAGCGCAAGCGTATAGGCTTCCTTTTCAAAGGAGGTGTACACCACCTGTGTAGGCTGCGCCCCTATTATATCTGCTATTACACGCCTGTTCCCGTAGCCCCATATCTTGCTATTTACCCTGCCCTTGGTGTCCTGTATGGCTATCAGGTCGCTCCAGACATTGTAGGTATAATTGGCCACATTGTCGTAGAAGGAATAGCCATAGATATTGTTGGGGTCCGCATTGTCCGTTATGGCATCGGTTATGGGTGTTTGGAGAACGGAACTGTACTGCCTTGAGGGCCTGATCCGGCCATCGGGCAGTATATTGAACTCGGTGGCACTGGCGCCAAGCAGTAGCCTCGGTTCATTGATGGTGCGCTGCATCCAGTTTACCTGTGTAATGGGCACGCCAATCATGTTATTGGATATCATGGTGGTCACCACCGTGTTCACATTGCTGTAGTCATCGGGGTAATAGATGTTCTGCCCCTTGGTTTCTCCCTTGCTGTTTTCGCTATAGGTGGAGGACACTAGGTTATTGGCATCGTTATACTCATAGTGGGTGGTGGTTTCCGCATAGTGCGCACCGCTAACATCGTACTGCTGCTGCAGGCTGGCTATTAACCTTACCCTCCCCTTTTGGAGATGGTAGAACTCACGGGATATCCAATTATCGTCCACATTGCTATTGTTGAAAGTGAACCAGTCATACCTGTTGGAAAGGAAATGGTTGGCTTCCATCCTGCAGGACTTGAAGTTATCGTCCAGCACCGTGGTGGCTATATCATAGGTGTTTTCCGTATAGTTTACCAGTGCCCCATTGCTGTTGTACACATAATTGTACAATGGAAGCCCATATTTCCAGGATTCGGCCCTTTGCTTCTGGCTGTAGGGGAAGCTGTTGGGCAATATTTCGGCACTACTGGCCGGCTTGGAGAACTCGGTAACCGTTCTTCCGCTATTGGCCACGGAGGATACTTTCACTTCTGCGCGGGAATACAGGTAGGGTGAAGGGTTGGAAGCATTGAGCGCAGTAAGGCTGTAGCTGCCCACGCTTACGTAGTCCCACGGATCAAACCAGTTATCTATAACGGGCATAACGAAATTCAGCAGAAGGGAGAAAATGAACTGCAAGAGAGGATTGGGAATGACCAGGCTGGCTGCGGTTTCTATGGCATCCTTCTGTCCCTTCATCCTTGCCAGGCTGCTGTGGTCGCGCAGCATGAGGCCACCATAGTTGTAGCCGCTGTTGTCCTTGCGTATATCAATGCCCCTTTCGGAATAGTAAACGGGCGTTTCCACCCCCCATCCAGAAGACAGCCCATTGGCCAGTTGGTACTTATAGTCGGTTACCTGGTTGCTGGCCGTATTGCTGCCATCGTACAGGGTTATTGTCTTCACCCTTACGCCACCTGCATACTGCTCCGCACCATTGTCGTCCAGGTAATTGTTCTGCTCGTACTCAAAGGTCATGGAGCCGCCAGTGGGCAGTTGCACAGACTTCAACATGCCTAATGAAGCTGTATTTGGCGATGGTGCCCTGTAGGTGGTGGGATCCACTAGGAGGGTCTTCAGAGCGGCTTTGTCATAGCCCACGGCCCCGTCATCCGTTACGCCATTCTTGTTGTAGAAGCCCCAGTGGTCTATGTTAAAAGTATAGCGGGAAGGTACCATGTCCAGGTTGTCACTGGATTCCGAACCCGTATAGTAATCAAATTTATAGGGCGGTATGGACAGGCCGCTGCTGCCCCTGGTTACAATGGCTTCCAGGCTCAAGCGCAGGAAGCGCTTATCAATCCTGGGGTCGCCCGTGTACTCTATCCGTTCCTTCCTGTAAAAATATTTGTGGTAAAAATCGAATGCCTTCACCAATTCATTCTTCCTCCGCAGGTTAATGGTGGACAGTATCTTATCACCGGGCACATCCTGCCTATCGGCGGCATCATAAACAAATTCCAAATAATGTCCATCCGGGAATTCCGTTTTGAGCAACCTTTTTGATTTGATGAAGGCATGGTTTTCTATTACGGAAACCGATTCCCCATCTTCCCCAATCATCTGCTGGTAGGCAGCGGAGGTACCCGTAATTACATCAAGGTCCACATTGGTATAGGTAAACTTTATCTTTTCATTGGTCATGGGGTTCACGATTTCCGAAAGGAACCATTTGTTTACCACATAGGCACCTGTGCGTCTGCTCTGCTGCACGTTCAGTCCAAGGCCATCATTATCGGACAGGGTTTCCATCAGGTCCACCACTTCCCCCAGTTCCAGTTCATTGAAAAGGTACTGTACACCGTTTTCGTCCGTTACGGTAAACGAGTTGATCTTGGTCCTGATCTTGCTGCTGGTCATGTCCTTCACAGTGAAGACTATCTTCAATTTTGAATCATCCAAGCATACTACCGTAAGGTCCTTGCCAATCACAAAGCTTACCATGCGCCCATTGAGGCTGCAGGAAAACACATCCTGTTCACGGTCGGCCAATGCCAAAGGGCTCTGCTTGTAGTCCTTGGTCTGGCTACTGGTGAACCTGGACTGTATGGCCAATTGCCTAGGTATATCATTGATGGAAAACGTAGTGTAGAGGAATCCATCGGGGTAATAATTATCACAGGCAGCCCAAACCTCCCTTTTAATAATTTGCTGGTCACTGGCCAAGCCATAATTGGCAGGATTATACTGATCGTCCGGTTCGCCGTTCTGGATGCGCTCTATAACCCCTCCGGCGTTCAGTGCCCATCCAAGCCCTATATTGGAGGCAAGTTCCCCCGCCCTGATGCCGCCGCCGGAATAGTAGTTAACGGTAACGGCGGAACTCAATCCGCTCTTGGCATCCGAGTAGCTGAAAATGGGCAGGGAATAATCAACACTGCCTGTTTGGAGGTTCACCTGTGCATGGGTACTTGTAGCAAGTGCCAGCACAAATAGTAAAGCAAGGGTATTACGCATAAAGTGTCATTTCTATTTTAAATATCTTGTTGGGAAGGTGCTTCATTAGAGGGTCCAGCCAAAACGGAATACGATGGGGCTGCCCCAAGGCCGCTGCTGCTGGTACAAAAGGTCATATAAGACCTGCATCTTGGCCGTTTTCTTGTTGGCTATCTTGTATTTCCTGCAAAGGCCAATAAGCCCGCCTCTTTGCCACGCATTGAGTTTGGCTATATCTTCCAATTTCCTGTATTCACTGAAATAGTTGAGTTCGTAACCGCCACTGATCCACCACTGTTTTTTCAGTTTGATGTCCAAATAGGTACGGAAGCCCACTCCCTGATTGGTGAAGCTGAAATCGGTTATCTTCTTGCCCCAGCCCAATTTATAATTGGTTCCGATGCCAAAAACGCTGGCATCATTTAATTTATAGCCAATGGAAAAGCCAATGTCACTTGTTACAGGCAGTAAGCGGTTGCTGGTCTGCGTCTGCAGGTTGAACGAATATTCCAACCGCCGCAGGAACTTCTTAACTTTTTGGGAATTGGGCACAAAACCGGTGGGCATCATGTCATTACTGTTGCCGCTTGCCAATTTGTTCAACTGGCCCTTTGCCGTGCCCAGTATATCCAGGCCCTTGCTCAATTGCTGGGAGAACTGCTGGGGCAGGCTGCTGCTGCCTATACGGGCAGTCATGGCCTGCTGAATGCTGAACCTAGATTGGAAACCAAGGAGGCTGGGCGCTACCGTGGCGGCAGTGCTGGATGATGGGAACAAGCGGCTTAATTGGCCGTTCTGCTCAAAGAAGCTTTTGAAGGAAGGTGTACTGTTCAATATGGCGAGCACTTTCTGCTCCATCTTTTTTGTATCATGCAGCATTTCCTTGTATTCGTTCAGTTGGGCCTGATAATAATATACTTGCTTATTAATGGCCATTAACTGTTTGTCCATCCCTAACTGCTGGAGCTGTTCGTTCAGTTGCTGCTTCCTTTCCCTAATTTGCTTCTTGATTTCATCGACCACTTGCATTTTGTTTCCGAACAACTGCAACTGGGCCTTAGCATCTGCGAGTTCCTTTTTAAGCTGGGGGTTACTGGTTGCGCCCTTTTCCAAGAAGGCCAATGAAGTGCTGAGTGTGTCAAAGTGTGGCAGGTATTCCTTCAGTTTGGTATTGCCGCTATCTGCTGCACGGAGTTTATTTCTTAGTTGTGCGTATTTGGCTGCATTACTGGCAAATAGCTTTCTGGCTGCGGCACTGTCTATTTGCTGCAATTTCCTGCACAGCTTTGCTTCCTGCTTTTCCATGCGGTCCAGCATGTGGCTGGTCTTCTTGGTAATATCCTGTTGCAGTTTGGAGAATTTACCGCTTACATCATTGAGAAACTGGTACGTCAACCTTTGTGGAAGGGGAGGCTGCTGGACATTTTCTACTGTTTGTGCATATCCATACTGCAAACTAACCAAAAAAAGAATTGTAAGGTTTTTTTTGAGCATTGACATAGCTGCGAATTTTTCGCGGCTAAGATGTGAGAAATACCTATTCGGAAAGTGCGTGCCAGCACTGAAAAAAAACAGTATTAGCACGCATGTTTTCAATTAAATAAAACCTTATAATGCGCCTTTTGAAAATTCGGTTGAAGATACTTTCTCAAAAAACTGAAAATGGTAAATAAATTTTTATTGAAACAAATTGTCGGCGTAAAATCTATGAAACAAAAAGGACCGTTCTTTACCCTTTTTGAGATCAGGATAATTGAACTGATCTGCAAGGAAAAGACCATTAAGGAGATTGCCTTTGAATTGAGTACGGAGAAGAAATCCTATTCGCACAGGACGCTTGAAGGATACCGTGACCGCATTCAGGAGAAGATGGGGGCCAAAAGCACATTGGGCATCGTGTACTATGCCATCCGGCATGGGATTATTGAAGTGACCAAGACCGACATACGCATACAACCCCTGTTTTCGGATTCATCCAATACTGGCACTGATATTTGATGTGCAATCAATAAAATTTAAGTATCTGCTGCCTTTTGCGCTTATTAATTCTACTATTTAAAATTCACTGTTCATGGTGAACTGTTTGCTAGAGAAGCATACGTTTTTGCAGTTCATAGATTGCTTGTGAGGTCTTAAGTCTTTGCTCTCTTCTGAATTAGTAATAACAAATCAAATGCAAAACTCAAAAAAGTCAATTATTTCATACCCTTCTTTACTCATTAATTATCTCTAGAACAAGTTTTAGTTTTTCAAAATCATCTTTATAATCTTTCAACATTTTTTTGAATACCGCCTTGGGTTCTTCCTTGATTGATGGTAGGTAAGTATGATACCTACTTAGAAAACTATGATAATCCAATAGGTTATCGAAAATGTCCTTATACGCTCTATAAATCGGTAATAATTCCACACTATAATCTTGCTTGTGCTTTCTTATATTGTGCGGCGTGGTAGTACGTAAATCTTTTTTTATTTTATTAATATCTGTGTAATGAAGGATGGTATTATACCAGTGTTCAAATGAACTTCTCAATAAGGTTGCTGCCTCATTGGATATATATTCTAAATTACAATACTCGCATAAAAAATCTCTTTCAAATGTATCAACCAGCGCCTTCAAGGCATCGAAATTTTTAGAAGCTTTTACTTTGTCCAACAAGTCGAAATAACTGTTGAACATTTTTATATCCAGGAAATCCATTGGGTCGCTTCGTTTGATAAGGGTATTTATTTTTAATGATGGGGTTTCCAATTCAGCAAAGACTTTCAATAAATGATGCACATCGTACAGAATTTCATAACTTTTGATTTCAATTTCTTCATCAATACCTGAATGCATGAATTTGTTTCTGAGCAAAGGAACACAATATTGATAATAATCAAACCGCTGGTCTGAGAACTCATAATACGGTCTTACCGTTTCTACTTTATCCGGCAGAGAAGGAAGCCGTTTGCCATGCTCTATGCTGTCTGCCATTTCCGAGAACAAGCCCTCTATTTGTGTGAGGGCAAGGCCATAGAACCCAAACCATTTTTGTTCCTTAAAAAGGACAATCAGTTCTTCAAACAGGTCTTTTCTAGAGACTTTTCCAACCGGCAAAAAAGAAATATAGTATTTGATTTCATGAAATACCGCCTCTTTACTCACATGACTCTCCAACTGAGTATAAAATTCTTTTTTATTGTTACCATAGAGTTCTTTTAGCCGATTGGCTTCTGAAATACGCACAGAAGCTAATCTATGGCCGCATTTATCAATTAATTTATGGTCAAAAAATCCTTCAGAATTGGGGATACTTGACCTATATGGCCTATCATAGTACCAATCGAAGTAATTGATGTGTGTAAGGTACCTAACATTGCATTTAGAAACCACCCTTTTATCCAAGTGGTTAAAAAAATAATCAATTATAGTTTGTTGTTCGTTTAAGTTCCGAATATAAAAATCGTGGAGTGTATTTTCTTCCTGATTTCTAGGTGTTATCTTTTTTTGTTTGAAATCCTTTATAAAATCATTTTGTTCATACCTGTTAATTAGGTCTGTCCTTTTCTTTAAGTCTTCTTTTACCTGCTTTTCAATAATTTGTTTTTCAGTTCCGGGAAGCTTTTCTAAATTCAAGAAATGAAATAGAAGTTTGTCTAAAAGGTCTGGTTTCTCTTCTAAAAGGGCAATTTCATAATCTCCGAAATGTTCTTTAAATAGTTGTAAGGGATTTTGACAGTTTGCTCTTACATTGGCATCGTCCATGCCTAGTTGATTTTCGAAAGTATAATCGAGCGACTTTAGAATATGGAAACAAAGTGCTGTTTTAGAGGGCACAAATAACATATCACCAAGTTTGATCATTAAATCCTTTTGAAATTGGAATAGTCCTTCATTGGACCTATTATAATTAGAGATATTCATGAGTTCGGCTACTTTTGGGGGTAGTTTTGACTTTACCTTATGTGAGAGCAATTGCTTAACCTCTTCGTCTTGAAATGTTCGGATTTTATGGCTGATATTTTCTATAAAATAGGTACTGTATTCAGCTTTAGATATGAGCTGTGCAATTTCAAAAGCCGAAGGATAATCTGTTACATTGGGGGCAGTTGGTGTGCATAGTAAATAATCAATGGAAGGATTTGAAATTTCAATGTTGAAATTAATAAACCCATCGTCAGTAACAGATGTTTCTTCTGTTCCATTGATGCGGAACAGTTTATGCTTTAAGTACCCTTTAAACATTTTTGCCCACCAGTCAGTTAAGCTACTTGCAATTGTTGGGTTTTTAGCACTTAATTGTGGCATTGTCTTTATCGCTACCGTTCCCCAATCTTTGAACAGATTTACTTCACCCGGTTTGCAAATCTGTTCTGCCTCTGCCAATGCAAAAGCTTGATTTTCCAGTGCTCCAAAACCGTCATTTATGCTGATTGTTTCTTTAAATGGAACTATCAATGCACTGCCAATTGCTGGCGTATTGTTTGAAAAAAGCATTGTATATGTATGATGCCTTGTAGAGGAAGTTCTGCCATACCTGATTGGACATTTTACAGTTTCTGCTTTATCGAAATCTAGGTATTTCTCTCGCCAATTGTTCCGAAGAACCCCTATTTCTTTTGAAATGGCATTGTCCTCATTTTCCCACAAGAGGGAACCGATAATTAATACTGCTCCCTGCAATTTTGTTTGTTCTTTATTGTTGCTCATTATGTTATTATGTCAATTTAAAGATAACGATTGGTTGTTATGAGGTCTGGGAAGGTAAAATATTTTATTGAACTACTTTTGATAGTCAGTATTTCCTTCCGTTAAGATAATCTGCATTAAAATAATTCAAAATAATACTGACTTTTCATTTTACTCTACTTCGCGAATCTCTTGACGGCATTTTGAAAAAGCAAGGTCTGCACCCCGAAGGTTTTCGGGGCTGGCCTGCGGTTTTGCAATAAAAAACCGCTGCGCTTGTTGCTTTTGCGGCATAAACCGCTGCGCTTTTTATTCCACAGTCAACATTTTTTAATTGCAAAAACCTTGCTTTTCCAAAATACCGTTTCAAGGCCGGGTTGCTACGAGGGAAATGAACGAGGTGCAAACCGAGGTTCATAAAACATTTATTCATCATTAAATTTTTATTTTATGGAAATCATTGCAAGAGTTACGGCGGATGCGGAGGTGAAAACACTCCCTAGCGACAAGCAGGTGGTCAACTTCAATGTGGCCATCAATGACAGTTACAAAACGAAGGGCAGCAACGAGGCAACCAAAATCACTACTTATGTGCAGTGCGCTTATTGGGTGAATGCCAATATTGCACCCTACCTAAAAAAAGGAACGCTGGTGGAATTGCAGGGGCGTATCGGGGTGAACGCTTGGAACAATGCACAGGGCGAACCGAAGGCGGCTATCACCTTCCATGTGAACAGTATCAAGCTGCATGGCACACCGAAGTACACTAGCGACAGCACAGCAGTAGCTGCACCTGTTGCACCAAGTGAACTTACAGAACCATTGGACGATTTGCCGTTCTAGTGGTTCGTTTCAATCCTAACCTTATTTCATTATCAATCATTTTTTATAACCAAACCGCAGAAGTACCACTTGCGGGATATAAAACAAGTTGGGTAACACATTATGGCACACAATATCAATTTCAACGGACAAACAGGAAAACACAGTTTTTTCTCCGTACAGCAAAAAGCATGGCATGGATTGGGACAGATTGTTACGGATTATCCCACCAGTAAGGAAGCATTGCGTTTTGCGGGGCTGGATTACACGGTAGCAAAAAGAGCCTTGTTCACCTATGACAATGAGAACCAGGAAGCCAATGGTGATTTGGAAATCAAGTTAGCCGAGGTGGAAGTACCGAATTATTATGCGACCATCCGAACCGATACGGAACATGTTTTGGGCGTGGTGGGCAAGGATTATGAAGTGGTGCAGAACACCGATGCGTTCACCTTCTTTGACAGCATCGTGGGTGGTGATGGCATCCAGTATGAAACAGCAGGGGCTTTGGGCAATGGGGAACGGATATTCATCACTGCCAAACTGCCCTCTTATATCAAAGTGGGAAACGATGATTTGATTGAGCAGTATTTGTTTTTGACCACTTCGCATGATGGCAGCGGCAGCATCACCGCAGCATTCACCCCTATCAGGATTGTTTGCAACAATACCTTAAATGCAGCGATGCACAATCGCTCCAATAGTATCAAAATTAGGCACACAGCAAACGCAAAAGAACGTTTGGAAACCGCACACCGTTTGATGGGCATTACCAACAACCTAAGCGTTGAGTTGGAAGGGATGTTCAACCAATGGGCAAGTATCCGTATCACGGATAGCGAAGTGATGAAGCTGGTACAAATGGCAATGGTGCCAAACAAGGAAGTATTGAAAAACCTACAGGCTGGTAAGGATGATGAGTTGTCCACTTGTTTCAAGAACATTTGCGATACCACTTTTGAATATGCCATGTCTAATCCTTCACAGCAATTAGAATCGACTAGGGGCACTTTGTTCGGTGCTTACAATGCGGTAACGGGCTACTTCCAGAATGTGCGTTCCTACAAAAATGAGGAAGCAAAATTGAAGTCTTTGTTATTGGGTGGTACAGGGCAGTTGCGTACACAAAAAGCGTTTGCACTTTGTGCTGATTTTGCCAAGAATGGCAGCGATGGATTGTTCCTGAATTAGGGGTTTTCAGGGTTGGGCATTGCCCAACCCTATTTCTACTTTTTTGGAAATATTTTTTAATCAATTAAAACGTATCAATCATGGCAAATTTTTGTTGCAATACGGTGCATTTTATTGGCAATGCAACCAATAAGAAAAAACTACCAGAACTGTTCGCTGCAATGGCAGAAAAGGAAACGGAAACACAGGAAGGACAATTGCCGCCTTTTGTGGAAGCGACAGAGGGCTATATGTTCCAGACAGCTTTAGAAGATGGTGTGCTCTTCTACCAGACAAAATGGTCACCTAATCTGAATGTAATGAAACAAATAGCCGACCATTATGGATTGGGTTTCCATATGTCCTATGACGAACTGGGGAATATGGTGTATGGGGAAGCTTTTTACGAGAATGGCAAGCTGGTGGATGTGTTTTTGGAGGATAGCGATTTTGAACAGTATGAGTATCAAGAGGACACAGAAGATTACCTTTTCGAGGGTGAGCTTTATGAGAGCGATTATGATATTTTGGAGATATTGATGGAGCGTAAAAAAGCTACTTTGGAACATGGTTTTATGGTGGCTTGGTGACCACAGATAAATATAGGTATCCTCTTTAATGCTAGAATAGTTGAAAGCGAGCAGTCCATTAATGGGCTGCTCGCTTTCAATAAAGCTGCCGCCCCATATTGCTATTGATGATTGGTAAATGGGGTGGCAGCTTGGTGCTTAATCCAGTATATCAAAATATTCGGATTTCTTGTAAGGCACGGTCAATAGGAATTGTGAATTCCCTCAAAAGGTTACTCCCACTACCTTAAGTTTTCGAAGGGTTTCATTGGTAACGGATTCCAGACATGCTATACATAAAAACCTCTCAGCACGGCTGAATGCCACATAACCTAACCTTGGATAATCCGTTTTCTCATTGTCCCGTTTCGTCTCCCTAATTGAATGATCTGTTTCAATCCAAAGCAGCAGTTCCTCTTCTGTTTTTGCGATTGCCAGCACCGCTTCAGCTTCCAGGCCTTTAATGGTATGGATATTTGCGATAGTGACAACGGTGCTGTCATTATTGTTGCTGAAATCAGCCCTTAAGTTTTCAATCTTCACAGGTAGCCCCACTTTCATTTGCAGGTTAAGCTTACCAGTAATGAAATTTCCATAACTGTCCTCATCTGTGATTTCACCATTATGGATGGCTTTAAAGATAGATACCGCATGTTTTCTTAAGGTATAGATATTGGTTTGGTAATGGTCGCAAAACTGAGTCTGGTTCATCTGCATGGTTGAAAGCAATGTATCCTGAATAGCTTTTAATGGTAGAACATTTGTGGCTTTCTTGGGGTTCATGTACTGGTTGTTGACAGAAGCAACAATCCTTTTGAATACGTCATTTTTTTTGGCGATGATGCACCTTTTTGAAATCGGGATATTAATGCCTTCACAGCGGGTGTAGAAATCTTCTTTGATTGATTTGACATCACCAGTCTTTTTTATGAATAGTATGTCTTCTCCTAATTCAGCATCATCAGCAAGGTTCGTCTCCTTCGAAATTGCTGTCTGCTGGAATTTTATCGAATTGAAATACCTTCCATTGAACTGGTTTAAAAAAGCCACTATTTTTTTTGTTGATCTGTAATTGGAGTTGTTGATCAGTACTTTGTATCCGTTACTTTCTGCTGCTTTTAAGATGGGGATATTTTTAAATAGCCTTATTGGTGAATCAAAGCTCTGTATGTATTGTTCAGGGTCTCCAACACAATAGACACGGGTTTTATTTTGCTTTCTGATATTCTCAATAATTGAGAATACATCATTGCCAGAATCCTGGAACTCATCCACAAATAAAAACTGTAGACGATTGCTTATGATACGGCAAATATCCTTGTTCAACAGGCAATTTTTTGCAATGGAAAGTGTTTGGTCGAATGTGATATACCCGAGTTTATTCAGCTTCTTTGTTATTTTCGCTCTAATAATAGCAGCGTCTTCTGGAGTCTTGCTTCTGTCTTCTTTAACCTTCATTTTTTCCACCTTGTCGAAAACATCATCAATCCCGCATTGCATAAAAAGTTTCTCCTTTCCAATATCCATTCCTGCCAAGGATGAAAAAGGGATTATGACAAATTTATTAAGGAATGAATGTATCGTTCCGATAAAAAGGTTCTCCGGGATGGTGATTTTTTTTGCAAGCCTTTTTTGAATATTGCTGGTTGCGGAGTTTGTGTAAGTTATAACAGCCATATAGCGGCAAGGCAACAAATCGGGTAGTGCCCTAAGGATGGTTTCTACCATATTATAGGTCTTGCCAGCACCTGGTCCTGCAATGATGATTTCTCCCAGTGCTTTTGCCTTGGCCATTATGCTAGAAATTTTATGCCATCAGAAATATATGTCGGTACTGTAAAGCCCTTGCTGTCCTCCTCCAGATGTAACATTAAGCTATAGGCGAATTCAGATTTATACTCTTCTACCAAAGCAAAGTATTCATCAATAACAATAGCCTTGGTTCCCAAGTTTTCACAATAGGCCTTTCCTGAATTTGGCCTGACATCTTTGATTACTTTCAACAAAATAGCCCTCCCTTCACCAGTTTGGTTAAAGGAGATAAGGTCTTTTTCAAAAGTTGTTTGCTGTGTTATGCCAACCTTTATTTGTTGGACACTAGCATATTTGGTTGCAAGGGAATCTGCACGGTCCTTGGTCTTTGTGTCGGTATCGCTATCTGTCAAAACCAAACATTTTTGGAAGAACCCATTTTTTATTATCTCCAGAAAATAGCTGAATGCCAAACCGTTTACGTTTATCACACAACAGCTTGATTTTTCCGTTGAATGGTTCGTTATGATTTTAAAGAATATAGGCACTAATAACTTTTCTGATATGCCTTCTACCAAAATTATCTTTCTTGAATAAAAAAGGTTGGCATTGACTGCATCGAGATACTTATTCAAATACTTAATCTGTTTTTTGCCTAAAGCTGTATCTCCAAATCCGTCCAAAATGTAATGAGAAACAATCCCATTGTCTGTTTCGTATAGCACCACTGTATTTTCAAAATCGATTTTCGTGGTGATGTGGGTAGAGTGTGAAGTAATAAGCAATTGAATGTCCTTCCTGAATTCTTTTTGTCCTGTGACTTTGATTAATGACTCAATGTTGTGTGCAAGATGGTCTTGCAGGTTTGGGTGAAGGTGGGATTCTGGTTCTTCCAGTCCCACAACCCTGAAATAAGCACTCTGTGCCCTTGTCACATCTTCTATGTATGACAGGACAAGGGAGATAAACAACAGATTGTTACGTCCTGTGCCATTCCTTTCTATCTTTATTGGATTGTCCCCATATATCAAACTGATTTTCTTAAGTAGATCCGAAACATCTGGTAATGTAAATATCAAATCGACAAGATTAGATGTGTCATCCGTTTTAAGGGAAATTTTATCAAGTTGGGTAGAAATTCCCTGCTTGATTTCCTGCAAGGATTTATTCTCGTTGATTGCTTTCTGCAGACCAACCAACTGCCCTTTTAGATCCTGGTATTCATTTTCTTCTTTCGAATTCAAAATCCTGAAAAGCAATTTACTATTATGACTTGCAACCAGTTCTGAGCAGGCATCCCGTAGGGCATCCAAAAGTTCAAATTTCAATTGGTTGAGATGGTAGGTATTCGCAAGTGTATCGCTGCTGCCACCAAAAATATTGTAGTGGTATTTTGAGATTGGGAAGTTGATCAGGTCAAGTTTTGCAGTTTCCAATAAAGCGTCAAATACCTCTGATGTATGTTCTTTCTTATAGTCCTCAATAAATTTTCTTTGTTGTTTTAGCTCATCTAAACGGTCGAATTTGGAAGACGGTGCAAAAACGTAACGCAAAGTTGCTTCTGTGAAAGTTACATTGCTGAACCAGTCCGATATAACTGCCTCCTGGTCATCATTCCAATCGGACAAGGTAGCTTCAATGGATATTTCCGGAAACTCAATCTTATCAATTGGTATAGAAAAATCAAGTACTTGTTTTTTAAAGTTTACCAGAACGTCATAATTGAAATCAGATACTTCCAATACACGCCTCTTGAAGAATGAAATATCCTGTCCGAATATCAATCCAATTGAATCGAGCAGGTTGGATTTCCCAATGTTGTTCTCCCCAATAATTAACGTTAATGGCTTGAGCTTAATAGAGAATTCTTTAAAGGTTCTGTAATTCTTGATTTCAAGGTTAGATATGTACATATTTTAATTGCAAGCAGTATGCTTATTTTATTATCAAGTAGTTATTAATAATGGCGATTGAAAATTATAACATTACAACGAGTATTCAAATACTTTTAATCATTTGGATAAAAGTGAAAGCGTATTTGCCTATCAGGGAATTTTTAGGGCGTTATTTTTAAACGGCGTTACAATTTTTACTAACTTAGAGTAACCGTACTACTTGTGCCACAAGTTGCTCATCATGCGTAATAGTATTACTATTTAAATTACCAATGAAAATAAACCAAATATGAAGATTGCGACATTTTTATTGGTCACTTTTTCCCTCTTAAAGACTATTAATATTGAGGCACAGACCAATTATTATGTATCACCAACAGGCAGCAACGCCAATAATGGAACATCGATGGCTGCCGCATGGGCTACCGTTCAAAATGCCGCTACTAAGGCAACTCCAAACAGTATCGTAAATATTGTAGCAGGTACTTATAACGAATTGGTTACAATAAATGTAAACGGTACTAGCGGCAATCCTATTACCTTCAAGAATTACCAGAATGGAACGGTAATAATTTCAGGGAGTGGCTTTTCAGGAGCTTATAGTAACTTGATTACAATAGAGAATAAAAGTAATATTGTTATAGATGGCCTGATACTAGAAAAATTAACCGCAGCTGGTGCTGATGGGATATTATTACGTTCAAGTGCTGGAAGCCAGATGGCAAACATTTCACTGAAAAATTTAAAGATCAGGAACATTGGCTATTCCACCAACGCTAGTTCAATCCCAATATCCGGCGATAATGCCCATGGAATCGAAGTATATGGACGGGGCATCACCACAACCGATGCTATCAAGAATATAAATATTGAAAACTGTGAAGTCTATAACAATGTAAATGGATACAGCGAGAACATTACCATCAATGGCAACGTGGATGGCTATTCAATATTGAACAACAGTATCCATGACAACACGAACATCGGTATAGATGTCGCCGGCAATCACGCTGCATCGGCGAACTCTGCATTGGACCACGCAAGAAATGGAACAATCTCGGGTAATTTTGCCTTCAATAATATTTCACTAGTTGCAAATAGTTCGGGCATTTATTGTGATGGTTGCCAGAACACTGTTATTGAAAGGAACACATCGCATCACAACACGGTCGGCATCACTGTGGGTTGTGAAAATAACGGGGCTGCGGATAATGTGACCATAAGAAACAATTTCGTGCATCAGAATACTTCTTCAGGTATTGAGATTGGTGGTTATACAACCACAACGACAGGCATTGTGCTGAATTCAGTTATAAATAACAATACTTGCTACCGTAATGATATGAGCAACCTGCATGGCCAATTGTTGGTTAAAAAGGTCAGTAACTGCAGCATCTTTAACAACATATTACATAGTGATGGCAATCTCTTATTCTATGTTGACAATATAGCACCGCAAAGCTTCACTTCAAATTATAATGAGTTTTATACCACGCAGGGCAATGTTTCGCTTGCACAGGTAAACTATCAATGGAGCACCATGAGTTATACCACCTATAAAACAAATACTTCGAAGGATGCGAACTCTCTCTTTTCCAATCCGCAATTTGTTAGTACCAACTTGGCATCACTCGACCTGCACCTACAAGGGACATCGCCAGCAATTAACGCTGGCAATCCACTGTTCAGCCCTTTGGCTGCAGAAAAAGATTTTGATGGACAGAGCCGGGCCAATGGCATTGTGGATATTGGAGCAGATGAATATTTTTCTGCTTTACCTGTTACTTTTTTGTCATTCACGGTTACTTGTAGCAATCATGAAAAATTACTGAACTGGGTCACTTCTTCAGAAATCGACAATACTTTTTTTGTAGTGGAAAAAAGCATCGACGGCAATCGTTGGGAACAGTTGGGAGTTGTCGAAAGCATTGGCAATTCTTCCAATGCAACACATTATTCTTTTGTTGATACAAAGCAGGCAGCTATCGCATATTACAAACTCAAACAAGTTGACCTTGATGGCAGGTCAACTTATAGTCAAGTCTTATCTCTTAGTAATTGCGATAGGGAACTCATTGGCTTTACTTTAGTGCCAAATCCAGCTAGTGATAATGTCTTCATTCAGCTTCATGGCATAACAGGAAAACAACAGGTACAGATCTTCAATCTGGCAGGTGCAATTCTTAAAACGACGGATCTACCTCAAAATATGCGAATTAATATTGGAGACCTTTCAAATGGGATATATTGTATAAAACTGATTAACTATCCAGGGGTTCAAAAGTTCATCATAAGTCGTTGATAGAATCTTAAATAAAAAAATTACCTTGTCTGAATTTAAAAGAAACTTTGGTGTACCAGAACATACCTAAACACATTTATGAACCCTTTAAAAGCTAACTGATGGAGGATCATCTCAAAAAATTCAGGGACAGGTTACGAATAACAATTATACTGTATGTTTTTTCCGAGCCTTTAAACAATGACCCCCATTACTTTTCTGTATTCAGAACCGAAATAAAAATTCAGGCCCTGGATTTTTTATTGCGTTATCCAGATTTTTTCTCATTAGAACTTCTTGACCTCTACTCTTCCGAAAATCTTAACACAAATGAAATACAGGAAACAATCAAGCAGATATTCTCTTCAAACGAACCTGTTTTAAGGGTTGAGGAAATGGAGAAATTCTTTCATGGTGCATATGAGAGTATTGATGATGTAATAGCCTTCCTTTCAAGCATCTCTTTCATTAAATATGAAAGCAAGAGGAGAAGGGATGGGAAAGAGTATGAGAAGCATTACTATTTGACTCACCTGGCAAAGGGAAAGATAGAGCAGCAACTCACCCAGATTGAATCGGTCAAATGGTATTTGGAAAGATGCTTATTGATTAAAAAATATTTTGATGGTTTCAGTGGTACAGAATTAAAGAAGAGACAATATAAATATGTCGAGGAATATGCGACTGTCCCATATAAAAGTAAGATTAAACAGGTACAACTGAAAGTTAGGGACTCATTTTATTCAAACTTCAATCAAATTTTGGCATGAATATTTTCGACTATAACAAATTTGTCAAGACTGTACATCAATCCTTTACAGATTCAGCTACTGAGCAGCAGGTACATGATTGGCTAAACCTAGAAGATGATTACAACAAAGACAGTCCGGCATCGTTAGGCAAATCGCTTTCAATATCAAGAATCAAACTCAAAGGAAAGAAGAACAATCTAGACATCATAGATTATGATGAACCATTTCAAAAGGGCCTTACTGTCTGGATCGCTGATAATGGGCAAGGAAAATCAAGTATATTCAAAGTAGTAAAATATTGCCTTACGGGTTCCAACAGTATCAAAAAAGACGTCAAGTCGTGGCTTAAGGAATTATTGTTGGAATTCAAGATAGGAGAAAATACTTTCACCATTTTCATCGATAAAACTTCGAGGGTTTCTGAAGGGGCTCTTTACAGTTTTTCCATCGACCAGTTTTTACTTTTAAAAGAAAGCGGAAAAATTCAGGGGATAGAGAACCAGGAACTGTTTGTTTTCAAAGGGGATGATGCATTGACCAATCTAATGCAGACTTTTTTCTTCAATCAATTTTCCTACTATTCATTGAAGTATACCCAAAAAAGCTCAGGCAAAGATGACCTGTCATTGAAGACGTCAAACCTTAGCTGGTCAACATATTTCAAAACAATCTATCTGGAATCTTCCGAACACGAGTACCTTTTCTTGAATAATGATTATGGCAAGCAAGGAACGAAAATCTTTGAGATGATACTTGGGCTGCGGCTGACTTATCCTATCAACAGGCTCACGCTTATGATGAACCATGTTGATGAGGAAATTGCAAAACTTAAATTGGTAAGGGAAAGCATTGAAAGAAGCAGTTCTATAAATAGGCCTCAACTGGAAAAGGAGTTACAGGCATTGAATGAAGAGATTAAAGGCCTCACTTCGATCAAACAGAATGAGTCGAATATAAAATCATTGGTTGACGAACAGTTGGATATACAAGCCTCTATAAACGACAAGTTGGCCAGCCATAGGTCTATACAGTCAGAATACCAAAAAGCCATCAGCAAAAAGAGAAAGACGGAAGAGGAAATCTATAACTTTGAAAGTGACCTTAAGGTAACAGATATAGAGGTGTTACGCCTTGAGAAGCAGGTCTTGAATATGCAAACCTACAGGGATGTCGAAGGGTTTTTTACCAATCTTGAAATCAAGGCATGTCCGCATTGCGAGAACAGTATTTCGGAGGAGAAGCTTGAGAAGGAAAAACACCAACACGTATGTGGTCTATGCGGTTCAAATGAATTGACTACAAAGATCGATATTGATGAGATCAATCAAAAAATTGAATCTATGATCCATGATATTGATAATTATAAAAAAGGGATTAGGACAACTGAACTTACTATTTTGAAGTTGAAGTCCAGCCTGGACTCCCAAGAAAAGAACATCCAACAATTATATGGAGAATTTGTAAAAGGGCCTTCTGTTGCGAATGAGCAGGAGAGGCTTGATCAGATAAGCAATGAGCTCAACAGAATCCAGCAGGAAAGGTTACAACGCAAGAAAGATGAAGAGGCCTATGACCTGATGAAACAGAAAAGGGCAGTGCTGGAATATAGGATCCAAGAATTAAGCAAAGCAGTTGAGATGCCAGATACGAGACAAAGTGAAATAAGTGTCAATGAATTAAAGAAAGCAGTTTTCAAACACGCAATAGATATTCTTAAACGACAAAGGCAAGACCTCAACCTTGAGCTCTTGAATAAACTGGAGGGGCTAATACTGAATGAGATACAGGCATTTGGATTGAAGAATATAGCAAGAGCAACTATAACAAACGATTACAATATCTCGTTTTTGCAAAATGGTGAAAACCTCCTGTTTGATGAATTAAATGAAAGCGAAAAGTTAAGGGTGAAATTTGCCTTCTATTTAAGTTTGATCCAGTTGGATATAGAATACAAGTTGGGAAGGCATCCTCGTTTTTTGATCATAGATTCACCAGGTAGCGAAGAAATAAGTAAAAATAATCTGCATGGATTGTCAAGCATTTTTGCTCAAGTGAATAAACGTTTTGGGAATGAACTGCAAATTTTCATAGGAACTACCTTGCAGGAGTTCTCAGGGGCTACATCCCCCGAACAGACATTTTTAAAGAAAACTGACGAATATATTTTTTGATGGTTATTGATGCTGACATAATGAAGCTTTTTGCTGGGACCGACAAGTTCCAGCAGGTGCTTTTTTTGGACAATTTTCACGAAAGAATAGATATTGATTTGTTTGAAGGGAAAGTCATCGAGGATTTCCTATTCGGTGTGGCTAACACTGGTGACATCTATATCAAGAGGGCAGCTATAATACTGCTTGGCGATTTATATATTATGGATAAGGCCACAAATATTTACAGGTTTTTGGGTCTTTTGAAGGAAGTTATAGACAAAGAAAATGACAGCTTTCTTGTGGCAACATCATTGAGGTATTTCATTTTGGTATCTCCTTCATATGATGATAAAATTATCGGATTACTCAAGGATTTAACCGATAATGACAATGCGGATATAGCAAGCGAATCCTTTTATTCACTTGGCATTATAGAATTGGCTGAAATAGATAATCAGTCATCTATCGAAGGATTTATCAACGCTTTGCAACATGCAAAAAAATATTTCTTAGAAGCGGCAGCCGTTGTTGAGAACAGGACAGATGCCCTTTTTATTTCTGCTGTCATATCTTTTTTGGAAGCCACTATTTCTAATGATATTGCACAGGCATCAGAAAAATTGCAACGTGTTAAGGAGATTTTCATTGCAAGACAGATATATGAATTGGAAGTGGTCTATGTGGAGTTTGACTTTATGTTCTACAGAATTATTGAAAAAATAGCTGCCATATTGAATAGGCTTTCAAAAACAGGGGAATGGATTGAATACAAAACAGAACTGCTACAAATAATAAGGATAAACAAGCAAATTGAAAAGCTAAAAAGCACAGAAGGGAAAAATGCCATTGTTTACAATAAGGTGTATAATTCTGCAATGGTCCATGTTTTGGACATAGCATATGGGATTAATCTTAAGAATGACAAGAGGCGGATTGAAATAATCAATATAGAAGGTTACAACACTGAACTCATTGATTTTTCAAATTATCTACTAACACTTCTGCCAAATACAGGCAAGGGTATTGATGACATGCAATTGTTTGCAACTCTTATCAGTATTTATGGCAAGGATGGGGCTTTAGAGCTTTATAACAAAATAAAAGATGATCCCTCCAAAATAGTTGAGGCAATTCAAAATGCACAAAAAAGCAATGAAACATCAATATCACATTTTGTTACAGGCTCCTTAAATGGCCATAATATCTATCATTCTTTGAAGTTGTCGTTAAAAGAAAAACTTCCAAGTTATCCCATCGATAAATTTGAAACTTTCTTTGCAGTGGTCGAAGAATTGATACGTTATGTGTTGATGAGTATTTCGGGTAGCAGCAAGAGTGACTTCCTATTTCTGTATTCTTCTGAAGAAGGTGGCAAAGGCCAATTGGCGATAGAAAATGATTTACAGGACCATCTCTTCAACAAATTAAAGTTCACAAAACTTGCTTATGGGTTCGAGCATGAAAAAGCAAAATTTGTAGATGGTGGACGTGTTGATATTGTTTTTAAAACAGATTTAATAACCATCCCAATAGAACTGAAGAAATCATCCAATCAGGTTACAATACAAAGGATTGAATCGGATTATATGGCACAGGCACAGACTTATGTATCGGGCCATGATCAAATTGGCATTTTTGTTCTGCTTGATTTATCGGATAACCCATCGCAAGTGAATCCTAATATTAAGGACCTATTTAATATCCATCATCTTGCCCCTTCTAGTGGACTGACAATCGGCCATCCAGACTATGTAATATCCATAGTAATCCCTGGAAACAAAAGATTGCCCAGTAGTAAAAGTAAATACACTTGATGCCATAAGTATTATAGAGCTTGGATAGGTAAATGGGATTTATAAAATAAATGCAAGTGAAATGAATTTTAATCTTGTTAAAACTAACTCATGTAAACCAATGCTTTGTGTTATTTGCGGCAATTTCTATAATGTGAGATATGAACAGTAAACATTTATTCGATCAAATTAAAGATTATGTTCTCTAGTTGGCGGAAGGGATAAAAATCTTTAATAAACTGAACCTGACCGATGATGCAAACTTTGCAGAAGATTGTATTGCCGCTTGCTGAATTCAGTATATGGGTATGAACTGAAAAATATTAACCGCATTTTGAACTGAATGCGAATATTTTTTGAAGTAATATGCCAGTTTCTTTTCCACCTGTTCAGATACGTATCGCATAACTATAAAAGTAATTTTTAAATTTTTCAAATACCCCTTCAAAAGAAACCTGTGCAGAATCTGGTGAAGTTTTTTATTAGGACGACATTAATCAGAAAGTCCCCATAATATCAATCCGGCTATTGCAGCGAGTACAAGTCCATCAGAACTAGAACTATTAGCTTTCGGCCGTGAAGTAATATATTGAGGCCTTTCTATTTCTGCAAAAGGGATAAAATTAGCAGAAACGATTGCAAGGGGCACTTCAAAATTCCCGTCATGGAATGTAATACATGGCAACTGAGGCTCATTGGCTTCTCTTAAACTTTTCTTGGTATTGTCCAAAGCCCTGCTCACCGATACCGGATAATAACCTGAAGCAGTTTTTTCTGCAAATAAGCATTGCAATAAAGCCAGTGTGAACTCTCCGCCTCTTCCATTTCTTTCATCATAGGCAAACTCACCTTCGGTGGTTGAATGCAAGATCATTCTTCCCGGGCCTGTACCCAAGATATAACGATCAAATAATTCCCGTGCTTCTGAATAACCATCAGCATACTGCCATTTCTCAACTTCACCTGGTATTCCGCTAATCGTTGGTAAATAACAACGGCAAGCATCTATTATAATCAACTGACGGGGGCTTACAGGATTGAAAAGATTACAGTCAATTACATTATAATCCTTAAAGCATACCAGATTATTCTTCCATTCATCCATGAAACCATGCCCCGAAAAATAAATAAATACATAATCAGCAATTGCGTTGTTGATTGCATCCTGTACATCCCAAGTAGAAGGGTTATCCAGTATTTCAATTTCATTGGCGTACCATGCACCTCCACGGGGCGATTGCAGGTAATCATTCATGTTGTACAAATCATTCACAACACCAGGAAGCCGTTGCTTTCCTGATCCCGGTGCACCCATCAATATGGCTCTCCTTACTGGTTTGTACATTGTCTACGCTTGATAGATGCAATTTACTGAAATATTGCCATAGAAATAATTGAATTGGGAACTGGTGTGATAGTCAATCAATTGGCAATATCCAATCTTTCATCTAATCCCAAAAGCAATACCCCATTCCTGAAAATGCAAGATCCCCCTTCTGTATCTGTTTCCCTAACTAGAAAAGGACTGAAGTGGCAATTATCAATGCCCTTAAAGGAGTCCTGACAAATTGGGATGTCTTCCAAGAAAGGGCATTTTGAAAGTGTATTATCTATCAGTTCCTTGACCACAAGGCTGCATGACATTAAAAAATTGAAGCTCTCCTCCATGTGACTGCAATGAGCAGCTTTTCCATGAATGTGTGTGGCATCCATATACCTCACTGTTCCTGTACCATATTTTACTAGCATTCCCTTCCAGAACCGCTCATCAAAATCATCAGCAGGATGAAAAAGCGTTCGACCACCCTGATCGGAAGTTATGTTGTTTAAATCGTACTTCATAATATTATAAGCGAACAGGAACACATCATTTTTGTCCAGATGCTTTTCGGCCAATTCCATATTCATTTTGCAATGAGCCATTGATTTTTCTAAACCATCCTGCAAATAATCCGCTTCATTAGTACCACTTAATAAATCTTCCACCAGACGTCAATTGAGCGGTTAATCAACGATCAGGCCTTGCACATTTAATCATTAAGAAAGGATAGATGTTTATTTCCGAAAGTATTTATGTTTTTGTATTATATTAGTACAATATTATCCCAAAAATTAAAAAAATGGCAAAAATAGGACGAAATGACCCCTGCCACTGCGGAAGTGGTAAAAAATATAAAAAGTGCCATTTGCCACAGGAAAATAAGAGTACTACACTGGCAAATACCTCGCAATCAGCACCAACCAATTTTGATAATTTAATAACTTCCAATAGTTCTGTGCAAATATTGGGCGTATTAGGTGCATTACAGCTTCATCCTGAAAACCACGGCAGAAATGTCCGTTTTGAACAATTGTGCCTTGAAACACTACGTCATTATAACCCTAACGATGAAAAACCAAAAGCTTCGTGGGAAAAATTAAAACAGGTAATTGAACATTATACCGACGGCGCAGCAATGGAAGATCCACTCTCTAACGCTTTTACAGAGATCGCTATTTTTGAGCAAGGTAATTATATTGTCTATCCAGGTATATATGATGGCTTCACTGATATTTTGAACCTGCTTACAGAGTCCATTTTCCTTGTTAAACACAATCTTGACAGCGGTTTTATAAAGAAGGTGCGGGATGCAATAGGTTTACTTTTGTTCATGAGCCAAAATGTGGCGCATGAAGCCGGACACCAACCTTTCATTTACCAGGAAGGAGAATCAGGTGATATTGAGTTTCCGACTTATGATACAACAGCTCAATACATTGACGCCATCTACTTTGCCAGAGCGTATTTAAAGCAGATATGCGATGCACATAGGTACGATATCGGCATTTTGGAAGACTTTATAGTGCAACCGGGTATGGAAGAACTTCAAAATGATAATCCAGACGAAAATATAGTCAACTTCAAGCCGCTTGTTACGGTAGGTGATGGTGTTCTTCTTTATATGCCAACTGGTATCCTGAACTCACTGATAACTTATGTCTATCAAAAGGCAAAAGAACACAAATGTTACGAAGAGTTAATGGAATTATTATATGAAAGGCAATTCCATCTTACTCGAGTGGCTCTTGCCAAAACAGGCTGGTTGGCAACAGATATCAAACTCCCCGAATTAAAAAAGCCGCTCCCTATCAAGGAAGCTGTTTTTCAGTTCGACAACCAGAAACTTGCCTATATATGCTACATTAAAACGGGCGAATCACCAGTCCCTTTTAGAGAAAACATTTCCTCCGTAAAGTCTCCTGACCCATACGAAGATAGGACTACTGAAGTTGTACAATTTCTAAGCACTCTTGAAGACGCACAGCCATTTGGCGTATTTTGTTTGTACGTTATAGGTGAAACAGCAAATGACTACTACTTTATGTGGTCTAAGCCTTCCGCTGGTAATCAATCATTAGCTTTAAAATACCGCGAACTTTGGACAATAACCCACTCTTCCCATGTAAACAGCCTAACACTTTGGAAATTTGCAAAATGTTATAGCAGAACAAATGAATTAGCAAGGGTAATGGCGATGGGAGGTGCAATGGATGCCTATGCCATTTACCGTGAAAATCATGGAAGCTTACTTCATTCAGATGAAGAGAATCCCTTGGGTGGTATGTTTATGATCGTTAATGGCAGTTCTGATGATTTCAGGAGAGAAGTGCAAAAACAACAACATGAACACGCTGTACCTATATTCTACAAGGGAAAGATAGCTAATGCCAAAGTAATCCGATACAAAGATTATGCGCCTATTTACATCGAAAGAGAAGTCAGTAATGCCTTCCAGATAGTTATTGAAAACTACAAGATGCCTATATGGCTCACTAACCCGCAAACCAAAGCAGCGGAAGAAAGCTGGGGTACTTATACTTGCGAAGCGGTCGCTTTCTGGTTGAATAAAATGGAAGCGTTGCTAGCGCCCTATCTAAATGAACAAAAACTGATTCAGTTTGAAATTGAAATTCAGGTAGCCGATGAATTGATGAAGGCTGAACAATTTATAATTAAGGAAGTAGCATTGGACGACATTAAAATTGCCTCTGAAATTGTCCCGCCAGTAATACGCATAACTATTCCCTTCGATTACATATATGCCGTCATGCTTTCTGACAACAGTGCCGACAAGATATTAATGAAAGCTGTTTTGAAGGGTATAACGGACTACATAAAGGCATCTGGAAATGCTACAGAATTGAACAGTGATATTATTGATGGAATAATATTTCAGGCACTGCAGCCAACTGGAGCTAAAATGCTTCTTTTTAGCGATGCATCCAGCAATATTAAAATGGATGATCGCAATCTGCCACCTATGCGATATATCCACGATACAGATGTTTCTTATGTCCTGGACAATCTTGTTAGCTATCTTCCACAGGGTTATGTGGTCCCCAATAACATACCTGATAAAAAAGATAAAATACAACTCTGTGACGATATAGTAACAGCACTAATTGATCAAATCACCAACAAACTTGCTTCATTCGATGGCGCAAGGTTATTGGAATGGTTAATTAAGCTTAACGAAAAGTGCATCCAGCTTAGGGAATTTAGAGAGATTGTTATCCCGGCCAAGATTGCCTGCTTCAGTGATTTTCAGACAGAAGTGGAACAGCTATTGGATAGCGAAAAAAACATTGTCATTACCGCTCACGCCATCAGAACCTTGATTGAGTTTGTAAGCTTAAATATCCCCAAAGGCACCAAATGGCCGAATTTTGATGATGTAGACGAGTTGCTGGCACTGACAAACCAGCTTACAGAATGGGGCGCTCTGAGCGAGGCTATGCGGATGGGTATCGACGATCCTGAAATGGGATTATTGCCATCCGGACGGATAGGCACTGATAAGACGGTTGAACGCGAAGCCTTAAAGCCTTATGCTGTTGCAAAAACTGAAAGTGCCATATTTAAAAACATTGAAGATTTTGAAAGCAATTATGTATCCGTCAAAAAAACAGGCGATGCGGTGGAAACTGCAGAATCAAAAGCACTTGATGCTGCTCACAAGGCAGAATTTGGAATAACGATTACTGTATTATCAAAAATTATAGGGGCAATGGTAAATGAAGGTTTCGCCAACGCACAATCGTGTATGGAAATAGAGGAATCTGCATTAATCGGTATTTTATCCAAAATAGAAGGCGTAACCGCAGATAACATTGGTACTGCATTGCGCTTATTAACTCTACTGGAGCGTAAAAGCATAGGTACGCCTCCTGACGGATATACAGCAATTGATATTTTTCCCTGGAGATATAATAGGCCCATCTCTTATATCAGACGGCCATTAGCTAAATTGCAAAAGGGTGATGGTGCCTACTATTATTATGGATATAGGCATCTAATGCAGTTTATCGACAACCTGTTTTACCTGCTGTATTCAAGCAAACTTCCTAGTGTTAAATCCGAAGAAATGAAAAGCTGGCTTGCTGCAATTTCAGGTGATAAAGGCAATCCATTCAGGGAAGCAGTAAAAAAATGGTTTGAGGAACACTCCGATTATGAAGTTATACCGCATGAAGTCACAATGGATAAAGGCGTATCCGAAATGCACATAGAAACCGAAAAGCATTATGGCGACATTGACCTGCTCTTAATTGATCACAGGAAGCTTATAATATATCCAATAGAATGTAAGAATATTCAGGGTGGAAGGAATATACATGAAATGAAAGTTGAAATGGATGATTATCTTGGAAGGGATGGAAAGGACAAGAAAGCAAAGATGCGCAAGCATGTTGAGCGTAATGATTGGTTGAACGCAAACAAAGAAGCGTTGAAAAATCTTGTACCAGATGCGGAGAAATACACTATTAAATCATTCATTTTAACAGCCGACGAAATTCCGCTTCGCTATCTTAAAAAGGATGACCTTCCTCTACCAGTAAAATCATTCTCATTTCTGCGAAAGAACGGATTGTCTTATTTATCAGACTTATAAAAAATCATATAGTGATTCAAAAATCCAAAAAGGCAGTAAAAGCTAACAAAGTAGATATCTCTCAGAACTAAAATGCTCTAAGGCACGCCTACTGGTATTTTAACTGATTAGTTGAAGCTTAACAATCAGCATTTTTTGAACAGTATAAAGAAGATGTTTATCTTGTAGATTGAATCAATTCATCAAATAATTTGAAAAAAAACTTACAAACATGCCTATCCCTTATTCTACAAATACCTTGCAGCCAAAAGGGAAACTTGAAATAGAAGAAGTTAAACCCGGTTTTTATAGAACAATGTACATCCCGCCAGTTGAAGTGCTTCCTAATCCTAACTCAAAGCCCGAGGAGTTTAAAAGGCCAATTGTAGACATCGACCAAAAAGAAAAGGTATTGACCATCTATCCATTTCAAGTGGGTGGTTTTTTTTCCATGAAGAATAAGTATTCTAAACTTTTTATCATCAGTTTTGACCTCGAGTGGTATGCTGATAATTTCTTGCCCCCTGATGAAGACAAAATACAAACTCTGCTATCTTATGTATTGCCTGAGGCATTCATTGATGATTACAATTTTGGATTTGGTTTCCGAAAGAATTACAAACCAATATTGTCAATGTTGGAAGGGTTTGATATATCAAAATTGCACATTACTGTAAAAGGAGCAACAAGATTTGATTTGCAGAAAAAGGAGGCATCCATAAAGAAATCGGATTTTGAAAGAATGTCTAAAGCTATCAATAAAATTACGCAGCGATTTCAAAAGGCATCGTTCAAGCTGAAAAGGGATACTGTAAGTGATATTTTTTCGCAGTTGTTGAATAATGCAACTGTGGATAACACAAACGACACAATTGCTTCTGAGCTTGCAAAGACAATTGGTAACTCTACTAGGTTTATGCTCAATGGAGCAACCAAGAAAGAACAATCCGAAGCCATTGAAGTGCTTAAACAGAACAGTAAGAAAATCATTGCTGAACAACCCGGTGAATTTTTAAAGCTACGCAATGAAATAGAGTTGGTATCATTGGAAGAACTGATTAGTAAGTTCGAAATCATGTTGGATAAAAAGTTATCCGAGTCCGAATGGCAAAGGCTATTTGATGAGAACCCTTTCATACTGACCATGGCATTCGGAACGCCGGTAATCAATGTACATGCACAGGCATCTGTTGGTGGAACCAAACTTTCTGGTAGTGGAAATAAAATAGCAGATTATTTGGTCAAGAACAGCGTTACCAATAACGCCGCACTTGTGGAGATAAAGACACCTTCCACAAAGTTGATCAATTCCAAAGTATACAGGGGGGGAGTATTTGCACCTTCAAATGAAGTGACAGGTGCAATCAATCAAATCCTTGACCAGATACATCATTTCCAGACGAGCGTTAACACATTAAAGGCGGAGAGCAGGGAATACAACCTTGAATCTTATTCGGTTCAAGCTATCCTGATTGCAGGTAGGTCAGTGGAGGGATTGGATGAGAAGAAATCATTCGAATTATTTAGGGGTAATTCGAAAAACGTACAAATTGTAACATTCGATGAATTATTGATGAAACTGAAGAATCTCTATTCATTTCTTAACTTGACCAGTAAGCCCTTAACGAAACGTTCGACTCAGGAATCACTTCCCTCTTACGATGAATTACCCTTTTGAAACAACATTTACATTCCGATATTTGACCTTACGAAATTGAAGAGTGTCTCCAATTGCTTAAATCACTTTCTAACACGATTGTACGCTAGATCAGAACATCTGCAAGTATATAGCAAGTTGATTGTAAAAGGAAACCCTTCATTAGTTTGCGACTGGAATAGTTGTTGATCGATCAGAAAACCTGCTTCATGGATAGTCGGAATAAGATAAGTTGAGAATGGAGTGTTTCGCGTGTTCGGACATTGGTAGCGGTAATGTGCTGCTTACTTAGTTGCCGTTTTGAATTTGCAGGTAAGTGGGTACAAAGTATTGCGCTGGATAATGTCACAACGTTATATTAGTGTTATAAGGAAAGATATGAAAACTATGTCCGATAAAAACGAACTCGACTGGGAGGACTATGAAGCCATCACCAAATACATCTATGGTGCACTCGGTGCCCAGTACGGCGTTAAGGTCAAAGGTTATGGACGCAATTGCAAGATCAAAGGAAAATCCGGGTTGGAGCATCAGGTAGACGTGCTGACTGAACAGTTCGATGGTGGGCGACAACTGCTTACGGCGATTGAATGTAAATACTGGAAGAAAAAAGTAAACAAGGACATTGTTATGAAGCTTTCCGAAACCATGCTGGATTCGGGTATAGCTATTGGTATCATCGTTTGTAAAATGGGCTTTACAAAAGATACGCGAACCTACGCTGAGTACAAAGGGATAAAGCTTGTCGAATTGAGGGAAGCCGAGGAAAATGATGTGGACTTCAAAAGGACAATTGAGGTTGGAACTTTGGATCTGAACATCAAAATAATGGTCTCGCGCGGGAATGTTACAAGCATCGATCTTGGTAGCACTATTATCACTGGTGAAAAGGAAATTATGGCCATGTACTATGCCGAACTGCACGATCCTCATGGAAGGACGGTCCCTTTTGGCACATACTTGAAGGCATTCTCAGAAGAGGTGCAACATCGAGGAGAACTGTTGAAAATCAGTACTATAGATTATCCACTTAGTCCCAAGCTGTTCTGGAAGCTCTCGGACAAGGAAATCCCTGTTGAAAAAATATCAATCACCGGATTTTTGATAAAGATCGATAGAAGCTCTATAAGGTCTTTTTTATTGACCGATCAGGTTTGGCTGATCATGAAAGAGTTGTTCGATAAAAGGAAACTAACCTTGTCAAAGAGTGGATTGATATGGAACCTACCTCTAGACTAATTAATAACTACTTTTAACGTTTGATAATTATCCCTTTCAGACATATAAATTATTTATAGACCTTAAATAGTCAACAACATAATACCTAATCCATTTCCCTTTGGTATACCAACCTATTTTTTTCTGTTTATGTCTAGGGTTAAGAAAGTGGGTGATTATATCAAAGAGGATGTGAAGCAGTTGTTGAAGGAAGGTTATTAAGTTAAACAAGATTGAAAAGAAAAAAGCCTGTTATAGGGCTTCTTATATTTAAAGACTTGCAGGGTGGATAGAATTGTTCTTTGACTGGGTTATTTGAATCATGATTATTCTAGATTTTGTTTCCATAATCACCTCCTTTCCTTGGGTTTGTATTTGCATTGCAGCAAAGTTGTTGTTTAAAATTGAACCATTGCTTCTTTTAAATCCAAACTGTACATAATTATTAATCCTAAAAAAAGTAACACATTCAAGAACTGTTTTGCTTTCTTCCATCCCTGGGCCAAGTGCTTTACTTCTGATTGAAAGCTATATTAATACCACAATGATATAAAAGGTAACCAAGACGAAAATGTGGGCAATAAAAAGTTCCTGTAACTAGTGTGAAAGATGGGTGCACATTCTGACCATTGACCATCTCATTCTAAAAGCTATATCAAAACAACTAAGTACTTTAAAGCACACGGATTCCCATAATCAAGTCTTTCGTAACATCCAAGTCTGGTTACCGTTTAACAGCATTGCACAAATTTCCTCTTAATGGATTTAATGAACACCATGTAGTCTTTGTCAATTCAATTTTCATATTTACCAATTTTATGTAAGTAAAGGTATAAAACTAAGAAACCTAATGCATTGATTATTATGCAACTATACTTGCCAATCGTCTCAAATCTGCCATAAAATAGTTCGAAAATTGTACAGGGAGGACGACTGAAAGGCTGTCCATTCTGGACAGCCTTTCTATTTTTTTAAGCCGCCAATGTTTCCATGCCACACTACGTGTACATACTGCAAAGCAAAAAAGACAACAAGTACTATATCGGCGAAAGTGCGGACGTAACAGCAAGGTTAGCGTACCACAATGCAGGCAAGCAACGCTCAACCAAGAACAGGATTCCCTTTGTAATTGTGCTGGTAGAGTAATATGAAAACCTCTTTGGGAGCCAATAAAATTTATTGCCAGCCATAACTGTTTTTTTACAGGTAGTTTTGGCGAAGTATAGGCTACTTATACTTCGCCAAAACCATTAATTTTTAGTACATTTGGCGAAGTATAGATTCTTTATACTTCGCCAAAACCTTGGTTTTACCTTAGGCAGGGCATTAACTGAGTACAAATGGAAACGATTATTGGAAGAAAAACAGAACAGGTATTACTGTCGCAAATCCTTATGTCTGGTGAGCCGGAACTTGTTGCCATGTATGGAAGGCGAAGGGTTGGCAAAACATTTTTGATACGCAACGTTTTTGAAAAGCAGCTTGCATTTGAATTTTCGGGTATACATAGTGCTACCCTTGACCAGCAACTGGAAAATTTTAGCGAAGCATTGTCCAATGCTGCAGGGCTGCGGATGGCAAGGCCTACCACTTGGGTACTGGCATTCAAGTCACTCACTGATTATTTGACACCCATTATAAAGAGGCAACGTAAAGTAATCTTCTTTGATGAATTCCCATGGGCCAGTACGCCGAAGTCCGGCTTCATGCAAGCCTTTGAAAATTTCTGGAATATGTGGGCTTCCCGCCAGAAGAACCTGGTTGTCGTAATTTGCGGTTCGGCAGCGGCGTGGATGATCCAGAAGGTTATTAACAACAGGGGCGGGCTACATAACAGGGTAACGAGAAGGATAAGGTTATTGCCATTTACTGTTGGCGAAACAGAAGCCTTCTTAAGGGCAAGGAAAATCAAAATAAGCAGGTACCAGATGCTGCAACTATATATGGTAATGGGAGGGGTACCACATTATTTGAAAGAAGTTCAACCGGGAGACAGTTCCATGCAGGCAATTGATAGGGTATGTTTCACCACAGGGGGCCTGCTGCATGATGAATTCAAACAGTTGTTCCATTCACTTTTTGATCATGCTGCCTCCCACATAGATGTAATAAAGGCACTGGCAAGGAAGGGAAAAGGACTAACAAGGAATGAAATTATTGAGGCATGCCGTTTAACATCAGGAGGCGGAACAACACAGCTACTGGAAGAATTGACGGAATCTGGTTTTATAACGCCTTACACTCCTTTTGGCCGCACAGCTAAAGACAATATCTATAAACTAACGGATGAATATTCCCATTTCTATATGAAGTTCATTGCCAACAGCAAATTCAGTGGCACAGGTACCTGGGCAATTTTTGCTGCTAGTACCTCATGGAAAAGCTGGAGCGGGACAGCCTTTGAAAGTGTATGCATGAAACATATCCCGCAAATAAAAAAAGGGCTGGGAATAGAAAGCGTTCATACGGAAGCTTCCATGTGGAGGTACAAACCGCAGGACGGGGTGGACCAAGGAGCACAGATTGACCTATTGATTGACAGGCAGGACTTATGCGTCAATATATGCGAAATGAAATTCTCGATCAATGAATTCGAGATGTCAAAAAAATACGCAAAGGAACTGGAGGCCAAGCTCCATATCTTCCAGCGAAATACCAAAACAAGGAAAACACTGTTTCTCACTATGGTGACAACTTATGGTGTAAAAAAACTAAGCGAGCACCTCGGCCTTGTTCAGAAGGAAATTACCATGGATGTACTTTTTGAGTAACGTCTGCTAGCCCTATTGTTTTATTTGATAAGCTATAATGGACATTCAGACAGTGGATACATGTAGTTGGCAAAAGTGCAGACCTAGCTGTAAGGATGGAGTATCACAATGTTGGCACTGCAAAGGGAAGCAAATAAAAAGCTGGAAGGGCGGCAATGCTTTCAAACAACTGGTTTCGGGAAATGGCCCCGCCTGGCCTATCTATCGTGTGGACACATATATAACATGAGTTGTTAGGCCTGGCAGTCTTCCCCCACAGATGGCAAATGCACTTGATTTTTCAGGGAACTGGTCAACCGGGCAGTAGGGCCCCATTGATTGACCTAGATCCACTGCCTCTTTTCTGCAAAAAATATCACTGATTGACCTTTTCATTGCAATTAGGGCTACTCATGAAGTTATTCTGTAGGAAAATAAAAAAACATTTTGAAAAATGAACAATGTTCATTTTCTTTGCACTACAATATAAAACAATGAGCACCGCAGAACGAAAGGCAAGGGAAAAGGAAGAATTGAAAGCCCTGATACTAAAAGCATCAATGAAGTTGTTTGTTGAAAAGGGTATTTCGCAAACAACTATCCGGAATATAGCGGACGCAATTGATTACAGTATTGGCACTGTTTACATTTATTTTAGGGATAAGAATGCGATACTATATGCCCTGCATACGGAATGTTTCAGTGAGTTGGGTGGCCAGTTCAGGGTGTTGTACAATGTAAAAGACCCGATGGAACGCCTGAAAGCCATGGGAAAAGTGTATATCCAGTTCGCAATGGAAAACCCTGATAAATATGACCTGATGTTTAACCTAAAGGAACCGATGGAGTTCCTCAATGAGATCCAGGCAAAAGAATGGGATGAGGGTGCAGCAACCTTTGATGTATTGAGAACAACAGTCCAGGAATGCATCAAGGCTGGCCATTTCAAAGGACATAACCTGGAACCGTTATCATATTTGATATGGAGCTGTGTGCATGGCATGTGCAGTCTTGAGATACGGGCAAGAACAAAAGGCGTTCTTTTAAAGAACCCGGATACCATTGTTTCTGATGCTTATAGCGAATATTTAAAATTGATCGATAAATAATAATTTTTTTGTCCATTGGTGAACATTGTTCACTTTAAATATCATGTTCAAATAAACATTTAAAATGAAAAAGATACTCATCGTTCTGTTACTGTTTCCTGTTGTTGAGACTTATGCTCAAACCAGCCTGGATACCTATATCAAAACAGCATTAACTAATAATGAAACAGTTAAACAACAACAATTCCTGCTTACCAAAAGTTTGCATGCCCTAAAAGAAGCGAAATCACTATTCCTTCCCTCAGTTGGGTTTAATGGTACCTATACCCTTGCAGGTGGCGGACGTACCGTGGATATTCCTGTGGGGGATTTAATGAACCCGGTTTATAAAACACTTAACCAACTAACAGGCACCAACAATTTCCCGCAAATACAAAATCAAAGTGTACTGCTTAACCCCAATAATTTTTATGATGCCAAAATAAGAACAACGTACCCGATACTGAATGCAGAGATTGAATACAACCGGAAAATAAAAACACAACAATATGGCCTGCAGCAAATAGAGATAAACCTGTATAAAAGGGAATTGGTAAAGGAAGTAAAAACTGCCTATTATAAATATTTACAGGCTTGTGAAGCTGTAGCTGTTTACAGAACAGCCTTGGTTCTTGTAAACGAAAACCTAAGGGTAAATACTTCGTTGTTCAATAACCAAAAAGTAAACCGGACCGCAGTAATAAGAAGCGATAATGAAGTGAGCAAATACAATGCATTGCTTGAATCTTCAATACAAACACAGAATAATGCGAAGGCATATTTCAACTTCTTGTTGAACACTGGTTTGAACACAGCCATAGTAAAAGACAGCATTACCACCATTCCTGTTGATTTGTTTTTAACTGATACTGTTGTTGCCGGGAGGGAGGAACTTGAAAAGCTGAAGGAGGCTGTAGCCATCAATCAAAATATAACAGCACTCGCTAAATCGTACAAGCGTCCAAAACTGAATTCGTTTGTTGATCTTGGCTCACAGGCTTTTGATTTTAAAGTGAACAATAAGTCCGTCTACTATTTTGCCGGTCTATCGCTGGAGTGGAACATTTTTTCCGGCAATAAAAACAAGTACAAAATTCGCCAGGCTGAAACGGATGGGCAGGTACTGCAATCACAAACAAGTTATGTGGAGCAGCAACTAAAACTGCAACTAACCATTTCCACCAATTCATTTAGGGCTGCACTTGCTGAATATAATGCAGCAAGGTCCCAGGTAGCATCTTCCCAAAAATATTACAATGATATGTTCCGCCTGTATAAAGAAGGTCAGGCACTTTTTATAGAACTGTTGGACGCACAGAATCAACTCGTAACCGCAAAACTTCAACTGAACATTTCCCTCTTTGATACCTGGATTAAAGCAGCAGACATTGAAAGGGCAAACGCAGGATATAATCTTAAATAATAAAAAACAAAATACATTTTATGGCACAAAAGATAATAAGCCACCTCGCCTTTTTAATGGCCACAACGATAGTTGCATCCTGCGGCGAAAAGAAGCATACTGAAAATGGCAATGGTTTTTCACCAGAAACCATTGCCGTAAAAACAGCCCCGGTTAAATCCGGTGATGCATCTGGTGTGATAACTGCCACGGGCCTCATTACAACAGCCAATGAAGCACGTTATGCTTTTAAAATTGGCGGGGTGGTAGAAAGGATTTATGTAAGCGAGGGGCAGTTTTTCAAAAAAGGGCAACTGTTGGCCACACTTAAGCTCACGGAAATAGATGCACAGTTGTCACAGGCCTCACTTGCTTATCAAAAGGCAAAGAGGGATTATACAAGGGCCGACAATCTTTACAAGGACAGTGTGGCCACTTTGGAGCAATTGCAGAATGCACAGACAGGTGTTGATATCGCAGGCAAGACGGTGGATGCAGTTGCTTTCAATAAAAAGTTTGCTTACATCTATGCAGAAGCAGATGGCTTTGTAACAAAGAAGATTTCAAACGAGGGTGAAATGGTTGGTCCGGGTTCACCGGTGTTCGCCATCAATGAAACTTCTGGCAGCAACGACTGGACGTTGAAATTAGGTGTGACCGACAAGGAGTGGGCTGCTATCGCCATTGGAAAACAGGCTGCAGTAACAGTGGATGCCTTCCCTGGCAAAACATTCAGTGCAACGGTTTTCAGGAAATCCCAGGCAGCAGACCCCAACAGTGGTTCTTTCCAGGTAGAATTGAAGCTGGTTATGGATGGCAACAAACCAGCAATAGGAATGTTTGCTAAAGCTACTATCAACACTGAAGCGGTAATGCATCTTGCTACCATACCCTATGACGCCCTGATTGAAGCTGACGGGAATTCAGCTTTTGTTTTTATACCTGACGGCGGTACAAAAGTGAAACGCATCCCGGTTGCAATTGAAAGGTTTGATAACGGGAAAGTGTATATCAAATCTGGCCTGGAAAATATTAATGAAGTAATAATATCCAACAGTGCATTCCTGAACGACCAATCAACCATCACCATCATTAAATAACCTGTATGAAGCTCACTAATTTTTCTGTAAAGAACTACCAGTTTACCCTGGTGATGTTTATGATGATTGCAGTGGTAGGTGCAGTAACACTGTTTACCATGCCAAGATCGGAAGATCCCACCATACATCCGCCGCAGTACCTTATCACAGTCATATATCCTGGCACCAGCCCCGATGACATGGAAGAACAGGTGGTAAAGCCTATTGAGAATAAGATATACCAGCTCGAGAATATTGAAAAACTGTTAACCACCATTGAGGATGGTGTCGCAGCAATTCAGGTTAAGTTCAAGTATGGGGTGGATATTGATAACAAGTACCAGGAAGTGGCCACAGCGGTCAATGCCTTAAAGAACAGTGGCCTGCCGAAAGACATTTACCTTATAAAAACAGAAAAAATAAACCCTTCTGATGTGAATGTTTTTGAAGTAGCGTTGGTGTCTAACAATGCTTCAACAAAGGTATTGCGTGATTATGCCGATAACCTTAAAACAAAACTTGAAAAGATTACCGACCTTAAAAATGTAGCGTATTCGGGAGCACCGGAGCAGGAGATACGTGTTGACGTGAAGGTGGACAAGCTTGCACAATGGGGAATTCCGTTAAACGTTGTGATTGGCAGCTTACAGAGTGAAGCTGCTGACATACCAGGCGGCAGCATTAATCTTGGCACCAAGTCCTTCAATGTGAAAACAAGTGGAAAGTTCCTGGATGCGGATGATGTAGCAAACACTGTGGTATCAAATGCCAACGGAAAAATAATCTACCTGAAGGATGTTGCGGAAGTAGGTTATAAGAATGAGATTGAAAAACACCTGGTACGGATAAACGGTAACCGATGTGTACTGGTACATGCCGGAATGAAAGAAAATATAAATATTGCTGCTGTTCAGGCAAAATACCTGCCCGTAATAGATGAGTTCAAAAAGACCCTACCAGCTAATATTACAATGGTAAAACCCTTTGACCAGGCAGACATGGTATCGCACAGGTTGGGCCACCTGGGTATTGAATTCTTGACAGCTATAATACTGGTGATTGTCACCTTGCTGCCCTTGGGTGCCAGGGCATCCCTTATCGTAATGATTTCCATTCCACTCTCACTCGGCCTGGGCTTGATTGCTTTGAATGCCGCAGGCTTTTCTTTGAACCAGTTATCCATTGTTGGATTGGTGGTAGCACTTGGGCTTTTGGTGGATGACAGCATTGTGGTAGTGGAGAATATAGAACGATGGTTGAGGGAAGGTGCTACAAAACGGGAGGCCGTATTGAAGGGTACCAAACAAATAGGCATAGCTGTGATTGGTTGTACCGCCACGTTGATTATTGCATTCCTTCCACTTGCATTCCTTCCTGATATCGCCGGTGAGTTTATTAAAAGCCTGCCCATGGCCATTATTACCAGTGTACTGGCATCAATGCTGGTAGCCTTGACCCTTGTACCGTTCCTGAGCAGCAGGTTTTTGAAAACGCATACCAAAGGACATGGCAATGTGCTATTGGTTTTTCTTCAGAAGGTGCTGAATAAGTCATATTCCCGGATAATGCCTGTTGCTATACGTTGGCCCAAAATAACGGTAGCGGTTTCATTGGTCTTAAGTGTTGGGGCTATTATGTTGATACCCAGAGTTGGGTTCAAGCTTTTTCCCGCATCCGAGAAACCAATGTTCCTGATAAATATCAAGATGCCACTGCAGGCGAACATCCCCGAAACTGACAGCGTAACCCGGTTGGTAGAAAGCGAACTTAAGACCCACAAGGAGATCACCTATTTTACTGCAAACGTAGGTAAGGGCAATCCCCAGATTTATTATAACATACGGCAGCAGGAAGATAAGGCCGACTTCGCCCAGGTCTTTGTTCAAATGGATGAGAATACAACACCAACGGAGAAGGTAGCCCTTATCGATAAGCTAAGGTCCAATTTCAAAAGTTTCCCCTTTGCAAAAATTGAAGTAAAGGATTTTGAGCAGGGGAGCCCCGTCGAAGCAAACATTGTGGTCAGGGTGTTTGGGGATGACCCGGCACAACTACGCAAACTGTCTTTTCAGGTCGAGGATATACTGCGGAAACAAAAAGGTACCGTATATATCAATAATGAACTGAACACATACAAAACCGATATCAAATTAAAAATAAACAAAGAGAAAGCAAGGACCTTGGGCGTATTGACAGCCGAAATTGACAGGACTGTTCGGATGGCTGCTGCTGGTTTGCCTGTAGGGGATTACCTGGATGAAAAGGGCGACAGCAGGAACATACTCATTACCACGGCCTTTAACAAGTTTCCAAACCTGGATGCGTTCAGGAACCTGTATGTAAACAATATGCAGGGAATGCCCGTTCCGCTTAACCAACTGGCTGAAATTACATTGGAGACTTCACCAACTGCTATCAATCATTTTAACAAGTCACGGTTTGCAAAAGTTACTGCAATGACGGAAAAAAATGTACTGGCAAATAATGTTCTGAAAGAAGTGGTACCACAACTGGATAAACTTAAAATGCCAGCCGGATATTATTACAAGCTATCGGGAGAGGCAGAATCTGAAGGTGATACATTGGGTGGGAACTTTTTAACGGTGATTCTTTTCAGTACCTTTTTGTTTATCGCTGTCCTGTTGCTTCAATTTAAAACATTCAAGGGGATAATCATTGTACTATCGGTCATTCCACTGGGCATTATTGGTGGCGTAATCATGCTGTTGATTACAGGTTTCCCTATGTCACTTGTTACGATTATCGGTTTCATTGGGCTCTCGGGTATACAGGTCAAGAACTCTCTTTTGCTTGTAGACTTCACCAATCAGTTGAGGGCGGAGGGATATTCCATTGACGATGCAATCAGGAAGTCGGGTGAAACAAGGTTCCTGCCTGTGGTGCTGACCTCACTTACTGCTATTTGTGGATTGATACCTATAGCAATGAACCCTAACCCCCAGATTGCACCATTGGCAATGGTGCTCATTGGCGGACTAATAAGTTCAACTATCCTCTCGAGAATTGTAACGCCGGTAATGTACAAGCTAATCCCGCCAGCAATTGAATCAGGAGAATAGGATTATACCAACATACAACAATTATACTAACATAAAACAAAAACAAAATGAAAGAGTATGTATTGCTCACCGGTGCATCATCCGGTATCGGTTACGAAATGGCAAATCAATTAGCAGCCAAAAAATTGAACCTGATATTGGTTGCCCGTACCGAAACTAAACTGCAGCAAATGCAGGCAGAACTGGCAAATAAGTATGGCATCCTGGTCCAGTATTTTGTTGCCGACCTCTCTGATGTACATGCTGCAATAGGCCTTTACAAAGCGGTGCAGCAGGAAAATTATTTGGTAACTGCTTTGATAAATAATGCCGGGATAGGCAACTATGGCAATTTTACTGAAACACCATTGGAAGAAGAACTGAGCATGATCCAATTAAATATTTCCAGTTTGGTAGTACTTACCAAGCTCTTTGCAAAAGATATGGTCAGCCGCAAATCTGGCAGGATTATGAACGTATCGTCATTGCTTGCATTTCTACCATTTCCATATTATTCCGTTTATTCTGCTACTAAAGCTTTTGTAATGGCATTTAGTGAAACACTTGCTGCCGAATTGGACGGCACTGGCATCATCGTTACATCTCTTTACCCCGGCACGACTGATACTGGTTTTACTACAGATAAAATGCACTCAACAAATCATTATAAAAGCAGTAAGCCAATGCATCCAAAAATGGTAGCAGAGCAAGCTGTGAAACATCTTTTACATGGAAAAGGGAAAAAAGTGGTTGGCTTTCAAAACTGGTTCAACTCAAAACTTTCAAGTATTGTCCCTGATAATATTATGATGAAGATCAAAAAGAAATTAGCCAGTCAACAATAAAGAACTAAGTTCTAAATGAAATATCTCACACAATCAAAACAACAAATACAATGAAAACAACAACTATTATGTCATTGCTATTTTCCTTTCGTTATTCACACAAAAAAGCAGTTCAATCAAGTTTACCTTATTCAGATAAAATTAACTGGCCGGAAGGGTTTAAACCAGCAGAATCAGATTTTTTGATACACACCGAAATAGACATTAAAGCTTCGACCCAAGTAGTTTGGGATATTTTGATCAATGCTGCCAAATGGCCGGAATTGAATAAAAAAGCTGAAGGCATTAAGCTGCTGAATTCACCTGATGGTAAGCTTAATTCATCCAGTGTTTTTATCTGGCATCCGGCAGGTAAATTCACGTCAACTATAAAGGAATTCAAACCTCCTTATAACATAGCCTGGCTGGGGGAAACCGATAATAATAAAATGACCGTTTATGTTGCGTGGATGATTATCCCAACTGCAGAAGGCTGCAAGGTTATTTTAGAAGAATCGCAAAATGGACCCAAAACAAAACTGGAGAAAATTTTCGCACCTAATATGGTTCGTAAAGATTTTAAGAATTGGTTAATAAGGCTGAAAGAACAGTCGGAGAAACAATCAAATAATTAAATCACAGGCACTATCTCTCTTTGGGGTGGTTATAGCCATAAACACAAATATACCTGGATTAACTTTTCTCATTGTTTGGATAAAATCATATCGGAAGCCTTATAAAAAATGATGCAGGAGCTTGGAGATAAAATAATTTCAAACGCCCATGTCCGTTTCCTTAACGGGGGCATCAGATGGCTGAACCTGGACTGCATTGCCCATGACTGCGGCATTTCCCGAAAAACGCTGAACCAGTATTTCAAAAGGAACCAGCTTATCGATGCCGTCATTGAAAACCTGATAAAGGCCTACCACCAGTCCCTGCTGGCCATAAAAAGGAAACGGCTTGAACCATTGAAGGAGTTGAGAATGATTTTAAGTTTCACCGAAAATTCAAGCCATGATTTCTCTGCCATTTTTTTAAGGGACCTCAGGAAACATTATCCTGGGAATTGGTCATAGATAGATGGTTTTATTGAAGGTTCACTTAAGAAACTATTCATGCAAAACCTGGTCAAGGGTGTTAAACAGGGCTTTTATAGAAAAACAATTGATACGGTACTGCTGACAGAGATTTATTTTAGTACAGTGCTTATGTTGATTGAAAGAGGATATGGGCAATTGAATACAGAGTTGGGCGGTAAAAGCATTGAGGAAATGAATAAAAATTTTTTTGCAGGGTTGACAAATTTTAATTTTAAATAAAACCAATATCGATGAAAATGCAACTGTATCCCATGCAGAAACTCCTAATCAGGCTTGGCAGTCTTCCCCCACAGATGGCAAATGCACTTGATTTTTTCATGCAACTGGACAACTGGGCCAGTAGGCCTCCCACTGATTATCCTAAAATTCACTACCTCTTTGGCGGTTCATTAAAACTCCAACAGTGTTAAACATTTTTGCTGCCAACCTGACCTTGATGTTGAGTGGATTTGAGAAACGTTGAAAAATGTTAAGGAAAAAATGTTAAGTTTTTTTTGTTAAGTTTTTTTCTTAACATTTTTCTCTTAACATTTTTTCTGCAAAAAAATATCGCTGATTGTTGGCAGGGTGCCAATTTCCATCCATACAGGGTACAAAGTTGATCTCCTTACGGGGGAGAAGTTGGGTGCTGTTCATTGCCGTTGCCGTACGTAAACTGAAAAAAAAACCGTTTTGAAAAAGGCCGGCCGCCATTATTTTCAGTTTCCTCCTTTTGCAAGTGATACTTTTTGACTGTCACCTTTTTTTGCAGGTTAACGGCGGAACCTTTGGGAAGGAGTTCAACGAGCGGCATGTCACATATTTTTAGGTGACATCCATCATGTGACATGGCACTTGTCACGGATTCAATGTCACATGAAAATCTGTGACATCAAATCTGTGACATATTAACATTTGAAGGCTGTATCCCCCAATAAGAAGGTAAAAATGGGAAAAGGGGGTATTCAAAATGACGGTTGAACGGGCAGGGCCTTTAAACGACCGTTCGGCATTAAAAACAGGGTGCATTCACGAGACGATCACCATCACCTATATAATCCAGGAAGCCCTTAGCCAGTTCCTCATTGGTGCGCTGGATTTCTGGTCGTTGGTGGCTGCTACGGCTGCAAAGAAGACGATTGAAAGGCTGCTCATATTTCTGGACAGCTTTTTTACTTTACATGTGAACAGAATGGGGCATCCATTTATACTGCTACACTGGGCCCGGTCTGGTACCTTTGCAACCTGCTTTGATAATCAAAGTTACATTTGAACAACTGCTTCTTGTAGAAAATAAAAACGCTAACCGATGTTGCAGAAAAAAGATGTTGCGCCAGATTTTACACTCCATGCAACTCCCGACCAAAAAATTAGCCTGTCCGAATTCAAAGGACGCAATGTAATCCTCGCATTTTACCCTGCCGATTGGAGCCCTGTATGCAGTGACCAGATGGCATTGTACAATGAGATGCTGAAGTATTTCAAGCAATATGATGCTGAAATAATGGGGATTTCTGTTGACAGTAAATGGTGCCACTTGGCATTTTCACAATCAAGGAATTTACATTTCCCCTTACTGGCCGACTTTGAACCCAAAGGCGAGGTTGCTAAAAAGTATGGTGCCTACAATGAAGCAGAGGGTGAATGCAACAGGGTGCTATTTGTAATCAATAAGGAAGGCATTATTGAATGGAGCTACCAATCGCCCATAGCAATCAATCCCGGTGCAGATGGTATATTGGAAGCTTTAGAATCCCTTATCAAAAAATAGAAAAAGATGCTACTAAAACCAGCGGTTGATAATCATGACCATGTACAGGGCAATACAACAGCCGATTTGATAATCGTAGAGTTTGGGGATTACCAGTGCCCACATTGCGGTGCTGCCCATCCCATTATTAAGGAGATGATGAACAAATTTGGCAGCCAGACAAAATTTGTGTTCAGGAATTTTCCATTAACAGAAATCCATCCGTTGGCACGTCCTGCGGCCTTGGCAGCCGAAGCTGCCGCATTGCAGAATAGGTTCTGGGAAATGCACGATGCCATTTTTGAGCACCAACCATTTTTAGCAGAAAACCTCTTGCTACAACTGGCAGGGAAACTGCAATTGAATATTGATCAATTTAGAAAGGATATACATCAATCAGCATTGGCAGCCAAGGTGGATGGTGATTTTGAAAGCGGCATGCGGAGCGGGGTAAATGGCACACCCAGCTTTTTTGTTAATGGTAAAAAATTTGATGGTGGTGCGGGAGACCTGTTTGAATTGCTACAATCAAGCACCGAATAATTTTTTGGAACAACTTAATAGTTCTTTATGACTATTCGTATGTGGGAAAGCATGTCAGATTGAGTAAACGAATGTTTGCTTCGCAAAAAAGCACATTGAACCTGCCTGCCGGCAAAGGCAGGGATGACAGTTAACCACTAAGACCTCTAAGGGCACTAAGTTGAAAAACTACGTTTTTCCCTTTGTGTGCTTTGTGTCTTTGTGGTAAAATAAAAATCATTTGTTTACAAATGGTTTTCAATATCTTATACTAACTGTTATTGACAGCTTCTCGAAACCGTATTCAAGTTGTGCTTTACGCTCATCATATCTGTCTTTGCGGGCCGGCAGGCCTCGAGAACCTAAGTATGACAACGGAAATTGTCAATGCTTTCCTACATGCGGATGGTCAATTAGTTCTTCATTAAATAACAATTTAAAACTAAAACAAATGAGCAAGATTACCGTAAAAGACGGCACCGAAATTTATTACAAGGATTGGGGCACAGGCCAACCAATTGTATTCCATCATGGATGGCCATTATCTGGCGATGATTGGGATGCACAGATGATGTTTTTCCTGGAAAAAGGGTTCAGGGTCATTGCGCACGACCGCAGGGGGCATGGGCGTTCCACTCAAACAAGCACAGGCAATGACATGGATACCTATGCAGCAGATGTGGCAGCACTTACAACCGCACTTGATTTAAAAAATGCCATACATATTGGCCACTCCACAGGTGGTGGGGAAGTGATCCGTTACGCTGCAAAATACGGAGAGGGCCGCGTGGCCAAAGCCGTATTGATCAGTGCTGTGACGCCAATCATGGTACAAAATGAAAAGAACCCGGATGGTGTTCCCCTATCCATATTTGACGGAATACGCTTGGGCACAGCAACACAAAGGCCACAGTTTTTCAAGGATTTTACTGTAGCATTTTATGGGTACAATCGTGAAGGTGCAAAAGTATCGCAAGGCATACAGGACAATTGGTGGCGCCAAGGAATGATGGGCGGCATAAAAGCGCATTATGACTGTATCAAGGCTTTTTCAGAAACTGATTTCACAGAAGACCTGAAGAGCGTTGATATACCCGTACTGGTGTTGCATGGTGAAGACGACCAAATTGTTCCCTTTCCACTTTCAGGAGCAAAAGCCGTAAAGCTTTTAAAGAATGGGAAGCTGATTTCATACCCGGGCTTTCCACATGGGATGCCTACTACGGAGGCTGCTACCATCAATGCAGATTTGTTGGCGTTCATTCAATCTTAGTGGATAAAATAATCATACCATAAGACGAAAATAAAGATAGCCGTCATCAGTCATGTTGGTGGCTATCTTTTATTAGTGAACCACCGTACATTCGATTCAAAAATAGATGTATGCCTGTACATGTTGCCATTACCCGAAAAGTATTGCCCGGTAAAGAAGAGGAATTTACAGAAGCATTGCGGAAATTCCTGGGGGAGTCCTTCTCGCATGATGGTGTCCATGGTGCAGGAATGATTACTGCCCTGCCTGGCACCGGCGGCAGGGAAATAGGCATTCTACGGACCTTTAAAGACAAGGCAGAAAGGGATGCATTCTATCATTCAGCAGTGTTTAAAAAATGGGAGGCCTATGCTTCAACAGTTACCGAAGAACCAGTTTATCGTGACCTGACCGGGCTGGAAGCATGGTTCCGTTCACCATTGCCACCACCACGTTGGAAGATGGCCATTGCAACACTATGCGGTGTTTTCCCCACAAGCATCTTTCTTTCATTTACTATTGGTAAATTAACCCAACATCTACCACTTTTAATTCGCCTCTTTTGTATTGCAGTTTGTATGGTAGCATTGCTCACATGGGTGGTAATGCCGGTTCTAATTAAGCTGTTGAAGCATTGGCTAAAAGCGTGAATATTTATTAGTGCGCTGTCTCAGCAGGGAAGTATTCCATGTATGCTTATGTAGGCCCCTGCACAAATAAATGCAATTTTAAAAATGCTGTACCCTTTAGGGGGCTGGTTCAACATTATCGGGGTATGCTTTGTATGCACAATCAGTAATTTTGTGGCTAAATATCCTATTTCATGAGTACACATATACCTACAAAGGTTTCTGGTGAAATTCCAAATAATGAGGTACTCATGTACCTGAGCGAGAAACTGGTTGAATTGAGTTAACCCGTTCTCAATGGCAATCCGCCAGCATACTTGATGGCGGATTGTTTTTTTGTAGGTGTCCCCACTTCTTATTGAACATGGTATGGGCAAACAGCGCCAAGCAGTCCACTTCATAGGCGGCTGTTATAAATGTCACAAAAGACAACATTTCTTCACCCAACTTATCTATTTTTATGTTGCAACCGACTATCCGGTTAACTATGCACATGAACCAGCCGTACATCCTTTTCGTTGATGATGATCCAGATGAGATAGACATTGCAATGGAACTCTTTCGTGAATCCGGTATGGAAGACCACATGCAATCTGCCCGTAGCGGCATGGATGCATTGGCATTCCTGGAACAGGCACATGCCAGCAGTACACTGCCAGCCATGTTGGTACTCGACATCAATATGCCCAGAATGGACGGGATGGAAACACTCAGGGCAATCAAGGATGCAAACAAATTCCATTCGGTGCAGGTGTACATGCATTCAACAGCCGCAGACCAGGCCACCGAAGCAGTATGCCTATTGCTGGGTGCAACGGGCTTCATACGCAAAGGCATGGACAATGAAGGTATGAGGAAACTGGTAATGCTCATACAGGAGATGGTCTAGGTTAAACCCCGGTACAGGCAGGTTGTTGAACAGTACGTTACTTAATAATTGATGTTACGCAGAGATTGTGGGAATGATGTCAGCCTGAGGCCCTCGAAGGCGATTTTCGTTTCTAAGCTGGTTTCCACAACACTTCGACAAGCTCCTTTATAACATTGCTCAATTCCCATGAAAACATCGGGACAGGCTATGACATCAGTATTTGAAATTTTGCGTAACATCAGTTAATATAACCCCACCTTCGGTCCTCAATCCTTAGCCCTCAGACTTCGGCCTTCTACCCTTCACCTTTCGCCCTTCGCCTTTCACCTTTCGCCCTTCTACTGCTGCACACTCTCTGTTGCACTGTTATCCCCGTTACTGCTCTTCCGCTTAAAAAGTGAAACATCCAATTTACCGAAGCGGTAAGTGAAATTGAGTTTCAGCATTTGGGGGTCACGCAGGCGGCTATAGGTCTGCGTAAAATAGTCGCTGCTGGAATACTGTGTGTTGATACGGGTCCTGAAAATATCCGTAATGCTCAATGATACCGATGCAGCATTGTTTTTCAGGAAGCTCTTCTTAATGGCAAGGTCCATTCCCCATGATGGGCTGATGTATCCCTGCGAAGAGCTTTGGCTCTGCATCATGGGTGGGCCGCCCATACTACCGCCTGTACTCACAGGTAAATTGGTTTTTGATTGATAGGTAGCGGTCAACTGCACGGCAAAATTGGAGGGCAGTTTGAAGTTGCTATTGAACTTTCCAAACAGGCTCCACATGGCATCTGAACCGTTGGTGGTTACATTGCTGGTATTGATCTTGGAATTGTACAGGTTCAGGTTGGTACTGATGTCCCACCATTTGGTAAGCGTATTCAATAGGGTTGCTTCTGCACCCGCAGTATAGCTGGAATTGGCGTTGATATAGGTATTGATCAGCGCTGTACTGCCACTTACTGCATCTGTTTCCTGCGACAGGTAACGGGTAATCAGGTTGTCGGTGTGTTTATAGTATAAGGAGGCCAAGAATGTATTGCTCTTTTGGAATGTTTTTAAGTACGATAATTCAACGGATTGCGTAAACTCAGGTACAAGGTTAGGGTTGCCACGGGTAATATTCAATTTATCCGTATAATCAGTAAAAGGGATCAATTGAAAAAAGTTGGGCCTGTTAATGCGGCGGCTGTAACTCAACTGCAGCTCTTGGCGGTTCTGTAGTTTCTGGCTCAGGAAAACCGATGGGAACAAACTTACGGGGTAGCTGTTCTTGAATGTTTCACCGGTATTGGTAAGGGTACCGTTATAATTGGAGCTTTCCGCACGCACACCCAATTTATAACTGAAATCCTTAATGCTGTTACTGTAAGTGGCATAGGCAGCATATACGTTATCGGTATTCTTATAATTGCTTGTAGCAGATGGGATGATCAAATATTGCTTGGCACTATCGCTGTATAAATAATTGTCGTTTACATTCACCCTGTTACGGATGGCAGCCCTTGCACCGGCCTCCAATTTGGCCGTTTTGCTTAGCGGCAGGGTATAGTCTGACTGTACCACAAAATTCCTATCGCTACCGGAGCCCAAGGCTGTTTGCAAGGAGGTACTATTGATAGCGCCATTGGTGCCAAAGTAGTCGGTAGTGTACAATGAACTGTTGTTGCTCTTGCCACCAAAATAATTGGCATCCACTGTAAGTTCCTCCCCTTGTTTGGGGAAAGTATGTTTAAATCCAAGTACCAGCCCCTGGCCATTGAATTCCCTTGTACCCGTGGTCAACCGTTGGCTCAAGGAACTGATCTTCCCACTGCTGTACAAACTATCGGTGTTGATGCCAATGGTTTCGTATGGGCTGAATTCGCCATGCACTCTTATGCCCGATAAGGAGAAGGTGGTCCTATTGGTAGCAAAATAGTCCAGCCCCAGTTTGGCAAACAGGAAGCCACCTTGGTTCTTATTGTAATTGCTTTGCGAAGTGATGGTCTGCGGCGTTACCAGTTGGCTAATGCGTTCCGTGGTACCCGTGGTGCGGTCCTTGTTTTGGTTGCCATTGATGGAAGCACTGAGGTTGATCTTGCCCTGCCTAACATTGAAGTCGGCACCGCCATTTAGGCCGCCCCGTTTATCAACCCCGGCCCTTACATTGCCATTGTACCCCGTCTTCTTGTTTTTCTTCAGTACAATGTTCAGTATACCGGCACCGCCGCCAGATGCATCATATTTGGCAGAGGGATTGGAAATCACTTCCACACTTTCTATGGCATCTGCCGGTATCTGGTCCAGCGTTAATGTGGTGGGCCTGCCATCCACCAGCAATTGCGGTGCACTGTTGCGCATGGTAATATTGCCATCAATATCCACATTCACGGATGGCACATTGCGCATCACATCCACACCCGTACCACCAGCACTCATAATGTTCTTTTCCACGTTGAATATTTTTTTGTCCGCACTCAGTTTTATGGTAGGTATGGTAGCCGTTACGGTTACCGATTGCAGGTCTTCTGCATTGGCTGTCATCTTGACCTTACCAAGGTCCTTATCTGTTGTTGGCGGCTGCATGGTGCCATCCGCATTCTTATTGAACAGGTTAATGGGCAGTTGGTATTCCTTGAACCCAATACTGCTTATCTTCAACGTGTACCTGCCCTTTAGGGCCACTTCTTCAAAACTGAAATCCCCGTTGGCCTGGGTAATGGCAGATTTGTACAGCAACTGCTTTGCCTTTTTGGTAACGGTATCCATTTTGTTCTCCATCAACAATACAGTAGCGTCAGCCATTGATTTGCCATTGTTATCAGTCACGTTACCATAAATGTGTACGGAGCTGTTGCCACCAGGTTTCAGTCCTGCTGGGGGCATCTGTGCAAATAAGCTACTGCCCGCCAGTACCATTTCAATCAATAACAATAAATGTTTCATGTTTCAATATTTATGTAAAACTATCCAGCCTGTACGGGGTGGTAGGGGCAAAAGAGATGAGACGGGGGAATGTTGCGACCAAATGGCAATAGGGGAGGTGACGTGTTGGAGGAGGGCGTCACTTAGCAGTAAGTGCAGCAATGGCATCACGGTAATGCTCGCTAACGGGCAGTTCAAGGCTATCAATAAACAAACTGGTCTTGCGGATGGAGGTAATGAAGGAGACGCCCACAATATAGGATTTGTGTATCCGTATAAATAAGCTGGAGGGCAGCAGGTCTTCCATGGCTTTCATGGGCATACGTGTTACCACGGGTTTTGAAGTGCTTCTCAAATGCAGCTTGATGTAATCCTTGAGGCCCTCGATATACACAATATCGGTAATGGTTATTTTTACCTGGCTGTATTCCACATTTACAAAGAAGTATCCCGGATTTGCAGGAGCGGAGCTTTCTTTTGGTGCATGCTTCAGTTCAAATAGCTCCTTTGCTTTATAGCAGGCTTTGATAAAGCGGTCCAGTGCCACGGGTTTTACCAGGTAATCGGTGACATCCAAATTGAAGCCTTCCAGTGCATATTTCTCGTAGGCTGTTATTAATATGAACATGGGCTTTACCGTCATGCTCTGTATCAACTGCAGGCCAGTAAGCCCGGGCATCTGTATATCCAGAAAAATAAGGTCCACGGGTTGTTGCTCCATTATTTGCAGTGCTTCCATCGCATTGTCGCAGGCAGCTACCAATTGCAGGAAGGGTACCTTGCTGATATTGTCCTGCAATAGTTCCAGTGCAAGCGGCTCGTCGTCTATGGCAATGCAGCGTATCATGAGTGCAAATGTAGTAGAAGTGAGATGCTGAAAATACCACCGTCCTTGGTGATGTCCAGTTCATGTTTATTGGCATACAATAGCTCCAGGCGGCGCTGAACGTTGGATAGGCCAATGCCACTAGCATTGTCCTTTATGTCAACGGAGGTTGGGTCGTACCTGTTCCTCACTGTAAAGTACAGTATATGGTCCAGTGCATAGAGGTTAATGTCAATTTGAGCTTGGCCAATCATGCCCGTACCGTGCTTAAAGGCATTCTCCACAAAGGGTATCAGCAGCATCGGTTCGATCTCGTATGGTTGGTCAGCAGGTTTCAAGGATACATTCAGTTGCAGGTTCTTGCCAAAGCGTTGTTTCTGCAGGTCAATATAGCTTTCCAGGTATTCCGTTTCCTTTTCCAATGACACTTTTTGTTCCCCTGTTTCGTACAGCATATAGCGCATTAGGGAAGACAGTTTGATGAGTGAAGGCTCCAACAGGTCAGACTGTTTCCTTGCAAGGGCCACCATATTATTGAGCACATTGAACATGAAATGCGGGTTCACCTGCGAACGTAAAAGCGATAGCTCTGTTTTCAGGTTCTCGCTCTCCCGTTCCCTTGCCAGTTGATCAAAGGTGATTTTGTCTTTGATCGTTTTATAGGCAATGCTGCAGGCCAGTATGAACAGGAAAACAAAAGTGCAGAAGGGAATATGCTTGCGCAGGGTAAGGTGGGTATCGGTATAGCTAAATTGCCTCATCACCAGCCACGACAATAAGGTGAAGCAGGCAAAGCAGCACAGCACGGTAGCCACATACAGCAAGTAACTTTTCTTATAGAACAGGCGTACCATCAGCACAGCCGCGTTCAAGTAAAAGAAGCCAATGAGCAACAGGTCATTGAAACGGGCGGCCATAAAGCTGCCGATAGTGGTTACCGGTTCTGCATGTTGGTGCTCGTTCGGGTCATGCGAAGGCCGGAGCAGGGAAGGCAATGAAAAAAGCAGTATCCATGCCGCCACATGCATCAATACCACCAGCCCCTTTTTGTATTTCCCCTTCTTCATGCTGCTAAATTACTTACTGCAAAATGGAATACACAAAATACGGCCATCAATGCGACGAAATGCCGAATTGGTGAGACGAAAGAGGAGGGAGGGATTTTTGATGGAGGAGGAAGAAGGTTAATTGGTTATCCCGATGTTTTATCGGGAGGTTAATTGGTGATTATGGAGGAGGATAGAGGATGTATGATGTGTGATTTTTAGATATTGGATGCTAGATACTGGATGTTAGTGAAGGAGGTGAAAGGTGTAGGGTTTAGGGTGGATGGAGAAGATTGGTGGGGAGGGATGAAGGATGCTTGCGGTTGCTTGTTAATTAGATAAAGGGTTTCTATTTCAAGCTCATTAAAAGCTCCGTTTCCAATTTGGTATCGTCGTTTGTCCAGTGTCCATAAATCTCCATGTATGGTAATGTAGTCTCGAAACCTTTGCGCTTTAATTCATCCCTCATATGCTGTCCCACTTGTTTTATTAAGCTATAGGGGCCAATATGCTTGTAGTATGCATATTTGGTAAGGGTAATGGTTCTTTCTTCCAGTCCAGTGTTATGTTCGGGAATACCGTTCAGTTCCACTCCTGCAAACACTTTTTCATCCTGTTCGTATACCCAGATATTGAGCCCTTTGTTGTTGAGGTTGTTTGATTTGACTACCTGCCACATTTTGTCCATTAGTTTAAAAGCAGTTCCAGCATAATCCTTATTTACGGCTATTCCTGAAAACCCGTGAATATCTACTAGGAAATTTTTGTTGATGATTTCTACGTTCATGGTCCAGTGTTATAAGGAGGTTTATATTGGGGAGCCCAATCGTAATCCGGCTAATAATTTATAAAGGTCCGCTTTGTTAATCGAGTCATATTTTCATTTGAAGACTGTTCCTTAACATGCCAATTGCCAAAAGGGTCATAATTCTTATATTCAACCTTGTCACCATAAGGTTCCTCTTTTTCTGAAATGAGTTGTTTGTTTTCATTGTAGTAATAATTTCTAATCATAGGGTTCGTAGATGAATTTTCATACCATTCTTTTTTGTAAAGTAACCCTTTGTCATAATAATAGATTACACTGTCATTCAACACCCCATTTCTTATATGTTTATGTAGTATTACTTGGTTAGCTTTATTGTATTGGTATAAATTTTTTGCGTCTAGAAATGAACTTTTGGTCCATTCTTCAATTAAATTCCCTTTGGGGTCATACTTGAAATAAGTGCTCTTAATTATATCGTTATTTTTTTTTGAAACAACCATCACGCTTACCAGTTCTTTTTTTTCATAACTGTTTCCGTAGTCCAATATATTCACTTTATTGCTTTCAGTTGTTTTGAGTTGCCTTATGTTGCCATGCTCATCCAGCTTTCTTTCAAATAGTTGAATTGAGTTTTTGAAGTGCAAAAGAATTTTACTTTCTATACTGTTCCCATTTGAATCAAATATTTCATTGGTAGTTTGATTAAGCGTATCGTTAACAAAATATTTCCTATTTGCAGAAACAAGTATCCCATTTTTTAACTCAAATAATTGAACAGTTTCTAATTTCTGGATGCCATTTTTAAAGACCAAAATGCTATCAATAATTTTAGTAGTCTTTGGATTAAGGTTGATTTCTTTTGGTAATGACTTGTTTTTTAGTGAATGCTCAGTAGCATTTTGACCACAAGAAGAGGTGAAAAATAAAAGAAATATAAAACTTATGAATGTCGTCAGGTAAGGCATTGTTTGCTATTTTGTTATGTAATTTGTCAATCAGTAATCACTTCTGAGCTTTCGGGACTATGATTGCCCTTCCGTCCAGCCCTGCTATTGCAAATACTTTTATTGTGCGGTCGTGCTTATTGCTCTCGATAGTCAAGCTACAAAACCGATTTGTTTTTTCTAAAGAATTTATCAAATCGAGGTTCTTTCAATTTTGGCCTGAACAATAAAAAGATTGTGTCAAGTACAATTTTGTTAAATGTCCAAAGAAAAGCTCCAAATGCCAAAACAAAAACAGCGCCTACATTTTCGTCTTGATATAAGTATGAATTATGAAAATGCTCTTCAAATGCAACTTGCTCAGTTACCCATAAAATGAGGTTCAATAATAAATTTAAAATTGTCAACCAAGTTTTATATCGAGTTGTCAATAAATAGAAAAATAGTAGTCCTCCAATAATAGAAGCGTAAGTCAAAAGTAGAAGAATTACACCAAGGGTTGAACTTAGTGAAAACAACAAATTAGAACTCAATGAAAGTATTCCAACAATGAAAAATAATAGAAGTGAGCACAAAAAACTCCGTCCAATATTTCTAATATGTTGTTTCACTTATTTTTAATTTCTTTTAAAAGTGTTGTTCATGTCAGCATGACGCCCCACGTCAGGGCTTAGTGATGTGGCGATATCCCGTTTATGGGCAACTTGTTATGATTGATTTTTATTCTTGGGAGAAAGTAACACGTTGCCTCATCCAGAATTTTACTTTTCTATTATGTTTAATTGCTGGATTCCATTTTGGTGAACGAGAAATAGCACTTTCGGCAATTTTATCAAATTCCGGATAAAATGGAGTACTCACAAATACGTCTACCACTTTGCCCTCTTCATTAACTGCGAAGGACACTACTACGATTGCTTTATCTGCATTTACGATTTTATATTGCTCAGGAAAGTATACTTTCTTAAAGACATAATTTTGCCAAGCAGAATTGCCACCGGGGAATACTGCATCCCTATCCTTGTTTGTAGTGTCAGACTGTGGGTTCCCCCCTTCGTCAAAATAGTTCTTGTCTACTAATTTTCCTTCATTAAACAGTTCGATTGAACTAATTGCCCCATTGTCATGATAGAATTTCCACTTTCCATGTTGTTTTCTACCAGCGGCATATAACCCAGCCACGGAAGGGTACCCATTGTCAAACCATGATACCTCGAGCCCACTGCCATCTTCATGCAGTACCAATGAATCGGCAATATAACCATTGGAGTGCCAAGATAAACTTGTTCCTATGATCCTGCCAGCATTGTAGACTGTGGAGTCACTCATCATGCCATTGCTATGGAAGCCTAACCATAGCCCATTTTTCTTGCCATTTACATATGCCCCTGCGGATTCTACCTTCCCATTTGAATGAAAAAAGAGAAAATGGCCATTGGCAATTTTGCAATCCACATCAGTGTACTTGCCTAACATTTGAAGCAATTTTTCATGAATGAAATAATCCTTTCTAACGTATCCAGAATCTGTTTTGGTAATAACACAATAAAATCTGGCTTCATTGGCCTCACATGGTTTCCATTGGTAGTCAAAATATTTTTCTACCGTTTGTGCGTTAACATGTAAAAAAGCCACTAACAATAAAAGCATCAATCTATATCTCATTTGCTATTCATATTTAGACATGGAACCTATTCAGGTTGCCCATTACTGTTTGGGACTTTGGGTTGAGGCAGTAAATGTAAGCACTGTCTTTTACTTCCATTATGTTCACCTTTAATCCATCACATTCGTTACTCTATTGCAGTTACTGCACCACCCATACTTCTTTAAGGTATCCTCCAATTGGCTTTCTTTTTTGTGGCAATGTGAACATGCCCTTTCTAATGTTTCATCTTCAAAAGCAATATACCCACATTCGCAACAGCCTCATTTTGTCAACGGTAATTCATCTTCGCTAATCCATGTAAAAGAGCCTAATTGACAGTTTGGACAGATTTGTGTAGCCATAATAGTATAACTGTTGATGTTGCTTTTCCTTGGACTAGCGGCTTGGTGGCAGAGAAAAAAGTTTCCTTTGAAATATTCAGGTTTATCAAACAGTAAATTTATTTCCTGTTGGCAATGAAATAATGGCTCAGCCCTGTAATGGGTATGATAGGTAGCAAATAAGCAGCATGGTACCAAGCTGGATAGTCTTGCCAGACCCTACAAAAATGAATATACGCAGCAACACAGCATACCGTGGCCCCAACCAACCAAGCACTTTTCCCCTTATCCTGCGCAATTTTTGTCGCAATAGTACCTGAAAAGGCAGCCGCAAGTATTCCGATTAATAATCTGGACAATAGCATTTCACGTGTATACGATTTATCTTTACTAGCTATGGCATAGGCAGGCCAGCAAGTGCGTAGCAGATACAAACCAATGGAGCCAACAATTATATATACAGTGAGTCCCGATAATATTCCATAATATTTTTTGCTTCTGCTTTTTGGGGTCCATTGGTCTGAACTATTTTCCATGCAGTTTATTTTAATTGAATCGTATAAAAAGCCACCAGTTTATTAGTCCATTGCTTGTATGCCAATCCACTGAGGACAGTAGGGTGGTCATTAGAATAACAGCTAATGATTCGGGTATTGCCGAAGGTGGTGCACTACCGTTTAATAGAATGACGAATGTTTAATTAATTCCGTCAGACGAATAATATTGAATCGACCCCGCTTTTGGCAATACCTTGTTAGCGGATGCTTTATTGTGTGTCCAACCAAGCTTTGTAACCATTGACAAGCGTATCAAAATCTTTTTTGAAAATGTCTTTTGTTTTATTTTTCTTGTTTTCTGTTAAACAATATTTTTTGAAAGTTTCAATGCCAAATTTGTCAATTATATATTTTACGAATACCCCACAAACTGAATAATTAGCTTCAGAATATTGCCCATAGAAATCTCTGTTATTTATTATTAAGTCAGCATAATTCAAGGTATCCTTGAATTTTTTTGCAATTCCTACTCTTTTTTTAAATAGATCTTTGTCGTTAAGATTGGTTATATACTCAACACACCCCTCTACAAAAAAAGCAGGGTTGTTGTCTTGAGGAATAGTATTGTCGAAAAGAAAATGTGAATATTCGTGTTTAACCAATCCCGTATTAAATCCATTGGTATGAATTTCTCCACGAATGCTAAAACCTGCAGAATTATTGCCTGGGCAAGTTAATCCAAACATACCCGACATCGTGCCGTACTCCTTCATATTTGAATGAAGGAACCAACTGATTTTTTTTACGGGCAATTTCAGTTTATAAATAGTTAGAAATTGCTGTACATACGATTTCAATTCCATGTAGAGCTTTGAATAATTTACTGTGTCTTTGAATGTTTTTGAAACATAAATGGCAGAAAATAATTCGGATTTTTTTTGATAGTAGTTTGTTTGTTTCAGGTTTTGAAGGTTAAACCAATTGAAGCGGGCACTATCTTTTCTGTTGCCGAAATAGGTTATTTTTCCATTTTGCACAAGTAAAATGTCATGTCCGCCTGTAAGCGCCAATTGAGCGTCTTTAACAGCTTTAAGACTGTTTCCGCTTATGATTATTCTATTTGTATCCACATAAACAAATCCATCATATTTGTCCTTAAATATCTTATTGTTAATGATAAATCCATTGGCAGTGGGAATAATTGGTGTTTTTAGCTGGGTCCAATTTTTAAAATCATTCAAAATACCCACCATTAAAATATCCTTGGCATAATCACTTGCACTCAATTCCGATTCTTTTTTCCGGATACAGTTACTTCCAAATGTGCCGCAATAATCGGTAAGAATTGCATCCAGTCCTTTGCTATTATCTGGTGATGCTATCATTGTTTGCCTGCCAATAATTGTCATTACTTTTTTCAGGGAGCAGTCATAGGAGGGGAGGGTAGATAGGTCCTTTGTTTGAGCAAAAGAAATTGTCGCTAAAAGATAAAAAACGAAAGTTGCTATTGGTTTCATACTGGTGGTGTAAAACCGGCCGCTAGCGGCCAGGGCTTGTTGTTGTGCTGATATTCTGTGATTCTTCAGCCCAAACTGAAGCTGAGTAAAGTTAATACAGTTGATGTTATGTTCTATCGCTTGGCTTCATTTGTCAAGCCCCGAACCGCAGTACAACAGAAGCTTATTAATCTGTCCACCGACATAACGCCAATGCAATGTAGAGTGCTAGTGCTTCTCTGTTCATTAAGTTATGATTGCAATTTGTTTTGGTTTCCATTTCCAGACTATAAGCGTCAAAACAATGAACCCAATGTTGGTTAATAGAAGGAGTGATCCAAACTGTGTCCAACCCATGTTGTTTGCATGTTGATTGGTCGTAAATAGTATTGAGGTTTCTTTTCGTCCTTCAGTAAAAAGAGATGAGTTTGCTAAATTGTTGCCCCAATGAAGACCGATAGCAAAATAAATCGTTCCCGATTTTAATAATGCTTCACAAAACATTAAATGCCCTATAAAAAGGGTAGCTGCATAAGCTATGATCTGGACTATGTTGCCATTCCAAAAATCATGCATGCCTATAAAAAATAAACCACTAATGATTATGCCCGTAGTTTGATTGCTCATTTCTATTATCTTTTTAAAGCAATATCCCCTGACAATAAATTGTTGTACAGCCGCTGTTGGTAGAACCCAATAAAGTTGCTGAAGAATACTTTTATAGTTTATGTTATGATTAATATTCCATTGTTCACCAGTGATAAAAGTCCTAAAATAGAAGCCAGCAACAAATGCAATAATGCCCAAAATAAGCCCAATGGGCAAGAATGATAGATTTCGCTTTTTGAGGTCAAAACCAAGCGCACTAAGATTTCTATTTTCTGTGCGGAACATAAACCAATTGGCCATTACAACGAGTGTTGTCCCAACGAAAGGAAAATATTCTCCAAGATGGGGGGTATTAGGAATAAGCCCACTAAGAATTAGTGCAAGGAGAATAAGTAAAGCACCTAAAATAAGCCGTGAAATGTTAGGGTAAGTCAGAAACAGTTTTCTCATTTTGTCAGAGTAAAATTGGAAGGTTATTTTGAAATCTGTTGCCTTTTAGCATTACACACAACACAAAGATTGATGCTATTAGTTGCAATCCCAAAAATAATTCCCTATTAATAATCAACCAGTTAATGTTATACGTTTTGTACCTGCCTGCTGGTAGGTGGTCGCCGTTAGGGCAATCCACTTTTTTAATTTTACCAATGTATCTGCTCGTTCTTCCATTTCCACACGCACCAGTTCCTTCGCTTCTCCTTCGTGTCTTGTTCGGTACTCCTTCGGTGGTCCTTCGGTAGGGCTTCGGTCGTTACCGAACAGGTACCGAACATGGACCGAAGAAGTACCGAAGGAGT
>JAHEZD010000019.1:63022-76562 GCA_023251255.1 Chitinophagaceae bacterium
AAAAAATCATGGTTTTGCGGATGTTTGGTAGGTTCCAATTTTCCTGATAAATTGACAGAAATGCACCGGATGATACTATAAATATGGGGTAAGGATCGAGTACGGACGGAGTATACCTCGAGTATACCCTGGGCATGGAAAGCACCCCAAACAGTCACTGCAAAACTGGCAGCCTTGTTATAAATCCACACCCCCAATCCGCAATCCTACATCTATCCTCCCTCCGCACCTTTCTCCTCCCTCACCCTACACCTTCACCTCCTCCATAATCACCAATTAACCTCCCGATAAAACATCGGGATAACCAATTAACCTTCTTCCTCCTCCATCATACATCCTCCTGTGTTACCTAATTGTTTCCTTCCTGTGACCGAAATGTTACTGCTCCGTTATCTCTCCCTTAATTGCCTGTTAACAGCATTCGCCGCCCTCCATTCTTCTATTCTTTTGCACTGTTAAAAACATTAACAAGCGCTTTCAATCACCCCGATAAAATTACCGCAATGAAAAAAAAGTTACCCTCCCATGTAGTGCAAAAACTGCTGCTCTCCAGTATGTTGCTGCTGCTGCAAGTCTTTGTTTTTGCACAGTCCTTTACTGTTAAAGGAAAAGTGGTAGGCACAGCAGGCCTGTCACTGCCGTCTGCCGCCATTAAGGAAAAAGGCAACAGCAAGGCTGTGCTGAGCGACAATGATGGCAATTTTACCATTACCCTTTCTTCCAAAGATGCCATACTAGTGGTATCATCCGTAGGTTATGAAAACCTGGAAGTAAAAGTAGAGGGCCAGGCCACTGTTACCGTGTCGCTGAAAGAATCCAACAAGCAGATTGACGAAGTGGTGGTTACCGCTTTGGGCGTAAAGAAGGAAATCAAACGTTTGGGCTATACCGTACAGGAAGTAAGGGGAGCGGACCTTGTGAAAGCAAGGGATGCGAACCCGATCAACTCCCTGGCAGGTAAGGTAGCAGGCCTTTCCGTTGGAGCCAGTGCAGAAATGCTGGGCCGTCCGGAACTGGTACTGCGTGGCAGCAAGGACCTATTGTTTGTGGTAGATGGTGCACCCATCAACTCCGATACATGGAACATCAGCCCCGATGATATAGAAACCTATTCCATATTGAAGGGCCCCAATGCTGCTGCCCTCTATGGGTCAAGGGGCATCAATGGCGCCATCATCATCACGACCAAAAAAGGCACGAAGGACAAGAGGGGCTGGCAGGTAGATTTCAATAACAGCACTTTGTTTGAAAAGGGCTTTATAGCTACACCAGAAGCGCAAACCGAATATGGACGTGGTACTGGTTATTTCTACCAATACCAAGCAAAGAACAATGGCTATGTGAACCAGGCAGATGTGCTGTACGATAATGCCAACCGCTTGGGCGAATTTGGTCCCCGCTTCGAGGGCCAATTGCTGAAACAGTACGATAGTCCTTACGATCCCGTAACAGGTGTTAGGACACCTACACCATGGGTGGCCCGTGGCAAGGAGAACTTCCAGCACTTCGTGGAAACAGGATTGATTACCACCAATAACCTGGCTATCTCTTCCAGCGGCACCAACTACAATATCAGGGCTTCTTATTCCCACATGTACCAAAAGGGCATGTTCCCCAACACCAGGTTGAATTCCGATAATTTCAGCCTGAACACTAGCTACAACATTACACCCAAGCTGAGCATAGAAGGTAACATGAACCTGAACGTGCAGTACAGTCCCAATATACCCGATGTTAGCTATGGCCCCAACAGCTATATCTACATGTTCAAGGTATATGGCTCTGCAGATTATGATGTGCGTGACCTGAAGGATATTTACAAAGGCCCACAAGGTGTACAGGACCTTGTACAGTATGCACAGGAATATGGCCGATTGAACAACCCTTATTTCATGGCGCAGAAATGGTTGCGCAGTCACGACAAAACGGATATCTACGCATACGCCAAATTGAACTACAAGATATCCAACGACCTTAATTTGAGCCTGCGTTCACAGATCACTACCTGGAACCAAACAAGGACAGAGCAGGTCCCTTCTTCTGCCAACCTCAATACCTATACCCCTTGGTACAAATTTGGCTGGTATGGCGATTTCAGGGAAGACAAACGCCACCTGTTGGAAACCAACTCCGATTTTGTATTGAACTATACCAAGAAGATCAGCAGGTGGAACATTGGAGCATTGCTGGGTGGCAATATGCGCTCCTTTACCTACAACTCGGATTACGGAACTACCAGGGCATTGGCCATTCCGAATGTGTATGTACTGTCCAACTCTCTGCAAACACCGCTTACCTATACTTGGGGCTCCAAGATGCAGGTGTACAGCGGCTATTACTCACTGGACTTTGGTTATGATAAGTATTTCAACATCAATACCACGGGCCGGTTGGATAATTTGTCTACCCTGCCAAAGGGAAACAATACTTTCTTTTACCCATCTGTTTCGGTATCATCCGTTCTATCGGATTATATCGATTTCCCGAAAGCCATCTCCTTTGTTAAGATCAGGGGTTCCCTGGCCGACGTAAAGGGTGCTTTAACACAGTCCAGCATTGGTACGGCTTACCAACAGGTAACTGGTATCAGTACCGGTACGTTATTGGGCTATGGTACAGAACTGTACAGCAGTTACGATGGCCCTAGCTATGGCAACCAGAACACGGCGGCTTATGCTACTTATTACAACAACACCCCATCTGTGGCGTACTCCAATACATTGGCTGATGCCAACCTTAAACCATACGACCGTAAGTCGTACGAACTGGGTGCGGATATCAAGTTCCTGAAGAACAGGTTGGGTGTGGATGTTACCTGGTTTGATACGGAAAATGGTCCGCAGATTTTCCCTGCAAGGTTGCCCAACTCTACCACTTATGATTACCAGAACCTGAACGGTATCACTACCAAGAGAACAGGGTTTGAAATAGCCGTGAGCGGTACGCCTATCAAGACTGCTAAGGGTCTTAACTGGGATGTGAGCGTCAACTTCGCCACATTCAAGGAAACGCTTTCCAAGATATATGGTACAGAATCCATCGTGGCCATAGGTAACCACAACTATAAAGTGGGCGATAGGCTGGATGAGGTATTTGGAACCCTGTTTGTTCGTGACCAGTCAAACAATATTGTTTACTCCGGTGGTTCTCCATTAAAAGCTACTGGTGGTAATGATTCACGGTTGGGCTCACTGGGCTTCCTGAATCCTGACTTTACTTTTGGTATCAACAACAAATTCTCCTACAAGAACTTCAGTTTCAGCTTCCAGTTTGACGGACGCATAGGTGGCAAGATTTATGATTATAACTACTATGCAGCCATGCAAGGTGGTACAGACCTTTCTACCGTACAGGGTGTAATAGGTGCTGCACGTTATGCAGAATGGCTGTCTACGAATGGTGGCACCAAGGCGCCAACAGCAGCATTGATTGGCAATGAATTTGGTCATGGTGTAACCATTACCGGTGGTACGCCCATATTCCAGAACGGTCAGATCTCCAACTATAAGGACCTGACTTTTGGCCCCAACACCACACCAACCCTAGTGGAAGGTTATTTGAACGGTGGCCTGAAAGCGAACTTTGATGAGTACTTCATGATAGACAGGAGCTTTGTGAAACTGCGTGAAGTTACGCTGGGCTATACATTGCCACAGAGCATGTTCAAGAGCCGGATATTCAAATCAGCTACCGTGTCATTGGTGGGCAGGAACCTGCTATACTTTGCTGCACGGAAGGATTTTGATATAGACCAGTACGCATCGGGTTTCAATTCATCGGACAGGACCACAGGCGGTGCTGCTGCCAATGGTGCCCTGCAAAGCACTACGGCCCGCAGGTTCGGCTTCAACATCAACCTCTCCTTTTAATTGACCACAAAACAACCAACAATGAAAAATAACATATTTAAAACAGTAGCCCTTGGAGCAGCCATCAGCCTGGTGGCCACCAGTTGCCAGAAAGGCGACCTATTGTCCAACCCCAATGCTGCCACCGAATCAACCGCCATACCTGTTTCCCTGATACTGAACCATGTTACGGCCAATTTTATCAGAGGGGAGGAACTGCCTTTCAATGGCGACCAGAACGGTGCCAATAATGCTTTTAAGATGGACCAGTACCAAGTGGCCAACTATTCCAAGTACTGGGGCAACAACGAATATAGCTGGAGCTATAGTGGCCACAGTTACGAGATATTGAAGTATGCCATTAAACTGGAAGACCAGTCCAAACTGCAGTTGGGCAACACTACCAATAAGTATTTTGCAGTGGCCAAGTTTTTACGCGCCTATTCTGCTATATGGTTGTCACAAAGGGTAGGGGACATACCCATGGCACAGGCGGGGAACATTGCTTATCCAACACCTGTGTTCGATACACAGAAAGACGTGTACAAGAACTCGCTGACCTTATTGGAAGATGCCAATACCATGTTCACTGCACTGAACAACGCCTCCAATAGCAATACGGCATTTGATGGTGGCGATATCTTCAACCTTACCAACCTGCAATGGCAGAAACTCATCAATACCTACCATTTAAGGGTGTTGATCAGCCTGAGCAAGCGTGCGGATGATAATGCCGATTTGAATATCAAGGCCCAGTTTGCGGCCATTGTTACCAACCCTACCAAGTACCCCATCATGACAGCCAATAGCGACAATATGGTGTACAAGTTCAATAGCGTAAACCAGTACCCTAACTTCCAACAGGGCAATACACCGTACAATAATTTCATGGATGTGAGCAAGACCGTACTGGACATTACTACTGCTAATAAGGACCCGCGTACCTATGTAATTGCTACCCCTGCACCCAAGCAAATAGCAGCTCCTATTTCAAAGCCCATCAGCGACTTTACCGCTTATGTAGGTGCTGACCCCAAACTGTCATTGAGCGATATACAGACCGCTTCTGATGGTGGTAACCTTTCCTATTTCAACGCCCTGCGTTATTTTGGTTCCAATACAGGTGCCACTGCTGAACCTTTCATTTTTATTGGTTACCCAGAACTTTGCTTCAATATAGCTGAAGGCATCAATAGGGGATGGGCCACTACATTAACTGCTACAGATGCTAAGTCATGGTACGATAAGGGCATAGCTGCTTCCTTCTCCAATTTTGGATTGAACGTAACGAGCAACAGCACTGTAACCATTTCCAATTTGGCGGTAACAGGTCAAGGTACTGTAACAACAGATAATGCTACCTTCCTGGCCAATGTGGCTTACAATACAGGTTCTGCCAGTACTGCGTTGACGCAGATTCTGCAGCAGAAATACATAGCTATGTTCATGAACTCCGGGTATGAAGCTTTTTTCAACTACCGCAGAACGGGCGTGCCCAGCTTTAGCCAAAGCGGCCCCGGTACGGGAACGGCCAATGGTTTGATACCTAAGCGCTGGTTGTACCCCATAGACGAAATCAACTACAACAATGCCAATTACAAAACATCTATCGGCAGCCAATATGGTGGTGTGGATGATGTGACCAAGGATACTTGGTTAACAAAATAGCTGCTTGTTCACAGTAGCAACAACAGCAGTGCAGCCATGCACTGCTGTTGTTGCTACTGATTGATTCCATAAATAACAGTTGCACTATAGGCGTGCGTTACGGTACCCGTGTTGCCTATGGCCCTAGTGGCTTTGCAGGCATCTATGGAAACAATACTATTTTGATCAGATGATGGAAGGATTCCGGTTCACTAAAAATAAAGTATGTTATGAAGAAATATGTTTTATGCCTCCTGCTTGCATTGCCATTTATGTTGCGCGCACAAATAGCAGACAGTGCACAACGTAAAGTACACCTGCAAGGTGCAATGAACTTCAGGGACATTGGAGGCTATGCTACTAAGGATGGGAAGCATGTAAAGTGGGGGAAGATTTACCGCAGTGCGGAAATAAGCAATTTGACCAGTGCCGATCTGGATACACTACAAAGCAGGCATATCAACCAAATACTGGATTTCCGTGGCCCCAGTGAAGTAAGTGCCGCACCCGATAAAATACCTGCTGGTGCGTTACGCTTGTCATTGCCTTATGGTAGTGAAAACCTGGGGGACAGAGGCAAGATGATGCAGCAAATGAGCAGGGCCTCCAATGGCGACAGCATCATGCTTCCCTTCTATACCAATATTGAATCCTTTGGCAAACGCTACAGGCCAGTTTTTGCAACACTTCTAAACAATAGTAAAGACAGTGCCATACTGTTCCATTGTACAGCAGGAAAGGACCGTACAGGCATTAGTGCTGCATTGATACTCTATGCATTGGGAGTGGACGAGAAAACCATTATGGAAGATTACCTGGCATCCAACTACTACCGCCAGCCTGATATGCAACGGATGAAAAAGATGCTGGTTGACAACTACCACATGAAAGAAGAAGTGGTAGAAGATGTAATGGGCGTAAAGGAAAAATACCTAACTGCCACTTTTGATGCCATCAAAACAAAATATGGGAGCATGGACAGTTACCTGAAAACGGAAATGGGGCTTGATGCAAAAACATTGAAGCAACTGAGAAAGATGTATGTGACTAGCCAATCCTTATAAAGGATGTTGTCAGCTTGAGCTTGTCGAAGGCGGCTTCATCTGATATACTAGTTCTAGTTGGATATAATCCCCACCAAAAAGTTGCGAATTGGTACACTACTCAAACACGCTTTAATGAGACCCTTTTTGATATGCTTGATATCCTGCTTCTTGTTTGAGCACTGCATTTTGGCGCAAGCACCCAGCACCACTACTTACCCCAAAGCTACTGGCTACATAAGTGTGGTACATTCCATTGTTACCCTTGATAAAAACGGAAGCAGTTTCAATTTTGCCGATGCCTACACGGTAGGCTTCCCCTTTGGAGTCAATATATTGAAGAGCGATAGAATTGGCTACAGCATGGAAGTGACACCGTTTATAAAATCAACACCAGGCCTTACCAGAACAAGCAATGTACTGTTCCATCCAGGCATCATATTCCGTTATCCTCATGCTTTTAACCTGGTTACAAGGCTGGCATTTGAAACATCGGGCAGGTTTGGTGGCACAGTGGTTTTCAATAAGGTGTTTTATAGAACAGCCATGAACAGTTACTGGTTTTCCGTTCCCTTGCCCCTGCGGTTCGGTAATGGAGCACCAGCTTCCATTGGCATTGGCATTCAATTGGGCATCACTTTTTAAAATGGATATGGACACGGATATGGTTGACCCATCATTGTATGGTGTAAAAAAGCTAAGTGAAATCTGCAATATCATGAACGGACTGTTCGTGCCAAAGACCCATTACCAGGATTATGGGTTCAACATACCCTACATCAGGTCCGCCGATATAAGGCTGGGGAACACCATTGATTCAAGGGTCAATATCCCCAAGGAAATTGTGGAGGAAAGAAAGGGCAGGATCTTTTCAAAAGGCACTTTGTTAATTGCAGCCACAGGTGCTACCATGGGGCAGGTAGCCCTATTGGGCATCGATGCCGCCATAGATCCAACCGTTTGTGCAGTCATTAACCAATGGACAGATATGCTGGACAATACCTACTTATATTATTTTTTGAGGAGCAGGATAGCCACTTTGATAGGTGCATCAAAAAAGCAGCAGCGGGTAAGCTCCACCCACTTGCAGAAACTGGATATAGCCCTGCCATCATTGGCAAGGCAGCAGCAATTGGTATCTGAAATAAGCCAGCAACTGGAAAGGCTTGACCAACGCATACAGCAACTGCGCCATAGGGAAAGCCTGTTGGGACAGCAGCAAGAAGACATACTGAACAAGGTATTTGCCCAAGTAGCGAAGTCAGCGTCCCATAGGTCCATGTCTATTGGGCAATTGGCCAAAGTGCAGCTTGGCTTCACTCCCACGCAATCCATTTCCGATTACTATGGCGATGAATATGTGTTCTTTAAACCTGCTGATACCGGGCAGCAAATGCAGATGCATTGTAGCAAAACAAGGCTTTCTGCAAAAGGTTTCAAAGTGGCCAGGCCCGTAAAAGCAGGATCCGTATTCTTTGTATGTGCTGGGTCCTTAATGGGCAAACTGGGTATCAGCACGGTGGATGCAGCCTGCAATACACAAATGCTGGCCATCATACCGCTTGAGGGGGTATCTGCTGTTTTTATTTATTACCAGTTACAGGCAACCGCCATCAAGCAGCAGATAGAACAGGTGGCAGAAAATGGCACCATATCAAAGGAAAAGTTTGAACAGCTACAATTGGCCATATTGCCTTTTAACGGGCAGCTTTCCCTAGTGGAAAAAATCCAGCAGGGCCTATTGGGCATTGAACAGCAACTAGTGGCCACCAAGCAGCAATTGCAGGAGACAGGGGATGCAAAGGACGCATTATTGAAAAAGTATTTTTAAAATATTGCTTGATCATGGGCATACGCAAGGCAACATTGGACGATAGTAAAGCCATAAGGGGGCTACTGGAAGAACTGGGCTATCCGCAGGAAGAAACGGTTGTTGCCCAGAAAATGGCGGTGCTCATCAATACGACTGGTTCAGGAGTATATGTGTATGAAGATGCGGGTGATATTATCGCTTTCATAGCAATGAACTTTATACCTCAATTGGCACTGACAGGCGATTTTATGCGCATCAGCTATTTTGCTGTGCACCATCAGTGGCAGGGTAAGGGCATTGGTAAGGAACTGGAAGCATTTTGTGTTGAAGTGGCCAAGCGGAAACAATGTGACCGTATGGAAGTCCATTGCCATGAGAGAAGGAAGGAGGCGCATCAATTTTACTATCGGCAAGGTTATGAGGAATCACCTAAATACCTGATCAAGCTATTGTAGCCCCGCCGTCTATTACCGATAAGTTCACTTAAAATTAACCATGGGCAAACAGATACTTCATCTATTGCGGATACTTTTATGAAGCAATCCATCCTTCAAAGGAATCGTCCCCTTTCGAGGCAAATATGATTGCAAGGCAGGTAAGAACAAAGCAATCCAATTCTCAAAGTAGACCGCCTATCCGATGGTTGCAGCACAACAGGAAATGAATCATCAAGAAATATAATGATCTCAAACCCCATCAAATGAAACCAATTAAAAACCTTTTAGCTATTTTATTGTTGACCGTTTTCTCATTGCCATCAATGGCACAACAAAAAACGGAGAACATTGTTATTGTTACCCTGGACGGTATGCGCTGGCAGGAGGTATTTGGCGGTGCGGATTCTGCCATACTATGGAATACCAAATACACCAAGGACAGTGCTGGGACCATTGGTAAGTTCTGGACTGGGGACAAGGAGAACAGGCGCAAGAAACTGTTTCCCTTTTTATGGAACGTAGTGGCCAAGCAGGGGCAGTTATACGGTAACAGGAACGCTGGCAGTAAGGTAAACAATGCGAACCCCTACCAATATTCCTATCCCGGTTACAATGAGCTCTTCACTGGCTATCCAGATACGGCAGTAAGCTTCAATGACAAGACCCTGAACAAGAACAGCAATGTATTAGAGTTCATTAACCAACAAAAGAAGTACAGTAACAAAGTAGCCGTTTTTGCCACATGGGATGCGTTTCCTTACATCTTCAACAAATGGAGAAGCGGTATCTATGTGAATGCCGATGCCGATTCCTTGCAGTTCAGCAATGATAAACTGTCCTTGATCAATGATATGCAGTTCCTTACCACCAGGCCGATTGGTGTAAGGCCTGATATGCTTACCTATTTTGCCGCACGTGAGTATTTTAAAAGCTACCAGCCCAAAGCACTCTATATAGCGTTTGATGAAACTGATGATTTTGCACATGAAGGCCAGTACGACCAGTACCTCAAAAGTGCCTATGCAGAAGATAGGATGATTGAGGACCTGTGGAACCTGATCCAATCAAGTACGAAATACAGGAACAAGACAACCTTGATAATCACTTGCGACCATGGAAGGGGCGATATAATAAAAGACAATTGGCAGCACCATGGGAAGAAAGTACCGGAAGCAGGGCAGATATGGATAGCGGCACTTGGGCCAGATACTGCCCCAGCAGGTGAAGTGAAAACAGAAGGGCAATTGTACCAGGAGCAACTGGCAGCCACTTTTGCCAAGTTGTTAGGCTTCAACTTTGTCGCCAACCATCCCGTTGCTGCACCCATTGAAAGTATCTATAAAAATTAGTCCATGCAGCCAACAGCCACTATCCAGGAAACCGTTGATAGCATAATAGCCTTGTATATGCACTATGGCAGTGAAGACTATATTGGGGAACCAGTTTCCCAAATAGAACACATGTGCCAATGTGCCCAGTTGGCAGAAGCCAATGGTGCGGATGACGAAACGGTTTTAGCTGCATTCTTCCATGATATTGGGCATCTTTGCGAGTTTGCTTTTCCGCAAGCAGGTCTGGACCATATGGATAATTTTGGTATAGTGGACCATGAAAAGCTCGGCAGCTTTTTTTTATTGGACAAAGGGTTTTCCGGTAACATAGCGAAGATGGTAGCCAGCCACGTAGCTGCTAAGCGGTACCTGACCTACAAGTTCCCTGCCTATTACGATGTATTGTCTGATGCCAGCAAGAAGACGCTAGAACATCAAGGTGGCCGAATGACCGAAGCAGAAGCAATGGTCTTTGAGCAGGACCCTTTATTCCACAGCTTTATAGCCATTCGGCGTTGGGACGATATGGCAAAGGAACAGCACAAACCATTACCCCCATTGGAATATTTCAGGCAATTGATGATTGCTCATTTATCCACCCAGCATAACTGGGCACAATGGCCCAATGCGGAATAAAAATTTGCAACATGATCAAGATGGTCGTTTTTGATATGGCTGGCACCACAATAGATGAGGGTAACATCGTGTACAAAACATTGATGAAATGTATTAATAATGCAGGCTTCAACATGAGCCTCGAACTGGTGCTGGCCATTGGGGCAGGCAAGGAAAAACGCCAGGCCATCAAGGATATCATAGCAACGGAACAAGCGGCTGGAAATGATTTATTGGTCAACAGTATCTATGAAATTTTTGTGGGCGAACTGGCAGTGGCTTATAACAGTTTTGATATTAAACCACAGGAAGGGGCCATGGAACTGTTTGGAGCACTGCGCAGCAAGGGAATATTGGTGGTACTGAACACAGGCTATAATGGAACAACTGCCAGGGCCATCCTGCAGCAGGTCCATTGGCGGGTAGGCATTGAGATAGATGGACTGGTTACAGCAAGTGATGTACAACATAACCGTCCCAACCCGGACATGATCCTGTTGGCGATGGAAAAATTTGGCGTCACTGACGCAGGGGAAGTGGCCAAGGTTGGCGACTCTGCCATTGATATAGAAGAAGGCAGGAATGCAGGTTGCGGCCTTACGGTAGGCATTACGACAGGTGCCCACACACAAGCCCAATTATTAATTGCCAACCCGAGCCATATCATCCAACATTTAAACGAACTATTGCCATTGTTGTAACCTATGCAAACAGCATTTCCGATAGCCCCAGCGACTGCAACCGCCAACCGTTGGCTCAATGGCCGTTCCATCTATTTTGTGGCCTACATGTCCTTTTGTGCATTTGTTATTTATACTTGTATGTACGGTTTCCGGAAGCCCTATACCGTGGGATTGTACAGCGGCCTCTATTTTTGGGGTATATCCTACAAGGTATGCTTGGTAGTGGCACAGGTGCTGGGCTATATGGTGAGCAAGTTTTATGGGATTAGGTTCATAGCTGGCATGGACCCCCAAAAACGTGCATGGTATATTATTAGGTGCATCGGCATTGCATGGCTGTCACTGCTGCTTTTTGCTGTTGTTCCTCCACCTTACAATATTATTTGCCTGTTCGTGAACGGGCTGCCCTTAGGAATGGTTTTTGGATTGGTATTCGGCTTTTTGGAAGGCAGGAAAACCACTGAAATAATGGGAGCCTTCTTAGCCACTAGTTTCATATTTGCTTCAGGACTTGCCAAGACTGTTGGTAAATGGTTAATGCTGCAATTCAATATAAGCGATTGGTGGATGCCCTTTGCGGCGGGCGCCTTTTTTGTGCTGCCCTTGCTGCTTACGGTTTGGATGCTGCAGCAAGCACCACCACCCACACCTGATGATATGGCAGAACGGAGCGTTCGTAACCCTATGGACAGCCGGCAACGGAAAGCCTTCCTGAAACAGTTTGGATCTGCTTTGTTGCCCGTGGTCATGGCTTATGCCCTGTTCACCATCGTAAGGGATTTTGTTGAGGACTTTGCCAATGAGCTATGGATTGAAACAGGCTATAGCCACAATGCCGGCATTTTTGCAAGTACCAGTACATGGGTTGCATTGCTGGTACTGATTGTAATTGGCCTGTTCTTTTTGATAAGGAACAACTACCGGGCATTCAAATTGACACACTACCTTGTGCTGATGGGTATTTCCATGGCCATGATAGCCACGGTGCTCTTTAATTGCCACCTGCTATCGCCGGTTGGATGGATGCTGAGTGCAACATCGGGCCTGTACCTCGCCTACCTTCCATTCAACTGCCTGTATTTTGAGCGGATGATTGCCACTTATAAAATAGAGGCAAATTTTGGTTTTATCATGTACATCGCCGATGCCTTCGGCTATTTGGGTACCGTGCTGGTACTGTTGGTAAAGGAGTTCGTTACAATAAAGTACAGTTGGGCCAGTTTCTTTTCATGCCTGTTTTATACTGCTGGCGCATTGGGTATTGTGTTGATTGTCCTAAGCCTGCATGCACACCACAAACTGTTCAACACTTTCAAACATAAATATGGTACAGAATAGGTCAGCAATTGTGATAGGGGCAGGTATTGTAGGCTTGGCCACTGCAAGGGCATTATCCTTAAAAGGATTCCAGGTAACTATAGTGGAACGTACAGATAAGGCAGTAGGTGCCAGCATACGCAACTTTGGCATGTTATGGCCCATTGGCCAGCCAGCAGGAGCCCTGTACAACAGGGCCATGCGCAGCCAGGTTATCTGGAAGGAAATTGCTGATAGCATTGGGTTATGGTACGATGAATGCGGCAGTTTGCATACGGCTTACCATAAGGACGAGTGGGAAGTAATAAATGAACTGTACGAACAGTTCCGGGAAGAGGGTAGGCCAGTAGCATTAATGGATAAGCGACAGGTATTGGACAGGTTCAACGGTGTGAACGACCACCATTTAATAGGGGGGCTGTACAGTGATACCGAAACAATTGTTGATCCAAGGGACGCTATTGCAAAAACAGCCATGTACCTGGAGGAATATTTGGGGGTGGAGTTTATTTGGGGCAAAGCAGTTAACCAAGTTGAAACGGGCACTGTTTGGATAGGCAGTGAACCCCTCAATGCCGATATTGTTTGTGTATGCAGTGGTGCCGATTTTGAAACACTGTTCCCTGAAATTTTCAGTACGTTGGAGATAACCAAATGCAAATTGCAAATGATGCGTTTTGCACCTACCCATAAAGACTGGCGTATAGGTACCTCGTTGTGTGGTGGCCTTTCTTTGATACATTATAGCAGTTTCAAGGATGCAGCCTCATTGCACAAACTAAAAGAAAGGTATGAACAGGAAATGG
>JAHEZD010000147.1 GCA_023251255.1 Chitinophagaceae bacterium
AGCGGGTGCAGTGCTGGAAGATTCATTCCAATCACCCATGTGCACAAGCAGCCCCGAAAAGCTCAATCTCTCAGCAGCAAACCACAGCGGGCTACACTTAGGGCAGCGCTGGCGGACAAATCGACGAAGGAGATTCACAAATACAAAAACAAAATAAACAGCCGCATTTGTAAACGGGCGGAGCCATTCGGGTTGTCCTAGCCTTTTTTGCTCCTTTTTGCGGCGATGGCAAAAAGGAGAGAGCCTATTAGAACGCCAATGTCTTTCGCTTAAAAACTGGCTAACTGGAACCGTTGACCAAACTCAACCACCCATAACGCATCAGTCAGTATGTAGAAGCAAAAAAGAAAATATCACAAGTACAGATGACGATTACTCATTAAAAAGATGGGTCCACATGATAGGACTGCACCGGAACCGAAGCGGCTGAGCTCCTTAGTAGCTGGTTTCGCAGGTGGTGAATGTGCTATCGGTACTATTAGGATGGGAGGGGCTGATTTCCGATACCGCTTCAATACCTTCTTCATTTGTAACCACCTTCATCGTTCCACGAAAAATATTACCAGCCTGAAATCAGGGTGGAAAATTGATTACTGAAAAACTTTTACAAAAAAATGTTACCAAAAAAAATGTTACATAATAATATGTAACAAAAAAATTGGTAACATTTTTTTTTCGAGGAAAAAAGAGAGGTGTATCAAGGGCATATTTAACAAGCCTTATACTTTCTATTGAAAAGGATTTGAATATCTTGGATGGGCAACCCAAATTCCAGCCCATGTCCATCAAAACAATCACCTGCAAAGCTTCCATGATTTTATGGGGAATCGTTTGTTTAAGTGCCTGCTCCAATGGGAAGGAAGGGACCAATGATGTATTATTAAAAGGGATGGACGAAAGCTTGATGACTGCCAGTTCCAATTTGTCTGAAGCCAACCGCCAACTGCACCTGGCCATTAGCAGGAACATGGATGACTTTGATCAATACGTTTATGAAAGTGCAGAGGCTTGGCAACCGAAAGCATTACTGGTAAGCAAATTTTCGGATGAGCTGTATCGTTACATGGACAGCTTGAAACAGGGTTTAAATAATGCCAATGGAAGCGTGGATGAATGGATAGGTGAAAAGGGAAAAGAACTGTATGCGAGAATGAAACAATGCAGGGTCAATTTATTGGCCGTGGATTCAACAATAGGGAAGGAATACCAGTCCTATAAAACCGTCATCCCCAGAAGCTTTGACTCGCTTCCTGAACAGGATAGGGACTTTACGAAAGTGTTTTTTGGCCATGGCTCCCGTCAGCAGACCATTACAACACTGAGCAAGTTTCAATGTGATACCAGGGCCATTGAACATGAACTGCTTTCTTTTTGCTGGGAGAAAGCAAACCCCATGATACTGCATTGCGGTTTTTTTAGCAGTATCAAGATGGTAGCTTATCCAAGCGATAAACATGCTAGGGCTGGCAAGCCATTGGATGTTACAGTTGGTCTGTTTGATGCCTATTTCAAGAGATGGAAACTTACAATAACAATTGACGGGAAACCTACAAAACTTAATAATGAAGGATTTGTGAAGCGGTCAATAACTGCATCCAACCAAATAGGTAAGCATACTGTTCCTTTTAAAATCGAGTACAAAGACTTTAAAACAGGAGAAATTAAAGCTGTGATAAAGGAAGTGGTTTACTACGTTGATTCAGCAAATACAAATCCTAGTACCGTCAATTAAATGAAGACCCATGCCCAATAAATTGCTTAGTTGCACATCCCTTGCTATTGCATTATTCATGGTTTGTTTAGCTGCCTGTACAAATGCAGAAAGGCAAAGAAATGATGACCTGTTTAGAATAGCTTGCGAAGACTTACGAAACTCCAATGAAAATTTGATGGATGTCAATAACCAAATACTTAGAGGAATTGACAAAAAAATGGATGACCCTGAATTGAATGGATATGCAAAAGTTTGGCAGCCGAAGGCTTTGATAGTCGATAAAGCTGCAAATCATGTATGCTCATTCATAGATAGCTTGAAATACGTTTTGAAAGGCAAGCAAACCAGTGCAGATAAGTTGTTGAACACCAAAACAAAGGGCGCAGAGCTGTACAGAAAATTGAAAGGGTATTACAGGTTGATTCTCAGCGATTCCGCTTTAGTAAACAATGATGACTATCCACGCAGTTTCATTACTGCTGCTAAGCGCTTTGATTCCCTTACGGAAAAGGAGTTCTCAAAAAGATTCTTCACGGATATAAATGTTCAACGTGCGATTGCCACCTTGACTGTCATTCAGAATGATATTATAAATATGGAGTATGTCACGCTTTACTTTTGCTTTAAGAGAAGCAACCCAGCATATTGTCGTCTTGGAAGCTCGTACAGGATCATAGCATCAGCAAGCAGTACACATGTTTGGGCAGGGGAGGAGGTGGTCATTACTGCAGGGCTTTCGTATGCAGATCCCAAAGTGGCAAAACCAACAATTAGCATTGGCGGTAAGCTAGCGAAAGTGGACGATGATGGATTTGCCATGGTGTCCATTAAAGCGCCCCCTGCGTTTGGTAAGCACAAGGTGTTAGTGCAAATTGAAGTGACGGAAACCCGAACCGGGCTTAAGAAGACTATGAATAGAGAGGTAGCTTACTATGTTGATTCCATACCTACAAAACCCTAACACCACTACCTAAATAAACTTTATGCCTAACAAACTTCTTAAACTCAAGGCCATTGCTATTGTATTGACTATGGTTTGTTTAACTGCCTGCTCCAATGCAGACCGGGAAAAGAATGATAGGCTGTTCAAGGCCATGGATGAAGAATTGACCAATGCAAGATTTTATATAGAAGCTGGCACAGCTTCTGACCAAATGAAGATGCAGTCAAATCTAACAAACCCAGGTACAAGGGACTTCACCCAAATCTGGCAGCCCAAGGCTTTGGTTGTTTCCCAGTTATCCAAAGAAGTCCAGCAATACATGGAAGCCATGAAGGTTGATATTATAAAGGGTAATAACAATCAGGTGGTGGAGGATGTTGTCATCAAGCAGGGCAGGGGTGAAAAGTTGTACGCCAAGCTATTGCAGTACAAGGAAGATGTTTTGAAAATTGATTCCAATATCAACAATGAATTCCGTAGCTATTTTACTATTGTCGATACATCATTTGATAAGGTGGTTGGCACAAAGCAGTTTACGGATACGTTCTTTACAAAGGTTTCGCCCGCTGCTGCCATGGCTGTGCTGAGCAAGTTCCAAAATATAGTTGCGCAAAGGGAAAATGGTATCGTTCATTTCTGCTTGAAGAAAAGTTCTTTTGATTTTAATTCATGTGGCTATGTTTTATATGATAATCCCATTGCTTTTTTAAGCAGTTCACATGTAAGGCCCAATGAAGCCATTGAAGTAACGGCAGGAATTGGAAATTTTAGTTCCAGGGCTAAAGCGGTTAGCATCAATGGCAGGCCAATTGGTATTTCACCTGAAGGCAATTTCGTGGCTACCATAAAAGCCTCTGACAAAGCAGGCAAGCATATTGTGCCCATTAGGATTAATTACGTTAATGGGGACTTGAAGGAGGCTGTGCTTGTTAGGCAATTGGTGTACTATGTGGATTCGGTGGCCAGTAAGCCTTAGTTGCTATCACTAAGAATAGACGCTTAAAATATACTTTATGCCCAACAAATTTCTTAAACTCAATGCTATTGTATTGGCTATGGTTTATTTAACTGCCTGCTCCAATGCAGAAAGGGAAAAGAATAACCTGTTAAGCAGCATAATGGAAGAAGGCTTTGAAGGCTCCAATGGCAGGTTGGTAGTAGCAAATCAGAAAATAGAACACGAGCTATCGAGAAGAGCAGAAGATCCTGACCCTAGTTTAAGGGACATTGCCATTGTTTGGCAAGACAGGGCAAACCAAGTGTCCAAACTATCTGCAGCGATATATGCTCAAATTGATGAACTGAAAAGCAGTCTAGCAAAAAGTGCAACAGATGAAGCGGTGAATGAAATAATCATGCAGCAAGGAAAGGGGAATGAATTGTACAAATTGCTCCGGCAATACAAGGATGACATGTTGCGTATAGATACAGAACTAAACGCCCATTTGGAAGCGCCGCCCATGATAACAACAGCTTCATTTGATAGTTCCAAACAGGGGAAGGATTTTGCCCATACATTTTTCAGCGGTATTTCAAATAACATGGCAAGGGCTATTCTATCGAAATTCCAGAATAATATTAGAAGGTGGGAGAATGAAATGCTGATGAGCTGTTTTTACAAGACCAATGTATTGATATGCATTCCATCCAATAGGTTCCAACTGATCTCAACCATTGACAAGGTACATGTAAGTGCTGGCGAAACCTTGGAGATCAATGCAGGAATAGTGGACGGCAGCTTTTATGCTTTTGCGGATCCAATCATAACTATCAACGAGAAAACAGTGGAAAATGCCGTGGGCTTCGTAACAACAACCATCAAAGCCGACGGTAAGCCTGGCAAGCATACCCTGCCTGTAAAGATTAGTTATAAAAGCCCAAATACCGGTCAACGGGAAACCATCTCAAAAGATATTACCTACTATGTTGATTCCATTCCTGCCAAACCCTAATCTTAACTATAGGGAGGTCATAGGAACTTTATGGAGACCTTATGGAAACCTTATGAAGGGCCTATGTAAACAAGACCACTTACCAGCGTTCTACCATAGTCAATAAAAAAGAGGGTACAACCGTAGGTTGTACCCTAAAAAACAAGTGCCACATCTTCTAAAGTGTGGCACTTGTTTTTATTTCCTACTATAATTAGGTGCTTCCTTGGTAATATCAATATCATGTGCATGGCTTTCTTTCATGCCCGCATTGGTAATCTTCACAAACGTGGCGTTCTGCAATGCCTTGATATTCTTGGCACCGCAGTAGCCCATGCCGGAGCGCAGGCCACCCACGTATTGGTACACAATTTCGCTCAGTGTGCCCTTGTAAGCCACACGGCCTTCAATGCCTTCTGGTACAAACTTCTTTACATCATCTTCCACATCCTGGAAGTACCTATCGCCACTGCCCTGGCTCATGGCACCCAAGCTGCCCATGCCACGGTATTCCTTGAACTTGCGGCCTTCATAGATAATGGTTTCACCGGGGCTTTCTTCCACACCGGCAAACACGCTGCCCATCATCACCACATTGGCCCCTGCTGCCAGTGCCTTTACCATATCGCCCGTATAGCGGATACCGCCATCTGCAATCACGGGAATGTTCCTGCCCTTCAGTGCATGGCTGGCTTCCATTACCGCTGTCAACTGCGGCACACCCGCACCTGCCACAATACGTGTGGTGCAAATGGAACCCGGGCCAATGCCCACTTTAATGCAGTTGGCGCCTGCTGCAGCCAATGCCAATGCACCTTCTGCCGTGCCCACATTGCCCGCTATGATCTGCAGTTGCTTGAAGTTTTTGCGCAAGGCTTTCAATGCTTCTATCACGCCCTTGCTATGACCATGGGCAGAGTCCAGCGTTACCACATCCACACCCACATTGATCAGTGCATCGGCACGTTCCATCAGGTCCTTGGTAATGCCCAGGGCAGCACCCACCAGTAAACGGCCATAACCATCCTTTACAGCATTGGGGTTATTGGTCAGTTGCAGGATATCACGGTAAGTGATCAGACCAACCAGCTTGCCCTGTTTGTTCACTACTGGTAATTTCTCAATCTTGTAATTGCGGAGAATGGTTTCGGCTTTAGCTAGGTCAGTACCCTCGGGTGCAGTAATGAGTTTTTCCTTGGTCATCACTTCGCTCACTTTCTTGCTCTTGTCCGTTTCAAAGCGCAGGTCACGGTTGGTAAGGATGCCCACCAGTTTCTGGTTCTTGTCCACCACCGGTATGCCACCAATTTTATATTCCTTCATCAGCTTCAGTGCATCGCCAATGGTGGCATCTACCAATAGGGTAATGGGGTCTATGATCATGGCACTCTCACTTCTTTTCACTTTCCATACCTGTTCGGCCTGTTTCTGTATGCTCATGTTCTTATGGAGTATGCCCAGGCCGCCTTCCCTTGCCAGGGCAATGGCCAAATTGGCCTCGGTAACGGTGTCCATAGCTGCGGACAGCATCGGAACGTTCAATACTATGTTTTTGGTGAGCTGGGACTTGATATCCACTTCCCTTGGTAAAACCTGACTGTAAGCGGGAACCAACAGTACATCGTCAAAAGTTAAACCATCAATAAATTTTCTGGAGGAAGCAGGATTTGTGCGGGGAGATTTTATTGTTGCCATGTGCAAAGATAAAGTTGTAAATAAATGGTCACAAAAGTTTTTGCTGATGTCGAAAAACACCTGTGCCTATATATTTGCCACCCAAAACAAAAAGCTTTGAAAAACGTACTGATCAGCTCAGCCCTTTTACTCCTCTCGGCCACACAAGTAACAGCACAGGAAAAGGAAACCCTACTGGACCCCGTTACGGTTACCTCCTCCCTCCATTCAATCAAATCATCCAGCACGGGCAGGAATATTTTTGTGATCAAGGGTGATGATATTGCTGCATTGCCCGTTCATTCATTGGATGAACTGCTGCGCTATGTGCCCGGTATTGAAGTGCAGTCAAGGGGACCCATGGGCGCACAGAGTGATATCGTGATGCGTGGGGGCACTTTCCAGCAGGTGCTGGTGATAGTGGATGGGTTAAGGCTCAACGATCCCAACACCGGCCATTTCAATGCCTATATACCCATTGCTCCCACAGAAATTGAAAGGATAGAAGTGCTGAAAGGGGCTTCCTCTGCCATCTACGGTTCCGATGCAGTGGGCGGCGTGATCAACATCATCACCAAAGCATTTGACCGGCAGCAGAAACACAATACCCTCCAGGCCGAAACTGCTGCAGGCTCCTATGGTTCCTATAGGGTAAGTGCAGGTGGTTTTTACGGCAATGGCAAAACCAGCATCAATGGGGGGCTACTGTCCAACAATGCCGATGGTGCACCACAAAGGGGAACAACGGGTTTCTTCAATAACAATACTGTTTCACTGGCCATCAGCCATAACTTCAATGCCCATTGGCGCATCAACTTCGGCTCATCGTTCGATAGCAGGAAGTTTGCCGCACAGAACTATTATACGGCATTCACTTCCGATACTGCCAATGAAAAAGTGCAGAGCTTCTGGAACAGGCTCAAACTGGAATACCAAAAGAACAAGGGCCATTTTTCAATCAACGCTGGTTATAAAACCTTGGACGATACCTACCAGTACAATCCTATTTCCACGGCCAATACAAGTACCTCCAAACTATGGCAGTTGCTGGCCGTATATGAATACAGTTTCAACAAAAGCACAACGCTGGTAACAGGCGCCAATTTCCAGAGCAGGAACATCAGCTCCAATGACCGGGGCAACCATAGTGTGAAGCAACTGGCCGCCTTTGGCATACTGCAAATGGAACCGGTAAGGAACTTTACGGTAAGCCCGGCACTGCGGGTGGACCATGACGATAATGCGGGTACGGAACTGGTGCCCCAAATAAACCTTTCCTATAAACTGAAGCAGGTACAGTTGAGAGGAAGTATCGGCAAGACCATACGCCAGGCCGATTTCACGGAGCAGTACAACAATTACAACAAGGCGCTGGTAACCAGTGGAAGGATAGGCAATCCCAATTTGGCGGCTGAACGCTCATTGAGCTATGAACTGGGTGCGGATATCTATGCCTCCAAAGATTGGAAGCTGGCAGCCACCGTTTTCCAGAAGGATTACAGCAAGCTGATAGACTGGGTAAACACTTCCTATGCACAAATGCCAAGAAGGGACAACCTATCGCCCACCGGCGTGTATGCACTGGCTTCCAATATAGCCAATGTAACTACCAGTGGCGTGGAAACGGACCTGCAGTTTGTTAAGAAACTGGGCGGCAACCAGCGTGTTCTATTTACGGCCGGCATCCTTTGGCTGAAATCGCAAAGTAGCGACAGTGTTCCTTCCTTGTACGTTTCATCCCACGCAAAACTGCTGACCAATTTTTCACTGCTGTACACCATCAAACGTTTCAGTATCTCCGTGAACGGTATCTATAAAACAAGGGCCGAGCAGGCAGCTACCGCTATCAAGGCCGAACTATCGAAGGACTATTTTATACTGAATGCCAAAGCAAGCTTTATTGTGTACAAGAAGGTGGGGCTGTTTGTGCAGGCAGACAATCTGTTCAACAGGTCCTATGCAGACCTTTTGGGAAGCCCCATGCCGGGCAGGTGGTTGATGGGCGGGGTGAGTTGGGTGCTTTAATGTGCTTAGAAGCTGTTTAAATTCAATTCATTGATTTTTTGTATGATGCCAAAGGCATCTATTCTTGCCACGAATCACACAAATAGGCACGAATGTTTTTCACGAATAACCAATATTTAATTCATTATTGCCGCCTGCGGCATCAATTTGTGAAAAGATTCGTGTTGATTAGTGCAATTAGTGGCAAAAAGAGGGAATTGAATTTGCATAGCAAATTCCTGAAATCAAATTTAAACAGGCCCTTAGACAAGTTTATACACCTTGCCGGGTAAGCTTAAAACAACATTCTGCAGTTCCAGGCTCAAAATGGCACCTGCAATGGAGCTGCTGCTGAGGCCAGTTTTCAGGAAGAGTTCGTCAATGGAAACGGTTTCCTTTTCTTTCAGTATATCGACAATTACTTTTTCATCGGCCGATAGTTCAATAAAAAGCTCACGCTGTTTCTTGGTTGGTTTCTTCTTTGCCTCCCAGCCCAGTTCCTGGATCAATTGTTCGGCACCTGTAAGCAGTACCGCTTTTTGCTGCTGGACCAGTTTCAGGCAGCCACTGCTTTTATTGTCATGTATTTTGCCTGGCACTGCAAACAGGTCCCTGTTATAATTGTAGGCCAGTTCGGCAGTAATCATGCTGCCCCCTTTTTTATCCGTTTCAATAACAACGGTGGCATCGCTCATACCGGCCACTATCCTGTTCCGCTGCGGGAAGTTGTACCTGTCTGGCTGGGTGCTTTTCCTGAATTCAGTGAGCAGTCCACCATTGAGCAGCATGTCCTTTGCCAATGATTTATGCTGGGCAGGGTAGATGGAGTCCAGTCCATGGGCCAGCACGCCAACAGTGGGGACATTGTTCTTTACCGATGCCTTATGCGCTACACCATCAATGCCAAAAGCCAGACCACTCACCACTAGGATATTTTGTGGTTGAAGCGCTTCAATAAGCCCTTCCGTTACCGTTCTGCCATAATCCGTGTGGCTTCTTGTACCAATAATGCTGATGATCTTGGAATGGTTCAGGTCTGCATTGCCCCGGTAGTATAGAACAGTAGGTGCATCATAGCAGTGCAGCAAACGTTGGGGATAGTTTGCATCTTTCAGGAACAAGGGCTGTATATGGTGCTTCTGGCAGAAGGTAATTTCATTTTCCGCTTCTTTGAACCGGTCAAAATCCTTGATGCTTTTTGCCTTTATTTCACCAATGCCCTCCACAAAGCTCAGGTCCCTTTTCTTGGCCTTGAAAACAGTTTGTGCATCGCCAAAATGCTCCAGCAATTGTTTGGCCTGTACCGGGCCAATATTGGGAATTAGGGTCAGCGAAATTTGGTATAGCAGTCCGTTGTCCATCTACACATGAAGATAAAGAGGAAATTGATTTCAACAAAAATGTGTGGGAGACTGGCAATAAAAGCTTCGTC
>JAHEZD010000020.1 GCA_023251255.1 Chitinophagaceae bacterium
ATTACTTCCGCAATTCCGACACGGGGCAGGTTTTTGTGGATGCAAAAATGACCATCCGAAAATTCAGCCCTTCAGTCACCAATATTATAAACTTGATTCCGACTGATATAGGACGTTCGCTGTTCGACATCAGTGCCAATATAAAGAATGCGAACTTGATTAATGATGTTAAAGCAGTGCTGCAATCTGAAGATAGTATTGAGAAAGAAGTTACGTTGTCCAATAACCAGTTTTACTTAATGCGGATCAATCCTTATATCCGGCGCGACCAAATAATGGAGGGCGTAGTGGTAAATTTCATAGATATTACAGAATCAAAAAAGCTGTCGGGCATTATTGAAGGTGTATTCAACAGCAGTCCCAATGGCATTACTGCCAAGAAAGCAATACGCAACGAAAAGAACCAAATTATAGATTTTGAATTCCTTGCAGTAAACAATGCTTATGAAAAACTCTTTGGGAAAAAATCGGTTGAAGTTTTAGGGAAGACCTTAAAAGAGGTCTATCCATCTTTTAGTAACGAGCTTTTGTTATTATACATTAAGGCGATTGAAACCGAAACTATGCAACGGTTGGAATATTTTGTGCCTCAAAACGATAAATGGTACGATACCACAGTAGTGAAAATGTATGATGGGGTTGTAACTACCCATACGGATATTACGGAAAAAAGAAAGGCTGCCGAACTCATCGCAAGTAGTTACCAGGAATTGAAAAGTACTTCCAAGCAACTGGTGGAATCGAATGTATTGTTAGAAAGATCGAATATGGATCTGATGCAATTTGCCTCTGTAGCATCACACGATCTGAAGGAACCATTGAGGAAAATTCAGACGTTTGGAAATATCCTACAATCAAAATGGGTAGATAAATCAGACAATAACGAGCAAAGGATCTACTTAGAAAAAATGGTATCGGCATCTGGTCGCATGCAAACGCTGATTGAAGATGTGCTGACCTTGTCCAAGCTTTCCAATAATCACCTGTCACGAACCAAGGTTGACCTCTTCAAAACCATCGACCGAATAACGGATGATCTTGAAATTGCCATCAAGGAAAAAAATGCAATAATCAAAGTGGGCAATCTTCCCACCATCCACGCAGTACCAGGCCAAATGAACCAACTATTCCAAAACTTAATCAGCAACGCCCTGAAGTTTAACGATAAGAAAACACCAATCATTAGCATAGCAGAAAAAAAACTCACTGCGTTAGCAGCTAAAAAGTTGGAAATAGCTAATGCTGCAAATTATGTGTGCATTACAGTGAAAGATAATGGAATTGGTTTTGAGAGCGAATATGAAGAAAAAATATTCGGCCTTTTTCAAAGACTAAACAATAGGGGATATGAAGGTACAGGCATTGGCTTGGCTATTGCCAAAAAAATCGTGGAGAACCATAATGGTATTATTCGGGCTTCCAGTGTATTGGGCAAAGGGACGGTATTCACTATTTGTTTGCCTGTAAAGTAAAAAAGTATTGTTCCATAGAATTTTATAGCCTCAGCAATCCAACTTTATTCAATCCATTCACGGGTTTATTATCCCAAAAAAGCTCGAAATCGTCCAAGCCAGCAGTTTCATAATTGGTTGCGATTTCTTGTAGGGACCAGGTTCTTGGATTATTGATTGAAATCAAGGGAAGCAGCAAGCATAGCCATTCTCCTTTGTCTTTGTCTACTTTGATATTTATAACCTCCTTTTGTGTTTGGAAGGTGATAGAAGCTTCTTCCCATTGATTCCCCTTCTTACTTCTGCTAACAATTTCAATGGTTGGTGTATTGCCCATAAAAACAACTTTGGTAGTTGGTTTATGAGTAGCCAAATCCGGCTCCTGTAAGGCTTTGAGGATAAAGTCTAGCGCAACAGATGGTTTTGGTGTTTTATGTTTAAACCATTTATGCAATGGTTCATCCAAACCAACGCCATGCATGAAATTGAGCAGAGATTTCTTCAATCCGAAGCTGAAATTATCGTGGTCTGTACCAGTCGGGTCAATATGGTCCACATCATTGTCGGCAAAAGTCACAGTTACTTCTTTGGCTTTCCGGACCCCAAATTTTTCAGGGTTCAATCCCACTGGGCTATGGGCAGTCATAGCAAACTGGTGCCAGAAAGCAGATTGCAAAATGCCTGCTTTGAACATTTGCCTTACCATCTCCAAACTATCAATTGTTTCCTGTGCCGTTTGAGTAGGGAAGCCATACATGAGGTAGGCATGGACCATGATACCCGCTTCAGTAAAGTTCCTGTTTACCTTGGCTACTTGTGATACAGTAATTCCTTTTTGAATCAGTTCCAATAATCTGTCGCTGGCTACTTCCAGTCCACCGCTAACTCCAATGCAACCGCTTGTTTTTAACAACAGGCACAGGTCCTTGGTGAAGCTTTTTTCAAACCGAACATTTGTCCACCAGCTAACAATTAGTTTCCGCTTGATAATTTCCAAGGCCAATGCCCTCATTAAGGCCGGAGGTGCCGCTTCGTCCACAAAATGGAAGCCTGTTTCCCCGGTTTGCGCAATCATCTCTTCCATTCTATCACATAGAAGACTTGCAGCCACCGGTTCATAGAGTTTGATGTAATCCAAGCTAATGTCGCAAAAAGTGCATTTGCCCCAATAGCAGCCATGGGCCATCGTAAGCTTGTTCCATCTCCCATTGCTCCATAAGCTATGCATGGGATTGATGATCTCAATGGCTTGTATGTACCTGTCCAAAAAGAAATCACTGTAATCCGGTGTACCCACTTCTCCTTGTTTGTAATCCTTGCAGGCTTTATTGTTGATATAGGTAAGTTTACCATCAACCATTAAAAAGGTCCTTTTCAGTTCTTCCACTGATTTGTTTGCTTCAATAAAAGCAACGAGGCTTTCTACAGGCGCTTCCCCATCATCCAATGTAATAAAGTCAAAAAAATCAAATACCCGTTGATCTTTTAGGGAACGCAGTTCTGTATTTGGAAAGCCACCGCCCATAGCCACTTTTGTGTTAGGGTAACAATCTTTGATGAACTGTGCACAGCGGAAGGCTGCATATAAGTTACCGGGAAAAGGCACGGAGATAGCAACAAGCTTTGGCTGCAGTTCTTCCATCCTTTCTTTCAAAATATCAATTAGCAACCCGTCTATAAAAGTATAAGGTTGCTGCAATGCTCCGTAAAGTTCATCAAAGCTATTGGCGCTTCTTCCCAATCTTTCAGCATAGCGGCTGAAACCAAAATGGACATCAACAGTTTCCTTTACCAAGTCGCTTAGGTCTTCCAAGTACATAGTTGCCAAATGTTTGGCTTTATCCATGGTACCCATAGTGCCAAAGGCCCAGTGTAAATCATCCAATTGTTTAAAACGGGATGCTTCGGGCAAAAAGCTCCTACTACAGATTAAATGGGCCAAGGTTGGCTGTTTCCCCTGCAAAAAAGCCATGACTGCATCAATAGTATTGATGTAGTTTTCTCTAAGGGCAATAATCCGTTTGATGTTTAATTCCTGTTCTTCGGTCAAAATGCTGGATGAAATCTGTACGCTCACCTGCTTAAATAAATTTTCCAGCCCTTCCTTGCAAAAAAGTTTCACGGTTACTTCTATTCCCAAATCGCTTTGAAATGATGATATGTTCTTGGTATTGAGGAACCCTTTTAAATAGGCCGTTGCGGGATAAGGCGTATTCAATTGTGTAAATGGAGGGGTGATTAAATAAACTGTTGAACGCAAGAGAGCATATTTAGGATGCGAAAATATTGGTTAATCCGGTAATGGCTCATTTTGATGTTGGGGCCATTATGTTCACCCATTTTTCTTAAAAGCTGTTTAAAAACGATTCAGCATAATTCTATCGAGGCAAGGGTATGATTGCGACACTGGTTCCGTTCAATCTTTCATAGTGCTTTGAGCATCTTCCTGTTGGTATCGAGCCAAGCGAAGGGGTCTTTTCCTCGGCCCATCCCTTCGGCAGTACCTTGAACATCCCTGTTTCATTGCGCTTTATTATCTCGAACTCTATACCGAAACACTGCGTGACCTTCTTCTACGAACTTACCCTAACCGTTATGGCAACGCCCTGCGTTCCACTGGGTTCCCGTCAAATGTTGGACAGCTTCCTCCCTATTTGCCATACTGCCCATAGCAGTCCATTTATATGTACCAAGCGGAATAAACCGCATTACAAAAAACCGATGGTTGGACATTGCAAAAAATACGACGAAAAAAAATGACACACTTTTTTTTGACACATTTTAAAATGTGTCACTTTTTTGTGTGTCATTTTTTCATGACTTTCCGGGCAACAAAAACAAACCAATATGAGCATCAACCAGATCGGGAAGAAAATGGACTTCGGCCAGCAGGAACTGACAGGCTACCTGAGCCTGACACACAGGTGGCGAAAGCCGAAAGTGGCCACTGCCCCCTGCCCTACAGGACAATGGGAAAATGGGCAAGGATGAAGTATATTTTAGGCAAAAGTGCAATCAACTAACGAATAAAATTGATGCCGGAAAATTCGGCAGCGTGTCAACTTGAAGAAAACAGTTAATTTCATATTCCATTAACGAATAGCTATGTTTAAGCCATTATTGCTCCTTTGCATATTGATTTACAATATAAATACCTATGCTCAAAAGGAGATTCCCTTGTATACAGGGGCCTTACCTAATAGTAAACCCTGTAACAAAAAAGAAAACATCCCAGCAGAAGGAAGAGTAGCAGGCATTGTTTCGCCAAGCCTATATATTTATCTGCCTGCAACAAGGGATTCGTTTAAAACAGCCGTCATTATCTGCCCAGGTGGAGGTTATGCCCGTTTAGCCATAGATCATGAAGGTTTTAAAGTAGCGGAAGCGTTCAACAAAAGGGGCATTGCTGCATTCGTATTGAAATATAGAAACCCATTGGACTCCGAATGTGTGATAAATAAAGAAATTGTTGCCCTACAGGATGCACAACAAGCGTTAAAACTGGTGAGGGAAAAAGCAATTGAATTTGGCATTGACAGCAAACATATTGGAATGATGGGCTTTTCTGCAGGTGGGCACTTAACTTCAACTGCCGGAACACATTTCAATACCACTACCATTGAGAATAAATCGAATACTAATCTCCGTCCTGACTTTATAGTACTTGGCTATCCGGTTATCAGTTTCCAGGATAGCTTAATGCATAGGGGCTCAAGGGAAAATATGCTGGGCAAAAATCCGGCAAAGGAAAAAATAGATTTATACAGCAATGAACTACAGATAACGCCCCAAACACCCCCTGCATTTATCATTCATGCAGCGGATGATAAAACAGTAAACATTCAAAATAGCCTCTTGTTTTATGAAGCTTTATTGAAAAATAAAGTGCCGGCTGAAATCCATGTTCTGCAGTCCGGCGGGCATGGTTTTGGGCTGAACAATAAAGCCGAACCCATTAATTGGTTGAACAATGTTTTTGTTTGGATGATTTTGAATAAATTCATGAAAGGTGATGTGCAGTAGCACTTGCTACTAAATAACAAGCTATAAGCACAAAAATCCCGCAAACAGTTTATAGTATTTGCGGGATTTCTTTATGTATAGATAAATTAGGAGCTTTTCTTAGCAGACTTTTTTGCTTTTGGAACAACTGTATCAATGGGTGTCTCGACATTTAGTGCTTGTTTAGCCGCTTTGGCTTTAGGTTTTGCTGGTGCCTTTGATTTTTCTGCAATGTTGGTGATAGTTTTTTCCTTCGCCGCTTTGGGTTTTGCTGGAGCCTTAACTGGTGGCGCAGCTACAGTAACAACACAGTTATCGACTTGATATTCTGAAACGAAATTGTAATGGCCAGCACGGTCATCGTTTACCCATCTTCCATCATTTAAAAAATAACGGTATTGATAAATACCCGGCTCCAATTCCAAGGTTGTCTTTAGGGAACCATCTTTTTGTTTTTTTAAGCTGATGCCGTTTTCGAAATCCCAGTTATTAAATTCGCCTACTAAAATACCAGAAGTGGCGTCAGCTACAATGTTCGCGGAGAGTTGGAAGGTTATTTTAGTTGCCATGTAATTGTTTGATTTAATGGTTTACGATGGCAGGCTTTCGTTGCCCCTTAATACGCTAAAGGAAAAAAAGTAACCCATTTTTGTGTTAAATTTCTGCTACATTGATACACAGGTGGTTACAGCTATCAAAAGTATATAGATGAATGCTATTTCCAAAGTCAAAATCTACTATGAAGAAATTCATTCAACCGATGGTTTTCTATCTATAATAATTGCTCTTTCAGCCAACTGCAAATAGGCTGCTACAAACTAGTACAGGTGTTGATGGGCACAAGTATCGCCGTTTTTGTAGTGGGATGCTTAAGAAATGATTTTTTGCCGTTCAATCTTTCGCTTGCTTCAAAAAATCGATTATCCCTTGGCAGATTTTCTTTGCTACAGCATCATGGAATGGGGGACTGAGGATTTTTCTTTCGTCATTGGGATTACTTAAAAATGCAATCTCCACAAGGCTATTGGGGAAATCGGTGATGGCATTGGGAGTGAAATTGAAATTACCCACATTGCCAAATTCATTCAAATCCAGTTTGAGCATATTTCGTAAAATGGCTGTGGTCAGTGGGCGAAAGCCTATATGCTTATAATAAGTACTTACTCCTTGTGCCATAAAATTTGAAGAAGAGTTAAGGTGCAGGCTGATGAGAATATCGGGATTCTGTTTTTGAAGCAAGAGTACACGGTCACGGTTGTCAATTGTGGTGTCTTTTTCCCTTGTCATTATCACTTTTACTTTTTGTGATTGTAAGTATTTTTTTAATGCCTTTGCAAACTTCAATGTGTATTCCTTTTCTTCCACTTTTGAACAGGTCCCTTCAGCACCAACATTGGTGCCTCCATGACCAGCGTCAATTGCAATGGTCAAATTTTTGATATCCAGTTTTTTAGGTTGATGTTTTATCTTGATGGTAAGGGCCTTGCCGTGGTAGCTTACTGTATAGCCCCAGTGTTGTTGATGCTTCAACTCAATCGTTACCTGTACTACATCATCTTCTGTTTGGTTAAAGTAAATGTTCCTTATTTCTTTGGCCGATTGCAGTTGCTGAATCCAGTTGGTGTTGCTCTGCACACCATAGAGTTCTACCATAATTTTGGCAGGTGAAACTTCCATCCACGTTTTATAAGGTAGCTTTTCTCCCATGCTAATAGATACAATATCAAAACTGTCTTCTACACCCTTAACACTCCAAGCATCGGTTAGATAGAATGGTTTCTGCTTAATAGTTGTATCTTCTTTGGTGTAATGCTTCTCGATATAAGCCGCATGATTTTTTGATAACTGTACTTTGTACATATCCTTGGTAGAGTCAATCAATAATAGTACAATATTGGTATCAATGCAGCCCAATTTTGCACCACCAAGCCTCTCCTCGCCCAATCCATAGGCCAGCATTGGAAGCTTTCCTGTAGATTTTACCAATCTTAGGTTTTGCTGTGCGTGAATATTGAGGTATACAAAGAAAAATAGTGCTGTTGTAAGTAACCTATTCATTAAATGAAGATAGAATAAAAATGTTTGGGGCAGCAAGACTACTGCCCCTCACCCTTATTTAATCTATAAAGTTGCTCTGTGAACGAACAACGAGTTACTACTGGAATAGTCCAGCATTTAATTATATTTTCTTTTACCAAACCAAGACTCTTTGTACAATATTGTCAGTGTAAACTGTGTGTATTTTTCTTTGATCAATCCATTAGCAGTTGTACCTCGTTGACCAAATTCCAAAGCTCCTTGTATACCAAGGCCAGAGCGTGTTGCATGAAGGCCACCACCAATGGTAAAACCATAATCATTCAACTGTTGTCCATACATTTTCAAGTAAGAATTACTATAAAAAACGCCTGCTTGAAAAAATGATTTTTCATACCACACTGTTTGGTTGGACAAGCCTTGATAGATTGCTGGTAATGGTTTTTTCTTGGAGAATTGAAAACCAGCAGAGATCCTATCACTATTTACCAATGTATAATTGACGCCTGTGTTGTTGGCACTACTCCAATCCTGGTGGTTATAATCAACAGCAAAAGTATATCTGTCCTTTAGTGTTGCGGCAATACCCGTAGTGAACATAACAGGTAAGGTAAAATAGGTATTCTTATAGTTCTCACTGTTTTCAATCGTTGTTGTTCCATCCTGAACCAGCAAATTATAATTGGCATCCAGTTTTGTTTTGTTGGAAATGGTTCCACCAACAGCAATTTGCCATTTCTTGTTCAATTTTGTACTGTACTGCACGCCTGCCAATAAAAATCCTTTACTCAATGCTATGTTCCTTTTTGTATAAAGGCTTCCATTACTTAAATCCGTAACAATGGTTTCTTCTTGCAACTGCTGCCCAAACAAGTAAGATGCCTGCAAACCGATGGACAAACCTTTTGCAATTCTGTATGAGTTGGCTATATATGCTTGATTTACGCTTCCTGAACCTTGATAACTAGCGTCGGTAGTAAAGCCTGTGCCCTGTATTGTTTTTTTTGCTGTAAACGAATAATTGGTGGTACTAAATGGAAGTAGCCCAAAGCTGAAGCCCCATTTAGGTTTTATCTTAATGGCAAAAACAAGTTTCTTGGAAACCAAGTCCGAAGAATTGCTGTTTGAGCCATCTACAATAGCTTTGCCTGCATATGAAATTCCTTTGTACCGGATGGAAGTTTCCACATGAAAAAGGTAATCGTCTAATGAACTGTAAGATGCAGGATTGATATTGTACAATGATTTGGAAGAAGACAAGGCTACACCTGCATAACCCATACCCGTTGTTCTATCAAAAGAACCCTTTTCTATATCCCCTATACCAACTATGGAATAAGGTGAAGCATTGTTCTGTGCGTGAACATTTGCTGCTATTACCGATAATGTTATTATGAAACCGATTTTCTTTATCATTAATTTTTATTGAACAGTTACATAAAAAACTTGTAGTTCTATTTTTGCTTCCCCATTATTCCTATCCCCAACAATAATCCTGTTGAACGTACTTAAATTCTGTGGCGATGGGGGCAATAGCAACAGGCCATTCTGTGTATAGCCTTCTGTGGCTATTACTTCTTGTATGTAACTAGTGACATCATAGGTATAGTAGGTATCCTTCCCATATAAATAGTCAACTGTCAAATTCCCGTATTGCGATTCCTGTGTGCCTGTGGTGGTGGTATAGGTTAAATCATCTCCAATAAGGTTTAACTGAGTTGTTCGCGCAAGCCTCAATTGTGGTGGCAATATGTAAACAGAAGAATAGGAACCAATAGCTGGCTTCACTATCAATTGTGCCTTCAACATTTTTTTATAGTTATTCAGCTTCAATATTTCCCTCACTGTTGGAAAACGCATCTTCAACATTACAGATGATGTTTGTTGGGAATAGGCCACATGATTGGTAGCTGTTGAACTAATTTCTTTTGTTATAGTATTCAGGTTCTGCAATGGCGTCCTCGTTCTGTCAACTTTAATATTATTGAATTGAAGTGACGCATTTGCAAGAGTGAACTCAATATTCTTATTTTCAAGAAAAAGGCCTGCCTTTTTATAATGGAGCCTTAGTTTAACACTATCCCCAAAGCCAAGAATCATGGCATTAGTAGAAGGGCTGCTAATGCAAACTCCTTTTAGGTAATTCAAAAAAACAGTACTTGTTTTAATTGTATCACTTTTACGTTGCAGCATTCCCATCAATTTATTTCCCAGTACATCCGAGAGGCGAACAAAAAAAGTGTCTCCTGTATTAGGCCTTACCGAAACATCTTTTGATCCGAGCAATGTACTGTAAGTGGCAAATGTATCCACGTTATACAAAGCTGTACCGTTGCTTGGAGGAACAATATCATCAGCCAATCTCGCTACGTCCAACCGAATGGGTTTTGTTGTATCACCGTAGTAGCTGCCATTAACTTTTCCAATCAAGGTCAACGAATCAAATACTGTATTGTCAAAAATGTCAGAAAATGCCGGAGGTGTAACTTGCAAATAGGTCCTTGCTGTAATCTTTCCAAATGCGGGATCCGACCAAGAGCCGACCAATGCTTTTTCTGTACCCGATGTAATGAACGAATCTATATTTACTGACGATAAATCAACACCAAAAGAATCTATTTTGATTATCTGGGTATATTCATTGTCTATAAACTCTGTCCCAAAAGCAATGTCAACCTTTTTGCAGGAGCTGAATATCAATAAGCTAAATAAGGGAATGCTGAATCTTTTCATTGTATGAGGTGGTTATCTTGTAAATTTTTTGAACTATTTTACAGATACCGAACCGCAATTTTAGACCGCAATGCTGTTACAGATTTGTTAGTATGGATTAATGAGCTTATTACAACGACCACTCCACTCAATTTATCTACTAAACCCAAACTCTCTATCATGGAGCTTTTCATAACAAATGTTAATAGACATTTTGTTGAGCAAAAGAAAAAGGGGATTGATAGACAAAAAAAGTTGATTGAACCATGAATATGGTTTGAAAATCCATTTTAACGATTTAGCGAAGCCATGCCATGATAATTTCAGCCAAAATTTATAAAAGAATGAAGCAACTAAAACATGTTATCCTCACAAGTATTTCTATTATGCTAATAGCTGTGGCCTGCTCTAAATCAAGTGACACGACAACAGATGAAACAAGTGGCAACTGGGTTAAACGTTCGGAGTTTGAAGGCTATACACGAACAGAAGCTGTAGCATTTACAGTGGGTGATACCGCCTATATAGGCACTGGCTATGATGGTACGAACCGTTTAACAGATTTCTGGAAATACGAAGCAACTGCCAACCAATGGACTCAATGTGCGAGCTTTCCAGGTGTTGGAAGAAGTTCTGCTATTGGATTTGGAACTAGCACCAAAGGATACATCGGTACTGGATATGATGGTATAAATAAATTGAAAGATTTTTACGAATACAATCCTGCTACAAATACCTGGGCCAAAAAAGCAGATTTTGCAGGTTCTGCAAGATATGAAGCTGTAGCCTTTGCCATTAGTGATAAAGGCTATGTAAGCACTGGTTATGATGGCAATAATTTAAAGGACCTTTGGCAATACAACCCAACAACAGATAGTTGGACTGTGAAAGGCAGCCTAGGTGGAGACAAGAGGAGCGGTGCGGTAGCTTTTGTTTACAATGGTACTGCTTATATATGTAGCGGCATAAACAATGGCACCAGCGTTACTGACTTGTGGGCCTATAATGCATCTAGAGAAACTTGGTCTGAAATGAAAAGTATCACCAACGTTAGCTCAGATACGTATGATGACGATTACAGCGACATTGTTAGAAACAATGCTGTAGCTTTAGTAATCGGCGACAAAGCCTTCTTAACCACAGGCGAAAATGGTACCTATACAAAGAAAACATGGCAATATGATTTTGCGACTGACCAATGGTCGCGTAAAACACCGTATGAGCGTTCTGAACGTAGCGGTGCTGTTGCCTTTACCGTAAAAGGAAGGGGCTACATAACAACAGGGAGAAATAGTACTTATTACTTTGACAATCTTGATGAGTTTAAACCAGCCGATACGTATGATTCCAATGATTAAAAAGAATTGGAGCTTATTATTACTGCTGCTTGTTGTCTGTGTTGTTAGTGTAAACTTTGCCAGCAAGAAAAAAAGTTCCGACAAAATACGACTCAGTGTAAAAACATTTAGCATGAACAATGGCTGGGGCTATGACGTATTGAGCAATGATAGCATTTATATTCATCAGCAATACATTCCAGTCATCGAAGGCAACAGAGCCTTTGTAAATGAAAACCAAGCCAGAATAATTGGTTCGCTGGTTATTAAAAAATTGAAGGAAAAAAAATTACCAATTATTTCACTGAAAGAATTGGACAGTTGTAAGATTAGCTACTGATTGACCATCATCAGTCTTATTCCATCAAGAATAAAAAAACTCTTAGCAATGCTAAGAGTTTTTTTCTATTATCAGGTCTAGCGTTTGTCGATATGAATCTCCAATAGGTATATGATGAGTCCCCAACATAATTTCGTTTCTTGCAATAATATCCACCTGATTCAGCGATACAATATAGGAACGGTGAACCCTTACAAATTCATCATTAGGTAATTTGGTCTCAAATTCTTTGAGATTCTGTAAAGTTGTCAATGGTGATTGTTTCCCTTTTAAATAAACCTGTGTATAGTCTTTCATTCCAGCTATAAAAAGTATATCACTGAAATTAATCTTTATTAACTTATATTCTGACTTGATAAAAACGTAATCCTTTCTCTTGTCGATAAGCGTAGGAGTCCTGTGCTGAAGCATTGTTTGTATATTTTCGGTAACGGCCAAAACCCTTTCAAATGTAATTGGGGATGGGAGATAGCCAAATATTTCCTTTGTTGGTTGTTGAACTGCAATCTGTGCAATATTGCATGTTACAATAACAATTATGTTGCGATTTTTTGCAGTAAGTTGCTGTATATAAGGCTCATTCATCAATAGCACATCGCACACTATAACATCTGCGTTCAAGGATTCGATGCAAACAGTGATTAACTTCTTATCGGGGGAAATTGCATCAACTTCAATAAAAGGGATTTGTGAGAGGTAGCCTTTCAATAGTTCCACATCTTCAGCGTTATTACTGATAAGTAAATAGTGCATCATACGCAGTCGGGGATTGTTTGATGTTTAATTATAGAACATTCTCGTGCTTTATTCGCTGCACAAGATGAACCCGAAACCGGACAAGCTTTTGTTAAAACAACCGATTAGGTTTTTGTTTTCGGTGAAGACAAAAAATATGAGGATAAATGGGTAAGTCCAATTAATTTTTCAGTTCGATATAAAAGGTTGTGCCTTTCCCCTGTTCACTTTTGAACCAAATATTGCCATCATGTGCTTCTATAATTTGACGGCAAATAGATAAACCTAGCCCAAAAGGTTTTTCACCAGAAGTGCCCTCTCTTCTCGCATCTGTAAAAACATCAAACACTTTACTTTTCATGTTATCTGGTATGCCTATTCCTTCATCCTTAATAGCGATACGTACTGTATTGTTTTTGGCTGTGGCTTTTATCCTGATGACACTATCATAGTTACTGAATTTTATGGCATTCGTAACAAGATTATTAATAACCCGCTTTATTTTTTCCTTGCTGAGGTGCATTAATATTTCTTCTCGCATTAACTGAACCACTATCTGTTGATTTTTTTCCTTAGCTTTTAATTGCAATAGTTCAGCACATTCAGTAATCAAACTGTTTATTCCTGTTTTCTCTTTGGATATATGGACCTTGACTGTGGCGGTTGCCTCTAATATTTCTGCAATTAAAGCAAGTGAATTCTGAGATGCCGTTTTGGTTAAGAGGAGCATTTCTTTTTTATCTGTTTCACTCCCTCCTTCCAACATTAAATCTGTCAGCATGGATATGGATGCTACAGGCGTGCGAAGGTCATGTGCTACCACTTTCAATATTCTATCTTTCTCTGTATTTCTTTCTTCAAGTAAAGCAAGGGTTTTCTCCAATTGCAGCTTTTGGAAATTCACCTGATTGTTTAAATACTGTAATTCTTTCACATTTTTTTTGGAGCGTCTTGAATTCTGCCAAATTAGTAAACCAATAATTATAATCATTACAGCTATACAAACAGCAAGTATCAGATATCCTTCTTTTAAATCGTTTTCTTTTTTTAGCACATCGATATCATGCTGCTTTTCTAAGATTCTTACCTGCTGTCCAGCATCAATATTGTTCAATGCCTTATTTGCTTTCTGTAAAGAATCATTATGGGCATTAAAAAGCATTAAGTATTTATAGGCATCAACAGTTTCTTTTTTGTTATCGTAATATTGCCACATCAAACGGCTCCATTCTATTTCCGCTTGTTTGTTATCAATTGAGTCCAAGCTTTGCCTTATATCAAGCAAAGCTTTGCCCATACTATCTATCTTTCTTTCTTTTAAAAACAAATCCGCCAATTTTAAATAGGTAAGTAGCGCATCCCCTTTTTCGTACCCCTTTTGGCTATTGATAGAAATACTCTTTCTAAACAGTTCTTTTGCTTCGGCAAACTTTCCCTGCTCCTTTAAAATCTGGCCTTGATTGCCATAGATCACGGCCTTGGCTACTTCATGTAGTGTTGCACGGTTGGCAAACCTTGCCTTATTGTCATCAATAAATCTCAATGCCTTATCATAAAATATCAATGCGCTGTCTGCCTTACCCAATTTATAAAAACAAAGGGCGGTATTGTTTAGTAGCTCCTGCATTTTGAAATATTTTTCAAAATCCATATTGCAGGTAGTAGCTTCGACATACGCTCTTTGAAAATTTTCTGCAGCATCAGAAAATCTTGATTGCCTGTACAGGATCATCCCTATTCGATAGCTATATTCTGTTAAGGTGCAGGAGTTGAAATTTGCCTTGCCAATTGACCTTGCATTGTAATAGTAAGTATAAGCTTCATTGTATTTTGCTTGCCGGAATAGGACATCGCCTTTTGAATAGTTTGCATAGGCATATTGAGTAGGATATTTTTCCTTATTGTTTGCTTCAACTAGCGTCAGCATGCTGTCTGCATAAAGCCCCGCTTGTACAGGATTTTTTAAGTAAAAAAGATAAACTCTGCACTTGTGACCATATACCTTTACCTGTTCTTTTACATTAAGTTTCTTGTTGCCCAAAGAAGAGTCAATATATTTTATTGCCAAATTTGAGTTGGCCGGTCCAAAACGTGCAGCATTTTCTATAATACTGTCCACCATGGGTAATGCCTCATTGACTGACTTGTTTAACTCGTTATTGTTGCATGAAAAAAGGGAAATAATTAGCAAGCAAACTGGTAGGAATGAGAAAAAGTTTTTTTTCGCGAGTACATTTATTGGGTAGCTCATCATGCAGCACATAGGTTGATGCTCGAATATAACATATCCCCTTAACTTGATAAGCAATAAAAGCCAGAAAAAATTATTTCTGGCTTTTAGAAACGATTGTTTGTTTTTTAGAAACAATAACTGCTTGTTTCAAGCATTTTGTTGCATATTCTCCTTCTTGCTTCTTTGGTATTGAACGGCTCCACTTTGGTGAACCTTTTTAATCCAATATGCATCATTCGCAATTCATCACCTTCCGCAAAACTGTTTAAGGCGTTCTTGCCTGATATATTTATTTTATCCGCAGCATCATATAAATAGGTTTTCATCATATCAATTTGAAGAGATGTTTCTATTTCGCCCTGCTTCTCGACCAGTTTCATTGTACGGAGCAATGCACTTTCGGAATGGAATATTTCAATGGCCATATCTGCTATATTCATCAGTATCTCCTGTTCCTTGTCCAGATTCATCATCAATTTTTGCACAGCTGCGCCAGCTACCATTAAAATGGCTTTTTTAAAGTTGCTGATGTATTTCAGTTCCTTTGCAAAAACACCCTCATTTTCGCTCCCAAAATCCGGAATACTCATTAATTCTTTCTGAACATTCATTGCAGGGGTCATTAGATCCAACTTACCTTTCATGGCACGTTTTAGCATCATATCAACGGTCAATAGCCGGTTAATCTCATTCGTTCCTTCGTAAATCCTGTTAATACGCGAATCCCTGTAAGCCTTACTGATTAAATATTCGTCGCTAAAACCATTGCCACCATGAACCTGTACGCCTTCATCCACTACATAATCCAAAACCTCACTTCCAAATACTTTCAGCATGGCACATTCAATAGCAAATTCTTCGGCAGCGCCCAATAATGCCTTTTCAAAAGGTTCACCTCTTTGTTCAAGGTCTTGCTCCTTTTCATCAATCCATTTGGCCGTTCTGTACAATGCACTTTCACCTACCCAAATGCGTATAGCCATTTCGGCCAACTTGTGTTTAATGGCACCAAATTTTGCTATGGGAAGTTTGAACTGTTCCCTCGTATTAGCATAATTTACAGCAAGGCTTGATGCATATTTACTGGCACCTAAAGCTGCTGCATCCAATTTCAACCTTCCAATATTCAAGATGTTAAAAGCAATAATGTGACCTTTCCCAATTTCTCCCAATACATTTTCTATGGGCACTTTGCAATCCTGAAAATATAGTTGCACCGTCGAAGAGCCTTTGATGCCCATTTTATGTTCTTCTGGCCCTTGCGTAAATCCTTCAAACCCCCTTTCGATAATAAACCCTGTGAATTTGTCGCCATCAATTTTTGCAAAAACGGTATAAACATCAGCAAAACCGCCATTCGTAATCCAACATTTCTGTCCATTTAAAATATAGTGTTTACCATCCTTACTTAACAAAGCCGTCGTTTTTGCACTTAATGCATCGCTGCCACTATTTGGCTCAGTTAAACCATAAGCTCCCTTCCATTCCCCTGTAGCCAGTTTTGGAATGTATTTTTGCTTCTGGTCATCCGTACCAAAATAAAGAATGGGCAAGCTACCAATACCTGTATGGGCAGCTACCGCCACGCTAAAACTGTAACCACCCCCAAGCCCTTCGTTCACGATGGTAGATGTGATAAAATCCTTACCTAACCCCCCTAAGCTTTCAGGAAAAGAGGTTGACAGTAATCCTTGCTCCCCTGCTTTTTCCATAAGCCTGGGCATTAATCCTTCCTCCTGTTTATCGATTCTGTCAATAATGGGATGGACTTCTGTTTGCAGAAATTGATGGCACATATCCATCACCATTTTTTGCTCCTCGTTAAAATCTTCGGGAATAAAAGTTACATGAGGATTGCTTTCACTAATAATCCATTCTCCTCCTTTTAATGATGTAAATACCCCTGTCCCCTCAATGGGATTTAAAAAAAATTGTCGGGAAAATTGTTGTTTCATGGCAATGCTATTTATGGAGTTGAATTTAACTATTAGACTATGCTTTCTCGCCAATAAGAAATTGTGGGCTTAAATTATCATAGACCTGCTGTAGCACCTTTTTCACCACATCAATTTCATTTTTTGTTACGCCTACCAATGCTTCGTCCATTGTTTGATTTGCTAAATCAATAGTTGGGTTCTGCAAAAGCTTCGCAGCGTCAGTTAAACAAACAGTATTTATTCTGCGGTCATCTTTACTTGGAATACGTTTAACCAGTTTCTGCTTTTCAAGATTATCTATTAATCTCGTAATACTTGGCTTGTCCCGGAAAGTTCTGTTGCAAAGTTCCTGCTGACTTAGGCAATCCTCTTTCCATAAATGGTAGAGAATGCTCCATTGTTCTGTTGTAATGTCTAGCCCAGCATTTCTGAAATTTTTTTGCATCCTTCTAGCAATAGCAGAAGCTGCCATAGCATTGATAACGCTGTAAAGTTCACCTCTTTTAAATTGGTTGTTTGGCATATAGTTGTTTATGCAACTATTCAAAAGTACATATCCATTTTGAATTGGCAAACAAAAAATTTCCTTTGGAGTTTATTGAATCGCTTTAATAATAGCAGGCCGCTGGGAAATTTCATGGTAACATAAAACGCCATCAGCATAATAATGCGCCACCATGCTTTTACGGGTAAGCGAAGGATCTTGAATGGTGCTTCCGCCATGCAGCAAGTTGGCATGCCAGATTAAGATATCGCCTTTTTGGGGATGGAAGTAAACAGGTTGAAGGCCATGCTCGGCAATTAATTTCCCTATGCGTCTTTCGTAATTGTCATAATTGTGCCCGCCAATTATTAAGTTGTTATTACCTGTATTATAGTTTTCACTCAGAATATAGTTTAGCTTATGACTACCAGGATAATAAAAGAGCTCCCCGCTATTTGAATGAATGTCTTCCAAAGCAATCCACACGGCTACCAAGTAGCCTAACGGCTCCGTAGTCATGTGTATGGAATCGCTGTGAGGTTTCTGCTCACTTCCATAGAAGAAATTGATTGTTTGAAACGGAATTACCTTTTTCTGAAAAATAAATTCAAAAATTGATAATAATTTTTTGTCCCGAAAAGCTTCATTAATGACATCGGAATTTTGCCAAGCATCCATGATTTTTTTTCCGGTAAAATTGAAATCAACCTTACTTTCGACTTTTAAACGTTCAATTTCAGCATCAATCAAATCAACCCTATCAACAAAAAAATGTGGAATGATTAAATAACCTCTTTGAGGCCATAACAGCAACTGTTCCTGGATTTCTTTATCAAATTGATTGAATGATGGATGGTTTCTTATTGATTCGCCAGTTATGTTTTCTGTATCCATCCAAGGAATATCCGTAGACGATTTTTTGATATCAGCATGTGAAATGCTCTGCCATATAGTTTTTTCAACGCCTAAGCTTTTATAAAGCTTTTTGTTTTTTTGAAGTCTATTACGATTGAAAAAATTATAAAGCCAATAAGTTATTCTTAGATTACGTAAGAAGCCTGTATATTTTTGGGCCCATCTTTTCATCCCACAAAACTAAAAGATAGCTATCAGCTATTCAAAAACAAGTCTTCATATCAATGTAAATTGTTTCTTTGTAGCAATGTGGATGAAAATTTTTTTATGGGAAGTGGCTGCAATGTTGGTGATATATGCATTTGTCATGTTGCTGTATCGTAAATGGTTCGTGCAGTTAAAACCTTTCACCAATCCACAAAAAAACTATTCATCTACGACATCCTTTAGCATAATTATTCCAGCCAGGAATGAAGCATCGAATATTGGCCACTGCCTGCAAGGCATACTTCAACAGAATTACCCTGCTACCTTATTTGAAGTGATTGTGATTGACGACCACTCTACAGATAGTACAAGTGATATTGTAGAAAATTTGCAAAAGGTTTACAAAAACTTAAAACTGATAAAACTAGTTGACGAACTAAATGGTCAAATCGTTAATTCCTACAAAAAGAAAGCTATAGAAAATGCCATTAGCCATGCCAAAGGAACTTGGATTATTACCACAGATGCGGATTGTATTATTAAAAAAGGGTGGTTAGAAATCTATGCCGCATTTATTGAGCAGCATAATCCAGTTTTTGTTGCGGCCCCGGTTATCTTCAGTAATGATGGCAGCTTAGTGAGCACTTTTCAATATATAGATTTCATGAGCCTTCAGGGAATTACGGCAGCCGCTGTTAGTGCCGGATTTCACAACATGTGTAATGGAGCAAACCTTGCCTACAAAAAATCTGTTTTTTATGAAGTAAATGGTTTTTGGGGCATTGATAAAATAGCCAGTGGGGACGATATGCTTTTAATGAACAAAATTAAAAAAAGTTATCCCAATAGAATTGGTTTCTTGTACTCCCAAGCGGCAATTGTAACCACGCACCCAATGCCCGACTGGAAAAGTTTTTTCAATCAACGTATACGATGGGCTAGTAAAGCAGAACAGTTTAAAAGCAAGGACAAAAAAGTTTTTGCTGTGCTGGTTCTGGTTTATTGCTTTAATGCAGCATTATTCATTATGCCGTTGCTGGCATTTTTCAATATTTATTTTCTTGGGTATTGGCTGCTCTTCTTAATCGCCAAAACCTCTGTGGAGCTTGCCTTCGCATTGCCAGTAGCGAAATTTTTTGGCCAAAGATTCATTTGGTGGTTTCCTTTATTGCAACCGTTGCACATTGGGTATATTGTAATATCCGGGTGGCTTGGGAAGTTTGGCACTTACCATTGGAAAGGACGGAATGTTAAATAAAATGTTTGCTGCCAAAAGAATTGGTTCGGAAAAAGGTTAATTATACATTTTGGAGTCCTTCTGTCTTTTCTGGCCACCAAGCATACACGATAAGGCAAATCATTGCAATTAGTAAAAAAGGAAAAAGAAGTATGTTTTTCATGTCAGGAAATTTAGTTTGTGACAGTAAATAGGTGCAGCAGGTTTAATCTCGACTAAAATTATACCGTAAAACAACACTTAATATTTAATTTCATCTTGTGCATATCGGTAAATCAAATACAGGTTTCGGCAAAAGGTTATACAAAAACAAAGGCGCTGTCATTGGTTTGATACTTATTTTCGTTTCCTTGCTGCTTGCTGTGCTTGGTTATCTCATAGTCCCAGACAATTCTCCTTCTGCCAATAGAATGATTGCTGAAATAGGTAGCAAAAAGCCAGGATTCTCCACTACATTTTTACAACTGAAAAGGGAACAACAAAAACAGGATGCAACCTTTTTTGAAAAATTAATTAATGGCAAAGAGGATAGCTATACCCTAATCCCAATTACATCCCACCAAATAAAAGGTGATAGCATTGTTTTCCAAAAATTCGTTGATGACGGAATTACTGAAAGGGTGTCCCTAAAAATTCTGGGTAAAGATTTCTACAAAATCACTTCGCAAAAATTTTATTTGGGTACAGATAAGTTCGGAAGGGATATCTTAAGCAGGCTAATTATTGGTGTAAGGATAAGCTTAAGTGTTGGACTGATTGCCGTTCTTATTTCATTGACTATTGGAATTTTGCTTGGCTTATTGGCGGGTTACTTTAAAGGCTGGGTTGATAATTTGATTATGTGGTTCATCAATGTTATTTGGAGCATACCAACTTTGCTTTTGGTATTCGCCATTACATTGGTCTTGGGAAAAGGGTTTTGGCAGGTGTTTATTGCTGTTGGTTTGACCATGTGGGTAAATGTGGCAAGGCTTGTTCGGGGGCAAGTTATGGCCGTTCGTGAACTGGAATATGTGGAAGCCACCAGAGCCCTTGGCTACTCCAATGGAAGAATTATTTTCAGGCATATATTACCAAATATACTCGGCCCCGTAATGGTAATTGCAGCTAGTAATTTTGCTAGTGCCATAGTAATAGAAGCTGGCCTGAGTTTCCTAGGAGTAGGCGTTCAGCCCCCAAAACCCAGTTGGGGTCTTATGATCAAGGAAAACTATAATTTCATTATTACCCATAACCCAACTCTCGCGCTGGTACCCGGCATTGCCATCATGCTATTGGTTCTGGCTTTTAACTTATTGGGTAATGGATTAAGGGATGTCTTGAATGTTAGGAGCAAAACTTAAAACTATTCGGTAGTTGAAACCACAATATTCCTACTGAAGCTTTCTTCCAATGAAATTAATGTTTCCGTTCTTTCTATTCCTTTTATGTTCTGGAGTTTATCATGAAGCACCACCCTCAACTGCTGAATATCCTTGCAAACAATTTCTGCAAACATACTATAGTTGCCTGTAGTATAATTAACACGAACAATTTCAGGTATCTTTTTTAAATCTTTTGCTACTGCATCGTATAAAGAACTTTTCTCCAAATAAATTCCAATAAAAGCAATTACATCATAGCCTAAAGCCTTTACATCTATGGATAACCTCCTACCTTTGACAACTTTTAGTTCTTCGAGTTTTTTGATGCGCACATGGATGGTACCGCCACTTACAAAAAGTTTCTTGCCTAAATCGGCGTAAGAAATCTCTGCATTTTCCATCATCTCCTGAATAATCTGTAAATCCAGTTTATCTAGATTAAATTTTGTAGGCATATTCAATGTGTTTTTGAATTTATTTTAAATAATAGTGCAATTTATTGAAATAAATCTATAATTTAAAAATTATTGTTGGAATATTTGCAACAAACAAGCCAATTACTTTAATATTGCAATATCAAATAAACAAAGAATAGTTCTTTATACTGTGGGGTGATGAAATTTTTGGCAGACATGCCCTCTTGTCTCGGGGGTGAGGATAACAGGATAAACTTAGCATAGAGCCGTTTGGATAGCAATATTTGAACGACCAGGGTCGACCACTGAACTTTGTGCTTCTGCTAACTGCCTCGTGGAGGTTCGACCCCTCCCCCTACAGCTTTAGGCCCCTGATAAATCAGGGGCTTTTTTGTGCACATGTTGGATTTGCAGTCTTTGGTACGGGTTTTTGCCTAAATGATGATAAAATAAGTTTTGGGCTAGTAATATTTGAGCGTGGTCAATTGCCAAGGCTGGCTTTTGCTCACAGAATTAATCGGTTTTACGAATTGTACGAAATTCAGTGATTCGATTCCTGTCTTAAAATTCATTGGTTTGATCAGAGCTGTCTTTTCATTATTGCATTTAGCCTCTTTCAATCATTGCAGAAAGTTCCACTACTTTTCTTACTATGCTGTCCAGCTCATTGCAAGATTCTTCCAAATACGGAAAGAGGTTGTCAGTGTCTGCATTTTTCTGTTTCTTCAGTAAATCGACCAGGCCCATAATATTGGCTAAAGGCTTGCGGAGTTCATGGGACTGAATCCAGGCAATTTCTTTTAATGTGCCCATCTGCTGCTTAATTTTATGCTCAGTCTTTATTTTCTGTGTTACATCAATTCCAACAACCACTCTTGCTTTCTTGTTTTCGAATACAGTGGAATGTGAATAAACATGAATAAAATAGCTTTGGTCATTTTTTGATCGGTGTTCCCAAACACCAGAATCGGATTGTCTTGTATCGGCAGTATGATGAAAAAAAGCGGCATCGCTTGCAGATGCCTCTTTAGGCAGCAGGTCTGTTATCCTCATTTTCCGAAACTCCTCCTGTGTATAGCCATATTTCTCAATTGCCATGTTATTAGCCATTAAGAAATAAAGTGAGTCCGTTGCATACACCCACATAATGTTCGGATTTTCGCTGAAAAGCTTCAGGTAATCTTGCTGTTTTTCCTGAATGACCTTGTTATAATGGCTCAGCAAAAGATACAAAAGAAATGAAGTGCACATAACAAAGGCTGCTCCTTTCAGTGACTGGATTTTATTGATGACTGGTTGGGAAAAGGACTTCTCAAGGAGTGCATCGCTAGCATAAATCCAAATTAGCGCAAATAGTAGATAGATGGAGGCTACTCTTAAGGGAAAGTTCTTCATTTATAGCTTGAGGTTAGGGCTTGACTATATACAACAATAACGGCGTTCCCATAAACTTATTTCCCCAGCATAAAATATGCGTAGCGTATATCTTTGCCAGCTTATGGGACATAAGAAACTCATCCGTTTTGAAGAAATAAAAAAATTTGCCAATGTTTTGGAACATCCACAAAATATGAAGGGCAAATGGAATGATTTTTTCAAAAATGACAATAACATAACCCTTGAACTTGCTTGTGGTAAAGGCGAGTATGCAGTAGGCTTGGGCAGTATGTTTGCTGATAGGAACTTTATTGGTATTGACATTAAGGGTAACCGTATTTGGCGGGGGGCAAAAACGGCCATTGATAATGGATTAATCAATGTGGCTTTTCTCCGTACAGAAATTGATGGTATTAACAACTATTTTGATAAGGATGAGGTAAGTGAAATATGGATTACATTCCCAGACCCTCAACTCCGTTTGTCAAAAGCGAGGAAAAGATTGACACATCCCAAATTTTTGAGAATGTACCAACAGTTTCTAAAGCAGGATGGATTGGTCAATTTAAAAACAGACAGTCCGGACCTATACAGGTTCACCAAAACTGTTATTCAGCTCTTCGATATTGAATGCCTAGTTGACTATGATGATGCTTATGCACAACTTGCCATTAGGGACGAACTTAGGATAAAGACCCATTACGAAAGCCTTGACATTGCCCAAAGCAGCCGTATACATTACCTGCAGTTCAAGTTGAACAAAGAACTGCCTGCTATGTTGGATGAAAAGCTAAAACAAATCATCCATGAGCAGGCAAATGATTGAAAATATTGACTTTTATTATGAGGGTGGCTATATGGTGCTTACCGAAAAGTACCATATAGAAAAGGGCTTCTGTTGTGGTAATGGTTGTAGGCACTGCCCTTACAATTTTGAGAATGTCCCTGAACCCAAACGAAGTGAACTGCTGCTGAAAAAAGAAGCTATAAATAATATAACTTCATGGGACAAAAAATAGCCATGCCACCAGTCAAGAAAAAAATTACCGAAAAAAAGATACTTCCAACCATTAAAAAAGAACATTCCTTCTTTCAGGATGTGTACGATGTGGTAAGGCAGATACCCAAAGGCCGTATTACCAGTTATGGAGCAATTGCCAATTATTTGGGAACCAAGCTTTCAGCAAGAATGGTGGGCTGGGCCATGAACGGCTCCTTTCACGTAAAGCCAAAAGTGCCTGCGCATAGGGTGGTAAACAGGAACGGTATGCTAACAGGTAAGGCGCATTTCAATCCACCAGAAAAAATGCAGGCATTGTTGGAAAAAGAAAAAATAAAAGTGGAAAAGGATACTATAGTTGATTTTGAAAAACATTTCTGGGACCCCGCAATTGAATTAGAGCTAGGATAAAGCCCCTATGCCAATCCTATCAAAATAAGATTGTTGGTGGGCGAGCTAAAAGCGTTGTTTATTGTATCTTGGGTGATGTAGAACGTGCGAATTTCCTTGTTATTCGAATAAATCCTCCCTACCAACCTGCATATCGTACATCATCATGCTAACAGTTGGTTTTTGTCCTGCAAAAACAAGTATCAATACAATGCTCAGTAACAGGAAGGAAATGTTATGGGTAAGTATAAAGCCTACAATGCAAAAAATGGATGGGGCTTCGAGCAGTGCAAATTTTACGATGGAAGCAGCACGATAAGCAGCCATTTTTTCCACAATTCCATTTGCCGTAAGCTGTAGTTCATTAATACTTTTTTTGAAAACAACAAATGCCGCTGCCCCTCCTCCCAATGCTAATACAACTGCTACCGATTGCAATATTCTTGATAGTTTTTCATCTGCTGTAGGTTGGAATTGAGTGGATATAAAATAGCCAATGACCGCCAATAGTATTTGCCCCATAAGCATAATCGTGTGCAGGAATATCAGTGCTTTTATGGCCGGTTTAAATTGGTTACCCATATTTCCAGTAATTTAATTAAATGCAGTTAATGCGGTTGTTGGCTTGCCATTGTTATCAAAAGAACCTTTTGAGTAGCCTTGCCAATTACCATATGCTTCGGGTTCCCAATACATCACGCCAATTCCTCTGTTCCCGCTTACGGATTTTGTTTTGAGAATGATGTCCGATAAAAAAGATTGACAAGCTGCAGGTTGGTCCCAACTCATTCCCACTTCTGCTATTATCACTTCTTTGTTATAACGGTTTACCATATCGTTCATATTGGCTAGGCACTGGCTATTCAATGTTGACCATGTACCAAGGTCCGGATACAAGGACATACCAATCACATCCCAATTTGCACCGTTATTTTTCAATCCATCAAACATCCAACGGAAAAGGGCATTGTCATATCCATTGGATAAATGCACAACTACTTTTATCGTTGTGCTGATGGCTTTTACTGCATTGTACCCCGCATTGACAAGCATGGCAAAATTGGCCATACTGGTAGATGCTTTTCCTTCGGGCCAAAGCATTCCATTATTTGTTTCATTCCCAACTTGCACCCATTCCGGAGTAATGCCTGAATTTTTCAAACTGGTCAATACATTGAAAGTATGGTTATAAACAGATGTCTGCAAGGCTGCAATATCCTGACTAGCCCAAGCTGTTGGCTTTGTTTGCTGGCTAGGATCTGCCCAAGTATCACTGTAATGAAAATCAATCATGATTCGAAGTCCGAGATTCCTTGCCCTAATAGCTTTGGCTAAAACATCCGCTACATTATTATATCCGTTAGCTGGGTTTACCCATACACGGAGACGGATGGAGTTCATTCCTAGATTTTTAAGCAGAACTATACATTCCTGTTCCGCACCGGCACCAGTATAGAACCTCTTTCCCGATGCTTCCATTTCGGTGAGCCAACTAATATCTGCACCTTTTGCAAATGCTGTTGAACTGATAGGAAGCGTTACAGCGGCAATATCATTATTTGACTTCTTGCATGCGCCAATCGGGATAAGCAACAGGAATACCAGCAATTTAAAAAGCCAAGGAGCAATTTGTATTTGCATGATGGCAGATTGAAAATGATGAAAGGGCAATCGTTTCCTTCATAAAGCTACCATCAATTAATGATAGTAAGGACTAATCATTAAATAAACAATAGGGCCAGTTATCGCTACGTAAAACCATAGCGGCCATGTAATTCTTGCTAATTTTTTATGGGATTCATATTCTCCTATCAATGCCCTATAAGCTGTGAATAAGATAAAAGGGAGAATGACAGCAGCCAAAAAGATATGGGTAGCCAATATAAAAAAGTAGATGGTCTTGATACTACCTCTACCTCCAAACTTGGTATCACCAGCCAGTAAGTGATGTGCTATATAACTAACCAGAAAGAGTATTGACAGGATCAAAGCTGCCATCATGGTACGTTTATGCAATTCATATCTTCCGCTTTTTACCGCAAATAGTGCTGCAATCAGCAGTACAGCAATTACTGAATTGATGAAAGCATTGAATTTTGCAAAAACGTGCACATCAAAACCAAGATCTACTTTTAAATGTATCCTTCCAAGGCTTACCACTATGGCAAAAACCACAAAGGAAAAAATGCCGATTAGCCATTTTGCTTTACTGTCATTTTTGGTCATTGTTGCCTGTAACATGTAGTGATTAATTTGTAAGTGGATAATTTAGTGATTATAGTTATCATCTAAAACAAATAGATAAATACTATTCAAAAACAGTGATTCCATTTTGAGTAATTGAAGAAGTCTTTTAGTTAACCATTAATCTTCCTCCGTTGGCTCATGTACCATACAAATCCAGAAACGAGTACTGCAATTAAAAGCCACAACCAGCTCAATGAAACAATTTCTGTAAAAACAGTACTGGGTTTGCTTTTGTCTTTTTCCAGCATTAATAACCCAATATCCCTTGCCATGACTGCAAGAGAAGATGAATCAAGACCGCCGTAAGGTTGTTCCAACCTTCCACGAACAATATAGTCCCTATCCAACAATACAAACCTACTGGTATGTGCAAATTCGGGAGAAACAGGTTCCTTGCTAAGCTGGTCTATTTTGAGTTCATTAAAAATAAAGTCATAAATGGAATCCCTATTTCCCGTAAGCAGCCACCAATTATCCGGGTTTACACCAAACCTATCTGCATAATCCTTTAATACAGGCACTGAATCATGTTCCGGATCTATACTTAAAGAAATGAATTGTACTATAGATGTATCAATTTTCTGCCTTGTATTCCCACCTGTGGTAAACGATTGCTGCAGTTTGGCCATGCTTCTTGTAAGTCTTGGGCAAATGCTGCCACAATGCGTGAAAAACAGGTCCATTACAATCGCCTTACCTTTAATATCATATAGGTTTACGGAATCCCCCATTTGGTTTACCAGCCTTATATTGGCTGTTCTGTGCCAAAATGTGTCTGTTTGCTTCTTGCCATCTTTTTCTTTAGTAACAACAGAATCTACGAAATACTTTCTTGGTACTATAACAGCTTTATCACTTGCTACTTTCAGGACCAAATAGCAAAATACAGGTATCAAAACAGCAATAAGTAACGCTAACAATGATTTCTTGGTCATGTTTCCTTTGTTCAGCAGATAAAACAAAAACCATCGCTAGTAAGCGATGGTTGTGCAAGATATTTATTCAGTAAAAAATTTTCCACCACACAATTATTCCATCACTTTTTTCTCTTCATGGTCCCCTTCCTTATGTTCTTGTTTATTGCTGTGTTCAGTGGGCTGTTTTTTAATAAACTGTTGTTCTTTGAAATGCGGATCATAAGTATTTCTCAGGTTCCTGAAAGAGTTGCCTTCATAAAGAAAAGCAGTAATGAACCATACAAACAATAGTAGAGGAACAACAATGGTCATGATAAGATTGCGGATTTCATGTTTTAAATGCATAAAATAACCAACAATATAATATGCTTTTGCAAGCATCAAAACAATAATGGTAATCTTGGTAGCAAGTCTGGCTGTTGAACCATGTGCCATATCCATCATTAGAAATCCTAAAATCAGCTCCACAATAGTAAGAACAGAAAGTACGATAGTTACGTTCCTTACTTCGTTCTTGTTCTGGTGATGCTCAATATGTATTACTTCGGACTGTTCCATATAAAAAGTTGAAAGCGTTTTTTGTAATTAGATAAGATAGAAGCAAGTAAATACGAATACCCAAACCAAATCCACAAAGTGCCAGTAAAGTCCAGCTTTTTCAATCATCAGGTAGTGGCCGCGTTTCTCAAACGAGTTGTTCAATGTCATAATCAACATTACTATATTGATGATTACACCACTGAACACATGGAAGCCATGGAAACCTGTAATGGTAAAGAAATAATTGGTAAAGTTGGTAGATGATTGGGTCAAATCAGAATTTAGAAAGGGGTTATGCCCCCACCAGGCACCTTCATGGTGCAAGTGGTTCCACTCCCAAGCTTGGCAACTCAGGAATGCGGCACCACCAATGATTGTCCAAATAAGGTTCATCACTACTTTATTCTTCTTCATTTCATGTCCTGCTTTAACGGCTTGCACCATTGTTACAGAACTAATAATCAATATAAAGGTCATGATGCTCACAAACACCAATGGAGCTGGACCGGAAGTTGCTGATTTCAAAGGATAGGATTGGAAAACCACATTGGGGTCAGGCCATCCATTGGTTGAAAACCTAATGGTACCATAGGAAATAAGGAAAGCACCAAAAGTGAAAGCATCACTCATTAAAAAATACCACATCATCAATTTACCATACTCCACATTGAATGGGCTTTTGCCACCATTCCACCATTTGGTTGTTGCTGTTGTTGCAGTTGACATATTGGTTTATTCAGTTTCGGTTACAAAAATATCGGCTACTGTTGAAAAAGCGTTAATAAACTTTGACTTTTTTGTGACTTATCTAATCCAGATAAAAAACACAAGAAGGTATAGCCAAAGCACATCTACAAAATGCCAATAAACACTTACTATTTCTATTGGCATGCTACTATAGTTCCTGGTTTTTGTGGCGAATGCCCTTACAAAAGTTATCAGCAAAACAATAACCCCACCAGCCATATGCAACATGTGCAAACCAACAATGACCAATAAAAAAGAGGCTGCTGCATTACTTCCTGCTCCTAAGAACTGTATACCATGATTGCTTAAATCTTTAAAGCCTGTTACTTGCAAGGCTGCAAATACAAAGCCCAGTAAGGCTGTAACGGTTATCAACTTTTTGTACCTGCCCATTTCCCTTGCTTTGAAGGCAGCAACAGCCAATTGGACAGTAAGGCTACTCAACAAAATGACAAATGTTGAATACCAAAATATTTTGGGCAAATCGAATTCCTGAAAATTCGCCTGATTTTTCTTTACAATGTAGGCACTGGTAAGTCCAGCAAACATCATACATATACTACCCATGGCCACCCATAAAGTAAACTTATGTGGGTGGATACGTTTGGGTTCATTTGGGTTCATTGTTGTTGCCATCATCACTTAATATTTTAATATTTTTTCTAGTTCTTATCCGCCAACAAAGCCAGAAATACAATTGGCAAATAAATATAGCTGCTGAACATGACCCTTCTTGCTGCTTTCACATCCATTTCTCTATATAGCCTTATACATTGCCAAACCATGATCAAGTTACAGCCTATTACAATCCACATACTTACCTCTCCAGTTAGCTTAATGTAATTAGGCAAGATGCCAACTGGCAGCATCAGTACACTGTACATCAACGCCTGCAAAGCAGTGAACCTTGTTGGCCCCTTATCTGCAGGCAATAGCTTGAAACCTGCTTTGCTGTAATCCTGATGTGATACCCAAGCAATTGCCCAAAAATGTGGGAATTGCCATATGAACTGGATACCAAACAAGATAAGTCCACCGGTCCAACTGATTTCCTGTCCATAAAAGCCGGCAGCCCATCCAATCAGGCAAGGCAGGGCACCAGGAAAACCGCCAATTAAAACTGCAATGGAATTGACCTTTTTTAGCGGTGTGTATATATATGCATACAGAAACAAACTGAATGCAGAAATCAAGGCCGACGAAAGGTTGAAAAAATACCACATCATCAAAACACCAACAAGGCCCGCAATCAAAGCAAAAGTATAAGCTTCCTGCTGGCTCATCCTTCCAGAAGCAACCGGTCGGGTAGCTGTACGTTTCATTACGGCATCCGTATCTTTCTCAACAGCTTGATTAATAGCATTGGCGCTTCCTGTTATAAGCATTCCAGCAATAAACAAAAGGCAAACCATTTTCCAGTCATATCCATTATCCGGAACCAGTAAAAAGCAGATGACACAAATAAAAACTACCGTAAAACTCAAGGTGAACTTGGTGAGCTCCTTGTAATCCTTCAGTTTGGATGAAAAAGAAGATGATGTGTTTGTTGTTCCGTTCATTTGATTTTGCCAACCTGCGTTTATCGGAGGAAGGATATTAAAAGGCTTCGGCAAGCTCAGCCAGACATGATTTTTTTAGAAAAACAATGCCCCGACAATTAATCAGGGCATTGCAAATATGAAATAGATTACTGTTTATAAAATCACTAATCTGTCATTTGTTAATGATGACTTTCATCTGCTCCCACAGCCTCTGTTTGGGGAATGAACTCCCTTCCATCCTTACCATAATCGTAAGCCCAGCGGTGAACTTCCGGAATTTCGCCAGGCCAGTTTCCGTGTCCCGGATGAATAGGTGCAGTCCACTCCAACGTATTGGAACCCCAAGGGTTTTGTGAAGTTACTTTTCTTCCTTTCCAAATAGAGTAGAAAAAGTTCAAGAGGAACAATATTTGAACTGCAAAAACAATCATTGCTACCGTACTGATAAACCTGTTCAATTCGACAAAGTTCTTGAAGCTTTCCCAAATGCTGTAATCGTAATAACGACGGGGCATGCCAGCCAATCCTTCATAGTGCATTGGCCAGAAAATGAGGTAGGCCCCAATCATGGTTATCCAAAAATGGATATAGCCCAATGTATTGTTCAAGTAGCGGCCGTACATTTTGGGATACCAATGATAAACTCCTGCAAACATGCCAAACATACTCGCTACTCCCATCACAATATGGAAGTGGGCAATTACAAAATAGGTATCGTGCAAGTGAATGTCCAATGCAGAGTTACCCAACCAGATACCCGTTAAACCACCAGAAATGAACAGGCTCACAAAACCAATGGCAAACATCATGGCCGGCGTAAAGCGTATATTCCCTCTCCATAAAGTCGTTAACCAGTTGAACACTTTAATAGCCGATGGCACTGCAATCAACAAGGTCAACAATACGAATATGGAACCAAGGAATGGGTTCAGTCCTGTTACAAACATGTGGTGGGCCCAAACCAGGAATGCAAGAATGGCGATAGCGAACAATGAACCTATCATGGCCATATAACCAAATATTGGTTTACGGGCATTAACTGATAAGATTTCCGACACCATGCCCATGGCTGGTAATAAAATGATGTACACTTCAGGGTGGCCCAAGAACCAGAACAAGTGCTGGAACAAGATGGCACTACCACCTTCGTTTGGCAATGCACCAACCCCATTTACAAATATGTCTGATAGATAAAAGCTTGTTCCAAAATTCCTATCAAAAATCAACAAGATGAAGCCAGATAACAATACAGGGAAAGATAATACACCCAATACTGCGGTAAAGAACAAAGCCCAGATGGTTAATGGCAACCTTGTCATGCTCATACCTTTTGTACGCATGTTCAGGATGGTCGCAATATAATTCAAGCCACCCAATAATGATGAAACCACAAACAGGGCCATGGCAACCAGCCACAAATCCATACCAGTTTTAGATCCAGGGGAAGCATCCCCTAAAGCGCTCAATGGAGGATAGGCCGTCCAACCACCACTAAATGGTCCTGTTTCAACAAAAATAGAGGACAACATCACGATACTAGCAGCAAAGAAGAACCAATAAGAAAGCATATTCATGAAGGGCGATGCCATATCCCTAGCTCCAACTTGCAAAGGAATCAGGAAATTGGCAAAGGTCCCACTCAAACCAGCAGTCAATACAAAGAATACCAATACTGTTCCATGGGTGGTAACCAACGCATAGTAACCCTGTGCTGTGATATGCCCTTTTTCAGCCCACCATTTACCCAACAAATCTTCCAACCAAGGAAAACTTTGATCAGGGTAACCTAATTGCAAACGAAATAATACGCTCATCAACCCACCAATTACTGCCCACACCATACCAGTAATCAGGAACTGTTTAGCAATCATTTTGTGGTCCATGCTAAACACATACTTACTGATAAATGTTTCGTGATGGTGGTGTTCATGATGGTGGTCGCCATGTGCATCATGTGAAGAGGCCACACCATGTAAAACTGCTTCGTTGCTCATATCAAATCTTTATTTCGTCTTACAATTTTTATACTAACAACCGAATATCAATCCGGTTTATTGTTTTAATTTTTTGCTATTGCTTTCGCTGTATCCTTCGCTTTCCCCGTTCCCGTGCTATCTGGAACTGTTGGCTTTGCAGGTGCTTTATCCGGGAAAGCCGCATAATAAGCTGGGGATTTGGTTGCTTTCCAAGCGTCAAATTCGGCTTGCGTCACCACTTTCACTGTCCCCTTCATGGAATAGTGACCATTACCGCACATTTGGTCGCAGCTCAGTTCATATTCAAAATTTGGATTGCCTGTTTCCTTCCTCATTTCTTCTGTGGTCATTGTTGGTGTGAACCACATAGTCGTTGGTATACCGGGAACAGCATCCATTTTCAATCGGAAGTGTGGGAGGCCAACATCATGTATCACATCCCTTGAGCCAATAATCAATCTAACAGGCTTTCCTTTTACCAAGTACATGGTTTGTTCCACAACAATATCATCATGTGTATCCTTGTCATCTTTCAAGCCCAAAGCTGCATCATCGCTCCAAATCAACCCTAAAGGATTGGTGGCATTGTCTATTACCTTGAAGTATTTCTTTCCTAACTTTTCATCTTTACCTGGGTAACGGAAAATCCAACCAAATTGCTTCCCTGTTACTTCTACCTGCATTGCACCTTCGGGAGCATCCCCAGTAAATGAATACCAGTTACGGAGACCTATAATCACCAATACTGCCAGAACAATTGCAGGAACAACCGTCCATAACGCTTCAATAAAATTATTGTGGGGGAAATAGAAGACTTTGGCTCCTTCCTTCTCCTGGTATTTGTATGCAAACCAGAACAATAAAATTTGTGTGGCAACAAACACGATTCCAGTTACCCATAAGGTAACCCATAACATTGAATCAACCCTTTCGCCGTGATTACTGGCAGCAGGATGTACCAATAAAGTCTTTGGATACAATAAATCATTGCAGTACCAAACCCCAATCAATCCAACAACCATAAAGCTCAGCATCAAAAAGCCATTGATTTTGTTGTTCTGTTTACGGCTTTCGTTTTCGCCCTTGATAACGGATACGTATTCGCTGGCTTTCGCAATCTGGAAAATGACTACGAAAATCAAGACAATTACTGCGATGGTTAAAAATATGGTCGTCGTCATGTTGCTATAACTATTTTCTATTCTTCAAATTCAATTTATCGAAACACGCTATTGCTAATAGTTCTTACTATTAGTTATTGGCTTTTCTATAATTAGGTATGGTGCACAATACTTTCTTTCAGGAACGGATGGTACTTTGGTATCAATGGTTTGCTTGCCAATGATTTGCTTACAAAGAATATCATCAATCCAACAAATAAGCTAAGGATTCCGAAATCGAACCAGCCCAATGTTACATGGTCCTTGCTGATGCTCCCCATTACTTGTTGATAATAATCAATCCAGTGACCAAATATGATCAACACGGCCATAAAAGTAATCAACGTGTAATTCCTTTTGGCTGCACGCTTCATCAAAATCAATATCGGGCAGATAAAGTTGATAATCAGGTTCAAGAAGAAAATGCCCTTATATGGCCCCTGCACCCTATGCTTGAAATAAATGGTTTCCTCTGGCTGGTTGGAATACCAAATCAGCATATATTGGGAGAACCACAAGTAGGTCCAGAAGATGGAAAAGGCAAACATGAATTTACCGATGTCATGTAAGTGCTCCTGATTGGTATATTCCAAATAACCTTTGTTCTTTAAGTAAACAACCCAAAGGGCTATCAAACTCATCCCTGCCACAAAAGTGCTGGCAAAATTGTACCAACTGTACATGGTACTGTACCAATGTGCATCAATGCTCATCATCCATAACCAAGGAACAGTTGAGCCTACTGTTAAGCCAAACCAAACCAAGAATGTAGCAGCACGAACCGTATTTTGTTTGATGAAAGCCGCACCGGAAACCCCATTCATTGCAGCCTCATCAGCTTCGTTGCTTAGTTTGCGGATCCTCCATCCCAACAAAGCCCATAAACCAATGGCCAATGTTGTCCAGATAAAAAAGAAAGTGGGATTAAGGAATCCAAGTTTGCCTTTTAAAATAGGGTCCGTCTTTGCCTCTTCGCTTAACCAATGGTATATGTCGTGGTTCTTTCCAATAAATACAACGTATATCAATACCACGAAAGTAATGCTACCAAAAATGGGCACCATAGTAGAAATAGCTTCGGTTACTCTTCTGAAAGATATTTGCCAACCGCCCCAAGCCATAGTGGTGGCGCAAATAAAGAACATGGCAGCATTGCAAACCAATGTCCAATAAATGGTATTGTACATCAAGGTTCCCAAGAATATTGCACGTTCATGTTCATCCTTGCTCATCCCTTTGGTAACGAGTCCAATAATGAAAGCCACCAAGCCAATGCCTATCAAAGCAAGTGACCATGTTTTCATTTTTCCGGGAATCTCAAAACGTTCTCTGATAGATGCCATTGTAAAAATTTTTTTCTTTGTCAACCTAGGCTTGTCGAAGGCCCTTTTATTTTTTACATCATGTTTCGACCAGCTCAACATGATATTCTCTTATTCTATTTTGCTGCTGTTTCTGTTTTTGCAGGGGCTGCTGTTGCTTTTGCAGCAGCCTGTTTTTTCTTGATATAGTAAATAATGTCCCAGCGTTGCTTCCTGTTCAATTGGGAAGCATAACTGCCCATCGTATTCTTGCCATAAGTAACGGAATAGAACATTTGACCTTCTGGCATTTTACTTACAACCGCATCAGCTATTAAATTCTTCGGTGCTGCAGGAAATGGGCCGCTACCATCTTTCCACAAAGGGCCGTTGCCATCCAAATTCTTTCCATGGCAAATACCGCAGTTAATGAGGTACATTCTTTCTGCTTCTGTTAATTGCTCTTCTGTTAAGGAATCAACTGGGCTTTTTACGGATTTTGATGCAACATAATTCGTTGTGTCACCCAACGCATCTTTTGCATAGGGGAATGGCATTTCCTCACCCCTGGCAATGGTGCCTTTAACAGGCATGTTATCATAATAGATTCCTGAATCCTTCAAATTGCTATGATCTGCATAAGTTTCGTAAGCCCTACTATAAGCCATGTCGGGCATATAAATGTCATTCGGCTTACGCTTCACGTCACTGCAGCTTACAATAACAACTGCAGCAGTTAAAAAAGCTATGATGGTTAATTTCTTCATCTTGTTCGTCGTTATCTATAATTAAGCAAGAACTGTGTTTGTCTGAAAAGGCATTTCATCTTTGTCATATCTACCAAGCCACCAACCATCTTCTGCTATTTCTGTTTTCACTTCCACTGCTCCTGCATTGGAAAGGAATGCTTCCAAATCGGCCGTATTTGTTTTTTCCGTACACTCAATTACCATTACAAACAAATCATCCGTTGCCCTTTCATGGAAATGGTGCTTCTTAACAAAAGGCGCCAATTGGCAGATATAACAAAATGTCAACACCATACCTACTGCTGCAAACAATACAGTCAGTTCAAAAATAATCGGAATCCAAGCTGGCAATGCAAAATGTGGCTTGCCCCCAATATCCAAGGGCCAGTCTTTTGTGAAAACCCAACTAATGCAGCTCAATGCTGTAGTGGTTCCTGTAATGCCATAAATAAAACCGGCCGTGTGCAAACTTGTTTCCCTCATGCCCAATGCATGATCCAAGCCGTGCACAGCAAAAGGCGTGTACACATCATGAATTTTATAACCAGCAGTACGGACCTTTTTTACTGCAGGAAACAAAACGGCTTCATCATCGAAACAGCCAACTACAAATTTCTTTTTTGCCATAGTCAATTTTTATGTCCATAAACCATGGTCCATGGACCATAGTGAAATCTTGTTCTTAATTTGCCACCGACTATCAACAGTCGACAGTGGACCTCCTCCTAATGTGCATATTCATGGGCAAACTCATCTGCCAGTTTCCCTTCCATCGTGCCCATCCTTTCTTTCTGGCCTTCTCCCGTAATTTTCAATACATATTTGATTTCCGCAACGGCTATTACAGGGAAGTATTTAGCAAAGAGGAAGAAGCAAGTAAAGAACAATCCAAAAGTCCCCATGTAAAATCCTATTTCCCATATTGAAGGACTATAGTAAACAGACCAGCTACTTGGCAAATAATCACGGTAAACGGAAGTAACGATGATTACAAAACGTTCGAACCACATACCCACATTCACGATTACGCTCATGAAGAAGGTTACAAACAGGTTCCTCCTCATTTTCCTCCACCAGAAAATCTGTGGGCTCAATACGTTACAGGCCATCATGCCCCAATAGCTCCAGCCATAAGGACTGAACAAATTGGCACGGCTATACCAGAAGGTATACCCTTCATATTTGTTTTGGGAATACCAGCCCATGAACAGTTCTGTCAAATAAGCGATACCCACAATGGAGCCAGTTAATACAATTACTTTGTTCATCGCCTCAATATGGCCCATGGTTACATAGTCCGTTAATCCAAAAACCTTCCTTACTACCACCAACAATGTTTGTGTCATGGCAAATCCGGAAAAGATGGCACCAGCTACGAAGTAAGGAGGGAAGATGGTGGTATGCCAGCCGGGAACTACTGAGGTGGCGAAGTCAAAAGATACGATGGTATGTACAGACAATACCAACGGTGTACTCAAACCAGCCAATACCAATGATAAACTTTCGTGGCGTTGCCAGTGCTTCGTGGAACCTGTCCAACCAAAAGAAGCTATACCATATAAATGTTTACGTAATTTAGTTTTTGCCCTGTCCCTTACCGTTGCAAAGTCAGGGATCAAGCCAGAATACCAGAATAACAGTGATACAGTGAAGTAAGTGGAGATGGCAAATACGTCCCACAACAATGGTGAGTTGAAATTCACCCAAAGAGGGCCCCTTGTATTGGGATAAGGTAGTACAAAGAATGCCATCCAAACCCTACCCATGTGGAATATAGGGAACTGACCGGCACACATTACCGCAAAAATGGTCATCGCTTCTGCTGCCCTGTTCACACCTGTTCTCCAGCCTTGCCTAAACAATAAAAGGATGGCCGAAATCAGTGTACCAGCGTGACCGATACCTACCCACCATACAAAGTTGGTAATGTCCCAGCCCCAACCAATGGTCTTGTTCAGGTTCCACTGGCCTATACCGTAAGTAACCTCACGGTAAACGCTGTAAACCCCAAACATCAGCATGGATACAGATACAAAAAAACCAATGTACCAAAGCCTGCTTGGTTTTGCTTCGATTGGGCGAATGATATCTTCCGTTACCTGGTGATACGTTTTATCACCATACACCAACGGTTCCCTTAATTGCGATTCGTACTTTACACTCATATTATAAGCTTTGAGCCTTCACAGCCATGCTGTTATGCTTTTCTTTTATGTAACCAGCTTTTATTCCTTGTTCTTCTTCTATTGTACTGCACCCTTTTACGATTGAACAATCGTTAATTATGCATGTTCCTTTTTCTCCGCCCCTTGCTCCTCTTCCCTATTCCTAACCTTGGCCAAATAGCTAACGTTTGGTAACACATGTAGCTGCTCCAGCGAATAGAACAAACGGTTGGCATTATCTGAACGGTGAGCAGTTACTGCACTCTTCTTGTCATTTACATTACCAAAAACGATGGCTTCGGTTGGGCAGGATTGTTGACAAGCAACTTTCAGGTCCCATTTCTTGCCTTCACCACCAGTTTCCAACGGACGGCTTTCTTTCTTGGCCTTCAACTTTCCTTCCTGTAAACGTTGTACGCAGAAAGAACATTTTTCAATGACACCCCTTGAACGAACAGTAACATCGGGGTTCAACACCATCCTTGTTAAGTCATCATTCATTAAGTGTACAGTATCGTTCAGTTCATCCTGATTATGGGGGAAGCTATCGGCACCGCTATAATCGGCCCAGTTAAAGCGACGAACCTTATAAGGACAGTTGTTGGCGCAATACCTTGTACCGATACAACGGTTATAGGTCATTTGGTTCAAACCTTCGCTGCTATGGTTAGTAGCTGCAACAGGGCAAACGTTTTCACAAGGAGCATTATCGCAATGTTGGCACATCAATGGTTGGAAAACAACTTTTGGGTTGTTTGCATCACCGCTATAATAACGGTCAATCCTTAACCATTGCATATCATGGAAACGCAGTACTTCCGGTTTACCAACAACAGCTACGTTGTTTTCAGCAGTACAAGCAACTACGCAGGCTCCGCAACCATTACAAGCATTCAAATCAATGCTCATGCCCCATTTGGCACCTGGCTTATCATAAGAACCGTAAATAGTGGCATCCTTACGGAAGTTGGCCAATCCACCAAATGGTTTCGCTTCTTCTTCACGGTCATCCAGCACTACCGTAGGATCTTTTTTCAGTTCGGCCAGCGTTAGTTCCTTCATTACCTCGGTACGGTTACCTTGGTCTGTATTGTAAATGTTATGTGTTTGCGTTAACGCAACAGGATATTTATCTTTTGTGTCAGTCAGTGTAACACTAGCTACGTTGAAACTTACTGTTCCGTTGCTCAAGCTAGCAAAAGGAAAAGCATTTGCGCCAACAGTGTTTTTATGCTCATCAACGGTTGCACGGCCAACCTTTGCATCGCGACCATAACCAACAGCCACACCAACAGTATCGGCATGTGTACCAGGTATGATCAATGCAGGAAGTTTAATGCTCTTACCATTGGCCTTTATTTCCACCACATGTTTTGGTGGGTTTACTTCATAGCTGTCTGCTTGGCCGTTATTGTCCAAGTCGATACCCAATAATGTTTTGGCCATTGCAGGTGAAACTATTAAATAGTTATCCCATGTGGCCCTCGTAATTGGGTCCGGCATTTCCATCAACCACGGATTTGCTGCACCTTGACCTGCTCCGATGGCTATTTTTTGGTAAAGCTGCAATTCGATTCCTGTTTGGCCGGCCTTGGTGGCATCAACCGCTGCAGATAAGGAACCAGCGTTGTACGCAGCACTCGAAAGTGCTACGGTAGCAGGAACAATATTCAAATCTGTCAATACCTTGCTCGTAGCTGTTTCACCGCCCATTACACCCAATTGCAAAACTTTGTTCCAGCCATTTTCGCCGCCAACCTTTGCACCCCAATATGTTTTAAGGAAGGAAACATAATCGGCAGTGGCACCACTCCATTTCAACAGGCTATCCTGCCATTGGCGGGTCTTGAACAATGGATTGATGGTTGGTTGCAAGAAGGAGAAATGACCGGATTTCGGTTCAGCATCTCCCCAGCTCTCCAAATAGTGATGGTCGGGAATAACATATTTGCATAACTGTGTTGTTTCATCAGCCTTGCTGTTGAAAGACACGCTCACTTTTACATTTTTTATTCCTGCTTTGAACTTCTCGGCATCAAACCAAGAATAAGCAGGGTTGGCACCAACAATCAACAATGCACCAACAGATTTTGCATTCATCGATTCAACCAGTGCCGCAAAATCACCATCAACACCTTTTCTGGCATTGTTGGTAGAGCTCCAGTCAATTGTTTTGCCACCAGCACCAATGGCTTCATTGATGGCATTCACAATAACCTGCACATGCTTGTCATTGCTTCCAGAAACAACCAGGGCCTCCCCTTTATGTTCAGACAGTTCCTTTGCTGTTTTTGCAATGGCTGCTTTCAAATCCTTATCGGTAATGGTATCCTTTCCTGCCCCACCCAGTGCAGCCAATAAAGCAGAAGCAATGGCCCCTGTTTCAGATGGACGGTGGAGGTACCTATCATCGGCATTGGAACCTGTTAAGCTGGCCACACTTTCAAATTGAATGTGCTTGCTCATGTCCAATTTCTTCTCACTCAGTTTTTTGCCAACAGCATATTGCTTGGCAAATTCAATTGGGCTTATCCAGGTTCCCAAGAAGTCTGCGCCCAAGCTTACAATTACTTTGGCATTGTCAAAACGGTAACTGGGAATGGCTTTTTTGCCATAAGTAGCTTCGTTTGCCAATAAAATGCCGCTATAGGAAACTGCATCATAAGTTACATGTTGCAGTGTTGGGTACTTTGTTTTGAACTGGTTGATTACTTCTAAAGAAGAGGGGGAATTGATGGTGCTTGTCAACAAAACAACGCTTCCTGCACTGGGTAATGCTTCAGCTAATGATTTATCAATTGCTTCAAGCGTTACCTCTTTTCCATCAATTGTTGGGAACCTCAACCTGGCCCCATCATATAAATCCAATACGCTCGCTTGCACCCTTGCACTTGTACCACCGCCAGTAATTGGGGATGCTTCATTCCCTTCTATTTTGATTGGCCGGCCATCGCGCACTTTCGCTACAACACTTACAGCATCTCCATCCTGAACATAAGTAGTTGCATAATAATTGGCCACACCGGGCACAATGTCTTCTGGCCTATTGGCAAAAGGAATGGCTTTTTTTACAGGCACTTCGCAACTGGCAGCAACCGCCGCTGCCGCAGTACTGAAGCCCAAATATTTCAGGAAGTCCCTACGAGGGGTCTTGGTTTCCATAAAGCCCTTATCATCTGCTTCAAAAGGAAGTTCTTCGTTGAACTCATTTTTTGCTGATTGCTGAAAAGCTTCAGAATTGTTCAATTCCCCAAAACTTTGCCAATGCTTTTTATCCATAATGCTCAATGTGATAATTTGATAACTAGCTAATGTGCTAATTCGATAATGTGCTAATCTGCCAATGTAAAAAACCGCTGCTGTTCCATTAGCAAATCAGCACATTGGCTAATTTGCTAATTACATTTTTAGTAGTGACACTTCTGGCACTCTGTTCCACCAATTTTCTCTACGGTAATCTTATTGAAATATTTAGCGGTATCCAGTTTGATGTTCTCTTTCTTGAAGCCTTTTTCTATCAGGTCAGCTTCGTCCTTGTCCATTTCTTTCTTGATGTCTTCATGGAACTTTTCATAGATGCTGTAGAAACCGTTCTCCTTGAACTGTACCTTGGTTTCCCTGTGGCAGTTAACGCACCAGCCCATGCTCAGTTCTGCAAATTGCTTCACCTCGCCCATGGCAGTGATTTCGCCATGGCAGGTCTGGCACTGTACCTTACCAGCTTTTGTATGCTGGCTATGGTTGAAGTAAACGTGATCGGGTAGGTTATGTATCTTGGTCCACTCAATTGGTCTTGCTTTGGAAGCATCCCATTCAGCAGCCTTGGCCGGATTGAAACCAGCGTATTCATACAGTTTCTTGATTTGAGCTGTGCCGTCCACTTCTTTGCCTTCGGCGTCAAACAGTTTTTCGCCTTTGTACTCATTGATGGCCTTGTGGCAGTTCATACAAACATTCACAGAAGGAATATTGGCATGTTTGCCCTGCTCCGCACCACCATGGCAGTATAGGCAGTTAATCTGGTTGGTACCAGCATGTACTTTATGTGAGTAGAAAATAGGTTGCTGAGGTTGGTATTCTTTATTCCTTCCCAATCCAATGGCCCCCTTTGTAGTCATATAACCACCAACAACAAACAATACCACAATAACCATGGCTATATAGGCCTTGTTTTTCCAGAATGCAATTGGTTCGGGGGCTGGAATACCCGATTTATCATCGGAAAGCTTCTTGAGGTTGGAGTTAACCTGTAATAAAGTAAGTGCTACAACAGCTAATATTAAGGTAAGGATGCCGAAAAGAAGGGAATTGTCTGATTCTGCAGCTTTCGCACCAGCCCCTCCAGCACCAGCAGTTTCAACAGTTGGTTTCCAATTCTTGATATAATCCAGAACCAAATCAATCTGTTTATCATCCAAAACGCCTTCAAAAGCATTCATCACCGTACCATTGTACTCTTTTACCAACGCAGAAGCATAAGGGTCAGTTTTCGCGTAGGCACTGCTGTTCTTGATCCATTTATGCAAATTTGCCCTATTTCCCTTCCATCTGTCTTCCACGCCCATCAATGCTGGACCGGTTAATTTCTGGTCAAGTTTATGGCAGGAAGCACAGTTGGCATTAAATAATGCTTTACCGTCCTGTGCAAGCGATGTGTTACTAATAAAGGATAATCCTATAAGGAGAATCGTGCTAAGAATGATTGTTTTGGCTAATCTTCTGTGAGTCATATTCACAAACTGTTGTTCTAAGTGTGGAAAAATATTCCTGAACGGTTGCAAAAATATGACACCACGTTGACAAAAACACAATGTTAAAAAATTTTTTTTAGCCTTATCCAGCTTGCATTTCAGGCGATTGGAGAAGAAGGCTTTCTATTTGTGTCATGTTTTCGTAAACGGTTTCACCAGTTAAACAATTTCTTTTCTCGATAAAAGATAAGTGGAATTTTTGCCACACCTTCGCTGCCATGTTCAAAAGGCTCAAGGAAAAATGGAAAGTTGGCTGGCTGCAGTTCACCCTCATCTTCTGCACATTTGCATTGGGCGGAAGTGCCTGTGCCAGATTGGGCAACTGGTTGCTCCACTTTATACTTGCAGAAAAGAATATCCTCTACTGGATTATTTATGTGCCGCTGATTACCATTTTATGGCCCGTATGTGTGGTCATCATCAGCATCCCCTTGGGGCAGTTCAAATTCTTCAGCAACTATCTCCACCGGATTTGGGGCAAAATAAAGGGAGGAAATGAATAAATGAAACGCATAAGCATTTTTGCTTCTGGTGCCGGCAGCAACGCCCAAAGGATTATAGCGCATTTTGCAGGTTCTACTGAAGTGGAAATTGCATTGATTGTCTGTAACAAGCCCGGTGCTGGTGTACTGGAAATTGCATCTTCCAACAATATCCCAACATTGATTATTGAAAAGGAACAGTTTTTTAGGGGCAATGCCTACGTAGATGAACTGGGCTCCTTCCATATAGATTTCATTGTACTGGCCGGTTTCCTCTGGAAAGTGCCTTCTTTATTGATACACCATTATTTGGGCCGGATGGTGAACATTCATCCAGCCTTGTTGCCCAATTATGGGGGCAAGGGCATGTATGGCCATTTTGTACATGAAGCTGTTATTGCCAATAAGGAAACAGAAAGCGGCATTACCATCCATTTTGTGGATGAGGAATATGACCATGGCTCCACTTTTTTCCAGGCAAGGTGCCAAGTAACAGAAACTGATACCCCTGAAACCTTGGCCAGCAAAATCCATCTATTGGAACATGAATACTACCCAAAAGTGATTGAGAGCATTCTAAAAAGCCAGCAAATCCATTAATCCGCAATTAGAAAATTGCAATTCAACCACCTGTTACACTTTTAGTTGTTACAAATTTTTTTGTAACATTTTTTTTGTAACACTTCTCCTGTTACATATTCTCTCTTTAAAAAAAATTTGTAACATCCTTTTTTAAAAGTGTTTTACGACTACAGGTAGCGAATTGTCAGCTTGAGCCCCGAATAGTCGGGATTTTCAACCTGTCGAAGGCGATTTTCTATCGCAATTCTAATATGGTTTCGACCAGTTCAACCTCGCTGAAAATTCGGGGCAGGCACTGACAATAATTCAAAATGAATCACTCGATTACCTGATTTCTTTGGGTACTACTGTTATTGAATCTGTAGGGTTACTCGCAGGTTAAATAACTGGCCTTTCCATATAAACAACTTCCTGTAAAGGATTGGCATAGTATGCGTTGGTAACCACAAACCCATGCTTTTTATACAAACGAATCGCCGGCTGCAATCTTTCCAATGTATCCAACTTAATTTTTGTGTAGCCAATCCGTTTGGCTTCTTCCAAAACTTCAACAACCAATGCTTCCCCAATTTTATGCTGCCGGAAAGCTGGACGCACAAATAACCGTTTCATTTCACAAGTGCCTTCTTCCAAAGGTTGCAAGGCAATGCATCCTGCCAATTCATTATTGAAGTAGGCCAATAATAGTGAGCCTTGGGGCGGCCCATATTTGTACAAGGGATTTTCCAGTTCTTTTTCAAAGGATTGGAAGCACAGGTCTGCATCCAGTTCTTTTTCATACTCACGAAAAAGCATTCTGGCTTCATCCAATTGGTTTCCTTGCTCCGTTATTTTAATAATTTCCAACGTCTGCCTTAAATTTCTACCGTGATTGTTTTTTCCCCCTTGGCAATCATCCTGCCGATAGGCTCCATAAATTGCCCCAGACCATTTTCCTTCAATAAGGCCCGCACTTCGGCAATACTGTTTTCTTTCACTGCAAACAATAGCCCCCCATTGGTTTGTGGGTCGGGCAAAACAGTAAATGCCTCCATCACGTTCACTCCTTTGCCAAAACCAACCTGGGCACTGTAGGCATTCCAGTTCCGGTAAGTGGCATCGGGCACAATCCGCTGCTGCATGTAATGAGCAATTGAAGCAATCTTGGGCACACTACTATAATTAATGGTAGCAGAAAGGCCGCTACCTTCTGCCATTTCCATTAAATGCCCCAGCAAACCAAAGCCAGTAACATCTGTCATGGCAGTCACGCCTTTTATTTTGCCCAGTTCATAGCCAATGGAATTTAATTGTGTAAGCTGCTTGATAAACAGGTCCCCATCTTCTTCCAACAAAAGGCCTCTTTTTTGAGCTGTGGCCAGCATCCCCACACCAATTGGCTTGGTGATGAAAATTAAGTCGTTTTCCTGGGCAGTACTGTTTCTTTTGAGTGAACCAATCTCCACAAAACCATTCACGCACAAGCCAAAAACAGGCTCGGTTGTATCAATGCTATGCCCACCCGCCAATACAACCCCTGCTTCTTTGCAAATGGCCCTTGCCCCTTCAATCACTCTTTGTGCCAACGATGCTGGCAGTTTGTCCACAGACCATCCCAAAACAGCCAAAGCCAGCACTGGTTTCCCGCCCATGGCATATACATCGCTAATAGCATTGGCTGCCGCTACCCTTCCAAAATCAAAAGCATCATCCACAATGGGCATAAAAAAATCAGTGGTAGCAATCATGGCCATGCCATTGCCCATATCATAAACAGCCGCATCGTCATTACTGTTATTGCCTACCAATAGTTTATCATTATCCGGTTGCGAAAGGTTGCTATGCAAGATTTCCTTGAGCACCTGTGGGGCTATTTTACAGCCGCAGCCCCCACCATGGGCAAATGCGGTAAGCTTTATGGCTGAGCTATCTTCTTGCATATTCCAATATTTTTTTTGCATTGGCTACAGTATCAACCTTTTCAAGGTGAATAGTTGTCACCTGCTGTTCGGGATTCTCCTTGTCCAATGTGTTTTTCATGTACCATTTATCATAGTAAGCAAGCAAAATGCGGAAGCATTCCTCCACATTGTCCTCCAATAAGTAATTGATGGCATGCTTTGTTTCCAGGCCACCCAATCGCTTCTTGATCCTTACAATGGTATTGATGAGTGCTTCTTTTTGGTGTTTGCCATATTCACCCACAATATGGTTGAGCCTTTCTTCAAAAGGAATGTCCAGGAACAGAACAGGTTTCATCCGGATGTTTCTGAAGAAGCTGGACGGCATATTAATCTGTCCTATCCGCTGGCTTTCATTTTCCAGCCATATTGCAGCACCGTCTGCACTTGCATCAAACAATTCCGAAGCAAGACGGTTTTCAAACATTTCCCCTGTTGGTTGTATGCCACCATCCAGACCGCCAAAGGCAGACCCTTTATGATTGGCCAGTCCCTCCAAATCGATTATTCTTTCGCCTGCTTTTTTAATCTGGTGCAGCAATCCTGTTTTGCCACAACCTGTCAGGCCGCCAAGAACTTGGATATTGTACGCTTTATCAAATTGCTCCAGCACCCAATTGCGGTAGGCTTTGTAACCGCCTACCAGTGTATGTACCTTAAACCCATATAAATCCAATAACCAGGCAACACCTGCACTCCGCATTCCTCCACGCCAACAATGTACCAACACCGTATTGATTGAACCATCTTTCACTCCGCCCATCAAGCCTTCTACGGTTTCCACCATTTGCACCATGTTCGGACCAAAATATTTCAGGCCCAACTTCACCGCATGTTGCTTGCTCTCCTGTTTGTAAGCTGTGCCCACCGCTTTTCTTTCTGCATCGGTAAACAATGGCAAAGAAACCGCATGGGGAATGTGGGCATGGGCAAACTCTCCCGGGCTGCGGACATCCAGCAGCAAATTGCTTCTGCTTAATTGCAGGAAATCCTCAATAGGTAATTGAGTAATGGACATTTGTACAAATGTAGCTTCATACAAAAACAAAAGGCCCGCTAATAAATAGCAGGTCTTCGAAATATTTTATTGAAGCAGGTTATCCGGGAACCTTGGATATGTACTTTTCAATTTCCTTGATCTGGTCCAGTACCTGTTTTGTTTTGGGTTTCAATGCTTTTGCTCTCCTGAAAAAGTCCTTTGCGGCCCGGAACTCCCTTTTGTTCATAAAAATCTGGCACATGCTCAAATAGGCAACAGCTTCGCTTTCCTTATCAGGAATACCTAGACGGATGGCAGCACGTATATAGCTTTCACCCTGTTTCAGGTCACCTTTCTGCATGGCCATCATGCCCAATTGCAATTTGTTGGCGCCTTCTGCTTCAGGCATAGGGGAACCGATGTCGGAACTTTTCTTCAAATGTTTTTCGGCACTGTCAAAATCCTGTTCCATCATGGAGATATTGCCCTTGATGGTATAGAAGGTAGAACGTACAGGTTTGTACAGAAGGTTGGGAAACCAAACCGTGTTCAGGATTTTCTTTACCTCTTCAATGTTGCCTGCTTCCATTGGCGCCTGAATCAAACGTAAGGGACCTATAAAAAACTGGCTGAACAGCCCGATTACCCCTACAAAATACAAGGGAAATGTTGGCCAGAAACCGGCGGAACCGGTTACATTCAGGATAATGGCACCCACAATGGCCACGAGGCTCAGCCATAAACGGTACTTAATAATAATGTTATAGAATTTCATGTTCTTGTTTTTGGGGACAACCTCATTTACAAACCAAACAAACCCTTCTCAGACAGGTTTGTACAAAGGAAACTGTATTGAGCAAAAAAAGACTTCCGAGGAAGCCTCCTTTTGTGGTCTCGCCAAGAATCGAACTTGGATCTAGAGTTTAGGAAACTCCTATTCTATCCATTGAACTACGAAACCAGGGAATTTTAATTCCGGGACGCAAAAATAGGGGAATTCGCTTTTTGAGCAAGAGCAAAATAATGCTTGATATGCCTTAGTTTCATGCACCATCAATTTTTCACTATGCACACACCAAAACCTGCACTGAAAAAAGCACTATCGGCAATACATCTTTGGGCAATAGCTGTGGGGCTGGTCATTTCCGGCGAATACTTTGGTTGGAACTATGGTTGGGGGGTGGCCGGTACGATTGGAATGCTGATAGCCACCATTGCCGTGACTGTTCTATATGTCTGTTTTGTTTTCAGTTTTACTGAACTAACCACTTCCATCCCCAATGCAGGAGGGCCGTTCACCTATGCTTTTAAAGCGTTGGGCCCCATTGGGGGGTTAATTGCTGGTTATGCCACATTGATAGAGTTTTTGTTTGCCACACCCGCCATTGCTTATGCGCTGGGAAGTTACCTGCATTTCTTGTACCCATCAGTCAATGTGACCTTTACAGCCATTGGTTGCTACGTTGTTTTTACGTTGATCAATTTATTGGGTGTAAAGGAATCTGCTGTATTCACATTGATCATTACCATTTTAGCTGTGTTGGAGCTATTGGTTTTTATGGGCATCGTTGCACCACATTTCCAATTGCAAAACTTCATGCACAATAATATGCCCTTTGGTTGGGCCGGTGTTTTTGCTGCGTTGCCCTTTGCTATCTGGTTTTATTTGGCCATTGAAGGTGTGGCCATGGTGGCCGAAGAGGCCAAAGACCCCAAAAGAACTATTCCCAGGGGTTATATATTGGGCATTGCTACCTTGGTATTGCTCGCTTTGGGCGTAATGATCCTATCTGGAGGCATTACCGATTGGAAAAACTTATCTGCCATTGATTATCCCCTTCCAGAATCCATTGGCATTGCTTTGGGGAAAGACAACAGCCTTACCAAACTCTTTGCGGGTATTGGCCTGTTTGGATTGGTTGCTTCTTTCCATAGTATCATTACAGGTTATTCAAGGCAGATTTTTGCATTGGCTAGGGAAAATTACCTGCCATCCTTTTTATCCAAATTGCATCCGCGCTTTAAAACGCCGCACTGGGCCTTGTTGGTTGGGTTTGTAGTTGGAGTTGGCAGCATTTTGATTCTTAATTTCTTCGAAAAGAAAATAGATCAGCTCCTTGTTCTTTCTGTATTAGGTGCTGTGGCCATGTATATCATCAGCATGATCAGTTTATTTGTGCTCCGCAAAAAGGAACCTATGCTGGAACGGCCTTTTATTGCTCCTTTTTATCCTTACTTCCCATTCATCGCTTTATTGCTTTCCACCATTTGCTTAATAGCCATTATTTATTATAACCAGTTATTGAGTGTTATCTTTTTTGCGGCATTGCTGGTATTGATGATGGTATTTGTAGCTTTAGGGAAGCACAGAAAAAGTCCCACTGTTTGATTGTTCAAAAGTTCACTCGTTGCTTCGCTTCAAGAACCTGTGAACATTGGAACAATTGAACGCTTAAACTTATTACATGCCTTACCATTTTACCATAAAAAGTCAGCGCTATGTTTTTGATGACCTGAAAACATTGCTGGCCAAGGCAACCCCTTTTAGAAGTGGGGATGCACTGGCAGGACTGACCGCCAGCAGTTATGAGGAACGTGTAGCCGCGCAGATAGCATTGGCCGACCTCCCTTTGAAAACCTTCCTGAACGAAGTGGTGGTGCCTTATGAAACCGATGAGATAACAAGGCTGATTATTGAGGAACATGATGCAGGCGCCTTTGCCCCCATATCCCATTTTACAGTAGGCGAGTTAAGGGACTGGTTATTGAGCGATGCTGCGAACACTAATACGCTGGAAGAACTGGCCGATGGACTTACTCCAGAGATGGTGGCGGCTGTTTGCAAGCTCATGCGCAACCAGGACCTGATTTTGGTGGCCCAGAAATGCGAAGTGGTAACACAGTTCAGGAACACGATTGGTTTGCATGGAAACCTCTCCACACGTTTGCAGCCCAATCACCCAACAGATGATGCTAAAGGTATTGCAGCAAGCATTGTGGATGGCCTGTTGTATGGCAGTGGCGATGCAGTAATAGGCATAAACCCTGCAACCGATAGCCCTGCTGCTGTGGCCAATTTACTGAACATGCTGGATGGGCTGATTTCAAAATTCAATATTCCCACACAGAGTTGCGTACTGGCCCATGTAACCACCACTTTGCAGTTGATCAATCAAAATGCTCCCGTGGACCTGGTATTTCAGTCCATCGGGGGAACGGAACAAACAAACAGGAGTTTCGGCATTTCATTATCGTTACTGGACGAAGTATATGAAGCTGCATTGAGTTTGGAAAGGGGTACGGTGGGGGATAATCTGATGTATTTTGAAACTGGTCAGGGTTCATCCTTATCGGCCAATGCCCATCATGGTGTGGACCAACAAACCTGTGAAGCAAGGGCCTATGCTGTAGCAAGGAGGTACAGCCCCATGTTGGTGAACAGCGTAGTTGGCTTTATTGGTCCCGAGTATTTGTATGATGGGAAGCAGATTATCCGTGCTGCACTGGAAGACCATTTTTGCGCAAAACTGCTGGGCCTGCCCATGGGGGTGGACATTTGTTATACCAATCATGCAGAAGCCGATCAGGATGATATGGATAGTTTATTGACTTTGCTAGGCGTGGCTGGCTGCAATTTTATCATGGGCGTTCCAGGCGCTGATGATATCATGTTGAACTATCAGTCCACTTCCTTCCATGATGCACTGTACTTGAGAAAGGTACTGGACAAGAAACCATCCCCGGAATTTGAAGCATGGTTATTGAAGCAACAAATTATGGATGGAGATGGCAACAGGCTGCCCATTCATGCTGAGCATTTTCTATTAAACGAATTCTGAGATGTCCTTATACATTCCCAAACATACAACGGTTGAGCAAGATGAATGGCAATCACTGAAAGCCTTCACCGCTGCACGTATTGCTTTGGGCAGAACAGGTGTGGCCATTCCATTAAAAGAAGCCTTGCAATTCAAGTTGGCCCACGCCCATGCAAGGGATGCTGTTTATGCTGCATTACAGGAAAAAGAATTGATGCAGGCCCTTCAATTATTCCACTTGCCCATTTTTTCATTGTGCAGCAAAGCCAATGGCAGGCATGAATATTTGCAGCGACCAGATTTGGGAAGGCAGTTAAGCGAACCTTCTATCAAGCAATTAACAGGGAAAAAGCCTAACGGTGATATTGCATTGATACTGGCCGATGGTTTATCGGCTACAGCCATCAACAACCACGCTCTGCGTTTGTTGCAATTACTGATACCATTATTGCAGCAGGCCAATTTTTTATTGACCCCTATCAGCATTGTCCAGCAGGGAAGGGTAGCCATTGGTGACGAAATCGGTTCATTGCTCCAGGCAAAAATTGCTTTGGTGCTTATTGGGGAAAGGCCGGGGCTTTCATCACCTGATAGCATGGGAGCCTATATCACTTTTCAGCCAACGGTTGGATTAACCGATGAAAGCAGGAACTGCATTTCCAATATACGGCCAGAAGGTTTGAACTACCATGCAGCGGCCATGAAAATATTCTACTTCATCAATCAATCATTGCGCCTAAAGATCTCCGGTGTCAATTTGAAAGATGAAATGGATTTATTGACCTAACGGGTCAATTGCCATTGATAACAATTGCTTAAAACAATCAACAAAAAAATGGACTTACCTTACTGCAATGAAAACAATCCTCATTGGTCTTTTGCTATTAATTGCTTGCAATATGCCCAATCATAAACCAGCATTCTCCATTCCTCCGGGTTTTGATATAGAAGGGCATCGTGGCTGCCGTGGCCTCATGCCGGAGAACACCATTGCCGCTTTTATCAAGGCCATTGACCTGGGTGTGACCACACTGGAAATGGATGCCGTCATTACCAAGGATGGGCAAGTGGTCATTAGCCATGAGCCATTTTTCAACCATGAAATTTCTACCAAACCCAATGGCGAATTGGTTACCGAAGCAGAGGAGAAAAGCCTGAACATTTACCAAATGAATTATGCAGAAGTGCGGCGTTACGATGTTGGGTTGAGGCCACATCCAAGGTTTCCCAACCAGCAAAAACAAACGGCCATAAAACCATTGTTATCAGCAGTCATTGACAGTGTAGAAGCCTATATCAACACAAAACACCTGCCACCTGTGCAGTACAATATCGAAACAAAATGCACTCCTGCTACAGACAATATTTACCATCCTGTTCCTTCCGCTTTTATTGATGTGCTGATGAAAGTGGTGCTTGATAAGCATATTGAAACAAGGACCATTGTTCAGAGTTTCGATATAAGGACACTGCAATACCTGCACACAAAGTTCCCTTCCATTAAAACAGCTTATCTATTTGAAGGCGTGTCATTAAGTTCCTTGGATAACCGTTTGGAAGCACTGGGCTTTACGCCCACCATTTATTCACCAGATTACGAACTGCTGAACAAATCGGTTATTGAAAACTGCCATGTTAAAAACATTAAGGTAATCCCCTGGACAGTGAACACGATAAAAGATATGCGGCAAGTAATTGAATGGGGTGCCGATGGCTTGATAACGGATTATCCCAATTTAATAAAGGAACTAAAAAAATAAAGCCCCTGTGGATGCAGGGGCTTTGGGCAAATTCACCTGCTACTGGATTTATTTGGACGGGGTAAACTTTGCTTGCACGCCATCAATTGGCTTCACGGTTTTTAAATACTGGTAGATGTAAGCCAGGTCGCTTTCTGTCATTTTGCTGTACATCATCCAGGGCATGGGCGTATTGAACTGTTTGGTGATGTCAATCTTGGGCGATTGGTAGGTCGAATCCTGGTAATCCTTGAAACGTTTAATGAACCTTGCCCTTGTCCAAGTACCAAGGCCTGTTTCATGGGGTGTAATGTTGGCTGACCTTACCATTCCAGCAGGAAACTGGAATTCCCTTCCACCACCAAATTCAGTTCCTTTTACAAATTCCCCTTTATCGAATTTCGTATGGCAATCGCCGCAACTTGCCACTGTTACCAGATACCCGCCATAAGCAATGCTGTCCGATGGGTTGGGTTTGGTGGTCAAGGCTGCTTTCTTTGGAATGGTGTTCATGATAATGCTCATGGGGAAATCCGCTTTTGATTCCTTGGTTTCGTTGCTGATGGCTGGAAGGTTGCGTATATAAGCAATGATATCATAAACATCTTCCTTGTCCATTTTACCATAATTCAGGTAGGGCATAACGGGAAACATTGCGTTACCGTCCCTGTTCACACCAGTGGTAATCGTCCTGAAAATTTCTCCATCCGTCCAGCCTTTTAAATGATAGGGTGTAATGTTTTTTGAATAAAAGGTTCCAGGGAAGCCTGCTTCCTTCCCAAACTCCTCACCACCTTTTCCCGTGGTGCCGGGCATTATTGGACCCGCATATAGGCTCCAGTCCCTTGTAGAATGGCAGTCCACGCAAACAGCCACACTGGTGGCCAAATATTCCCCACGCTTGATCCTTTCTGGAGTGATGTCCACTTTTACATCGGTTGGTTTGCCAACATTCGGCATGAACCATTTTGCATAGCCAACTATACCGGCTATTAGTACAAGTAACACAAGAACAATTTTTAGCAGTACCCGAAATGCTTTTTTCATGGTTAAATTTTGGTTGTAAGATTGAAGGACCCAGAAAAATAAAAATCATTCCCGATACTTCATAACGTTTTAACTGAAATTCAAAAGTATAGGCCACCCATTTGCCCAACCACCACATAAACAGGTGATTTTAAAAAAAGGAACCACACTAACCGAAAACTGCTGCCGTCAATAACAGTTGTACTTACCATTATAAGCAAATGATTTTGGGGCCAATTAATTGTGAACCGCTCCATTTTTACCCTACCTAACCTAGCTTTACCATCTTAACGCTTATCATGCAACTATCCAATACCAATTTGTTACAGCAGCATTCGTTTATCAATAATGAATGGGTGGCTTCTTCGAGCAGGTTCCCAGTTGACAATCCTGCTACGGGCGAAATCATTATTGAAGTGAGCGATGCTGGCGAAGCCGAAACATTGCAGGCTATCAATGCCGCAGCAATAGCCTTCAAAACATGGAGCAGGATTACTGCCAAGGAAAGAAGCGCGATAATGAGGAAGTGGTTCGAACTGATGATGGCCAATACAGATGATTTGGCGCTGCTGTTGACTTCAGAACAGGGTAAACCCTTGGCCGAGGCAAAGGGGGAGGTAGCTTACGGTGCAAGTTTTATAGAATGGTATGCCGAGGAATGTAAAAGGGTTTATGGCGAAACCATACCCACACCATCATCCACCAAAAGGATGATGACCATTAAACAGCCGATTGGTGTTGTAGCGGCTATCACCCCTTGGAACTTTCCCATTGCCATGATTACAAGGAAGATTGCCCCTGCACTGGCTGCAGGTTGTACTGTGGTGCTGAAACCTTCCAAGGATACGCCCCTGTGTGCATTGGCCCTGGCTTATTTGGCAAAGGAAGCTGGCTTCCCAAAAGGAGTGTTGAATATTGTGGCAACAACGGCAACAGGTGAAGTGGGCAAAATATTGACCACGCATCCATTCATTAAAAAAGTGTCCTTTACCGGTTCCACAGAAGTGGGCAAAGTGCTGATGGAGCAATCATCTTCCACCATCAAAAAATTATCCTTGGAACTGGGCGGTAATGCACCCTGCATCATTTTTGATGATGCGGATATTGAGGTGGCTGTAAAAGGCACCATTGCTACCAAGTACAGGAATGCTGGACAAACCTGTGTTTGTGCCAACAGGATCTTGGTGCAGCAAAATATTTACGGCCGCTTTATGGAAGCCTATACAAAGGCTGTAGCAGAACTGAAAGTGGGCAATGGTTTGGAAGAACACGTTTTTATTGGCCCCTTGATCAATGAAGCAGCCATCAATAAAGTAAAACGTCTATTGTTCGATGCTACGGAAAAAGGCGCAACAGTTACAATGGGTGGCCAACAACATGAAGCTGGTGAACTGTTTTTTGAACCAACGATTGTTACCAACTGTACAACAGAGATGTTGTTAAGCCAGGAAGAAATTTTCGGCCCTGTCTCTTCGGTGTTTGTTTTCGATACCGAGCAGGATGCTGTAGAATTGTCCAACAATACGGTTTATGGATTGGCTGCTTATTTCTTTTCGCAGGACATCAACCGCATTTACCGGGTAATGGAACAATTGGAGTATGGGATCATTGGCGTGAATGAGGGCATCATTTCCCATGCGGAAGCACCTTTTGGTGGTGTTAAGCAAAGTGGTTTTGGCAAGGAAGGCAGCTTTTATGGAATGGAGGATTACTTGGTAGTGAAATATGTTTGTGTAGGAGGGATGGGATAAGCTTCGTTTATCCTTTCTTCCTTTTCAACATAAACTCACTAGGATTTTCAGGGTTATATAAAATTGTTACTGATACATTAATGGGCTCCTCCGATTCTGCAATACCAATAATTGGTTTTCCTGTTATCTCTTCCCCTTTGCCTGTTGTAAATTCAATTATTGGAAAACTAATCGATTGTGCCATACGCTGAGACTCGGAAAGAGCAAGGTCCTTCCATCCAATAATTAGCCCCTCTGCTTCCTTCCCATTTTTTTCCAAACTATGCTTTTGTTCATTCGGGATGACTACAATAATAATAACAATGAACACTAAAAAACAGAGCATGGCAATTGATATGGAATCCATATTTAGACTTTTGTTTCTCTAGCTATAAATCCTCTCCACTGCCCCCTTATACTTCTCCATAATTATCTTTCTTTTCAAGCTCATCTTGGGTGTCATTTCACCGGTTTCAATGCTCCATTCCTTTGGCAGCAATTCAAATTTTTTCACCTGTTCCACATGGTTGAAAAACTTGTTGAAGCTTTCTACCAGCTCCCGGTAAAGTTCCAATACCTTAGGGTTATTGATGGCATCTTCATTGGTAGTAAAGGGCAGGCCTTTCTCCCTCATCCATTCTTTCAATGTGGTGAAAGATGGCACAATCAGAGCACCCACAAATTTCCTTTCTGCGCCTACAATCAGGGCCTGCTCCACAAATGGGCTTTCTTTTAGTTTATTTTCTATGGGTTGAGGCGCCACATATTTACCGCCGCTTGTTTTGAAAAGCTCCTTCTTCCTATCGGTAATCTTCAGGAATTTATTGTCTACCCAAATACCAATATCACCCGTATATAACCATCCATCTTTCAGTACTTCCGCTGTTAGATCGGGGCGCTTATAGTAGCCAATCATTACAGTGGGGCCTTTTACCAAAATTTCCCCATCTTCTTCAATCTTCACATCAAGCCCAACAATTGGTGGCCCCACGGTCCCATATTTGCTACCGCCCGCTTCCTTCCTGTTCACGGAAATTACAGGGCTGTTTTCAGTAGGCCCATAACCTTCGTATACGGGGATACCAGCACCGTTAAAAATCCGCATCAACCTTTCCTGACAGGCGGCCCCCCCAGTAACAATGTAGCTGATATGCCCACCCAATCCTTCCTTCCATTTGCTGAAAATCAGTTTGCGGGCAATGGCCAATTTCATATTGTAGATAAAACCGCCATCTACAAGGTTGTCATACTTTTCGGCCAACGCAACACTCCAATAAAACAGTTTCCTTTTCACGCCAGTTAACTCATTGCCCTTGGCCATGATTTTTTCGTATACTTTTTCCAGCAACCGCGGCACAGTAGTGAAACCATCGGGTTGCACTTCTTTCAGGTTTTCAGCAATCGTATCCAGGCTTTCTGCATAGTAAATACTAATGCCACTGAACATATAGATATAGCTAACACACTTTTCAAAAATATGGTTCAGGGGAAGGAAGCTCAACACTTTGGTCAATGGGGCATCTTCGAAAGGAAAACTTTTTTTGGAAAGGAACACGCAGCTTACAATGTTCGTATGGCTTAACATCACCCCTTTTGGTGTTCCCGTTGTTCCTGATGTATAAATGATGGTGGCCACATGGGATGTGGGAATCCCTTTTTTGATTTCCTCCACTTTTTGCAGGGATTGCTCTGTTGCCAGGTCCAGCACCTGCTTGTAATTATTGGCACCGGGCACTTCATCAAAACTGTAAACCCCCTTCAAAGAAGGAACGGTTAGGTTGTTTACTTTAGCAAATAGTTCCACATCACTTACAAATACATATTTTACCTGTGCATCATTTAGGATAAATTCCAGTTCCAAGGGATTGGTGGTTGGATAAATGGGCGTTAGGATGGCACCGATTTGTTGCACTGCGAAATCCGTGAAAAGCCACTCCGGCCTATTGTTGCTGAGAATGGCAATTTTATCGCTTCCTTCTGGGCTAAGGTCATTTCCGCTAATGCCCAATTGCAACAGCCCCGCAGAAAACCTATTGGCAATGGCCCGTACATCTGCTGTGCTGTAATGTTTCCAATTACCCTTTTCCTTGGCACTCAACATGTCGCTTTTGGGGAACTTGTCCAATTGAAACCTGACAGCATCAAACAATCTATAAGCTGGAAAATCCATAAGGCAATATTTTATGATGTTGGTGATGAACAGTATGTAATGTACAATTCCATCCTACTAGCAATCGTGCATTAAGTTTAGATATTGGTCATGCAATTCTTTAATCCATGGGGTAGGGCTTTATTGTTCCCTTTCCTTCTTGAGCCTTTCGTATTCCTGTTGGGCAAGGTCATCTTTGTCACCGTTATAGGCTTTGAAAAACTGGAACGCCAAACCTAAGCCCCAACCCAACATTATCCAAATGGGCCAGGGATAGCCATTAAAGCCTTGACTCCTGCCCATGGTAAACCACCATACGCCCCACATAAAACACACTACTACAATATAACTGAAAAGGCTTCTTTTGAATTCAGCCCTTCTTTTGGCTGTACGCCAGAGGCGTTCATCTTTTTCTTGTTCCTGCATGGCATTGTGTTTAGGAAGTACAAAATAGGCAAATAGAAACAAATAAAAAAGCCGATGCTTTACATCGGCCATTGAAACACTGATCCATTCCTTATAATAACGGAATTAAAATTACTCTACAATCTTTTCGATGCAGATCAATTTGCCTTCTGCGTTCATCCCCTGAATATCTATCCTGAATTTTTTGGTAACGTCATTATTAAAAAAGGGTAATGACACTGTTCTGTTCTTTTTGTCGGTTAACACATAAGGGTTCCAGTACAATGTGGTACGTACATCCTGGTCATACTTCTTGTCGGGGTTCGTCTCATAGTTAGGGGAGTAGAATTCCTTCATCACCGTATAACCCGCAAGGTGCTTGCTATCCAATCCTTTGCCCGGTTCACTTTTTACGTCACCGCCCTTTCTGGTATATACAGCAATGGCACCACCAGCACCACCACCCGTTGCACCGAAAAATGGCGGTCGTAACACCTTTACATAAGCAATGTCTGACATGGGAATTGTTTGCAGTCTTTCTGCATCAGCCGGCATCTCGTCAATGAAAATGCTTGTTTGGCTACCTCTCCAAGTTGCTGTGGATTGACCGCCAGAGTTGTTAATGGTAAGCCCTGCAACCCTACCATTCAAGTAAGACAGTACATCCAGCGCCCCCTGTGCTGACGGGTCATTGATCATATCAAACTGGTACCCATCCCCACTAAAAAGCCCGGACACATATTTTTTCTCCAGTTCCTCCGTCGGGCTCTTTGTTTTTGCTTTCACAGTTACACCTTCCAAAGTGGTCGTTTGCAAAAGTTTGTCCAGTGAAGCTTGGTAAGCCATCAACTGTCTCCTTCTTTGCAGGCCACTTGTATCTACTTCAAGGGGGCTACGGAAAGCACTATCCATCAAAATCCTATCTGCGGTTTTCAATAAGTTGTTATTGAACGTTACCGACGCATTGTAGGCCAGGTCCTTTTTTTTGTTGAACTGGTAAAAGATGTTCACCGTATCAAAAAACACATAATTTTTCTGTTGGAATGTACCATCTGATTTTAAGGGCAGTGACATGAACCTTGTAATGGAATCCTTGGTCTTGATGATGAGGTTAATATCACCAGCTTCCCTAAGCTGGGACGCATTTGCACCAAATACCTTCCCTCCAATTGAAATATAGGAGGAGTCCCTAGGGTAAGTAATAAGGGGGCGCTTGTTCTGGTTCACTTCTTGCCATTTGATCCTTCTCCAGCCATGTGTAAGCATTACAAGGTCCAAGTACTTTTTCGTGCTATCAGCATCATTGGCAAAATAAAAATTCGGTTTGTGAACATAGCCTTTAATATCGCTGGTCAGCAATAGGGAAGAAATGATGTTTTCCGGATTGGATGGGTTTGCACCAGCATCTGTTATGGCTACCGAAAGATTGCCCAGCAAAGAATCGGGCATATTTATTTCCAATGAGTTTTTAGCTTTGGGCGAAAGGTTTGGCTTGAAGATCCTTGCATCTGCAATGAGTTCATAATCCTGATTTTTTACAAAAAAGACCCTTTCTGCTAAAGGTTGCCAGTTCGCGTCCAATAAAGTAACCTGCAAAATACCCGAGGGGAAATCAGCCAAGGGAATAATGCCTTCGGCGCTGGTGTTGGTAAACAGTTTTGCATTGCTGCGGTAAACCACCTGCTTGAACATGGTAGCTACCAACCTTAATTGTTTCAAGTTTTCTGGTGCATTGGCTGTTCTCCTAATCAGCACATGTAATTGATTGTCCAGTTCATTTAAAGAAATGGTGGCACTTTCATTTTTAGCTTCCGGTAAAGTACTGCTATGCGTTATTCCCCATTCATCTTTCCAGGCCACTTTGTATTCTTCACCTTTCTGGGGGGTCAATTTAAAAGTGCCCATGCCATCATGCCTCGAGTAAAAAGAATCCAATAGGTTGCCGGCCTTGTTATATACAGCTCCCTTAACGGATACAGGATTACCGAAAGGGGTATTTGCCTTGAAAGCTACCCAGCTTTCGATATCATTGATTAGGTCACCGCCTTCGGGGAAAAAGGTTATCAACGCTGTTGGCTTCTGTTTTGAAACAACAGATGGCTGTATAATGGTAATATTCTTATGGTATAAAAAAGCAGTATCGAAATTCTTCATCCAAGTTGTATAGGCTTTAATATGAACCGATGTACCCTTGTAATTAACCGGCACAGAAAAGTTGCCTTTTGCTGAAGCAATGGATATGGGTGCAGTTATGTTTTGAAGGACATTTCCCGACGCGTCGGCAATTTCAACATAGAAATTCTTGCTGATATCCGATGGGGCAAGGCCGGCTACTATGTAAGCCTTGAACCAAATGGTTTCCCCTGGCAGGTAGGAGCTTTTGTCAAAATGCAGGAAAATCCGCTCTTCTTGGTACTGTTCTGAATAGATCCGCAGAATGGAATCGGGCTGTGCCTTGGCTGCCACAAAAGCCATAACTGCGATTAATGAGGCGACTAAACGGAACATGTTTTTCATGACTGCTGATAATTTGCTTTGGTCATTTTATTTGTAATACTGTCCTGCAGGTATCTTAAAAATCCTGGCTGTCTGGAATTTCTTGAAGGCATCTGCCTGTTTATCATTTGCTTTCAACCATAAAGCATAGGCATCCGGATTGGCGGCGGCACCAAATATCCATTGGTTATATGCATCAAAAATACCTTCCTTGAGCATGTGCTGGTAATGGTCAAATAAGCGGCAGGGGAATTTTGTTTCATTACCATGGAACCAATCCAACACGAATCTTGTTTTAATGGCCATGATGTTTTCTGCATTGATGCCATCACTGGCTATTGAAGCACTTTTGCTTAGAGTATTGATGGTTTCCTTTTCAAAAGCAGAAGCAGGCCCTTTTATGTTTGAGTTAAGATCATTGGTGTTATAGAATTTCTTATAGCCTTCCAGCAGTATTTTTTTTATTTCCGATGTGCGTGCTGTGTAACTTTCAAGGTTCACAAATGTTTCGCCGTAAATCAATATCCAGAAAAGGTCCGGATTGCTCTGCTGGGAATAAAACTTTACAGCATTGAAATAATTACCGCTGTAATTGGCATCGGTTTCCATCCCTTTTTCCCATTGCACAATAGCTTCATTCAGGCTTTTGTCCATAGCAAGCAGTTCCCCATACTCGTTGTAGATAACTCCACTTGTTGGATATTTGGCCAATGCTTTCTTGTAGAGTTTCCTGCATTCCTTGTACTCAGCAATGGCCTTGTAGGTTAGACCGAGCATCTGGAAAGATTGCACATCCGCATCTGCCCTTTCTATTAAAGGCTTCCCTACTTCCATTGCTTTTTCATAATTGCGTTGCAGGAAATAGATGAACTCCAGGTCCTTGAGCATATCCAAATTGCTGGGGTCTTTTTCTATGGCTTTCTTTATAACAAGCAAAGCATTGTCATAGTCCCCTTGACGCATGAACGTCTTGGCAGTTTCATATAACTGTTTCGGGTCTTCGGATGGTTGTGCAATTGTTGGGCCTTGCAATGAAACGAGCAAAACCAAAAAGAGGAGAATTTTTTTCATTTTCTGAATCAGTTAAAAGTGTCCTTTACAAACTTATCCCACAATTGAATGGCAAACGTTTTTACCTGTTGATTTGCCATGTTAAAATTGCTATCGAACTTCCTCTCCCCGCCAATATATTCCGTGGCAGAAATTTTTACCCTTGACGTGCCCCTTGCAATATGCTTCTTGTTGCCTTCGTACATCAGCAGTTTCGTGGTCTTGGGGCTTACATCACTAGTGCAGGTTGTTTTATAAATGAACCAGATTTCTGGAACCCCATTTTTATCAAGGTCCGTTATGTTTAATGAGTTGTTCTCAAAGGATGCATAAATATCAAAAGAGCACTGTGTTACATAGTCTACCGTTTTACAAACCAAAATAATGCTGTCCTTTCTTTGAAGAAAATGGTAGGCATAGATAAAGGCATCCTTGCATTCCCCGTCCTCGCAAAATCCAAGGCTATCCTTTTTATCTGTACTTCGTAATGGTCCTTCTTCGGATAACACAATAAAATGCTTGCCCAAGGAATCGTTCCAATAAACCGATTTTTCAATATCGCCTTTGTAACTTATTGCTTTGGGAAGTTCATTTGCCTGGATGTTTTTGAAAGCAAATTGCCCAGTGGCAAACACTGGTAAAATCAGCAAGTAAAAAACACAATGTACAAATGGAACCTGTTTATTCATAAATCAAATGGGTTAAAAGGCCATCCCTCAACTTTGGCTCAAACCAGGTACTTTTAGGTGGCATCACGTTCCCGCTATCAGCAATATCGAACAATTGATCAATTGTTACTGCATATAAACTGAACGCTAACTTCATTTCACCACTATCAACACGTTTTTCGAGTTCCTGCAAGCCGCGGATACCCCCTACAAAATCAATCCTTTTGTCGGTCCGTTGGTCTGTTATGCCAAGTAATTTGTCCAGTATATTGTTCGATAAAATGGTTACATCCAATATGCCAATGGGGTCCGTGGTATAGGTCCCTTCTTTTGAAATTAGTTGGTACCAAGAACCATCCATGTACAAACCAAATTCATGCAATGCTCGTGGCTGAACAATTTGCTTGCCTTTGTCAACTACATCAAAATCCTCTTTGAGTTTGGTAAGGAATTCATCTGTAGTCATTCCGTTCAGATCCTTCGCTACACGGTTATAATCCATAATGTAAAGCTGATTGGAAGGGAACAAGGTGGTCAAGAAATAATTGCTTCCTTCTGTTGCTTCATTGCCCAAAGCCTTTCTTACTTTGGCTGCTGAGGCTGCCCGATGGTGGCCATCAGCAATATAGGTATAGGGGATTTCCTTATCAAACAGTTCGGCAATTTTAGCAATGGTTGCATCATCGTTCACAATCCATACAGTATGTTGAATATTGTCATCGGCAGCAAAATCATATACTGGATTCTTAACCGTTTTCCAGTTTTCAATTAGGACATCAATAGCATCGTGGTTCCTATAGGCCAAGAAAACATTGCCAGTTTGTGCACCTGTTGTTTTGATATGGTTGATCCTATCCTGCTCTTTTTCTGGTCTGGTGAATTCATGTTTCTTGATGATGTCATTTTCATAATCATCCACACTGCTTACTGCTACCAAACCTGTTTGGCTCCTGCCGTTCATGATTAGTTGATAAATATAATAGCAGTCCTTTGTTTCCCTGAACAGCACATCCCGTTGAATGAAAGCTGTCAAATTCTGTTTGGCTTTATCGTACACTTCCTGTGAATGGATGTCAACATTCTCATCAACACTTATTTCACTCTTGGTGATGTACAAAAAGGAATGGTTATTGCCCTGTGCCTCTACCTTCGCTTCTGCACTGTTCAGTACATCATAAGGCCTGCTGGCTACCTGCTTGGCAAATTGTGGTTGTGGACGTAACGCTTTAAAGGGTTTAATTACACTCATGAAATCTCTAAGTTGTATAGTTTGGATTAAAATTTAGTTGTCAAGTTGAGCAATGTCATTGTGAACTTGCCGAACCACTGTCGAAACCTGCTGTTGAGAGCCTCAGGCTGACATTTGTTCTAATTGATGAATATGGGCATTATTAAATGATGTCGCCAAATCACAAAACGCCTGCACGCTTTCCAAGGGCAAGGCGTTATACATGCTTACACGGATTCCCCCAACAGTTCTGTAGCCTTTCACGCCAATCATTCCATGGGCCTTGCACTCATCTAGGAATTTATTTTGCAATGCCTCGTCTTCGATAAAGAACACGGCATTCATCTTGCTCCTGTCTTCTTTAACAATCGGGCAGTTGAACAGCAGCAAGGAATCAATGGTTGAATACAATAAGCTTGATTTTTCATTGGCCCTACGCTCCATTTCTTTAAGCCCCCCCTCTTTCTTTATCCAGCGAAGCGTAAGCAGGGCCACATAAATAGCAAATACCGGTGGTGTGTTCAATAGGCTGCCTGCTTCAATATGGTTCCTGTAATCCATAATAGCAGGAAGCTTTCTTTGAACTTTCCCCAATATATCTTTTCTGATTACCAATAAATTCACCCCTGCTGCACCCATGTTTTTTTGGGCACCTGCATATATTGCAGCAAACTCTTTGAAGTCCATTTCCCTACTGAAAATGTCGCTGCTCATATCTGCCACTATGGGCACATTGGTTCTTGGAAATGAATGCCATTGGGTGCCTTCGACCGTATTATTGGAGGTCAAGTGCAAATATTTTGAATCTGCCGGTACTATAAAATCCTTTTCTAGGTAAGTGTATTTTTTATCCTTTGAAGATGCTACCACATTTACGTTTCCAAACAAGGATGCTTCCTTGATAGCCTTGCTCCCCCAAACACCATTATCACAGTAAGCGGCCGTTTCTCCACTATCCAAAAGGTTCATGGGTACCTGCATGAACTGTGTGGTAGCTCCACCATGAAGAAAAAGAACATCGTAGTTGTCATCCAATTGCATCAGTTCCTTCACAAGCGACTTCGCTTCTTCCAAAACGTCTACAAACCATGGTGTACGGTGGCCAATTTCCAAGAGGGAAAGACCCGTTCCATTAAAATCCAGTACTGCCTTCGCGGCCTGCTCCAGTACTTCCTGCGGCAGGATAGATGGACCAGAATTGAAATTATGCTTCTTCATTTTGTTAGTCTGAAGCCGCAAAATAAACAATTGATAGGAAAGGACTTGTTAAGAAGATAAATTAATCACTCAATCAGTAACACCACCGCTTACCGCAAACTTCATGGCATCTGATGCACTAACTTTGGGAAGTTCCTTGACTTTCTCTCTCGGAACGATATAGGTGATACCGCTAATGGCATAGGAATGCGGCACATAAACAACCACATGTTCGTTCATTTCAAAGGCCTGGGCATCCTCCCTCGTAATAAAGCCGACCCTCCAAATATCCGAGCCATCCACATTTACCAGAACGGGCTTATCAAATTTCTTTTTATTGCCCGCAAATGCTTCCAGAAAGTCCTTTACAGATCCATAGATGAATTTTATGCCCGGTGTCTTTTCGAGCACAGTATCCAAAATATTCACCAGTTTCCCCACCATGAACAAAGATGATAACCAGCCCACTAAAAGGACCAAGCCGATTACCACAATAAAACCAAGTCCCGGTATATGTTCAATATTATTGTCTGCATCCCTTTTTACCAAACTGGGAACAACTGCATGGGCAATATTGGGCAATATGCCATCTACCCAATTAAAAAAAGCAATAATCACCCAAATAGTGATTACGATGGGAGCCAGGACAATCAATCCCTGCAGGAAATATTTAAGCAAACGTGCAAAGGATGCTTTGGAAAACATGCGTATCTGCTCCTTATCCATAAACAGTAAATTTTTGATAAAGTAAGTAAGATTTCATCACACGTTCCGTTATATAAAAAATCAACTGCAATAGCTAACAAGTGTTTGCTTTCAGCATTTATCCCCCAAATAAACCGTCCAACAAAAAATAAGCAGAAAAATTTACATGGAAACTATGATTACGAAAAAAGTTTCCATAGTTTTGCCCCGATTTAAAAAAACAGCATGGAAACGCAGGAAAGAATTTTAATGAAGGCACACGAGCTGTTTATGCGGTATGGCGTACGCAGTGTAAGCATGGATGAAATAGCAGCCCATTTGGGTATGAGCAAAAAGACCATTTACCAGTTCTATGCAGATAAGGATGCATTGGTAGAGGGGGTTATCGGCATTGAAATAACAAATAAGGAAGGTGAATGCGCTCTTTGTAAAACAAATTGTGAAAATGCAATACATGAAATATTCCTTTCTATAGAGGGTATGCAGGAAATGCTTTCCAGCATGAACACTTCTCTGGTCTATGACCTTGAAAAATACCATCCAAAAGCCTTCAAAAAGCTATCGAAATATAAGGACGAGTTCCTTTATGACATTATCAAAGATAATTTGGAGAGGGGCATACAGGAAGAACTGTACAAGGAAACTATAAACATAGAAATACTTACAAGGTTCAGGTTAGCCTCTGTTTTCCTTTTGTTCAACCCAGAAATTTTTCCACAAACAAAATATAAGTTGGTTACGGTCGTCGAGGAGATAACAGACAATTTTTTATACGGTCTCGTTACACCAAAGGGGCAAAAAATGATTTCAAAATACAAACAACAACGTCAAACAAAATAATGCTTATGAAGAAACGAAGACCGTTCAAAGTAGCCATATCAATGGCATTGCTTATCGCCGTATCAATTGTGCGGGCACAACCAGTCACCCAACATTTATTTTCAATCCAGCAGGCTGTAGAATATGCCAAAAAGAACAATACACAAGTTAAGAACGCCTTATTGAATGTCCAGATTCAAGAACAGGAAAACAGGGGAGTTACTGCAGCAGCCTATCCAACCCTTTCAGCAAGTGGAGCCTTTACTGATTACTTGAACATTCCAACTTCCTTGATTCCGGGGGATTTCGTTGGGCAGCCCGGTACCTATATCCCAGTCAAATTTGGTACAAAATACATAGCCAGTGGTGGCCTGCAATTGAACCAACTATTGTTCGATGGTCAGGTATTTGTTGGCCTGCAAGCGAGGGCTGCTACCATTGCCTACCAAAAGAAAGCCCAAGAGGTAACCGAAGAAAGTATCAAGGTCAATATCTATAAAATCTATTATCAATTGGTGGTTAGCAAAACCCAACTTGAGCTATTGGATTCAAACATCAGCCGTTTGGAGAAATTGAAACATGATGCCAACGAAATGTTCAAGAACGGTTTTGCTGAAAGATTGGATGTGGACAAACTGGATGTTCAATTGACGAACATAAAAACAGAGAAAAAGAAAGCCCTTAATGATATTGAAGTTGGTTACCTAGGTCTGAAAACATTAATAGGAATGCCCATAAAAGATGGACTGACCCTAACCGACCGGATAACCGAGACAGATATAAAAACAGGTTTGCTGGCGGACAGTGCCATTTATACTGATAGGAAAGAGTATCAATACCTGCAAATTGCAAAGCAGTTAAACGAATACAACGTAAAGCGCTACAAGCTCAGTTATTATCCCACCCTTTCCATGAATGCCAATTACAGCAAGCAGGCACAAAGGAACCAATTCGACTTTTTTAACAAGGGGGATTGGTTCACAACATCATACGTTGGTGTTAACCTAGCTGTTCCCATTTTTAGTGGCTTTGCCAAAGACGCAAAAGTGAAGCAATCAAAACTGGAACTGCAACAAGTTGAAAACAGCATTGACAACCTGAAACTTTCCATAGACAATGATCTCGAAGCAGCAAAACTCAAGATAAAATCGGCGATTGAAACCATGGATTTCCAGAAGAAGAACATGGAGCTTGCAGAAAAAGTATACTACCAAACCAAGAAAAAATTCGAAGCTGGCCTTGGTAGCAATACAGAAATAAACACTGCTCAAATTGACCTGAAAACTGCACAGACCAGTTATATCAGTGCCTTATATGATGCCATTATTGCCAAAGTTGATTATTTGAAAGCCACAGGAAAACTATAAAACTAAAACCAAACACAAATTGATTGATATGCAAAAGATAACAACCATATTATTTCTTTCAACTGCACTTACACTTGCATCATGTGGCGGAAAGGACAAGGATCCATTGTCTGCCAAAAAAGCAGAATTGGAGAAACTGAAAAAAGAACAAACAGATGTATCCGATAAGGTAAAGGCATTGGAGGCGGATATTGCCAAAATAGATACGGCTTCCGATAAAGAGCAAATTGCCAAACTGGTTGGCGTTGCAGCCATTGCCCCAATTAATTTTGTACATTATATAGACTTACAGGGCCATGTAGATGCTGATAATATTTCCATCATCACTCCAAGATTAGGACCCGGTCAGGTAAAGGCGATATATGTCAAGAAAGGTGACATGGTAAGAAAGGGTCAGTTGCTACTGAAACTTGATGATGCCGTTGTAAGGCAACAAATTGTTGCTGCCAAACAAAATCTTGAAGATTTGAAAACGCAATTAGTCCTTGCAAAAGATTTGTATAATAGGCAAAACAATTTATGGAAACAAGGCATCGGCAGAGAGGTCGACCTAATTACAGCGAGAACTAAGGTCGAAAGCTTGGAAAAGCAGCTTAAAGGGGGTGAAGAAGGTGTTAAGATAAATCAGGAGCAGGCCAATGGAACGAATGTTTACAGTGATGTTGATGGCATTGCAGATGAAGTAAATGTAAGAGTTGGTGAAATTTTTTCTGGATCTACCTCAAACGGACCTCAAATTAAAATTGTAAATACAAGCACCCTAAAAGTAGTAACCGAGGTTCCTGAAAACTATGCCAGCAAAGTAAAAAATGGTTCCAAGGTCCTAGTCATCCTTGCTGAAATGAACAAAACCTATCCAACCACCATTTCATTCTCCAGCAAATCCGTTAATGCCAACAACAGAAGCTATACTGCCGAAGGGAAACTGCCTTATGATGGTGTATTGAGACCCAACCAATTGGCACAGGTAAAAATTGAGGATTATGCTGCTGCCAATGCTATCACTGTGCCAATTAATACGGTGCAAACAGATGAAAAAGGGAAATTCGTTTATGTGGCCGTAAAAGAAGGTGCAAAATTATTAGCAAAGAAAAAAGCCATTGTCATTGGTGAAGCCTACGGCCAATTGATTGAAGTAAAATCAGGTCTAACGGCAGGTGAACAAGTTATCACAGAAGGTTATCAAAGTGTATATGACGGACAAAGTTTAAGAGTAGATATAAAGTAGCCAATTGCAGATAGCAACACAGGACCTGAGCTTTTAGCTGCTCACACTTAAAGAATCCATCCAAGTATTGCCTAAATGCATGCCATTGCCCAAGAATCAGCAGTTGATTACCAAAACAAAAAATTATGAAGCATTTTATTGAAGGCATAGCTAAAAAGTTCAAGCAGTTTCCGCTTACCAGTTGGGCTGTTGATAACCGTACAGCTATGTATGTTATTACCATATTGGTCTCGTTGTGGGGCCTGAATAAATTTACAACCCTACCAAAGGAACAGTTCCCGGATATCGTAGTGCCTACCATTTCTGTTACAACAGTATATGTGGGCAACTCAGCCAAGGATATCGAGAACCTGGTGACACGTCCTATCGAAAAGCAATTGAAAGGCATCAGTGGGGCCAAGGTGAAAAAAATACAGTCGCAGTCCCAACAGGACTATTCATTGATTACAGTGGAGTTTGATACCGATGTAAAAACAGAAATAGCCAAGCAAAAAGTAAAGGATGCTGTTGATAAGGCCCAAACAGATTTGCCCAACGACCTAACATCCCAACCTAACGTAATGGAATTTGCTTTCAGCGAAATGCCCATTATGTATGTAAACGTAAGTGGCGATTATGATGGTATGACCCTGAAAAAGTATGCCGACAAAATGCAGGATAAATTTGAGGAGCTGAGTGAAATAAGCCGTGCAGATATTGTGGGAGCCCCGGAAAGGGAAATACAAATCAATGTAGACCCTTACAAAATGCAAGCTGCCAAGCTCACTTTTACGGATATATCCAATGCCATCGGCTACGAGAACAAGGACATTACAGGTGGTCTCATTGAAACTGGGCCAATGAAAAGGACCATCCGGGTGAAAGGGCAGTTTGCCAGTGCCCTGGACATGAACACCATTGTAGTGAAAAACTTAACAGGCAACGCCAGCTACTTAAAAGATATAGCGGAGATAGTTGATACGGTTAAGGAAACAGAGAGCTATGCCCGCCTGGACGGCAAAAATGTAGTGACGTTGAACATTGTAAAACGTAGTGGTGAAAACCTGATCAATGCTGCCGATAAAATAAAGAAGATTGTTGAGGAACTGAAACAGAAAGAAGAGCTTCCCAAGAACTTGAATGTGGTAATCACTGGTGATTTAAGTAAATCTACCAAGACCTCCTTCAACGACCTGGTGAATACCATCATCATTGGTTTCATTCTTGTATTGATTGTATTGATGTTCTTCATGGGCGTTACCAACGCCTTCTTCGTAGCATTGAGCGTGCCGCTGAGCGTGTTTGTTGCCTTCATGTTCCTCCCCATTGCAGATGGCATAGTTGGCACAACGGTTACACTTAATTTCATTGTGCTTTTTGCACTATTGTTTGGCTTGGGAATCATTGTGGATGATGCTATCGTGGTTATCGAAAACACACACCGTATTTACAATAATGGCAAGGTGAACATTGTCCGTTCTGCCAAAGAAGCTGCAGGGGAGGTGTTCATTCCAGTACTGGCAGGTACGGCTACCACATTGGCACCGTTCTTCCCGCTATTGCTATGGAAGGGCCTGATTGGTAAGTTCATGATTTACCTGCCTACCATGTTGATACTTACTTTGGCAGCTTCATTGATTGTGGCCTTTGTTATCAACCCTGTGTTTGCGGTAAGCTTCATGAAACCGGAAGGCCGTGAATATGAAAAAGCAAAGAAAGCTGTATTCAGGAGCAAATGGTTCTGGTCAGCCGTTCTTGCTGGCGTGGTACTCCATTTAATGGCATTCGGCTCTGGCTCTGCAGGCATGCACGGGTTTGCCAACTTCCTCCTGTTAATGGGCCTGTTAATGGTGCTGAACAGTTATGTACTGAATGATATCATCCGCTTGTTCCGTGAAAAGTTATTACCGGGATTGATGAACAGGTATGAAAAGCTGTTGCATTGGGTATTGAAGGGCAAAAGACCGGGCTGGTTGTTTGCAAGCTTATTTGGGTTGTTTGTTGTGTCCATCATGGCCCTGATGGCACGCAAACCAGCAGCACCATTCTTTCCTAGCGGCGCACCCAACTTTATTTATGTTTACCTCAAATTGCCCATTGGTACCAAAACTGCCACCACGGATTCCGTTACAAAAATTTTGGAGCAAAGGGTATATTCCATTTTGGATAAGGACCTGCCGTCCAAAAAAGATGGCATTGTGGAAAGTATCATTGCCAATGTAGCCGTAAGTGCCAATAATCCAAGGGACAATAACAGGAGCACCCAAAGCAATCTAGGCAGGATACAGGTAAGCTTTGTGCAGTTTGAAGAAAGGCATGGCAAATCAACGCAGCCTTATATTGATGAAATAAGGGCAGCCATGAAAAAAATGAGTATCCCCGGAGCCATTATAGATGTGAACAAGGAAGATGGAGGTCCCCCAACCGACCCTCCTGTGAACATTGAAATTGCAGGTGATGATTTTGATGCCAATGCCAATGTGGCCAAAGCATTGATCAATCATTTGGACACCAACAGAATTGATGGCATGGAAAAACCGTCCATGGATGTTGACCTGTTGAACCCGGAAATTTCCATCAACATTGATAGGCAGAGGGCCTTGACCGAAGGCCTGAGCACGGGCCAGATTGGTATGGAAATACGCAGTGCTGTATTTGGTAAGGAGGCAAGCAAATTGAAAGACGGGGAAGATGAATACAAAATCCAGATCCGGTACAGTGACCTGCAGCGCAAGAACATTGCCGACCTAATGAACATGCGCATCACTTTTAGGGATTTCGGAACCATGCAGATCAAGCAGGTACCTTTAAGTGCCGTGGCTTCTGTTGATTACACCAACACCACAGGTGGCGTCCGCAGGAAGAACCTGAAACGGACCATCCAAATACAGGCCAACGTTACGGACCCAGCAAACACAACACCTGTGAATGCAAGGCTAGCAGACATCATTGCCGACTTTAAAAGCAAAACAAAAATCCCATCGGATGTAACCATCAAGCAAACGGGTGAAAGTGAGCAGCAAGCAGAAACAGTGAGTTTCCTGGGCATGGCCATGCTTACCGCATTGTTGATTATCTTCTTGATCTTGGTACTGCAGTTTGGTAGCTTGAGCAAGCCTTTCATTGTATTAACGGAAATCTTCTTCTCCATTATTGGTGTGTTCATGGGCTATGCCATCACGGGTATGACCATGCCAATCATTATGTTGGGTGTAGGTATCATTGGCTTGGCAGGTATCGTAATCAAGAACGGTATCCTATTAATAGAATTTACAGATGAACTAAGGGGAAGGGGCTACAAAACAAGGGCCGCTGCCATTGAAGCTGGCAAGATCCGTATCATCCCGGTAATGCTCACAGCATTGGCAACCATGTTGGGGCTATTGCCCCTGGCTGTTGGTTTCAATATCAACTTCATAGAGATGTTTGAACATTTTAGCCCACATATTTTCTTTGGTGGTGACAGTGTTGTGTTCTGGGGCCCATTGAGCTGGACCATCATTTTCGGCCTGATATTCTCCTTCTTCCTTACGCTGATCATGGTACCAAGCATGTACCTCATCAGCGAAAGACTGAGAAGGCCCATGAGCCATTTTTATGGCACCAAATGGATAGCCCTTTTGGGTTTCCTAGGTCCATTCTATTTTATATTCGTCGGTATTATGTTCCTAGTAAAGGCCCTACAAGGCAAAAAGGTCTGGATGGGTAAATTGAAGCCCGCCCCAGCTATAAATAAAGACAAATACCTACCATAGGGTTCCATTGATGACACTTAAAAGAACCGCTGCTAATTAGCAGCGGTTCTTTTTTGCAAAAAAGGCAGGGTAATTGCGAGGTTCTTTGAAAAACAGTTATGAAAAAGTTATTCTCCTCCCGAATATCCATTGGTGCAACCAATTTCGCACTGTTCGTTTTAAGGCTGGGAACCGGCATATTGATGATACCGCACGGGTATAGTAAGCTTGTAAACTATGGCACCATGAAGTTGCAGTTCATGCCCTTTATGGGTTTAAGCGGAGCTGTATCGCTTGGACTGGTCATTTTTGCTGAGTTCTTCTGTTCCCTGCTTTTAATGGTTGGCTTTGCAACAAGATTGGCTGCTATCCCATTAATCATAGATATGACCGTTGCTATTACTATGGCACACAAAGGGGATATTTTTGGACAGGGGCAGGCTGCTATGCTTTTCCTGATTCCTTTTTTTATTTTATTGTTTACCGGACCGGGCAAGTATAGTATTGATTCATTAATCGTTAAGCAACGAAGATAGATTTTAACGAAAAAAGCCGTCCCTTAGCATAGGGACGGCTTTTTTATGTATTGCGTCTGTATAAACCTTTACAATTTTCCCATCTCATTCCCATCAGCATCCAGTTCCACAATCTCATAACCCAATCTTTTCAGACCGAGCAAGATCAATTGTTTATCGCCTACCAGCAAAATGTTCATCTTGTTTACATCCAAGTATTTCTTGCTGATATTATCAATGTCATTTTTAGTGATACTGTTAAGAATGGTGTTCTGCTTGCTCATAAAATCAGCAGGTAAATCGTACTGCAGGATCCTTCCAATGAAAGCCGCTTTCTGCACGCCTGTTTCATAGTTCCTGGCATCACTCTGTCCAATGGATTTCTGCATGAAAGCAATTTCATCGGCTTTCACTCCATTGGCTGCATAGTTCTTTATTTCGTTGATTACCTCATATAGGGCACTATCGGTGGCACTTGCTTTAATACCGCTACTGAAGGTAAATGTGCCGGTGTATTTGTTACCTGCAAAACTGCTCCTTGCACCGTAGGTCCATCCCTTGTCTTCGCGGAGGTTCAAATTGATCCTACTGTTGAACGCTCCTCCCAAATTATAGTTGGTCAAAACAGCTTTATAGTATTCACCAGTAGCATCGTACTTCAATCCCGTTACATTGCCCACACGGAACTCTGTTTGTGCTGCTTTTGGAATGTTCACCAAATAGATCCTTGTTTTTTCTATTGCAGGGGCAGCAGGAGGAACAGGAATGGTAAATGATTTGGAAGGCAGCTTGTTCAGGAAAGCAAGCTTTGGCAGGATTTCATTTTCCTTTATATCGCCCACTATGATCACCTTGCCATCTTCCGAACTAATATAGTTGTCGTAATAGTTTTGGATATCAGCAAAAGCAATGTTCTTCAGGGTTTCGCTGGTACCATTGTCTTCCACACCCAAAATACTGTTCTTACCATAGCTCAATTTATCATACACGCTACTGGCCACACCCGCAGGCTGCGTTTTGCTGTTCTTCATGCGCTGGTCAAGCTGGCGTTTCATTCTGGTGAACGCTTCTTCACTGAACTTCGGATTGAACATCCTTTCTTCCAAGAGGGCCAATGTTTTATCCAGGTTTTTCTTCAGGGTCTGTACAGTGAACACAATGGCATCATCTGTATTGTTGATGCCCACGGAGCTTCCCAATTTTTCCAGTTCGGCAGATAATTGTTCACTGGTATAATTTTTTGTGTCCTCGTTCATCATGTTGGCAAAAAGGTTTACCCAACCAGCTTTTGATAAATCATTGGCCTCCAAAAAACGTCCCCCCTTCAAGGAGATACTTAAAGTAACCGTTGGTATTTCGGTGTTCTCCGTACCGATGACCTTCATTTTATTGGCCAGGTTTTCCTTCCAGAAAGCTGGAACTTTTACCACAGGGTTTGCGCCACTCGCCGGAATTTTGTTCCTGTCGAAATTGTCCTTTGCTTTGGTGTATTTTAACGTAGCATAGCCATAATTGGGTGCTTTGTAATGGCCCTCATCAATCACATAATTGTCTTCCGCTGCTTTCTGGTTTTCCTGTCCCTTGGTCAATGCGCTAACCACTAACCTGTGTTTTCCTTTTATGTATTGATTGTACACCCTCATCACATCCTCCTTGGTAACCGATTGGTACATCTTCAACTGCTTGCCAATCATGTTCGGATTGCCGGTATAGGTTTGAAAAGCTGCCAATTGCGATACTTTGCCGGATACACTTGCCAATCCGTTGATCGTTCTGCTTTCATTGCCGCTTTTGAATTTTTCTATGTCTTCATCTGTAATGCCCCTTTTCTCAAATTCAGCAAAAGCATCACCCACCAATTTCTCCATTTCTGCCAATGACTTTCCGGGATAAGGTGTTATGGAAACAGCAAACTCGCCAGCCAGTTCGCTTAATTGACTGCTGGCACTTGCTTGTAGGGCTTTTTGGTCCTTGATGAAAAACTGGTAGAAAACGGAATTCCTGTTTCCCCCACCGCCTCCACCGCGACCACCCCTTCCACCACCTCCGCCGCCACCCAATACTTGCGACAAACAGGCCAATGCTGCCATATCTGGATGGTATTCTGCAACAGTTGGATAAACAATTCGCAATTGAGGTGCCCTTGCATAATTATCTGTATAGCTGGCGTAACGGTCCTTGTCCAGCATTACGGGCTCCAGTTTTACAGGCGTTACTTCCGGTCCACGGGGAATGCTGCCATAATATTTCTCCACCATTTTCACGATATCCGCTGTCTTCACATCACCACCAACGGTTACCGTGGCGTTATTGGGACCATACCAACGCAGGAAAAAGTTTTTCAGATCTCCCACGTTCACTTTGTTCAGTTCTTCAATATAACCAATGGTCAACCATGAATAGGGATGACCATAAGGATAGAGGTTCTTGGCGCTTACCTCGCCCAATAAACCATAAGGTTGGTTATCGTAGTTCTGCCCACGTTCATTCTTTACCGTGGCACGTTGCACTTCAAATTTCTGCTGCGTTACGGCATCCAGCAAAAAGCCCATCCTGTCAGCTTCCAACCAGAGCATTTTTTCCACTTGGTTACTGGGAACAGTTTCATAGTAATTGGTCCTGTCTCGGTTGGTGGAACCGTTCAGTGTGCCGCCAGCTTCCGTAACCACTTTGAAATGCTGTTCATCCGCCACATGGTCGCTTCCCTGGAACATCATGTGCTCAAAAAAGTGGGCGAAACCGCTTTTGCCAATTTCCTCCCTTGCAGAGCCTACGTGGTAGGTTACATCCACATGCACTACAGGGTCGCTATGGTCTTCATGCACCACCAATGTCAATCCATTGGGCAGCACATACTTTTCATAAGGAATGATGAGCTCAGAACCCTTGCGTTCTATTTTCTCCACCAGTTTGGCCTGGCTGGTAGCAGTGTAGGAAACAGCAGATACCACTACTGCCGTGGCAATTAGTTTCAATTTCATAATAGCTAGTTTAAAAGAAGGTGGAAGTTAGCGTATAGCCATGCTCTGCCAAAACCTTTTACACGAGCAGTTGAATGCCCACCGTGCAGAAGATTGGTTTTACCGAAAAGCAGTTAGTCACCAGAAATAATAGGCAGGATTGGGGAATTATTTTTTGTGACCACTTTTTTGTGAACTTTTAAAAGTTCACAAAAAAGTGGTCACAGTTGTGGTATTGAGAAAATTGATAGCCGCTTTGTAATAAATTCACCTTTTGAACGGCTAACAACAAGTTGCAAACGCTTGCAAGCCTTTTTCAACTGCTTGAGCTTTTGAACAGTCAAACAATTAAACTCAATAAACAATGATCAACAATCACGAAATTGATTACCGCATTTTTGGCGAGGAAATGCAATATGTGGAAGTGGAACTGGACCCTAACGAAACGGCTGTGGCCGAACCCGGTGCCTTCATGATGATGGACGATGGCATAGACATGCAGACCCTGTTTGGCGATGGTAGCCAGCAACAATCTGGCGGCCTGCTGGGCAAACTGTTCAGCGCCGGTAAAAGGATGCTGGTGGGCGAGAACCTGTTCATGACCGCTTTCACCAATGTATCAAATGGCAAGAAGCATGTAAGTTTTGCCTCACCCTATCCTGGCAAAATCATTGCCCTGGACCTATTGCGTTTGGGTGGAAAGGTCATTTGCCAGAAAGATGCTTTTTTATGCGCTGCCAAAGGCGTGAGCATTGGTATAGAATTCCAACGGAAGTTGGGTACGGGCCTATTTGGTGGGGAGGGTTTCATTATGGAAAAACTGGAAGGTGACGGCATGGCCTTTATGCACGCAGGTGGCCATGTACTGGAAAAGGAACTGCAGCCCGGTGAAATCCTGAAAATAGATACAGGTTG
>JAHEZD010000021.1 GCA_023251255.1 Chitinophagaceae bacterium
TTCTTTTCCATTTCACCTCCCCTTCTGGATATCTTTTATTCTTGCACAACCCTTACCCACATTGCCTCACAAGGAATATTTTCTTTTATTAGCTTGACGCTAATACGCAAAATGCGGGACCACAAAAAAGTAAGGCAAAAAAAGGCTAGGACAACCCAATGGCTCCGCCTGTTTGTCCACCAGCGCTGCCCTAAGTGTAGCCCGCTGTGTTTTATTGCTGGATGGTTGGGCTTTTTAGATTGCTTACGTACATGTATGAGTGGAATATGTCTTCCAGCACTGCATCCGCTCCTTTGAAAAAATATGCTTTGCATTTTTTCAATTCCGCACAGGTGCGGAACCGAAGCGGCTGGGGTGCTTAGGTTGACACTGCGCAGGTGGAGTTTGGGTAGCAGGTAAATTAATAAATGGGCCACTGATTTCCGGTTGCTATTAATTGGAGAATATGGATGGCATTCCATGCCTTGCAAAGATGTGTCCACACGATAGGCGCAGGTGCGGAACCGAAGCGGTTGAGGTGCTATGGAGCCTTTAGCAGTTAATGAATTGGTGGCAGCACTATTTACAGCGAGGGGGCCGATTCTCGATGTGGCTTGAATATTTTACTTTCTCGCAGAGATCTACTAGTCCGGGCATAGGGACGGCTGCGGGGAAGTGAAACCGCCGTCAGGGTAATGATTGATTAGCTATATCTTGTCCATCCTTAAACCCTGACGGGGTTACGAACCGCCGTCAGGGTATCCATTTACCGTAGCCAGCTTCTAAGTAGTTAGCGCATTTAAAAACAGTATTTCTACGCTATGTGGCTTGTGAACCATAGTTTATTTTGCAGGTCATTAAAACTAACTACTTATTATGAAAAAGAAAACCCTTGTATCAATCCTTATTGTATTTGCAGTAGCCAGTACGGTACTGTTTATCCAATGTACATCCAACCCGAAATCGGAGACGAAGGCTGCTTATGATGCGGCCCTTCCGCCCGATTCGCTCTGTTTGGTGCAGCCTAGTTGGTTTCCCCATAGCCAAACACCTGCACCGGAAGAAGGCATCGGAAGCCCCTTTGATACTTCCAGTACCACCAACCAGATTTTCCACCAATGGTCATGGAACAAGTTCCTATGGTTGACCAAACCGGATGCTGGTGGTAACCCCTTGTTCCTGAACCAGCTACAGGTGAAGCAGATCAGCACGCAGATGCTGCCCGTAACCGTTCCGTCAGGCGTATTGGTGGTATTGCAGGACGTGGCCCAGGCAGGATCTGCCAGTGCCGTGCTGCGTAGCAACCCCAATTACAACAGCGGCAAGGGCGATACGGTGTTTTATTCCATCCACATGAACCCAACCATGTACAAGTTCGCAGATTCTGTTGTTAAAAGAGGGGTGCCCGACAGCAATGGGCTTACCTATCCGGTAGGCTCCTTTGAAATGAAGGTATCATGGGTGCCGGCTACTGCCATCCCTGCTTCCAAACTGTCACTGTACTATACGGCCATGGCATCACTTTCAAGGGACGGCGGAAAAACCTTTGCCAATACCCAAATGGCATTGGTGGGCATGCATGTAGTGGGCGTGGTGCAGAACCATCCCGAGTTTATCTGGGCAACTTTTGAACACAATGATATTGCTCCCAATTACGATTGGAAGGCCAATTCGGCCAGCTCCGCTACCGACAAGCTGCTGTTCAAAAGCGGTAGCGTAAGTGGGATCAATGGAATTGTGTACGATACCACCACCAAATTGGGCAAGGCACCTTACCAGGTTTTTGACCTGTTCCAATACGGTGTGCCACGCGACAGCAGCGGCATATTGATGACTACTTCCCAATCGGAACCCATCAACTTCAATAATGTACAGGGCATTGACCAATGTGTGCAGTCCCAGTTGCAGGACGTATGGAAGAACTATTTCTACAATGGGTCCATCTGGTTGAACATGGATGGCACCACGCCCCAGCGGCAGGCTTTCATTATTGACAGCCTCCGTTTTGCCATCAGTAACGGAACCACGGGAAGCTACGCACGTGGAAGCCTCAACTGTGCCAACGTTACCATGGAAACCTTTACGCAAACCTTCCAGACAAGTATTGATAAAGTGAACGTGACCACACTGGCCAATTGTTTTAGCTGCCACCATTCACCCTCCTTTGCCAATTCAAAGAACGTATCCCCACTGTACCTGAGCCATGTGTTCCAGGATTACCTGCTTGCCCAGAAAGGCAATTCCGTGCAGAAAGTGGAGAGCATCAAGCTGAACGAAGAAAGGCTTATCCTGAAGCAGCAACGGAAACTGTAAATATCGTGGCTCCATTGAAAGATGGACCAAGGTTAGGATAGGGTATGTTTCGACTATCCATTTTTTATCCTGACAGGAAAGACAAGGAAGTATATACAATAAAAGGCCCACCTGTACAGGTGGGCCTTTTATTGTATATAGTGTTTCCGCTCCAAGCCATCCACTTTATGCCTTGTGGTGCCTGTTAAGGTACCAATGGAAACCTGCACCGAGGCTGATGCCATTGGTGGCTGTTTTTTCGTCGTAATTGTTGTTGGTGACCGTTACGTTGCTGGTGTTCTTGTTCGTGTTCACCGTAGTGTTGGCCGTGCCGTTTTTGGAGGAGGTGTAAGCATAACCAAGTGCCACGTCCAGGGCCACTGAAGGGCCGAAGAAGTGTGCAAGCCCTATGCTGGCCCCTGCGTTCCAGTTGAAGATATTGGACACTTTGCCGTCACTGGTATAGGTGCTGTTCATGTTCTCCCCATAACCGGAAGAAGCCCCGTTGCCCGTGCCCACCGTTGTGTTTGCCTGCACGTACAGCAGGTTGTTCGACAGGGTATTGTAGAAATAGTACCGTATGAACGGGCCAATGTTAAGGGTGTAGTTGGTGGCATTGGTGTGTGCGGTAACGGGTGTGTTCACCGTTGAGGTAGTGGTGGCATCTGTTTTTCTGGACGTGATGTTATAGGTGAGGGTTCCGCCAAGCACAAAATGGTTGGTGAGGAAAACGCCTACCTGCGGCCCGATATTGAAGCCATAGGTCTTGGTGTCCGTGCTCTTGTTGATGTTTGTTCCGCTGGTGTAATCGAGGTTGTCGGACGCGGAGGAGTAGGAAGTGCTGCCCACTGTGGTACCCAGCAGTACCGTGCCTTTTGCTATTTGTGCATGTGCCGCAGCGGTACACACAATGGTGTACACGGCCGCAATGAAGATCTTTTTCATGGTCTAGATTTTACTGTTTGAAAAAATAAAATATCCGGCTATCGGATGAAGGAAAGTAATGAGCATTTGTGCTGTCATACAGAGCCCCGAATAGTCGGGATTTTCAACCTGTCGAAGTATGAAGAACGAAATCTTAATTCGATAAAAGGTTTCGACTAAGCTCAACCTGACATACTTTCCTTCATCCGATAGTCAAAAAACAAATTTTTAAAACAGCCGGCCGGCATGTCCTAACAGGTAGAACCTTAAACCGGGCAAGGGTTTAAGATGGACAGGTTAAATAGAAGAATTTAACATGGTTGGACCTATTGAAAATGAAAGGCTGCAGAAGCTGCTTGGGTTGCTTCCTTCGTCGCGGTCGATACCATATTGGATTGACGGCCTTTTTTTGTCCCTGTTCCGGGCCTTAAGCGTGGCCGGACGCATGCGGAATTGGGGATGGAGTATCTAACCTGTATAAAATTTTGCGTAACGTCAGTTAAGTGTTCACATCATTGCCCTTTGGCTTCAGCCAAGGGATAATGATATTGGTTGGGGGGTATTGGCTTTAGCCCAAGCCTTACGTTTTGGGCTAGGCCCAAGTAGTGATAGTTCTTTTCATAGCCCCGACCTGAAGCCCGCCTGAACGCCCGCCCGTGCCAGTTCGGACGGGGATGGGGAACGGGCAGGGATCGGGGCTATGAAACCTTTATACCTATTAACGCATTATGCTATTTTGAACTTCAAAAGCGAAGGGAAATTAACCCCACCAACGGATGATGCTTCCTTTTCAATAAGAAAGCTCAATGGTGGATTTAAAAGTATCCTCATCGGCTAAATGGTTCACGATGTAATGGGCAAGGTCGGCACGCGAAATTTTTGAAGGCCTGTTTAAATGTCCGTTTATACTTGTTCTGTATTTACCAGTGTACTTGGAATTCCTGAGCCAAGGTGGGCGGATAATTGTCCAGTTCAAATTTGATGCACTGATTATTTTTTCCATCAGGAGCATATCAGCATAACTGTATCTGAATAGCCGCTGCAGGATGTTTTTTGTAATAAACTTCATTGTGAAGGAACTATTGGGTGGAACAATTACCGCACCTGCTGAAAGGCAAATGATGCGATTGACATTTTCCTGTTGCATTGCTTTCATGATATTTCCAACGCCTTCGGAATAGACCGTTGTGGGTTCCCTTTTCTGAATGCCCAAACAAGAAATGACCACATCTTTTCCTTTGATTGCCTTTTCAAAACTGTGCTGCTGGAATACATTGCCTTTAATAATTTCCAAATGCGGATGTTGGAGTGTGAACGCATCGGGATTCCTGAGAACAATCGTAACATGGTGCCCAGCTTCCAATGCTTGTTGAACAACCAGTTTGCCTGTGCCACCTGATGCCCCGAATACAAGTACTTTTTTCATGTGATTCTATTGGTTTCCCATTTTTTTATACATGCCCCGGTCAATGATGATATTTAATCTTTTAAGCATGCCTTGCATGTCAAAACCTTCTCTTTTATATTCGGCCTGCACTGCTTCTTTTGCTTTTCTAATTGCATCTTCGTTTTTCCAAATTGCTACGGTTATGACAATTAGGTTCCCCTGCTCATCTGTTCGTTCATAAGCGTTATCCGCAATGAAGCCGGGTAGTTTTTTAATGAAATTCCTATTGATGCTCATCCTTTCGCTAAACTCCTGAACGGCATTTTGGGGAACAAGAAATTTGTCAATAAAAATCTGTTCTGGGCTATCTTGTTTTTTGCTTGTTTGAATGGTGTCCATGACTGCTTGTTTGTTTGAATTGCTTGTTTGGGAATGGATTTTAGTTGCGAAGGCAAACAGGATGATGAAGCTGATACATCCTGTTGCAATCCGATAAGTTGTTCTGTTCCTTTTCATTTTAAATGATTGTTTATTTGTGATATTTTGCCTCTTTACTTGACAATTTGATTAGCAGGGTTATGATGCAGCGATGGACCACCATTGGTGTTGAAAAGAAAATCCTGATCTCGCGGACCATGTTTTGTATTGAATTTTTCATCTACCTTTTATTTGCGTAAAGTGAAAACATAGTTTCTCAGCCTTTGTACCTCCACTCCTGAAAGTTGACTTTTAAAAGAGGGCATGGCATTTTTGCCGTTTGAGATTTGTTGGGTAACCGAAGCACTATCTGATTGGCTTGTTTGAAGATTGGCTGCATTGCCAATTCCTGCTGTGCCATCGTTGCCATGACAAGTGGCACATTTTTTTTCAAATAAATCCTTGCTTTTATCTTCTGCAACTCCGGTTTCATTTGTTGCTGGTTGGCTACTTGCAGTGTTTGATGTAGGATTATTGTTTGAACAAGCTGCCAATAGTAGCAACGAAGCGATAATTGGAATAAGGTTTTTGTATTTCATTTTGCAATCTGTGTTTAATTGAATTTGAAGGCACTTAAAATAAAAATGACAATGAACATGGTTATTTGTGAAATGTGGAACCAGTTGATGTTGGTTTTGACTCTTGAAAATGCCGCTTCCCTATTTTCTGCTGCCGTTTCTGCGAATAGGAGGGTTTTCAATTTTATGGCTTGTCTTCTTCCAACCGCTAATCCGTTTATGATAATTGCTATTACCAAACCGAACTTTATGCGGAACCAGGTCTGTTCCCCAAATGCACCATTGGTTAAATACATCATTGTTATTCCTGAAAGAATCAGGAGCATAATTCCTATGCCAAAGAGCATGGGGAATTTTGAAACAGTTTGGTTAATGGCGATGGCTTTTAGTTTGTCATTGGCAAATTGTTTCCAAAAGTGTTTGGTGATTACAAAGTCCACGAATGTGGTTCCTGCCATCATGGTAAGCCCGATAATATGTGTTACCAGGGCGATATGGTATAGTGTTGCGCTCATTGTATTATTTGGTTAAAGGGTTTTGTAATAAATCTCTTCTTGACACGTAGTGAATGCTTACTAGAATGAGTATTAGGTCAACTGACACGAATAGTATTTTGGAAATTGGATCGCCACTGCATATATGTGCTATTAAAGCCGATAGCATTGCAATTACGAACCCCGCATAAACCCATTCCTTTACCCTAACCGGAATGAAGGGAAGTAAAAGAACGAGTGCCCCAATAATTTTTGCACTGACCAGTTCTATCCTAAAATAATCCGGGAACCCAAGTTTTCTTAAATCTTGTGCATGGGTATAGGAGAAGAAAGCACTGAAGGCGATGAAGAGGCTAATGAAGCTTTTGACCACCCAATAGAGGACCTTGTGTTGTTTTACTTGTTCCATTGTTTGCTTTTATTTATTTCGGTAACGATTTAATTATTGTAAAAATAGTACGTTAACGTACTAATATCCAAATTTACGGAGCAAAATTTTTAGCTTTACTCCGAAAACGAAATATAATGTCATGAATAAAACAGTAGAATTAGTGAACCATTGGGGTGCGTTTGAGCAAAAACATCCAAAGGGTAGCATAGAAGAGTTTTGCCGTCATTACCTTGCACACCAACGGCAGCAAAAAACAAAAGGTACTTTAGTGGGTGGTGTTATTCCACCCATCAATGACGGATTGTTGCTGAAAATAATTGGTAGGATAAGTAAGCTGAACATGGCCTACGCCAATATTGCACTGAAGGGAACAGGGGTAAACCAGATTGAGGAGTTCGGGATCTTGCTTACCATAAAACAGGAGAGGAACCCCAAAAAAACAGAAGTGATCTACGCTAACTTATTCGAACTTTCGAGTGGAACCGATATGTTGAACCGCATGAAAAAAAGGGGGCTCATTAAAGAGTATGAAGACAAGGAAGATAAACGGTCGAAAAGAATTGAACTAACTGCAAAAGGGGAGAAAATTACGGCTGCTTGCAAAACAAAGATTTTAAGGAACGCAACGATGTTAATGAATGATTTGACCGAGGATGATAAGGAAATTTGTATTCAATTATTGAAAAGCATAGAGATAAAATTCTCGTCTTTATGGCAAAAGCACAAAGGGAAAGATTTTGAGGAAATATTTGATGAGGTTATCGGGGGGAATTAAACTTCCTTTACATATAGGCCCATCCCTTTTTAGCTGCATCCTTGTATGCTGCCCAAGTGGGGCAGGACGTTGGAGTTTATGGATTGGGGCTAATTCGAGAATGCAGGACCTTGCCTCATAGAACGTAACGTCAAGGCGGATGCTCAACCGGAATCCGTACAACAGGAACTGCCGTATAAAGGGCCATTGTTCTGCCAGTGGCGGCGGGTTCACCTTGGTGTCCACAGTTTTCCCTTGCCACAATTACATTTCGGCAATTTTTTTAGGCAGCATTTGCAAATGGGTGGGGAAAGGATCAGCAATATTTTTTTCAGCATGGGCAGTGTGGTTGACGGCGTTAACAAGGATACGGCCGGAAATTCCACTGCTGCTTTTGCCGTTAAAAATTAGGTAAGATGAATGGTTCCCCTCTTTTAATCGCAGTGGCCTGACATTGTATTGCCAAATTTGAAAACCGCAGCGCACTGCCATAGCACTGAGCTATAATTTAATGTTTGTGACACCAAAGGTTTTAAAATCAAAAACCAACAAACAGTTATTGTTGTAATTGCCCAGTATAACCTGCACCGTGGCATTGACCATGTAGGTTCCAATAATGCCAGGAACAAAGCCCATCACGCCAATTTCGTCGCAATTGGGTACATCTTCCGGATTGGGCGGTTCGGGATAAATGTCCCTCAAGTTTTTGCCCGCATTGTAATTGAACACAGCTAATTGCCCTTCAAATTTCAAAACACTGCCGTACACCAAGGGTTTGTTCAGTAGCACGCAAACATCATTGACGAGGTAGCGTGTTAAAAAATTATCAGTGCCGTCTACCACCATATCAAATTGGGAAATAATGCTTGCTGCATTGGGTTCCTGCAGCAGTTCATCAAAAACCACACAGTTGACATTCGGGTTGATGGTATTTACTTTTTGAGCAGCAGTTGGTGCTTTTCGTTTGCCAATATCATTGGCCGTATACAATATCTGGCGGTGCAGGTTATGGATCTCTACCTTATCAAAGTCAATGATGCCAATGGTGCCAACACCTGCTGCAGCTAGGTATTGCAATACTGGGCAACCTAGGCCACCTGCACCCACTACCAAAACTTTTGCCTGCTTCATTTTTAATTGCCCTTCCACACCCATTTCGTCAAGTATGAATTGACGGCTGTAACGGTTGATTTCTTCTAGCGTAAAATCTGCCATGCTTAAAGTATTTTATCCCAATCTTTCCAAACAGGTTGATAACCATTTCCGGTAATCATTGCTGCCACTTCCTTGGGTGTGCGCTCATCACTGATTTCAAATTGTTCCAATGATCCTTCGTCAACACTATAACCTCCTGGATTGGTTTTGGAACCGGCACTCATGGTAGTGGTTCCCAGCTTCATGATATTGTTCCTGAAGGTTTCGGACTCCCTTGTGGAAACCGAAATCTCCAGGTCCTCGTTCAGCAGGCGATAGGCACACATCAATTGCACCAGCTCGTTATCATTGATATGGTAGTTGGATATATCAACTCCTTCGGCAGGCCGGATACGTGGAAAGGCAATGGAATATTTTGTTTGCCAATAGGTTTTCTGGAGGTAATCCAAGTGCAGGGCACAGAAAAAGGAGTCGGTACGCCAGTCTTCCAGCCCCAACAAAACGGCCAGCCCAATTTTGTGCATACCTGCCAGCCCAATTCTATCTGGGGTTTCGAGGCGGTAATAGAAATTGGACTTCTTGCCTTTTACATGGTAATCCTTGTATTTTTCCTTGTGATAGGTTTCTTGGTACACCAATACTGAATAAACACCGGCCCTTTGTAATTGCTCATATTCATCCTGTGACAAGGGTTGTACTTCAATGGAAATATTGGCAAAATGTGGTTTGATAATGTCAATTGCTTTCAGGAAATAATCAACGTGCACTGTATGGTTCGATTCGCCAGTTACCAACAGGATATGATTAAAGCCATTCTGTTTGATGGCATTGACCTCCTGCAAAATTTCGGCAGCCGTTAATGTTTTCCGTTTTATTTTATTGTCCAAACTGAAGCCACAGTAGGTGCAGATATTATTGCACTCATTGCTCAAATACATGGGTGCAAACAGTTGTATCGTTTTGCCGAACCGCTTCTGTGTTAACTGATGGCTTAGTTGTGCCATCTGTTCCAAATAGGGCATTGCGGCAGGCGAAACCAATGCCTTGAAATCTTCCAATGTTCTATGTTTGGCAGCCAATGCCGATTCCACATCCCTGGAAGTTTTTGAAGCAATGGATGCCTTTATGCCATCCCAGGTATATTGGTCGTAAACGTCTTTAAACTGTTTCATGTAAAAACTGGGTTAATGGACTTGAAGCAATGGCATGGTTTACTTTGGTGGCCAATCGGCTTTCAAAAGCTATGCGACCGGCCTGCACAGCCAATTTAAAAGCATTGGCCATTTGTACAGGGTTGCCAGCAATGGCAATGGCTGTGTTGACCAGTACGGCATCAGCACCCATTTCCATGGCCAGCGCTGCATCTGAAGGTGCGCCAATGCCTGCATCAATAATTACGGGTACCTTGCTTTGTTCAATAATGATCTGCAAAAAGTCTAAGGTCCTCAATCCCTTATTGCTACCAATGGGGGAACCCAAGGGCATTACAGCAGCAGTGCCTGCACCTTCCAAGCGTTTGCAGAGAACAGGGTCTGCATGTATATAGGGCAATACAATAAAGCCAAGCTTGGCCAGTTCTTCAGTGGCCTTTAGTGTTTCTATGGGGTCGGGCATCAGGTATTTTGGGTCGGGATGTATTTCCAGTTTCACCCAATTGGTTTCCAAAGCTTCCCTTGCCAACTGTGCTGCCAATACTGCTTCTTTAGCAGTACGCACACCGGATGTGTTGGGCAATAGATTGATGTGTGCGTGCTGTAGGTGCGATAGTAACGCATCTGTATCGGTTTCCAGATCAACCCGCTTTAGGGCCACTGTTACCATTTCCGATCCGGACGCCAAGACGGCTTCTTCCATTTGTGCCGAGGAACCGAATTTGCCTGTTCCAAGGAATAAACGTGACTGGAATATTTTACCTGCTATGGTTAACTGTTTCATATCAATGCTTCTTTTAATTGTTGTTCCAATAATTGTTTATCAGGATGGTGGGTAACAATACCGGATACTGCCACACCATGGATGCCTGTTTGCTTGATGGCCTCAATATCCTCAAAGACGATACCGCCTATGGCAAACACGGGTACCTGTATGTTCTGTTCCTGCAAGGCACCCATTATTTTTCTGTAGCCTTCCAATCCTAGAATGGGGCTTAATTTCTCCTTTGTGGTGGTGAAGCGGAAAGGTCCGAGACCAACATAATTGCAGCCTTCTTCTGCGCGCTGCAAAACATGTTCTACAGTATTGGCAGTGCCACCGATGATTTTATTCCCGCCCACAATATCCCTTGCTTGGCTGATGGATAAATCGGTCAATCCCAAATGCACCCCATCAGCATCTACTGCTTTGGCAATATGTGGATGGTCGTTAATGATCAATATGGCACCATGCTTTGCACACAGTTCCTTTACCAGTTCAGCCAAGGGCATTGTTTCATTCAAGGTTGCATTCTTAAACCGTAACTGTACCCAGTTGCAGCCCGCATTTATGGCAGATTGTATATTGTGCAATTGCTGGCTTACGGTACTGCCCTGCGATATGTATTGTAGTTTGCTAAACATGGTGGTATCCCAATAAGTTTTTGTTGCTCGATAAAAATTGTTCAATGTGTTTTTTTGCATTGCTGCAGGCATCCACTACTTCGAAACCCAATGCTAAGTTGGCTGTAATGGCCGCAGAGAGTACGCAGCCTGAACCATGCTTGGCATACATGCCCTCCGTATTGCCCTGCAATGTTTCCATGTTATTTGCCGTGTATACATAATCAACGCCAAGTGCCTCCTTATTGTGGCCACCCTTTAATAAAACATGGCAATAGGTTGATAGTTTTTTGGCTGATTCCTTTGCATTGGCTGATGGCATTAATTGCAGTACTTCGTTGTAATTGGGGGTCAGCAAAAAAACTTTTGACAAAGTGCCTAGCAATAGCTCTTCATTCATTGCTCCGTCCCAAAAGTCAAAACCGCTACTTGATTTGATAACGGTATCCACTACAATTTTAATTGCCGCATTTTTCTGGTGGATGAAGTATACAATGTTTTGTAGGGTGCCAATATTTTCAACAATGCCAATTTTCACCGCCTTTACATCGTAATGATCAAGCATTGTTTCCAAGGCCTTTAGGATGTCATTTTCGGCTTCCCATTTAATGGATATAAAATCATTTTCGGTTTGCAGTGTTTGGGCTGTATTGATGCCAAGCCCATATACTTTATGCTGCTCAAATGTTTTGATGTCAGCCAGTATGCCTGCACCTGCACAAGGGTCAAAGCCTGCTATACTCAATACTATTGGCCTGTTCAGTTCCATGCTTTTTGTACTGCTTTGAATTGATGGACACTGTCATTCACATTTTTCCAGATGGTTCCCAATACTGCAGCGCCATTGAACTGCATGCCTTTCACTTTTTGGATGTTGGCAGCATCAATGCCACCAATGGCAATGATAGCAGGTTTGCTTTCCTGTACCGGAAAGACAAAGTCAACTGGTAATATTGAGGTATATCCCTGCTTGGAGATGCTGTTGAATACTGGCCCGAAAAACGCATATCCGAAACAGGGAGATAAGGAACAATAGGTTTCCGCATCATGTATGGAAGTGGACAGTATCGTATTGTTTGTTTTCAATGTCATTAAGGCGTTGTCTCCTGTTGCTGTTCTTTTGGTTCCTGTAAAATGCAAACGGTTTATGCCAGCATCCATTGCCAGTTCATGGTATTGGTGCAGGGCAATTTGGTGCCGGTATTTAGGATGGATGCTATCTATCAATATCCTTACTTCATCCATTGCAAGCATGGGCTTCCGTAAATGCAGTAGTTCCAATCCTTCTTCAAACAGGGCGTTGATGATAGCAGGCTCATTTGCTACAGGTGCTGGATTGGAAATGACAATTAGCATTATTGATAGATCTCCTTGCCGCTTTCTGCAAATTGTTCCGATTTTTCCTGCATGCCTTTTTCTGCATAGTCACGTATCTCCTGCGTTATCTGCATGGAGCAGAATTTAGGGCCGCACATGCTGCAGAAATGGGCAATTTTTGCACCATCAGCGGGTAAGGTTTCATCGTGGAATTCCCGTGCCGTGTCAGGGTCAAGGGATAGGTTGAATTGGTCGTCCCAACGGAATTCGAACCTTGCCTTGCTGAGTGCATTGTCCCTATATTGTGCACCGGGATGGCCTTTTGCAAGGTCTGCAGCATGAGCAGCAATCTTGTAGGTAATCACCCCATCCTTTACATCCTTTTTATTGGGCAGTCCCAAATGTTCCTTTGGCGTAACGTAACAAAGCATGGCCGTTCCATACCAACCAATCATGGCAGCACCAATGGCAGAAGTGATGTGGTCGTAACCAGGGGCAATGTCTGTCGTTAATGGGCCCAATGTATAAAACGGTGCTTCTTGGCAATATTCCAACTGCTTTTCCATGTTCTCCTTTATCAGGTGCATGGGTACATGCCCGGGGCCTTCGTTCATTACTTGTACATCATGTTTCCATGCAATCCTGTTCAGTTCGCCCTGTGTTTTCAATTCTGCAAATTGTGCCTCGTCATTGGCATCGGCAATGGAGCCGGGACGCAAACCGTCACCTAAAGAAAAGGACACATCGTACTGCTTCATGATCTGGCAGATTTCATCAAAATGTGTATAGAGGAAATTTTCTTTGTGGTGGGCCAGGCACCACTTGGCCATGATGGAACCACCACGGCTAACAATGCCCGTCATGCGTTTTGCGGTCAATGGAATATAACGCAACAGAACACCTGCATGGATGGTAAAATAATCCACACCCTGTTCTGCTTGTTCAATCAAGGTGTCACGGTAGATTTCCCAGGTCAGGTCTTCTGGTTTGCCATTTACTTTTTCCAATGCTTGGTAAATAGGAACTGTTCCGATAGGCACCGGTGAATTTCGGATAATCCATTCACGGGTTTCGTGGATGTTGGCGCCTGTAGATAGGTCCATGATATTATCTGCACCCCATCGGCAGGCCCAAACCGCTTTTTCCACTTCTTCCTCAATGCTGCTGGTAACGGCACTGTTGCCAATATTGGCATTGATCTTTACCAAGAAATTCCTACCAATAATCATTGGCTCCAGTTCGGGGTGGTTGATGTTGACAGGAATAATGGCACGACCAGCAGCCACTTCACTGCGCACAAACTCGGGTGTGATAATGCCTTTGGGCGTATTGGCACCAAAGCTATTGCCTTCGTGTTGCTGGGTCAATAGCTCATAATGTCCATTCAATTGATATTTCAGTGCATCAATGCGCTGGTTTTCACGGATGGCAATGTATTCCATTTCTGGTGTGACAATGCCCTTTTTTGCATAGTGCAATTGGGAAACATTAGCGCCATCTTTAGCACGTAAGGGTGCTTTGATATGTTCAAAGCGCAATGCATCCAATGAGGTATCTTCTTTGCGTTCCTTGCCATAGGCAGAGCTCACTTCATTCAATTGCTCCACATCGTTCCTATCCAGTATCCATTGCTCACGCAAACGTGGCAGGCCTTTCTTGATGTCAATCGTTATGGTTTCATCGGTATAGGGGCCACTGGTATCATATACAATTACAGGACTATTGCTTTCCATTTTTCCACTGCTCAGCTTAGTGGGAGCCAGCGTGATTTCACGCATGGCCACTTTAATGTTCTTATGTAGTGAACCTTCTACATAAATTTTCTTGGAACCAGCAAAAGGGGTGGTGGAAATGGCCTGCTGTTCAGGTGCTTTATCTGTTTTTTTCATCTGCTTGTTTGTGGGTGAATGTTTTGTGGTAAATGTTAATTGGGTTATGTACTATCCGCCTTGTGTAGCTTTAATTACCAGTACCGTATCGTTTGGTTGGAGCAGGTAATTGGTCCATGCTGCTTTGGGCACAATTGTTTCGTTTACGGCAACGGCAATGCCTTTTTGCTTATCCCCGATTAAATCATTGATGATAAGCTGAACAGAAGCCTGTTCCTGTATTTCCTGTATATGGTTGTTGAAAGTAATCCTCATTCCTGTATATGTTTATGGAAACTTCAGGAATGGGAAGCAAAGAAGATGCTTCTACTTTTTCCCTTCGGCAGCATTATCTGCATCAGGTTCGTAGGGTATGATCTCAGCCTGTAAGGCACCCCTAAAGTTTGAACGAATGTATGGCAAATTAGGAATCCACATATTAAATAGTTCTGCACAAAAAATATGGCCTTGTTGCGAAGGCCATAGGAGAAATGTGGGCCTATTGAATTGTATGACTATTGGAATGTGGGCAGTTCGGTCAATGGCATGGCGCCTTGTTTGTAAAAAACAACTACCCATCTTAATGCTTCTAAATGATATAGTAACTATCAATGTGCTGGTTCAAACGGTACCTGAATTGCTTCATTGGTACTGCATGGTTTTTATTTGCGCAGGCTCCATAATAACAAGTTATCCTGACAGGCGCAAAATCTCCAAGCGGCTCACGCCCGTTCAATTTCTGACCTGCTGCTACATAAATAGTTGGTTAACAATAAATTGGAAAATTTGACTGTGTTGAAAAGTATCAATTTTTGGTAAAAATCGGTCAAAAATTGGCCATGGTTCAAGTATGCCAATAATACTTTTGTTCAACGAATTGCATTACCTTCTTAACGAACAATCAACTGCTTTATGAAAAAGAAACCCTGCCTGCTCCTCCTGTTAATGCTCCCATTCTGCTCCCTGCTTTTTGCACAGACCTTAACGGTCAAGGGGAAAATCACTGATGATGTAGGCAATCCATTGTCCAATGCGTCGATACTTGCAAAGGGTACAAAATCCGGTGTCCAGTCAAACGAAACCGGTGCTTTTACGATTAAAATAAAAGCTGGCCAGAACGGGAAGGCTGATATAGTGGTCAGCTATGTGAACTACAAAACACAGATTATATCCGTTGATGGCAAGACAGAAATTACGGTGAAGCTCGAAAAGTCAGCTTCCGATTTGGACGAGGTTGTTGTAATCGGTTACCAAGCGGTTAAACGAAAGGACCTTTTGGCTGCTGCTTCCACTGTTACGGCAAAGGACCTTAAGGACAATCCCCTGAACAATACTGCTGAAGCCCTACAAGGAAAACTGGCAGGTGTGCAGATTACCATGTCGGAAGGGGCGCCGGGTGCGGATGCCACCATCAATATACGGGGAAGGAATTCCATTACCGGCACGGGCGAACCCCTGTACATCGTGGACGGGATTCCTGTGGAAAGTGCATTGTCCGTGCTAGGCCCACAGGATATAGAATCAATTGACGTATTGAAGGATGCAGCCTCTACAGCCATTTATGGTTCAAGGGGTGCCAATGGGGTGGTAGTTATTACGACCAAGGGAGGAAAGAATACCGGTGGGAAAACGACTGTTTCGTACAATGCTTACTGGGGGATTCAGCAACTGGCCAAGAAGCTTGATATGATGGACCCTTATGATTTTGTGCTTTATCAATATGAAAAAGGTCAATGGCTTGGCGATTCATCTGCTGCAAAAAAATATGTACGGGTGATGGCCAATTATGATACCATCAACACTTATTACAGGAACCTGTCCGGCATTGACTGGCAGGAAGAGACCATGGGCAAGAATGCCTTGCAGCAATCGCACAATGTAAGTTTGTCTGGAGGAACTGCAGCTACAACCTATAACCTAAGCCTTACAGCCAACAAACAGGAGGGGATTTTGCTGAATTCCGATCTGGACAGGAAAATAGTCAATTTCAAGTTTGACCATAAAGCGAATGCCAAACTTCGTTTTGGCTTCAATGTCCGTTATACAGACCAGTTGGTTAATGGAGCTGGGACCTCGGACGTAGGTGGTGCAGGTAGTAACAGGCTACGTCAATATACACGTTACAGGCCATTGCTTTTGCCGGGACAAACAGAAGATTCCTATGACCCGGACCTTGATTTGAACAATGCAGGCAACGGTTTCAATGTACTGAACCCCATTTTACTGGCCAATGCAGAAACAAGAAGAAGGTATACCACCATTTATAATTTGAATGGTTTTTTACAGTACGTTGTTGTAAAGAATATCACTTTCAGGTCAACAGTTGGTTTTGATTTCAACACGGTGAAAAACAAGTCCTACGATGATACTTTAACCAATAATGCCAAAACATACAACAGGCAGCCTGTTTTGGTATTCAACAACAATTCAAGGAAAACAATTACCAATTCCAACGTGTTGACTTATAACAACCCATCGCTGTTCAAAACAAAACATGCCTTGAATGTTTTGCTGGGGCAGGAAACAAAACAAAGCAAATACAGTACTGATTTTCTGGAGTTGCACTATTTTCCTATTGGAACAGATGCAGACAGGGCCTTCAACAATTTGCAGTTGGCACCCACATCATCTGTTGGTTTTATACAGCCTAAACCAAACTCAACACAAGTACCCGATAACCTTGCTTCTTTCTTCACCTCCATTGATTACAACTACAACCAGAAGTATTTTGCGAAGTTCAATTTAAGGGCCGATGGCACCTCCATTTTTGCACCTGCCAATGCTTGGGGCTATTTCCCGTCGGCATCTGCTGCATGGAGGGTTAGTAAGGAAGATTTCTTCAAGAGTAAAATAGTGAGTGACTTAAGGGTAAGGCTCTCTTATGGTTCTTCTGGAAACAATAGGATTACACCATTCTCCTATAGGACCCAATATGTTTCCCCTGGCAATGCAGGTTATGGCCTGAACAATGCATTGGCAGGCGTATTTACTCCAGCTAACCTAGGCAATGAAGAACTTATTTGGGAAAGCATTGTTTCACAGAATTTGGGATTTGATGTATCCATGTTGAAGAACAGGATCAACCTGACCGTTGACCTCTATTCCAACCTTTCAAAAAACCTATTGCTCAACCAGACCATCCCTTCTTCAAGTGGGTACACCACCCAGTTCCAGAATATTGGTTCAACCCGTAACCGTGGTCTGGAAATACAGGTTTCTGCAATTATCATGCGCAAGAAAGAATTTACTTGGAACGCCAACTTCAATATTGCGTTCAATAAAAACAAGATTACTTCCCTTGGTCCCAATCAACAGATCCTGAGGAATTCCGGATGGTTCAGTTCAAGCAATTTCCCTGCCGACTATATATTGAAAGTTGGGGAGGAAGTGGGTACCATGTATGGCTATGTAAATGATGGCTATTATACTTTGGCCGATTTTACGAAGGCGCCATTCTCCAATTCCCTGTATCCTGGGTATACAACCCAGTACACTTTGAACCCGAAAGTGGTGAATGCTTCGGGTATACTTGCCAATCCATTGCAGATGGGCTCTCCCAAGTTCAAGGACATTAACGGTGATGGCATCATTACAGCAGATAGCGACCGTGTGGTGATAGGCCACGCACAACCCAAATTTTTCGGGGGCATTCAACAGTCATTTACGTACAAGAATTTCGATTTGTCCATCTTCCTGAACTACTCTGTGGGTGGCGATGTATTCAATTCAAACAAACTGGAATATTCCAGTGCATATGGCTCTGAACTGAACATGCTGAACATAAATAGGGGCCGCTGGAAGATGATTGATGCCAATGGAAACCCCATACAGCGTGTGGTAGGGATTGGAGGTACCAACTACATTATTGGAATGGATTCTGCCACGATAGCTGGAGTAAACGGTAATGCTTCCATTTGGTTTCCATCAACAAGTGTCAACGGCTTCTACTCACAAAGTTTTGCTGTGGAGAATGCTTCCTATTTAAGGATCAACAACATTACACTTGGCTATAATTTCCCCAAGAAGCTATTGCAAAAAATAAAAGTATCAAGCTTCCGATTGTATTTGACTGCAAACAATGTGGCCACCATTACAGGGTATACAGGTTATGACCCAGATGCCAATGCAAGGAGGAATGACCCAACAACCATTGGTGTGGACTATGCAGCATACCCAAGGGCAAGAACCTATGTTTTTGGATTGAACCTTGGCCTGTAAAATAACTTATCATTCAAATTGTAAACGCTTGTAGATATGAAACAAATAAATAAAATAACCAAACTGATACTGGCCGTTGCATTGCTAACAGTGCTGACCGTTACTTCCTGCAAAAAATTCCTTGCACCAGAAGCTGTATCATCTTTTGATACGGAATATGTTTTTGACAATGTATTGAATGCAAGGTCTGCATTGCTTGGGTCATATCTGGCACTGGCTGGGGACTATGGATATGGCATAAGGATCAGTGGCTACTTCCCGTATGATACGGACGAAGCAATAAAGGGTACGGGTGCAGCTACCTCCGATGAAGGCCAGTTGCTTGCCCACTACCTGGCCATTCCATCCAATTTGCAGATTACCAATCCGTTCAACCAGATGTACCAAGGTGTTGAAAGGGCCAACCTGTGCATTTACAACATCCCCAAAATGGATTTGTATGCCAATGGCACTGCCACACAAAAAGCACAATTGAAGAGGATGTATGGTGAGGCACTGGTGTTAAGGGCGCAGTTCATGTATGAGCTTTGCAGGAACTGGGGCGATGTGCCTGTGCAATGGCAGCCATCGCAATACGAAACAGATTTGTTTAAGCCAAGAACCAGCCGTGACACCATTTACAACCATTTGATTGATGATTTGGCCTTGGCAGAAACCTTGATGCCTTGGAGAACAGAAGTGCCCACCATTGGCGATGCTGTTGATCAACGGTTTACCAAGGGAACAGCAAAAGCATTAAGGGCAAAGATTGCATTGACCAGGGGCGGGTATTCCTTGCCGGTAACAGGTGGTGCATTAACCCGCCCTGCTGATTACCTCACTTATTATCAAATTGCCCGTGATGAATGTTGGGACCTGATGCAGAACAGGAGCCAGCATACGTTGATGCCTTCCTATAAACTATTGTTTAGGGACTATTTATTGGCACACAATTTAAATGACCCAGCAGGTGAAGTAATGATGTGGGCGAGCATGGCATCTTCCGGTTCGGGTGCAACTACTGATAGCAAACTTGGTATCCAAACAGGAACAAAAATCAACGGGCAGGGCGGAGGCGGTATAAATATGCTGCCCACTTATTTCTATATGTTCGATTCGACGGACCAAAGAAGGGACATGACATGTGTGCCTTACGAAATCACTTTCGATACCATTAAAACCGGCCATGCTGCAAATGCCATTTATGATGGCAAGTTCAGGAGGGAATGGGTTACCAATCCAAACTTTATTTTCAGCAGTGGAAGTGCTACGGTGTCCTTCCGCCCGGCATCGAATACCAGTCTCCAGAATATGCAATTGAGCTGGCCATTGATACGTTTTGCAGATGTGCTGCTATGGTTTGCAGAAACGGAAAATGAACTGAAGAACGGTCCAACAACTGACTGCATTGCTGCAATAAAAGAAGTGAACCAAAGAGGACACGGTGGGGCCTACACAGAAACGCCACCTGTGTTCCCTACAAATAAAACAGGGTTCTTCAAGTTCTTGGTGAAGGAAAGGATGCTGGAATTTGGTGATGAAGGTGTACGCAAATATGATTTGATCAGATGGAACCTGATGGCCACTGCCATTGCGGAAACAAGGAAGCGCCTGACCGATTGGGGAAATGCCACAGCCGCTTCGCATCCTATATTCACACCCTATACCTACATGGAAGATGGCCCCCTATATGCAAGGGATGCAACCCAGCTACCCAGTTATTTGTACTTCGTTACCAAGCCAACTAGAACCGATATTTATGATTTCAATCCTTTTTTGAATTCTTTCTATAAGCCCAGTGCCACTGTGGCGGCCCCCACAGGACAAACAAGGGTCAACTGGTGGTTAGGCGGTTCTTCGATTGTTTCTTTTGCTAATGTTTTTGCGAGCGGTTTTACTACCGGTAAAAGCGAACTGTTTCCCATACCCCAAACACAAAGGGACGTGAACCCCAACCTTAAGCCCCAGAACGCTGGCTATTAGATTGGTATTGACAAAATTGCAAACAATTATTTTTCATTATAGCAAGCAAGATGCTCAAGTAATCCCTGCTGGTCTCAGCAGGGTGTTCTTGGGACTTGCCAAATGGCGCTAGACTTCCAGAAAATAAAACATTCAACATGAAATTTCTTTCTTCAAAACAAGTTTTTCTTTTTTCTATCCTCCTTGCATTGTTCTCCACTGCGGCAAATGCACAATATGATGTTATTGTAGCGAAGGATGGTAGCGGAAGCTTTACAACATTACAAGCAGCCATAGATGCTGCTCCTGCTGCAAGGACAAACGCTTATAAAATCTTTGTCAAGAAAGGGAAATACAGGGAGAAGGTTACGATACCTTCAACCAAGCCCTTCTTGTACATTATTGGTGAAAGCATCAATGAAACCATTATCTCCTGGGATGATTATGCAGGTAAGGCTGGTGTCATAGAAATAGCTACCATAACAATGAATGCTGCGGACTGTGCCATGATTGGGCTAACAGTTGAAAATGCTTGGGGAAGGCAGAATGACGGCCCACAGGCATTGGCTGTAAAGGCAAATGCAAGTAGGTTGATATTCAAGAACTGTAGGTTCATTAGTGGACAGGATACGGTGCAGGCAACAGGTACTGGCAACAAGCAATACTTCAGTAACTGCTATTTTGATGGCAACACAGATTATATTTATGGTTCTGCCATTGCTGCATTTGATTCCTGCGTAGTTTTTTCAAGGGACAGGACTGATGGTTCAGGTGGCGGCTACCTTACAGCAGCCAATACACCCATTGGCCAGACCTATGGTTATGTATTCAGGAACTGCCTTCTCCCCAATAACAATGGGACAACAACCTATACTTTGGGAAGGCCATGGGGCAATGATGTACAGCCTTATACTTCAGAAACCAAAGTGGTATTCCTCAATTGCAGAATGGGCACTACAATAATACCTGCCCGTTGGTCTGTATGGTCGGCCACCACCAATACTGCTGCTATAACCTATGCTGAATATAATACCATGTATTTCAATGGAATGCCCGTAGACCTTAGCCAAAGATTAAGCTGGACACAGCAATTGAACAGTACGCAGGCAGCACCTTATTTTGTAAACAGCAACCTGTTTGGTACTTGGGACCCCTGTGCAGTACTTGCCTCCACCTGTGTTCCAATGAGTCCCATACTTTCCATGAGCAATGTAAGGGTAAACAGAAGCACATCTGCTTCAACAGTTAAGTTCAATCTTTGCTGGCCAGCCAATGGGGCAACCATTCAATTGCTTAGAAGTACAGACAGCCTGAATTTTGCTACAACCGCAGCAGTAGTGGGGACACTGAATGTAACAACTGATACAACTGTTTCCTACCAGTTCACAGATGCACTGCCCCCTTCTGGCACTTCCTATTTTTACAAGGTAAAAGCTACGAAGACCGGGCTGGATGCATCTACAAGCGACACTATGTTGAAAGTGAACATTTCGATTCCGCTGAATGGTGATTACAGAAGTGCGGGTTCTGGTCCATGGTCAAATAATGTTTCATCATTGGCCACACTTACAAGTGGTGCAGTTACAGCGGTTGCCATCACTGCTAGTCCATCGGGTTATACAAGTGCCCCAACTATCACTTTTACGGCTGCACCATCGGGCGGCACAACTGCTACAGGAACGGCCATTTTAACAGGAGGTGTTGTAACAGGTGTTACCATTACCAATCCAGGCGCAGGTTATACTGCTGTTCCAACACTTACCTTTTCAACCACTGGGGTTGGTGGCAATTCCATTTGGGAAAAATACACTTCATCAACCAGTACTTGGGGGGCGGTTACATTGGGTACTGCTCCTTCCAATGCAAACGTAACCATCGTGTCAGGGCACACTGTGACATTGAACAGCTTGTCAAGCGCAACAAATTTAACCATACAGAATAGTGCGGTACTTAACTCAACGGGAACGGCAGCAGGTTCGGGAGTTTTAGGTCCACAAACCCTACGTGCAGGATCGGGCACTGCACCAGTAACAACCGTAATCCAGAATGATGGTTTATTCGGTTCCACAAATGGAGTGGGGGACGGTATTATTTTGGAAGCGTTTAATACATGCAACAGCTTAACAATAACAGGCTCAGGAACCACATCCATTGCACGTTTCAGGCCAACTGCTGGAAATGCAAACAACCTGAACGTGGTGATTGACCAGAACATGTCTTTTGGTTATAACAATGTAAGCTTCACAGGTTACTATAATACAAGTACCAATCTGGCAACGGAAAATGTAACCGTTACCATTAATGCAGGCAAAACAGTTAAGATTGCAAATGCCTCGGGAGGTGTCCATGCAGGTGCAGCCTTAAATAGCAATCCTCAAGGCAATGTTACCTATAATATCAATGGTATCCTTGATTTAAGTTCAGTTACTTCATTGCAGAATTTTGTACCGAGTTCCAATGCTGCATCAACAGCTTCTGTTACCACCATGAATATTTACGGAAGTGTGATTTTGGGAACAGGTGGTTTGAATACGGTTTCAAGTGTGTCAACCAATTTGGCAACTGCAAAAATCAATATCAAAAATGGCAGTGTGCTGGATGCCAGTTTAGCAAATACACTTACTACAACAACGGGCTCCACTGGCTGCTTTTTTGTGGTGGAGGGAACAGGTGCATTGAAACGCAATGTTGGAGGTACGGCCAAGTTTTTCCCAATCGGTACTTCGGCAACCAGCTACTCTCCTGTAACGCTTACAAACACAGGTATAGCCGACAATTTTACTGTTGGCGTTAAAAATACATTCAGCAATGCTTTGCCCAACCCTTCAAAAGCTGTAACCAAGCAATGGAGCATTGTAGCAGACAATGCAAGTGGCTCAAATATAGCTGCATCATTTGGATGGGCAACTTCAGATCAGGCATCTGGGTTTTCCCCATCAGCAAATCTTGTAGTGGCGAACTATAATGGCAGTTCCTGGTTGGGTACTTCTGCAACAACTGCAACAGGTACAGGTACATTGGCAGATCCATATGTAACGTCTGCAATGGGATTCACAAGCTATGGCAATTTTGCTGTGGCCAATATAGAAGCGTTGCCGGTAACCCTTCTTTCTTTCAATGCTGGTTATGAAAGCAACCAGATAAAAACATGGTGGACTACCACTAACGAGATCAATCTTTCTTCTTTCATGGTTGAAAGAAGTATTGATGGAACAAACTTTATTCCAGTAGGAACAGTAAAAGCAAAAAATGGTACAGGCAATAACAGTTACAGTTTTGTGGATGCAAATATTGGAACTGATATTGTTTATTACAGATTGAAATCCATCAACACTGATGGTTCCTACAAGTACAGTAAAACAGTTGTATTGAACAGTAAGCTAAAGGATAAGTTAACCGTTTATCCAAACCCATCCACTTCTTCCATTACCATTACCCATAACAAAGCAAACATGAACGCTATGGTAGAAGTATACACAGCAGATGGAAGAAAATTAATCATTCAAAAATTGCAACAAGGAGCTACACAAACTTCTCTTGATGTTTCAAGATTGGGTAATGGGAATTATTGGTTGATGTACGATGATAATGGTATTGTATCAACCACAAAATTCACCAAGCAATAATACATACATACATAAAAACCGTTTTCGACAAGCTCAAGCTGGCAGTATTTTTTCATGTTGAGCTGATTGAAACATAGACAAAATGGAGCAATAATTTTTTCGAAGCATGATTGAAGGTAGGAGTGGTAGCATCCGTAACAGGATGCTGCCTTCTTCAAATCAAAACCGCTAAATAAATTAACAGATGAAATTTTTTTGCGACCAAGCCAAATATATTTTATTGCTTTTGCTGATGTCAACAGCAATACGTATAACTGCCCAGCAAATTTCTTTTCCTGGTGCCGAGGGTGCAGGAAAGTTTGCCAGTGGTGGGCGTGGCACTGTTTCTACTATGACCACGGTTTTTGAAGTGACCAATTTAACAGATGTAAACACAGTGGGCAGTCTACGCTATGCCTGCAGCCAATCAACTGCAACTTATCCATACAGGACAATCGTATTCAGGGTTTCTGGAACGGTGCATCTCAATTCAAAATTGCCCATACCCAAAAATACGACCGTTGCTGGTCAAACAGCCCCTGGTGATGGCATCTGTTTGGCTGATTACCCTGTAGTGATTAATGGTGACAATGTAATTGTTAGATATATCCGTTGCAGGATGGGCGACAAGAACCAATTGAAAACAACACCGTCAAACTGTGGTGTTCCCGTTGCTCCATTCACTGCAAGCTGTATGCCTTTGGATGGCAGCGGAGGGGATGATGCCTTCGGAGACCTTGGACACAAAAACTTAATCATAGACCATTGCACTATTAGTTGGAGTACCGATGAAGCATTGACTTTTTATCGTGGCGATAGCCTTACGCTTCAATGGAACATGATTAGCGAACCATTGAACTATTCCTACCACTTTGAAACCGGTGATGCAGATTTCGAAAGTCATGGATTTGGTGGTATTTGGGGTTCATTACATGGTACATTTCACCACAATTTATTTGCCCATTGCAAGAGCCGTAACCCAAGGTTTGGGGGCAATACTAGCTATGCAGTTGGTGCAATTGAAAGTGCGGATTTCAGGAACAATGTAATTTATGACTGGGGCCTTTATACTGTTTATGGTGGTGAAGGCGGCCAGTACAATTTGGTGAACAATTATTACAAATATGGACCTTCAACTGGCAGTGGTACCAAGTACAGGATTGTGAATGTAGACAGCAATGCAACTTTCTCTTTGGCCAAATATTACCTATCCGGAAACTATGTGGATGGCTCCACTACCAACACCAGCAATAACTGGTCTGGTGCATATATGTTGGGAGGCAATGCTGCCGATACTGTTAAGTCAAAAGTATACACTCCCTTTCTTGCGGGTTATTTACCAAGCTCCACAGATGCTGCATTAGTTGCTTATGACACTGTACTGAAAGGCGCAGGTTGCACTATCCCTAATAGGGATACTTTGGACAAGCGCATTGTGAATGATGTAAAGAACAGGACAGGAAGGCTGATAGATGTGCAAGGTGGCTATCCACATGCCACGCCTTATGCACAAACAGTTGATGCCTGGCCTTATTTGGCAACAGCTACACCGCCAATAGATACAGACCATGATGGCATGCCCGATGCTTGGGAAACAAGCAATGGACTCAACCCAAACAATGCAAATGACAGGGGACTATTTGCAGCCAATGGCTACACCAATCTAGAAAATTATTTGAATGGCATAACAGCCACGATAGTTGTACCGACACCAACTACACCTGCTTCTGCCACATGGCCATTGTTAACAGACCAAACAGCATCTGTGGTTGGCAGTGTTACTGCCACCAACCAATCATTGGGCTCCTACTTAGTAGGCATACAATATGGTAGCACATTTGGAACCATTGCTGGATGGCAACGTACAGGAAGCACTTCTTTCCTGCCTATTGGGTATGATGCCAATTCATACACTGAATATAGGCTTTTTCCTTCCAATGGAAAGCATTTTACTGCTACATCCATAGAGCTTGGCGCTTTGGGCGGAGGCACGGGAACAGCAAGGATGGCTATGTATTACTCGCTGGATAATTTTGCTACTTCTGCACCTATTGGCTCATGTACTTACAATGGTTCAAGTTATGATGCCACAACTACAGGAACCCCTGTTGCATTGCTGAATACAAGCACCACGCCTCTGGCAGGGCAGCAAATAGCAACACTTCCAACATTTATTCCGGTATCGCCATCGCAAACATTGACTGTAAGGATTTACGCATGGATTACAGGAACCGGCAACCGTTATTTCGCCAGCCAGAATGTAAAGATTGATGGGGTTACTTCAGATGTTTCATTGCCATTATCACTCATTCATTTTTCTGCTGCCATGCAAAATGGAAATGCAAAACTTCTTTGGGAAACATCCAATGAAATAAACATGAAAGACTTTGAGGTGGAGAGCGCCAACGACGGAAAAACATTTACTTCAATAGGAAATGTTCCAGCATCAAACAATGCAATCAACAGTTATTCATTTACAGATAATAGTAAACTAAATAACGTAGCCTATTACAAACTGAAAATGATTGGAAAGGATGGCCAGTTCCAGTACAGTTCTATAGTTACTGTAAACAGCAAATCAAAAAATGTCATTTCCATTTATCCCAATCCTGTTGTTAATACCATTACCATTAAGCATGGCACTGCATCCAGCAATGCTGTTGCCACTATTCTAAACATAGAAGGAAAGAAACTGCAAACAGTGCCTATACTATCCAATTCCACACAAACCTCTTTTGACTTAGGCCATTTGAAGTTGGGGATTTATCTATTGCAGTTCGTTGATGATAACGGAATTCAAACGATTAAGTTCCTCAAACAATAATTTTTCTTTTAACCATCAATCAATGCTTACCAAAACGATTGCCTTATGAAACAATTCAACAAAATGCTTGCATTAGTAGTACTGTTGGTACTGCCGTTTGCATCAGCAAAACTTTCAGCACAAACAGCACCCACCATCCCTCCAGCAGACGGAGAATACAGGAGTACAGGCGCAGTAAATTTTACATTGGCCACCAACTGGGAAATGGCTTCAGGCGGTACTTGGTCCGCTGCTGCAAGCGCGCCCAATGGCACAAAAACCATTACCATACAAAGTGCAACCACATTAACTGTTGACCAACCAGTTACAGTTACAGGCTATATCAAAAATGCGGGAACCATTGTTTTGGTGGCAACCACAACTGCATCCACAACAACCAGCGCCACTACTACAGGCAGTAACAATGTTGCCCTAACTGCATCCAACCCAAGTATTGCCGTAGGTCAAATTTTGAATGCACCAACTGGTACTGCTTTCCCGGCAGGGGTACAGGTTACTGGCATTTCAGGAACTTCATTGACATTGTCGCAAACAGCTTTGGGGGCTATCACCAGTTCATTTGCTTATAGTTTTTATAGCAATTACCTGACCTTCTCAACAGGAACGTATGAGCATGCCCAAGATGGAGGTGCAATACCTATTTCAATTTGGGGCGCCACATCAACCTGCTTGATAACAGGAGTGGTGGCTACAGCACCAGGGACCAACGCTACCAGTTGCCAAAATTTTGGGAACTTTATTTGGGACTGCACCAACCAGACTACAGCATCGTTAACCATGGCATGGGCAGGTATAACCTTTCAGGGAAATGTAACCATTAAGAATACTGGTACAACAGGCGTTGGTTCAGGTTTAAATGCAGGAAGCATAAGATTGTCTTCTGCCAATCCTTTAAACAATGCAAACATAACAGCCGTACCAATTACCATTAATGGCGATTTGATTATTGGAACAACTACCACCAAGGCCAATGTATCAACAAGTGGTTCAGGAGGCTTGCAAGTGTATAATGTAACTGTTAAAGGAAACATTAATGTAGGCACTTCTGCATTTGGTGGCAGTACTTGGGGCATTGCTGGAGGCTCTGGTGGGCCAGCTATCTTAACTTTAACCGGCACCAATGGCAATGGTGATTTTATTGTAGCAGGGACAAGTTCTACACTGACAGCCAATAATGCTACAAAAGTAATTTTTGCAAAAGCTGGAACACAACTATTCTCCTATCCCGTATCTGCTTCTGTTGGCCTTGTAACATGGGAGGTTTCCAATGGCACAACGCTTAACCTTGGGTCACAGGTTATAAGTGGGGGCGGAGGTTTCATCATGAATACAGGTGCCACTTTAATGGGGTCGATTAATACATTCTCAGGTGGCAATATTCAAACCACCAATAAATTAATCAATACAGGTGCAAACTTTGTATTGAATGGCTCTACTGCACAAATATTGGCTTTCCCATCAACAAGCAGTGTGGTGGCTTATAGCTATGCAACAGCAGCATTCCCCATTGGGGCAACAAATATTATTTTGTCTGTGGCAAACAGTAATATCCAAGTAGGGCAAACTATCACGGGTACTAGTATTCCTGCTGGTGCAACTGTTGCAGCCATTTCTGGTACATCATTAACTTTAAGTACAGCTTTGACTGCTATACTTGCAGTGAATACCGCATTGACCTTTTCAAATGCAGCAGTAACGAAACAGTCCATTAACAACTTAACCATTAGCAATACTGCTGCAAGCCCCGGTGTTACCATTAGCACCATTCCTGTAACGGTAAATGGTGTCCTTTCATTTGGTAGTGTAAACAACGCCACCCTAACCACAGGTGGAAATTTAGTGATAGGTTCTTCTGCATCGGGTACAGGCAGGATCGCAGACATTACCAATGCTGGTGCCAATTCAGGCAATGTAATCAGTGGCAACGTTACTGTTCAGCGTTACATTCCATCAAGCAACAGGGCCTACAGGTTCCTATCGCCAAGTGTAACAACAACCGGTTTCATCAAGGCCAATTGGCAGGAAGGGACAAGCAATCCCAATACTTCAACCAACAACAATCCCAATCCAGGATACGGAACCCATATCACTGGTTCCACAGCAGGGTTGAACGGTTTTGATGCAACGGTTACAGGTAATGCATCTTTGTACCAGTTCAACAACACTACACAGTTATGGAGCAGCATTGCCAACACGGATGCCACAGTTTTAACAGCAGGCAATGCCTACAGGATATTAATTAGAGGTGACAGGTCAACTGATTTGAATACACAGCCAGCTTCAAATACGGCAACCACTTTGCGTGCAACAGGCAGCTTATTAACAGGTTCAGTAATTATGAACAGCACAGGCGCTGGTGCCACAGCGGGCATGCCGTTACTGTCTGCTGCCATTGGTGGCTACAGCTTTGTGGGCAATCCCTATGCATCACCTGTTAACTGGGACAATGTTTACACATCAGCAGTCGGGTTGGAAGATTATTATTATACATGGGACCCAACAAGGGGTACCCATGGTGCATACGTTTATTGGGACAAATCGGATGGTGCCAATGGTGGTTCGGTAGGTTCTGCTGTTAATCAGCACATACAGCCCGGTCAGGCAATATTTGTAAGGAGCAGTTCCGCAACGCCAGTACTTACGTTCAATGAAGCACATAAGAGCAGCAGCTTTACCAATACATTCAGAACACAAACAACACTTACTGGCAAACTTTCAATTGGCTTGACCAATACGGCCCTGATGGCTGCCAACAATGGGTTTGATGGTGCCAACATCCTGTTTGCAGATAATTTTTCTGGCGCTATTGATGGGGAGGACATACCCAAAATGAACAATCAGGACGAGAACCTTTCAGTCTATAGCAATACAACCAATTTGATGAAGGAGTCAAGGCCAACTGTTACTGCAAACGATACTGTGCAGTTAAGGATATGGCAATTGGCCTCCAATAGCTACATCCTCACTTTTGATGCACAGCAGTTTACTACCAACAAGGAAGCCTATTTACTGGATGGTTATTTGAATACATCTTCACCAATAAGCATTGCAGGCAACTCACAGTATGCATTCACTACAAATGCAACTGCAACTTCTTATGCAGATACAAGGTTCAAAGTGGTCTTCAGAACATCAGGGGCATTGCCAGTAAGTATTACCAATTTGAAAGCGTACCAAAAAAATACGGGCATTCTGGTTGAATGGAACACGGCAAATGAAACAAACATGAGCAGTTACGAGGTGGAAAAATCAATTGATGGCACTGGGTTCAACAAAGCAGGAACAGTTGGGGCAACTGGTTTATCAGCTTACAACTGGTATGATGCAAATCCAATTAATGGCAATAACTACTACCGCATCAAAATGGTTGAAAAGAACGGAACGGCCAAGTATACGCAAGTCGTGAACGTGAAGATTGGTGGTACCAAGGATGTATTTACAGTTATTGGTAATCCTGTAAAGAACAAGACAGTCACTTTGCAAATGGAGAACGTACAGAAAGGAAACTACAGTGTAACTGTGTTCAATAATCTTGGTCAACAGGTTGCAAGGAAGGTAATCAGCCATGCAGGTGGCTCGGCCACTGAAACAGTAGCACTTGGCAATATAATACCGGGCAGCTACCAGTTGAGCATCACAGGAAGCAACGTGAAGGAAACAGTAACAATCATTGTTGAATAGAAAAAGCTCCAAAGTTTGAATGTTCAAAAGTTCGTCAGCCAACAATTGAACATTCAAACTTCTTAAACAATCAAATCTCTATAATATGAAACTCAAAATATCAACCATACAACTTTTAGTTCTTGTGGCCTGCATCCTTGTTCCTTGCCTTGTTCATGCCCAGCCGGGTTTTGGTGATGATGTGGATGATGTGCCAATTGATGGTGGACTGTCATTGCTGGTAGCTGCTGGTGTGGGTTATGGGGTGAAGAAAATAAAGAGAAGGCAATTTAATAAACAGTAATTCTTTAACTTTTTTAATTGTTGGGGTAATTTATAAACCATCTTTTATAAGAATTAAATTCTGTAATGTGAAGAGAATCGTAACAACAATGTTAATGGGTATGTATTTAGTGCCTTTTGCCCAAATACCGGAAGTCTCAACTACTGTAAAGAAAACTGTAAAGGATTTCCCACACACTGGGGAACCAGCGATGCCTACTGTAAAACCAATACTAGACGAGCCATTAAGAGATGTAAGTATATGCGTTGGTGGCGATAGCTGCTACTACCTTACGGGTACTATTGGTCCTGATTTCATGAGGGCCAACGAGGGCATCAAAATATGGAAGTCCAAAAACCTAAAAGACTGGGTTCCCTTGGGTCTGGTATGGAGCATCGAGAAAGATGGTACATGGCAAAAGCAATGGGGTGAAAAGAACGGTCAAAAACGCCGTGCTGTATGGGCACCGGAAATACACTTCTTAAAAGATAATTATTACATCGCATATTGCATAACCAGTTTAGGTACGGGATTGTTAAGGAGTGCTACCGGCAAGCCAGAAGGACCATATATAAGTGTCAATGCCCCTGATGCCCCTTTAACTAAAGGTATTGATGCGTCCTTATTTCAAGATGATGATGGGCAGGTTTATTTTTTATATGGAAGCGGCCTTATTTCAAAGATGAAAAATGACATGAGTGGCCTAATGGATAAGCCCGTACAATTAGAATGTGCTATACCTGATAGCAATATTGACCATCACCATCCCTCAAGGCCCTGTACCGATATGGCACATGTAGGCTTCGAAGGTGTTTATATGTTTAAAGCCAATGGCCACTACTACCTGTCATGCGCAGAACGGTATTTTGAGCGTTACCATTGCATGACCGCAGAAGCCACCCATATTATGGGGCCGTATTCGGCCCGTTACGTATCGGTTCCATATGCAGGCCATAATACCTTTTTTCAGGACGGCCACGGAAATTGGTGGAGTACGATGTTTGGCAATGATGCTGACGCACCTGTACAAAAACAAGCGGCCATTGTACCAGTTGAATTCGACAAGGACGGCCACATTAGACCAAAAGTTAAATAATACTTTGTTGTAAGTAATTTTTTGTTCATTAGATGGAATAACAACCAAATGAAAAACATAGGCATACTTATCTTGTTCATTATCTTTTCAAGCAGTGTGGGTGCACAGGAGTTCATCCCCCTCTGGCCAAAAGATAAAATGCCCAATACAAAAGGATTGGCTATAAAGGACAGTATTGTAAATGAACGTGCCATTCAAATTGCCATACCTGGGCTCTATGCTTTTTTCCCTTCAAAAGATGATAATAACGGAGCTGCTGTATTGATATTTCCTGGCGGGGGCTACCACCATTTGACCTATAACCTTGGTGCTTCCAATTGGCCAAATGGTTCAATGCAATGGGCATTAGCGCATTTGTTGTGAACTATCGACTGCCAACCTCCCCAGATTTGCAGCAACGTGAATTGGCCCCTTTGCAGGATGCACAAAGGGCCATGCGTATGGTAAGGGCGAATGCCAGTAGATGGAAAATCAATCCAAATAAAATTGGCGTACAGGGTTCGTCTGCTGGAGGGCACTTGGCTGCAATGATGGGCAATAGTGCGGAAGATGTTTCCATCCTAAAGGATAGCTTGGATATGGTGCCCTTCCGTGCTGATTTCATGATATTGGTTTCGCCAGTTATCAGTATGGGAAGCAATGCACACAAGGGCAGCAAGGCCAATTTGTTGGGTGACAACCCTTCTCAAGAGCTGATTAACAAGTATTCAATGGAACTGCACGTAACAACTGCAACACCCCCCTGTTTTATTGCAGACGCTTTTAATGATAAAACTGTTCCACCCATCAACAGTTTGTTATTTTACCAAGCTTTGTTGGAAAAGAACATTTCCACCAGTTTCCATGTATTCCCACAAGGTGGCCATGCCATTGGTTTGAGCAATAACCCTGGCTCCACGGAACAATGGAAAGCGCTCTGCGAAGCATGGCTGAAGGAAATGAAATTTATTGAACCAATTGTATCAAAATAATATCATGATAAAGAGAACATGCCTAGCCTTATTGATTTGTTGTTCGTTGATGAACAGCAATGCCCAGTATTCATGGAACAATTTACCACAAGCCATTGAACCAACGTTCAAGAAAGATACGTTTAACATTGTAGCTTATGGTGCAAAGCCAGATGGCATGACGTTGAACACAAAGAGTATTAACGAAGCCATGGTAGCCTGCAACAAAAAAGGTGGCGGTACAGTGCTGGTACCTGCTGGGCTTTGGTTAACTGGCCCCATTGTTATGCAAAGCAATGTGAACCTGTATATAAGCCGTGCAGCCATAGTTCAATTCTCCGATGATTTTAACCAGTACCCATTAATAGAAGCCAATTGGGAAGGCAAGAAACAAATGAGGAACCAGTCACCAATATCTGCTGACAACTTGGTGAACATTGCCATTACTGGGAAGGGAATCATTGATGGCAATGGTGATGTTTGGCGTATGGTGGGCAAGGATAGGCTTACAGAAAACCAATGGAAAAAGAAACTGGCATCTGGTGGTATAGTAAGTGCCGATGGCAAGCTTTGGTACCCTTCTGTCAAAACAAAAAAAGCACATGAAGAGAAATTGAACGGGATTATTGAAAATGGAAAAACATTGAAGGATTTTGAAGCAATCAAAGATTATCTACGGCCCAATTTGCTGGCGTTCTACAATTGCAAAAAAGTGTTGTTGGACGGCGTTACTTTTCAGAATTCACCCGCTTGGAACCTGCATCCTTTGTTGTGTGAAGAGCTAACGGTGAGAAATGTATTTGTAAAGAACCCTGAGTATGCACAGAATGGTGATGGCATTGATATAGAAAGCTGCAAGAATGTTTTAATTGAAGGCTGCACATTTGATGTAGGCGATGATGGTATCTGCATCAAAAGTGGACGTGATGAAGAAGGCAGGAAGCGCGGTAAGCCAACCGAAAATGTGGTGATAAGGAACAGTACTGTTTACCATGCACATGGTGGCTTTGTTATAGGCAGTGAAATGAGCGGCGGGGCAAAGAATATTTTTGTGTATGACTGTTCCTTTATGGGAACGGACAAGGGACTGCGTTTCAAAACTGCAAGAGGAAGGGGTGGGATGGTTGAAAAGATTTATTGTAGGAACATCTTCATGAAAGATATAGTACAAGAAGCCATTTACTTTGACATGTACTATTTTACCAAGCCTCCCAAGCCAGGTGAAAAAACAGCGCTACCTGATGTAACAAAAGCAACACCCCAGTTTCAGGATTTTTATATAGAGAACATTGTTTGCAATGGTGCAGAAAAGGGGGTCTTCATTAGGGGGCTTCCCGAAATGAGCATCAAGAATATTAACCTTAACAATTTAGTACTAAAAACAACAAAGGGAATAGAAATCATTGAGGCGGAAAACATCAATTTAATGAATATTCAAGTAAATGTTGTAAAAACAAATCCTGTTGTTTATGTGGAAAGCAGCAGCAAGGTTTCTTTTGACAAATTGAAGTTCAACAACAATGCAGACCTCTTGCTGAATGCAAATGGCGAAAGAACAAAGAACATAAAGTTTATAAATACAGATGCTACAAAGGCAACAACAAAAACAACATTCACCAATGGTGCCGCTGAAAGTTCAGTAGAAATAAAATAGCGAACTGAACATTTCATAAAGCAGGCTTGTCGAAACCGATTTTTACGAGAAGCCGCCTTTGACAAACCTGCCTACCGGCAGGGTAAGGAAGACGGTCATTTCAGCTTCCCGACTTATTACCTTCCCGGTAAAAAAGCAAATGGCGAAGCCTTCATTTGTCATCCTTGCCTTTGCTGGCAGGCAGGTTCAATGCGATAGCTATCGGTAGCTTGTTTGCGGAGCAAACATTGGTTACTCAGGCGGACACCTTATAAGTAAGATCTCAACTTAAATAATGAACGATGAAGAACAGCATTCCTTCTGAACAAATGAGTCCTTTTGGTACCGCTCAGGATAAACTTGCAACAGTAGCTCAACAAAGAGCTGCTGCCCGTTCCATAAAAAAAATTGCTTCCTTTTTACTTTCTTTTTTAATGGTAACAGTTTTTGTTGGTGCACAAACAAGCACGGTTTACCCCCAACAAATAACAGTGTCAAAAGATGGGACAGGCAACTACAAAACCATTCAGGAAGCCATTGATGCCGTTAGGGCATATTCTCCTGAACATATTACCATCAATATCAAAAATGGTATTTACCATGAGAAAGTTATTGTGCCTGCATGGGTAACCAATGTTTCCTTTATTGGTGAAAGCAAGGAAGGCACTATTATAACCTATGAGGACTATTCAGGCAAGTTCATGAATGCCGATACCGTGAACAATAAAAAGAAGTTCAGCACCTTCAATTCGTACACCATGTACGTACATGGCAATGATATTTCCATTGAAAACCTCACCATTAAGAATGCAGCGGGCCGTGTGGGGCAAGCTGTTGCATTGCATGTGGATGGTGACAGGTTTGTTGTAAAGAATTGTAATCTGCTTGGTAACCAGGATACCTTGCTAACTGCAAACGATAGCAGCAAACAATATTATTTCAACTGTTACATAGAAGGCACAACGGATTTCATTTTTGGGAACGCCACTGCTATTTTCCAGGACTGCACCATCAAAAGTTTGAGCAATTCCTACATCACTGCCGCATCCACAACGGAGCACCAACAATATGGTTATGTATTCTTCAACTGTAAACTGGTAGCAGCAGATGAGTGCAAGAAAGAGTTTTTAGGAAGGCCATGGAGAGCCTATGCAAAAGTGGTTTTCATTGGTTGTGAAATGGGCAGCCATATCCTTCCTGAAGGCTGGCACAATTGGAGCAAGAAAGAAAATGAAGCAACAGCTTACTATGCGGAATACAACAACACAGGCGAAGGTTCAGCAACAGGTAAACGTGTTGCTTGGAGCCATGTGCTCAACAAGAAAGAAGCAAGAAATTATACACTGGAAAATATTTTTAATGGCTGGAAACCACTTTAAGTAATATGAAAAAAAACAACCTTATAGTATCTATTATTCTTTTCCTGCTTTGCAGTACCATTGCAAACGCACAATACACGAAGCTGCCTACTATACCCAACAACACTTTCTTGGTGACTGATTTTGACGCAATTGGTGATGGTAAAACATTGAACACAACTGCCATTCAGCAAGCATTGGATAAGGCGAAAGCAGAAGGTGGCAGAGTCATCATTCCCAAGGGAGTTTTCCTGTGTGGGCCAATAAAAATGTACAGCAGGACCAATCTTGAAATACAGAAAGGGGCAGTGCTCCGTTTAAGGAACGATATTGACTCCTTCCCTGCGGAGAAGGAACGTTACCTGAACTTCATTCATGTTTCCAATGTAACGGATATCAAAATAAGCGGCGAAGGAACAATAGATGGGCAGGGTGAAATTTGGTGGAAGAAGTTCACGGCAAAGGAAATCACCTACCGCCGCCCCCAAATGATGTTCATTGAAAAAGCAGAACGTGTGGAGATAGGAGGCATTACTTACTTGAATCCTCCAAATACGCACCTCTCTTTGAAAAACACCACTGATGTGTACATACACAACATCACCATTCAGGCACCTGCTGATTCACGCAATACGGATGGCATCAATATCTCCACCAAAAACTGCACGATAGAAAACTGCAGTATCAATACTGGTGATGATAATATTGCCATCAACTTTGGCAATAAGAACAATGCTGTGAATGATCCCGAATGCAAGAATATCATGATAAGTAATTGTGCATTTGGCTACGGTCATGGACTGTCCATTGGCAGTTATACTTCTGGTGGGTTAAAAAATTTAAACGTGAGCAATTGCACCTTTGAGGGCACCACTTCTGCCATAAGAATAAAAACGGCAAGGGGGCGTGGTGGGCTTGTGGAAGATGTTACCTATACCGATATTAAAATCAGCAACTCCAAATGGCCCATCTTCATTTCTGAATATTATCCCAAGGAACCAGCAACACCAGAAGCAGATTCAACATTGCCCATAAATGATAAAACGCCTACCTATAAAAATTTCACACTAAAGAATATCACGATTGCCAATGCACAGGATGCAATAAAGATTTGGGGCATACCGGAATCGCCTATCCAGCATATACAGTTCATTAACGTAAACATTGCAGCAAAAAAAGCCGCACAGATCTATAATGCAAAGAATATTGAGTTTGTCAAATCAAGCATCATTGTTGACAAAGGTGACAAGTTGCTAACCTATAATGCCGATGTAAAAGGGCTATAACCATTTAAAACAGAAACAATGAGACTTAAGCAAATTTCAAGAATGAACAAGTATGCAATGCTGTTGCTTGCATTGGGCCTAGTATCGTTTGCTGCAATCAAATTGCAAGAGAGACCAACCCTATATATCATTGGTGACAGCACTGTGCAAAACAGTGATGGCAATGGCAGGAACGACTATTGGGGCTGGGGAAGTTTGCTCTATCCATATATCGATACCAGTAAGATAGCTGTACGCAACCACGCAAAAGCAGGAACAAGTACCAGGACCTTTATACTGGATGGAAGGTGGGACAAGATCCTTGCTACGCTGAAGGCAGGCGATTATGTGATGATGCAGTTCGGGCACAATGACCATAGCGGTGTTGATGATACCACCAAACAGAAGGGGTCCTTGTTGGGAATAAGCGATTCCACCAAGGAAATTATAAGCATCCGAACACATCAAACGGAAATAGTGCATACTTATGGCTGGTACATGAAGAAGTTCATCACGGAGGCCAAGGCCAAAGGAGCCATACCCATTGTTTGCTCCCTTGTACCAAGAAATAAATGGGATAAGAATGGGGAAGTCGTAAAGGAACTGGATTATCCAGAATGGGCAGAAACTGTTGCAAGCTCAAATGGTGCCTATTACATCAACCTCAACAGGATTGTAGCCTCACACTGGAAAGAAATAGGCATGGCCAATGTAAAGGAATTCTTTCCGGGCGATGGTACGCATACCAACTTAAAAGGTGCGCAATTGAATGCAGCCTGTGTAATTGAAGGATTGAAACTGGTGAAGAAATGCCCATTGAACAGCTTCTTAAAATAAAGTGTATTCCAAAAAAGCAAGGAATGAAAAAGCAACTTATCTATACACTTGCAAGTGCTGTTCTGCTACTGTTATGTGCAAATGGATCCGCCCAAAACAAAAGCAATGAGCTGAAACTTTGGTACAACAAACCTGCTGCCACTTGGAACGAGGCATTGCCCATTGGCAATGGAAGGCTGGCTGCCATGGTGTTTGGCAATCCTGCCATGGAACAATTGCAACTGAATGAAGAAACAATCTGGACAGGGCAGCCCCACAACAATGTGGTAGATAGCCATGCAATGGTGATACCCCAATTAAGGGAATTACTGTTCGATAAGAAATATGCGGAAGCCCAGCATCTTTCCAAGGAAAAAATAAAAGCTGTGCAAAATGGCATGAGCTACCAACCAGCGGGCGATGTATATCTTCAATTTGCTGGGCATGAAACTGCCACTAACTATTACCGTGATTTGAACATTAGCAATGCCACAGCTTCTGTAAGCTATGACGTGGATGACGTGCATTATACAAGAACATCCATTGCATCGTTTACGGACAATATAATAGTTGTCCATTGCAAAGGAGATAAGGCCAATGCACTAACGTTTACTGTTTTGCTTAACACAGTTCACAAAAAGAAAAGCGTTCTTGTAAAAGAGGGCCTGTTGGTATTAACAGGGATGCCTGGTATTGCAGATAAACTCGCCCCCAAAATTGAATTTGAAACCGATGTTAAAGTTGTAGCGAAAGATGGGAAGGTTACTTACAGTGATTCATCCATCAATGTATCATCAGCTACAGAAGCCACTATTTATATTTCCATTGCTACCAACTTCAAAAATTACCATGATGTCAGTGATAACCCTCACCTAAAAGCGATGGCTTGCCTGAATAAGGGCCTGCGGAGGAATTTTGCTCAATTGCTTGATGACAATATCAACTTCTACCAGAAATATTTTAATAGGGTGTGCCTTGATTTAGGAACAACTGATGCAACAAAGCTCCCTACGGATGAAAGGATAAAAAACTTCAACACTGCATACGATCCTCAGTTCATTGCACTGTATTTCCAGTTTGGCCGCTACCTCCTGATTTCGGGTTCACAGCCAGGTGGCCAGCCCACAAACCTTCAAGGTAAGTGGAACGATAAAACAAATCCTGCATGGGACAGCAAGTACACCATCAACATCAATACAGAAATGAACTATTGGCCAAGTGAAACAACCAATCTTTCTGAACTGAACGGACCACTTTTCAACATGCTGAAAGAACTTGCTGAAACAGGAAAGGAAAGTGCTTCAAAAATCTACCACGCAAGAGGCTGGATGGCACACCACAATACGGACCTGTGGCGCATTACTGGCCCTGTAGATGGAGGCTTCTATGGCATGTGGCCAATGGGCGGGGCCTGGCTTAGCAGGCACTTGTGGGAGCATTACCTGTTTACTGGGGATAAGGATTTTTTAAAAGACATCTATCCCATACTAAAAGGCGCAGCTACTTATTATGTGGATGCTTTGCAGAAAGAACCCGACCATGGTTGGCTGGTTGTTGCCCCATCCATGAGCCCTGAAAACAATTACATGAAAGACTCCGCAAACAATGGTATTGGTTTAACTTATGGTACTACCATGGACAACCAGATTGTATTTGAGCTTTTTTCCAATACCATTCATGCTGCCAATGTTTTAAGCACAGATGCATTGTTTGCCGATACATTGAAACAGAAAAAAGATTTATTGCCTCCCATGCAAATTGGGCAGTTTGGGCAGTTGCAGGAATGGATAAACGATTGGGACAGGAAGAACGATAAACATAGGCATATCTCCCATCTTTTTGGGCTTTATCCCTCCAATCAAATTTCACCTTACCGCACACCCGCAATCTTTGCTGCTGCAAACAATACTTTAATCAGCAGGGGCGATGTTTCAACAGGGTGGAGCATGGGCTGGAAAGTGAATTTTTGGGCAAGGATGAAGGACGGCAATCATGCTTACCAATTGATTTCAAGCCAACTCAACCTTGTTCCCCCGGAAGTTCAAAAAGGTCAAGGTGGCGGCACCTATCCCAATTTATTTGATGCACACCCACCATTCCAGATTGATGGAAATTTTGGTTGCACAGCAGGCATTGCAGAAATGCTGCTGCAAAGTCAGGATGGAGTAATAGAAATCCTGCCTGCATTGCCAGATGCGTGGAAAGAGGGGACAGTAAAGGGTTTGAAGGCAAGAGGTGGTTTTACCATTGATATTTCTTGGAAGAAAGGAAAGCCAACAACAATGACTGTTTATTCCACACTTGGTGGAAATTGTAGGTTGCGTATTCCAGAGAGCGTCAAGGTTGTTCCAATTAAGGATGTTAAAGCAGCAACAGTAGGCTCCACACTGAACCCGCTTCTTTATACCGATTCAATAAAACCACCTATTGTAGCAAAAGGAGCTGTACAATTTCCAATAAAAATTCCTGCAACAAAGGAATATGAACTGTCAACTGTAATGGGCGGGCATTATGAAATCAACTTTAAATAATACCTACATAAGCTAAACATGGATTTGCAACTTTCAAAAAAAGTAATCATTGTAACTGGTGGTGCAAAGGGCATTGGTGCAGCCGTTGCAGAAGTTCTTGCCTCTGTAGGAGCCATCCCCGTAATCATAGGAAGGAACAAGGCAGACAATCAGGAACTGGTTGACCGGATAATTGGAACTGGTGGGGATGCCTGGCAGTTCACTGCGGAACTTTCTTCACCAATAGCCTGTAAGGATGCGGTGCAGGCAGTGATTGATCAATTCGATCATATTGATGGCCTGGTGAATAATGCAGGGTTGAACGATGGGGTAGGGCTAGAGAATGGGAGCTATGAGAAATTCATCCAAAGCATGCATGAGAACCTCATACATTACTACCTTATTGCACACCATGCGCTGCCCGCTTTGATTGAAAGCAAAGGCGCCATTGTGAACGTTACCTCCAAAGTTGCCGAAACCGGACAGGGCAATACATCGGCCTACGCAGCAGCAAATGGAGGAAGGAATGCCCTGACCAGGGAGTGGGCTGTGGAACTGCTTAAATACAGTATCAGGGTCAATGCAGTGGTTGTTGCAGAATGCCTCACACCTGCCTACCAAAACTGGGTCAATAAATTCCAGGACCCTGTAGCCAAGCTAAAGGAAATATCGTCCCTCATCCCTTTTGAAAACAGGATGACTGCACCTGGGGAAATTGCGAATACAATTGTTTTCCTCCTCTCACCAAGATCGGGCCATACCACAGGCCAATTGATACATGTTGATGGGGGATATGTGCATCTTGACCGGGCACTGATACAGTAACTATCTTAGTAGCAGCAGTATGAGCCATCCCTGTATTGAACAGAAGGTGGCACAGGCACCTGCCATGCACCAATCATTGTTTACTATCTTGAAATATATATACTTTTGGATCATGCCTGCCAAGTACAAATCTTTTTTTTGCCAAGTGGTTTTATGGGTGGCGCTGTCCTTTTCCCTCCATGCCCAGTTGAACAGCAAGGTTGAACATTATTCAACAGAAAACGGACTTTCCAATAACCATGTGATGTGCATGACCAAATGCAGTGAAGGTTTCATGTGGTTTGGTACCTGGGATGGCGTCAGCAGGTTTGATGGGCATAATTTCAAAACCTATACATCAAGGCCAGGCGACAGTTCCAGGTTGAAGAGTACGAGAATTGACAATATTGTGGAGGACAAATCCGGCTACCTATGGCTAAAGGCGTATGATTTACAGATTTACCGGTTCGACAAGAAAACAGGAAAAATTCTAGCGGTAGCAGATATGCTGGCCAAAATAAATATCAAGGACATTGTTTTTGATAAGATCATTGCAACAGATACCGGTCAGGTATGGCTGATTGCCCGTAACCAAGGCATATTCCACGTAAGCAACACCAGTTCGGATGCCCCTCAGGTTGTAAGGTATTCTATGGAGGGTTCCGGGGATTTCAGTTTGCCATCCAACAACATTAATTTTTTATTCGAGGACCAGGAACGGAGTATTTGGATTGGAACGGACAAAGGTCTCGGCCTCCTGTCATTGGATAAAACAGCATCCTATAAAATAAGCAATATCGAAAGTTACCATCTCTCCAATGAACTGTTCACTAGTGTAGGGGAAGATGCTTATAGGGTATGGTTGGGCACAGGTTCAGGAACGGTATACTTTTATGAAAAGGCATTGAAGCATTTATACAGCCAAAAGATATCGGCCAACAAGATCAATGCAATATGTGTTTCCAGGAACAATAACACTTTATATGCCACCACTTCCGCAAGTGAATTAATCACATTGAATACTTACAACGCCCAGGTCAATATTTCCATCATACCGGTGCCGGAGCCTTTTTACTCCATTTATGAGGACCGGTCCGGTCAGCTTTGGCTGCAACCAGAAAACCTTGGCACCGTCAAGTACAACCCTGTTGATAAAACATTCAAGCATTTCTTCCAAAAAAATAGCAACACGGTCATTGAGCCCAGTTATGATGTTTTTGAGGACAATGAAAACCGTGTTTGGGTCAGGATAAAGGGCGGGGGACTAGGTTATTACGATGCTGACAAGGATAGGATGGAGTATTTCCACAAAGACCCCGGTTCGCTTAAACAGTTGCTGTCAAACGTGGTCACCTGCAGGTACTTCGATGCTACAGGTGTACTGTGGGTCAGTACCACTGATAGGGGCTTGGAAAAAATTGTTTTTCAAAGGGACGATTTTGCACCAAAGTACCTGGTTGATGAGGCCGTGAATAAATTGGACAACGAGGTAAGGGGGGTATATAGCGACAATAAAAACAGGTTATGGATTGCATCCAAAGCGGGCAAATTGTACATCCAGGATAATGAGGGGAACCGCTTGGCCCACTTTTTTGTGAATGAACCAGCAGGAGGTATCGGACCTGTATATACCATTCTGCAGGACAAAAAAGGAACAGTATGGTTGGGTACAAAAGGCAATGGACTGTTCAAGGCAGAGCCAATGGATGCAGCAAATACAAAGTATATGCTCACCCATTATTTGGAAGACAAAAATGATCCGTACAGTCTAAGCAGCAACCTTATCTATTCCCTCGTGGAAGATAAAATGGGAAGGGTATGGGTTGGCACATTTGAAAATGGCATCAACCTGATTGAGGAGAGAAACAATAGGACACAGTTTGTCAATTCAAGAAATGAACTTAAAAATTACCCAATAAAGGTTGCAGGAAAAGTGAGGCACCTTCAACGGGATGAAACTGGGAACCTCTGGATAGGAACAACAAACGGGCTAATCATAGCTGATATTACCAAGGCCAGACCCAAGGAGGTACAGTTCCAATTATACAGGAAAAAATCCGGTGATAAGGAAAGCCTGGGCAATAATGATGTACAGTTTGTTTTTCGTGATGCGAAGAACAGGATGTGGGTGGCCACTTCGGGCGGAGGGTTAAACAATGCAACAGGGAATGTGCATGATGGTTTTAAATTCAAGGCATTTACCAAGGAAGATGGCATGCCCAGTAATTATGTGCTGAGCATAACCGAAGACATTAAAGGCAATCTTTGGCTCAGCACGGAAAATGGCCTTGCCAGGTTCAGCCCAGATAACCTCCAGTTCAGGAACTATGATTCTTACGATGGACTGCCCCAGACCGTTTTTTCGGAAGCGTCTGCATTGAGGCTTTCCAATGGTAACCTGCTTTTTGGGTGCATCAGTGGCTATTTGATTTTCAGCCCGGAAAAGATTACCTATCAAAAAATCAATGCCGCATTGGCTTTTACCAATTTCCAGGTAAACAATAAGGATATTTTATCCTACGTGAATGGGTCCCCCCTGCAGGTGGACATCAACAATACAAGGGAGGTACGCTTACAGTACAATGAAAATGTAATCAGCATCGATTTCACCGTGCTGGATTACCGGTCAAATAACAAGCAGGCTTTTGCTTACCGCCTGGTTGGTTTGGATAAGGAATGGAACAATGTGCTGGACGAGCACAAGGCCACTTATACCAACCTGGCCCCAGGCCATTATGTTTTTGAAGTCAAGAGCCTGAGTACCGACCTCTATACCAACGTACCGTCCAAAAAATTGTTCATTACCATACTCCCCCCACCTTGGCGCACCGTGTGGGCATACCTGATCTATGCTGTGTTATTGGTCATTGTTATAGAAATGGTGCGGAGGACCCTCACTACCATGATACGGCTCAGGAACAGGATCTCGGTGGAACAAAGGCTCACCGAACTGAAACTGAATTTTTTCACAAACATTTCCCATGAGCTCAGAACACCGCTCACATTGATTGTGAACCCGATCAATGAAGTGCTGGAAAAGGAAAAACTTTCGGCAAAAGGGCACGAGTACCTTAGCTTGGCCCGCAAGAACACCAATAGGATGGTACGCTTCATCAACCAACTGCTCGACTTCAGGAAAGTGCAAAGTGGTAAAATGAACCTTAAAGTGGACCGGGTAGAAATGGTTTCCTTTATAAGGGAGATAGCCAGCCACTTTACCGAAGCTGCCCATGAAAAACATATTGAACTGTTGGTTACCTCAAACGTCAATGAACTGTTTGCCTGGATTGATGCAGATAAAATAGACATTGTAATTTACAATCTCCTATCAAATGCCTTCAAGTTTTCTGGCAACGGCAAATTGGTAGAGGTGCATATCCACCACATCCATAACAAGGAACATTTCACCATTGAAGTAAGGGACCAGGGCATTGGCGTTCCGCAGAACAAACTGGATGATATTTTTGAACTGTATTATGAAATAGACAAAGTGCAGAACAAGCACCACGCAGGCACAGGCATAGGCCTGGCACTTTCCAAGGAAATTGTACAGTTGCACCATGGAAAAATTACAGCCCGCAACAACCCTGGCGCTGGACTGATTGTTGAAATAGAACTGAAGGAAGGCAAGGAACATTTTATGCAGCAGGACTTTGTTGACCCATCTTTGGACAAAGCCGGAAACAAGGAACAGGAAACTGCACAGACCGAAATAGCTTCAGTAGCAAAATCTTTCCACCACGAAAGCCCGCTGGTACTGATTGTTGATGACAATATGGAACTGAGGAATTACCTGTCGGACCAATTGAGTGGCCATTACCGCATAGCGGAGGCCGAAGATGGGCAGGAAGGCTGGGAGAAAGCCATTGCACTGATGCCCGACCTGATACTCAGTGATGTAATGATGCCAAAACTGGATGGCATACAGCTACTGGACAAACTTAAAAACAATGTGGACACCAGCCATATACCAGTTATCCTGTTAACCGCAAAGTCGTCCGTTGAGCACCAGATTGAAGGACTAAGCTATGGTGCAGATTACTACATAACAAAGCCGTTCAATACCAACTTCATCCTTGCCTCCATAGATAACCTGTTAAAGCAGCGGAAAAAGATTTTTGAGTCACTGCTATCAAGGAAGCAATTGCCCAACACCAGCACGGAAGAAGCGCGGGAAGCTGTAAGTGAAAACTCCAAGGATGACGTAAAAGAAGAAGCGAAGATTGTTATTACCGCCAAGGACGAAGCTTTCCTGAATAAGGTAATTGAAATTGTGGAAAGGGAGATGGGTGATCCGGAGTTCAATATCAATAAGGTAGCCGAACTGCTCTTAATGGGGCGTACCACATTCTTCAAGAAATTCAAGAGCCTGACCAACCTTGCACCAGTGGAGTTCATCCGTGACACGAGGCTCAAACGTGGAAAGGAAATGCTGGATGGAGGGGAAGACAATATGGCCACCATTGCCTTGGAAGTAGGGTTTGGCAGCACCAAATATTTCAGTACCTGTTTCAAGGAAAAGTACAATATGTCACCAACGGAATATTTGAGGACCCGTAAGCCTTAAGCAGTGGGTTGGGCTATCTAAGAGCCTGTTTAAATTCAATTCACTGAATTTTTGTATGATGCCTTCGGCATGTATTTTAGCCACTAACCTGCCTTTGCCGGCAGGCTCAATGTGATATTTTGCAGGGATTTAAGATATGGTCTAATCATTTAACCCCTTCCCATCGAGTATTTGTTGCATGTATTTCTCCACCCTTGATTCCCTTGTCTTGGATTGTTTGGGTGCTGAAAAATACAGATTGTAAGCCCGTTGCCGTCCCGGGGTCAATGCCCCAAAAGCAGCTTTCAAGGCATGGTTCCCAGCTAATTCCTTTTTAAATTCTTCTGGAAATACAAGTGCTGAACTTTTTTTATAGTCCACTTTCAAACCAGCTTTTTCCACTTCAATGGCCTCATGGATATAGGCTTTCAGGATCGGCTCCAGTTCCGCTATTTCCCGGACATTGGTGAACCGCACCTGGCGTGCCGCCTGCACCTGCTCCGTTTGTTGGATTAGTATGCCATTGGTATCACTTAACAGGGCACCCTTGAAAAAAAGCAGCGCACAGTATTCCTTGAACACATGCATCAAAACAATATTCTTTTTCTTGAGCGTGTAACAGGGTACACCCCATTTCAATTCCTCGGTAAGCCCGCAGTCAAGAACAATCCTTCTCAATTGCTCCAGTTCCTGCTGCCATTTTTTGGCTTTATCGAAGTAAAAATCAACTGTAGGATTCATGCTGTTCTTTGTTATGCTGTGTTAATGACAAACCTATAAGAAACTATCTAAGATTATTTGATGGAATAATCTTAGATAGTTTCTAAGGTTTTATGGAGCAGTGCAGAAGTTGTAGGCTGCATGCCCAAACCTTATAGGTTTTTCTTCTTTGCCCTTTGTTATGCTACGTTTTTGTCCAAAAATTCAGACCCTTAGCGAGCCCCGGAAGCCCCTGGCGGCATAATAGGATTCTGCACCATTGTGGTACACAAAGACAGTGCCGTAGCGGCGGTCGCAAAAAAGGGCACCACCAAGTTCCCTGATTGCCGCAGGTGTTACTACCCAGCTCGACGTCTTCAAATCAAAGCTCCCCAGTTGCTGCAGCTCACGGTACTGCGCTTCCGTTAGCAGCTCAATGCCCATGGCTGCGGCCATATCAATGGCGCTATCTGCCGGTTTGTGTTCCTTCCTGGCATCCAGTGCTTCACGGTCGTAACAAATACTCCTGCGGTCCTTGGGGCTTTCCGCTGAGCAATCATAGAAAATATAGTCGCCCGTTTTTTTATCATGGCCAACAACATCCGGTTCGCCACCGGTGCTTTCCATTTCATTCAGCGACCAGAGTTTTGCAGGGCTGGCCTCCAGTTTTGCCAGTACCTTGGCCCATTCAATACCTTTATGGCGGTTGCTGTTTTTCTTGAAGCGGGCTTCCAATGCGGCAAGCAGTGCAGCGCGTTGTTCTGTTGGCAGGTTCTTTTTCATATTGTATATTTATTGACTAATGTTAGGCAAAGATTATAGGAATAATGTCAGCCTGAGTAATCCAATGGTTGCTTCACAAACAAATACATGGAACCTGCCTGCCGGTAGGCAAGCCTGCCTGAAAGTAAAGGCAGGGATGACACCCGATAGCCATCGGGTTTGACCACAAAGGCACTAAGAACACCAAGATTAAAAAACTGCGTTTTTTCCTTTGTGCCCTTTGAGTCCCCGCCTGAACAGGACGGGCAGGTTTGTGGTAGTATAAAAATCATTTGTTTACAAATGGTTTCCAAACAAGTTTCAACAAGCTTGATAGTAGTATTTGATATTCTGCGTAGCATCATGGATTGGTTCATTGTGCGGTATTTACCGGAATGATCCTTCTATTGGCTGGCCTGAAATACCACGACAAAATAATAAAAACTGTTTGCATCAATGGTCCAATAATTCCCTTTACACTGGTATCGCCACTAGCCAGGTGCGAAACAAGGGCCCCCGTCATCACAAAAAAGAAGCCTGCATAGGCCCATTCCTTAACAAGTTTCCACCGTGGAACCAGGATTGCTATTACACCAAGTATTTTCCAGGTGCCAATGATGTACAGGAAGTACAGTGGATAGCCCAAAGGAACAATCAGGTCAATCATTTCCTTTGCATGGAATATTTGCGACAGGCCACTTCCCAACATGCCAATGGCCAGTAAACCTGTGGCAACCCAATAGATAACCAATTTCCCGTTTTTCATGGTAATGTTATTTTGATAGTGTGTTATTTTGAATATACCTTCTTGAAATGAATATTAGCTTGAGCAATCAAACACATTGACCTTGCCTGCTGGTAAAGGCAGGGATGATACCCGATAGCCATCGGATTGGCCACGAAGTCACCAAGGCCTTTAGATTAAAAAGCCCCGCTTTTTCCTTTGTGTCTTAGTGCCCCCGCCTGAACGGACGGGCAGGTTTGTGGTAAGCATAAAAAATCATTTGTTTACAAATGGGTTCCATTGTTTTATGGCAGCTTCGACGAGCCCGCCTACGTTCAGGCAAGCTTGTTTAGAATGTTCTGCAAGCGGTCATGCGCCATATTGATGCCTTGGGCAAAGGGCAACTGCAGCAGTTGGTCCCTCAGTGCCACAGACCGGTACACCACATGCATGGTAAGCTTGCTCGTATCCTCAGTCAGTTGTTCAAATTCCAGGAACTCCAATTGAACATCAAAGGGCGAATGCTCCATTTCAAACGTCCTGGTGATCTTGCTGTTGGGGCTGAACTCATGGATGGTGCCATTGAACCCGTGCTTGTTCCCCTTGGGATCGGTTGTTTCAAATTGGTAGCTGCCGTGTTTCCTGTTTTCCAGTTTCAGCACTTTCGTTCCCATCCATTGCTCCACAATGTCGGGCTCCACATAGGCCCTGAACAATAATTCCAGTGGCAGGTCAAATTCCCTGGTGATTACCAGTTCCTGCTTGCCCTCTTCTGCAGTGATTTTTGTTTTTCTTTCCATAATAGGCTGTTTTTTGGTGGTGACTCATTTTGAATATTCTTTCCTACAAAGGATGTCAGCCTGAGTGGCTCATGTTTGCTTCGCAAACAAGCACATTGACGATGACACCCGATAGCCATCGGGTTAACCACCAAGACTCAAAGGCACTAAGTTTAAAAAAACGAAGTTTTTTCCCTTTGTGTCTTCGTGTCTTTGTGGTAAAATAAAAAGTATTTGTTTACAAATGGGTTTCAATATCTTATTCTAACCCGATGTCTATGGGGTGTCATTGGCAGCCTCTGACACAAAATTCAAAATGAGTCACCACCATTTATTTTTTTGTCTTGTATTTTTTCATGATGCTTTCCAGTTTGTTGAATCTATCGTCCCACATTTGGCGGAACGGCTCAATAAAGTCCGCTACTTCCTTCATTTTTTTTGCATTGATATGGTAATTGATTTCCCTGCCGTTCTGCTCCTGTTGAAGCAGTTCGCACTCGGTAAGTATTTGCAGGTGTTTTGAAACAGTGGGCCTGGCCGTGTCAAAGTTGGCAGCTATGGCCCCCGCCGTCATGGACTGTGAGGCCACCAACAATAAAATGGCCCTCCTGGTGGGGTCGGCAATTGCTTGGAAAACATCCCTGCGTAAATTCATTGTGTAGTTATTTGACTGCAAATATATGCGTAGTTACTTAACTACACAAATTTTTTATTCGTGGCTCATTTTGAATAGTGGAGTTGTCAGCCAGGGTAATTCATTGCCGTTTGCAGCAGCTAAACTTTTTGAACCTACCTGCCGGCAATAGCAGGGATGACAAATAATGGCTTCACCATTACTTGTTTACCGGAAAAATAATAAGTGGGGGCTGGCTTATGGGTGGTATAGCCATAAACCGTGTAGGTTCTTTATCGTTTGCAGCAGTTTGTGCACAATACAATGCCTAGATGGTGCATTGGTGGGGAAGGCAATTATCTATGTCCTGTTCCTTTGGTATGGGGGAATTCAATGGTAAACGTGGTGCCGTTATTTGGTACACTTTCAATGGAAATGCTGCCACCCAATGCCTCTATTTGCGTTTTCACCATGTATAGCCCCATGCCCTTACCGTCGGAATGGGTATGCGTGTGGAAACGCTTGTACAAGCCAAACAGTTTTTCTCCAATTTTGTTGAGGTCCATTCCAAGACCGTTGTCCTTGAACAGGATATCGATGCCCCTGACTGTTTTCCTACTGATAATTTCTATTATTGGGTAAATGCTGGCCTGCCTGTACTTGATGCTATTGGAAATAAGGTTGAAAAAGATACTGTGGAGGTAGCTTTTCAGGGTCCATATTTCATTTACGGCTGTAAAGTCGGTAATGAAATGCACCTGTTCTTCCCTGAGCAAATTGGCAATGCTCAATTGTATGTTTGAAAGCAGTTTATGGAAATTCACTGCCTCCTTTTTCTCGCTTGCTCCACCTTTTACCTGCAGTATGCGGTTAAGGTCAATGATTACTTCGTCCATTTGTTCAACGGAGGTAATAAGGTGCCCCATCATCCTTGTTTTATCTTCAGCGCCAAGTTCCATAGTACGCATAATGTCGGCTATACCAATAATGTTTGCCACGGGTGCCCTCAGGTTATGGGAAATAATATACGCAAACTGCTCAAGGTCCCTATTGCGTTGTAGGAGGTCGTTAACAATTTTGACACACTCACTTTCAACCGGCTTGCGTGAAGTGGTACCGTGCAAATGGCAGGCCGTTCCAATTACTTGGTCTTCCTTTGCTGCTTGTAGTTTTCTTGTGGTTTCCATGTCGATATTTTTTCATTCTGCCAGCTTGGCCATAAATAGAAACTGTGGATACAGGTGGTTGTGGGTGATGGCTATTCATAGCCACTTTTCAGTACTGTTAGGATGATTTTGAAACGGCCATCCGGTTTTACATAACTGGGTGCGTGTGCAGGAATGATAATGGAACCGCCCGTTTCTAGTATATGTGGATTCCCACTTATGTACAGTTCCACCTTGCCATCAATTACCTGTACAAAAGTGTCAAAGGCGATGGTTTTTTCGGTCAGTTCCTCACCACTGTCCACAGACATAGCACTAATATTGCCACTTGATTTTTTCAGGATTGTTTTTACCACAACCGAATTGGGCACGTATTCAATTATTTCAACGGTGATATGTGCTTTTGACTGTTCCATCTCTTCTGGATGGCTGATGTTGGTTAGTGTGCTCATGTTTACAGGATTATTAAGCGAACAGATTAAAAAGGATACTTACAGGATCAACTGCTTCATCAAAAAAAACTAGTTGGCCCATTTGGAAAACCACCCATTGCAAAATTGTACAATCTTTGTGCAATGCCCGTTGCATGATTTTGGGAAAAAGTTGCAAAATTCACAGGTTTGCATGTATGCCGTTTCCCAGTGCAGCCATCCATCGGTTGCTTGGCTATTTGCTAACTTCAAGATCCTGTAGCAATAGTTGTTTGAGGGCATTATGAAGCGATGCAGGGTCGGTTGGTTTTTCTATGAATGCCCTTGCCCCAAGCCCCAACAGCAGTGCCTTGTTGTTGCTACTTGTAGAAATTATGACAATGGGTATGTTCCGTGTGCGTAAATTATTGCCCATTTCAAGAAGGTATTCCATCCCGTTCATCAGTGGCATGTTGATATCGGAAAAAACAAGGTCCGGAAGTTCAGTGGCATTTTGAAGCTGCTGCAAGGCTTCCCTTCCATTGTTTGCAATACCGTACAGGCTTATATTTTCAATTCCTTCAAGGGCTAGCATGAAAAATTCCTGATCATCCTGGTCATCTTCAACTAATAGGATTGTTTTTGATACTTTCATAATGTGAGTTTTAGAAAGTTGCCCGCACAGGAAAGAAAGGTTTTAACAAAGGTGGGATGGACCTGTGTTAAATTTGTTACACAACTATGGGTATAAGTTGCATAATTTACATATTTTCCAGTGTGTTCCGCCGGTTGTTTTTCAACGACTTGAAGAAGGAAGGGGTGAGGCCGGTAATTTTCTTGAACTGGTTTGATAGATGCGACACGCTGCTGTAATTGAGTTTCGAGGCAATTTCGGTTAGGTTGAGTTCATCATAAATAATCAGTTCTTTTACGCGTTCAATTTTATGCATGATAATGAACTGTTCTATGGTGGAACCTGTTGCCTCGGAAAAAAGGTTGGAAAGGTAAGTATAGTCATAGTGGAGCTTGCCGCTGATGTACCCGGAATTTTTTGTACGTGGCAATTCATCTTCATAATGTACCATTTCTACAATCAGTCCCTTGATCCTTTCAATCAGCATGGCCCTTTTGTTGTCAATCAGTTCAAGACCGGACCCAAGCAGTGCTGCACTGAGCCTTTCATATTGTTCATCGGTAATGCCATCTACTTCAGCTTCACCAAGCTCCACTGCTTTATGGACAATCCCAAGTTTTTCCAGTTCGGACCTCACTCACCACCATCTTGCACCGGATGCATACCATGTATTTAATGTAAATTTTCAATTTGTAGAATATATGACCAAAGGCAAGGCCCATGCCGCAAAATGAATTGCTAAAGCTAATTATCGTTTCAATGAGTGGTCTGCGGGAGTTTTAGGTACCAGCTAGCCTGATCCGTTTGGGAAGCGGCTCAAAACCATTGGTTTTTCATTCCTTTGTAGTTCGTTTGTGTTCCTCAACGAAAACATTATAAATAAACACCGCCACCGTTGTGTCTTTTGACCAACGGATTTCACGAAAGGGATTTCATTAGTGTCAGCTAACAGGTTTGGATATATGACGGCTTAATGAATATGTTCTCAGCCTTATATCGCTCTCAGCAAAATATCCGGCTTACGAATAAAGTCCAGCCATGGAATATATATTAAGCTTTATTATCTTCACTCGGCAATGGTTCAGGCTAAGGGATTACGGAATATCCCCACATCGCCAAGACCTGAACATTGCCCATCATTTTAAAGTAACCTTTGATTAATTCAAAACCTTTGTTTAGTAATAAGCTTATGAGAAAGAACCTATTCATTATATTTTTTGTAATTCCAACCATTGTATTGGGGCAAAACACCATTCTTTGGAAAGTAACCGATAAAGAGAATCGTCATACTTCCTATCTCCTGGGAACATACCATCTGTTGGACAGAACTTTTGTTGATTCCTTTCCAATTATTGCTGAAAAGTTGAAAGCATGTGACATGGTACTTACGGAAGTTGAAAAGGATTCAAGCAGGATCCGTAGTTATTATAACAAAAGAGCGTCCTCTGACCAAGTCAATAAAATTTTAGCACCAGGTGATATTGATTTAATAAATAGGATATTAACCTACTCAACTGTAAAGGACATCAATAAATTAACGCCCGGTGAACTGTTTGCAAAACTGTCTGGCTATTACGACGCTTTCTGCCTGGGATTAACAGATACCAAAATGCGGATGGACGAGTATATCCAGTTTTTGGCAAAGGAAAACAGGAAGCAACAAATTTATTTTGAAAGTGACACTTTGCAAATTGAACTATTGAGGAAAGGGACAGCACAAATTGATTGGAATTTTTTCAAAAAGAACATTAAACCACTGCTGGATAAATATAAGCAACCCAACCCCACAATTTCAAGTAACTCGCTCTATAGGAAGTATGTAACATTTGATCTGAACTATTCATTTGATGATGCATGTGGCGGGGAGGTACTTGTTGAAAAGCGGAACGATGAGTGGATGACAAAAATTCCAGCATTGTTTAAAGACAATAACTGCTTTATGGCTGTGGGACTACTCCACTATTTTAAAAACTGCGGAATAATTACACAACTTAGGCAACTTGGTTTTAAAGTGGAACCTATTTTACTGCAATAGAACACCGAACGTGCAAGCCACTGGGCCAAAAATGGTTCATCACTGTTCTTGTGGAAGATTCAATGCTGCCACAGTCATTTTTTATTTCATTGCGTTGTTTACGGGTTGGCTATCTACAAACTGTTCAAAGCTGATGATCTTGCTGTCCTTCAATTTCCAAACATGGGCAACCCTGGCTTCAAATGATTTGCCCGTCAGTTTGTATGTACCTGTGTAGGTACCATAAGCTACAACCTTATCGTCATTGGCAACATAATCTTCGGGTGTAAATTTGTAGCCAATCCATTCGCTGCCCAACCGGCTAAAAACATTCTTCGTCACGTTTTCTAAACCAATATAGGTACCTGCATAAGGAAAGCCCTTGGCTTCCGTCCATGAAATAGTTGCGGCTACATAACTGGCTAAATTCCTACCATTTTCTTCCGAAGTTTTTCCTTCGTAAGTGCTTTTGATGATTTCGAGATTTGTCATTGCCTTTTTATTTAGAAGTTGTTTAGACTTTTAATTTTACGTGATCGATTTCAATATTTTTTCTAGCGAAACCGCTTTCGACAGGGCTCAAGCTGACAGCTTTTGTCATATTGAGCCCTGTCGAAATATTGACAAAAGCGGATTTTGAAAAAAATGCCATTTAAAAGCTACTTTTCTAAAAAGTCTAAACAGCTTCTCAAAGAACAGCTTGATAATGCAATGAGCATTGTCAAGCTGACGATGATGATTGATCTTACCATTCCATTTCTCCTGTGTTTACTTTTGCACCTATTTGCAAAGCTGTTTCAAAAGTCAATGTTGGATATTTTGTTTTTAAAGCGGTCATTAAAGCTGCTGAAGTTTGGTTGGTTTTCAACGCCTCTTCGTAAAATTGGATATAGTTTTTTGTATGTATTACTGCAGTCAAATCAAATGCTGATGCTGACTTTGCATGGGCAGGAACCACAATTGTTGGGTGCAATGATTCAATTTTGTCCAACACAGTTAACCATTGTTTACGTGCCTCTGCAGTTTGTGCATCTGCCATCCAAAGATGGAATGTGGTGCCAAAAATATTGATGCCCCCTACAACTGCTTTGATCGAAGGTATCCAGACAAAGGTTTTGGACGGGAATTCTTCCAGGCCAATGACCTCCAATTTTTGGCCTTCCAATTCAATGCTGCTGCCTTTTAAAACTTGTGGTAACACAACATTGGAGGTTATGGCTTTGCCCAATCTTCCGCCCCAAATATCCAATTTCTTTTGAGCCGTTGCTTTAATGGATGCTACTGTTGCTGGCGATGCATACGCTGTAACTTCCGGAAAGTATTTTTTGAATACTTCTAACCCGAAATAGAAATCAGGGTCTGTGTGGGATACATAGATAGCCGTTAATTTTTTGCCGGAATTCCTGATTTCCTGTGCTACTTTTTCGGCATCTGCCAGGGTAAATTGAGCGTCAATTAAAACGGCATCTGTTTTTCCCGATACGATTACAGATGCCACGCCAAAACTGTTTTCTGATGCGTTGTAAACTTGCAGTTTTAAATTGTTTGCTTCAATAACCTTGAAGTCCTGTGCTTGTGCTTCCATTTTCAATAAGATTAAGGTGGTTAAGAATACTGTTGAAATAACTTGTTTCATTTTATTGTTTTTGACTATCGGATGAAGGAAAGTAATGAGCATTTGTCGCTGTCATACAGAGCCCCGAATAGTCGGGATTTTCAACCTGTCGAAGTATGATGAACGAGATCTTAATTCGATAAAAGGTTTCGACTAAGCTCAACCTGACATACTTTCCTTCATCCGATAGTTAGTTTATTGTTTTTAAATGATGGCGCAAAAGTGCTATCATGCCATGCTTAAAAACATTGAACAAGTTCAATAAATGAGACCAACCCTATCTTTTACTGGAAATTTTGTTTCTTATTTTACTTAAGAATTCGTGACTGATGCCCAAGTAAGCGGCTACCTGAAGATTGGAAAGCCGTTGATGGAGCTGAGGATATTTTTCGATAAAATCAAGGTAGCGCTGGTCGGCAGTTTTGCCCAGGTTGTCGATCATTCTTCTTTGCAGGGCAACATGCGTTTTTTGCGTCATTATCCTGAACAACTTTTCTATCTGGGGCAAATTTGTATAAGCAAATTCTTTGTCCTTTTTTGAAATTAAAAGCACTTCACTGTCTTCCAATGCCTCAATAAAAAGTTGTGATGGGGTTCCATTGGTAAAGCTGTCAATATCTGTGATCCACCAATTTTCGATGGCAAAATAGAGTACCTGCTCCCCTCCATTTTTGTCAATATGGTACACCCGGAAAATCCCTTTGGTAACAAAACCTTCAAACTTGCACACTTCGCCCTCCCTTAATAAAAAGCCCTTTTTTTTAATTGACTTTTGTTGAAATAAACCGCAAAAGTCTTCCATTTCTTTGTCCGAAAGGGAGAGGTGTTTGCTTATGTTATGCTTTAAAAGTGCTGTCATGTTAAGTGGTTGTGCAACATTACGCCCAAACAGCTTCTTAGTACATAAGCGTTGATCAACTGGCCAATCCGATAATTTTCCGAACCTGTTTTTTCGGGACTGCTTGTCATGGTGGTTCTTTTTGGGGCTACAATATTGAAATGGATAATCAATGGCTACACGGAAATGCCGCTGGGCCCTTCAATAAAAATTAAGTTGATCAGCCATCGGCATGGTCAATGTACAATATTATTGCTTGCAGTTTAAATATATCTTATAAGCTGTTTACGGAAGCATCAAATCCGTATTTAAATGGCCCAAATATTTTATTCGAAAAAGCTTGCTTTAATAAAAAAAAAGAAGTACACTTGCCCTAACCAAAACACCAGTTATGTCAACCCTTATTTATCCTTCCATTACAGAGTACCGTTTGCCCAAGAAAAATATTATTGTGATCAGTTGCATTGACCTGCGGCTGACGGATGATGTTCTTAATTTCCTGCATTTTGATAACCTGACCAACCGGTACGATCATGTGGCGCTGGCTGGTACATCGGTAAGCACTGGGGCTACCAGGGAAGAGCACAAAAAACTTTTTAAGAAGGAAGCACTTGAGCAGTATGATAGCTTTGCACATTGGAAGCAATGCCTGTATGATCATATCGCAATAGCCATTGCCCTCCACGCAATAGAAGATGTGTATATAATAGAGCATGAGGACTGCGGTGCTTACAGGGCATTTTTGATCGACAGTACTTTTGCTTCATGGGAAGAGGAGGTAAAGTGCCATAAGAAATTTGCAGTTGCGCTATCTAAGGATATCCAGGCTTTGTACAAGCTCAATGTTCATTGTTTCATGATTGACATTAGGGGGAATGTCAAATTGCTTGATACTGCCCCGGTGATTAAACCTTGACTTTTCTGTTAGGTTTGTACCATAGGGATCCATCCTTGTGGCGTAATGACGATGATTTGCATTTGCCATTTGTTGGCTTCCTCACGAAAGCAGTACAAATGAACGACGTCAACGTTGTGTCTTTTGCCCAACGGCTTCATGGTGATCCCATTTATAGCATCCTGCAAATGAAAACCAGCGTTTGCCAGTAGGCATGCGCCCTACAGGAGCGGCATCAAGTATTCAATTTACGGCAGGGGGACGAATAAAAGTGGGGAACTAAATAGGCTCCTTTGGGTTTTGGGCCTGGGGTATAAACTTCGCATACATAATAACTGCCAACAGTACAATACATGTAGCTGTGGCATACAATATACTTGGGCTATAAAAATAGATGGTAGCTGCACCCAGTGGAACGAGCATATTATTGGCCGATTGCAAGCTTTGGTTCACGCCCTGCAATTTCCCCTGTTTGCTTTCCTGAACTGATTGGGATAATTTTCCATTGTAGGTTGGGTCAAATAAACCCTCGCCAACAATGATGCATATTACTGCAGCTACAATTACCACCACGGAATGTATATAGATGCTGGCCAGGATGAATGCCAAACCGGTTCCAAGGCCCAGTAAACCAGCTATTCCAATATTCCTTTCATTAAAACGCTTCAATAACCAGGGCAATAATACTGCCCGTGAAACAACTTCGCAGATACCCACCAGCGTAAGCAAACTACCAATAATGGCCGGTCCCCATTGATAAATATCTTTCAGGAAAATGATGAAATTAAACTGGAAAATACCCAGGCCTGCATAAAAAAGCACGCCGAGCAGGAGCAGTAATTTAACGCCTTTCACACTGAACATATCCTTGAAATGTGAAAAGGTATTGAAGCTGCCCAAGGTTAAATGTTTGGTCCTCTTTTCGGGAGGCAAGGATTCGGGCAACAGGAAATATACAGCCAACCCGGAAAGGGATATCAATGCGGCAGTTACAAAGAAAGGCAGTCCAAGTGCCATGCTTCCCAACAATCCGCCCAGTGCAGGGCCTCCCAATTTTCCTATGCCCATAGCAGAACCGATATAGCCAAACCATTTGGTCCGTTGCCCAGGTTCGGTGGTATCGGATATATAGGCAAATAAGGTACTGATGTTTCCGGCTGTAAGACCATCAATCATACGTCCCAGGAAAAGTATCCATAATGCTCCTCCAATGCCAAATAGAACATAGCCTATTGCAGAACCCAGTAAACTAATGAGCAGGATATTTTTTCGCCCGTACCGATCGCTCAATGCACCAAAAACAGGTGCAGCAAAAAAAGTACAAGCTGCAAATACGGACATGAGCGCACCCATACCAAAAACAACCTGCTGAGCGGGGAGGTATTTGCCTACTAAAAAGGGGAGAAGGGGAAGTACCACTGCCATCCCAATGGAATTCATCAGCACGATGCCTATGATGATCCACAGTTTGTTTTTTTTCGGTTTCATTTTTACATTCAATGATTGTTTGACTAACTATTGTATGAAGGGAAGTATTGAAGTTCTTGATATCATACCGGGCAACAAATGTTTGCTTCGCAAACAAGCTGCCGATAGCTATCGGCATTGACCCTACCTGCCGGTAAAGGCGGGATGACACCCGATAGCCATCGGGTTAACCACCAAGACCCAAAGGCACTAAGTTTGGCCATGGCCGGTTCTCGGTCGGGGAACAGGCCCACATGCCCGGCACCGGAAATAATTGGATCGTAAATAGAATGGTTTGGCGCAGGTTGCTTGCCTTCAAGTGTTGCGTTCATATAACATCATTGAAACGCAAAACTCCGGAATGCTCCTGCCTTAGGCTTGTACAAATGCGACAAAATGGTTGCTTACGGATTCTAGGGCTTAGCTTTTAACAAGATAGGGGTAAACCAGATCCTCACTGGGCCTTCTGCATTTGTTCAATGGCAATCCATCCTTCCAGCGTGATACCCATGATCTCGGTGGTAACGCCCAGTATTTGGTAGGTATCAAAGAAAGCCATTTGTGCAATTGGACGGTTTTTTGTTGGCTGTTCTGTTCTTCTTACTTAATTTTCTAAGAAGCTGTTTAAATTCAATTCATTGATTTTTTGTATGATGCCTTCGGCATCTGTTCTTGCCACTAATAGCACCAACCGATAATTATCGGTTTTGCACGAATAATCCGGTATCTATTCATCATTGCCGCTAAGCGGCAACAATTAGTGAAAAAAATCCGTGTAGGTTAGTGCCATCCGTGGCTAAAAAGAGGCAATTGAATTTGCATAGCAAATTCCTGAAATCAAATTTAAACAGGCTCTAAGATGGTGTGTTAACGATTATTATTCAGTTTTCTCTTGAAATTCTTGTAGCAATAGCCGGGATTTTGAAGATTGATGTCCGCGAGTTGCTGGTATCAGTGCAATCCAGTAATGACCAATACTTTTTCATAATCGTATTTTTTGTATTTGTCAATCTGCTTCTTTTCTTTTTTTAGGCTGAGTAGTTCATTTTTGGTGTACACCCCCACCCATATGTCAGGTGAAGTATGAAAGAAACTGGAAAATTTGAAAGCAAGATCGGTGCTGAATTTTCTATCTCCTGAAAGGTACTTTTTCAAGTTTGCATCTGTGCTATCAAGCGATTGAGCAAACTTTTTGAAAGTAATGTTAAGCGCCTCCAAATACAGATCAACAAACGCTTCCAGCGAAATCATATTCCGTTCGCTTATTTTTTCATCATTGATATAATCTTCTATTTGGTATTTGATAGCCAGCATTTGGGTCCTTAGCTTTTGCTCGGAAGTTCTTGTAGCCTGATGGGCCTTAATGAAATCTTTCACATTGGTTGATTCCTGCTTGTTCCATTCTTTGGGGCGTATCTTCATTTCCAGATCTGCTGCGCCTTGTTTTTTCTTCCTTTCCATTTCAATTCAGTTTTTTTAATCAGTTATAAATTCTAAGGCAAATATTTTGCCATCAGTTTTTCTCCGTCTTCGGGTGCGATAACCATTTCTGTTGTGTCTCCAATGCGCATCGCTCCATATTTTTTTGAGTAGGTTCCCATTAATTTCTTTTCGTTGGCCGGGTCTTCTTCCAGCACATCGAAAGTAAGGTAACCCTTATAGATTTCGTCCTTTGAAGTGAGGCTCAGCTTACAGGCAAAGGCAATCAGGCATCCAGCCACATCATCGTGCTTTTTAACTGTACCTCGATTATGGGGGGCTGTTTCGATATATGCCATATAAGGGATAGCTTTTTCCTTCATCTGGAAGATTATGCAGCCTTCAATTACATTCGGAGTGTCCGTTGTTACCAGCACATAGGCTTTTGCACTGGATAATTTCTTAAGCTGTGTGGCAAAGTTAAATCTCCAATTGTCGTGCATAGATGGAAGTTCTTTTCCTTTTCCCTCTCTAATCAATGCATCTTTTAATTCATCTTCTGTTACCTCTCGTATTTTTACCTTCATCTACCACAGGTTTACTGTAAAGATACAAAATTATACAGATTGTACAATTGTGTTAGTAGTACAGATCGTATCATTTAGCAAAAAAGTATTTTGAAAAGGCAACTGGGATAAAAAGATAGCTGTCGGGCTGTATGCTTTTTTCTAGAAGATAAAAGACAAGCAAAGCCATTTAGTGACCCGCTTCTTGTACAATGTGCTAGGAGCGTACAAATGCGACAAAATCGTTGCTTGCCGCCTGTTTCCCTTTCTTGGCTTTTCGTGCGAATGCCGCTGGCGTGGTGCTGCCGTAGCGTTTGAATTCCCTGCTCAAGTGGGATTGGTCCGTGTAGCCCAGCTCAAGGGCCAAGCCGGCAAGGTTGGCGTCCGGATTAAGCCATAATTGGTTCCGTACCTGCTCAAAGCGCATCAGGCCGCTTACGTCTTTAACCGTATGGCCAGAAGATTGCCTGAACTTCCTCTCCAATGTACGGACGGTGGCGTGGGCTGCTGCCGCTACCTGGCTTACCGGCATGGTACCATTGGCGGCCCTCATTGCCACGCCTGCTTTGAATAGCATACTGTCGGTCGCAATTCCAGACCGTGCATCCAGAAAATACTGTTTTACTTGGGCCAGTGCTCCATCTATCCTGCCAGCATGGATACACTCTTCCAAAGTAGGTTGGAGCCGGGCGATAGGATGCTCAACGATGCGCAGGCCGTCCTTACTGGACGGCAGTCCAAGCAGATCGAACACGGTCCAGGGAAAGCACCGGATACCAATAATTTCCAAACAGTTTTCCGTGTAAAAATGGACAGGCTGATTCAGCAGCCCCATCATAAATGGTGATGGCAATGGCTGCAAGCTTCTATTGTGCAATAGGCTGCAGCCACTCCCGAAATGGAAAATAATTTCAGCGTAGCCATCGGGCACCACTTCAAAACTTGTTTGTTGTTCCCCCAGGTCCCTTCTGTTGTACCAAAAGCACTTGATGGTATCCTGTAGCGCTGGAGGAGGTTCAAATTCTTGGTGCTGCATATTGAAAGATAGCATATTGGAGTGTATTGGGTGCGGGTATGAAGGAAAATAACAATGGCGTATTCCAGTGCGTATTGCGAAACCCATTATTTTATTCATGAACATACTTTGTAGTTTGCTCCTCAACGAAACATTAAAAATGAACGCTGCCGCCGTTGTGTCTTTTGACCAACGGGTTTTATGAAAGGGATTTTGTTCGTGTCATCTTGGAAGTTGAAAACACTATTCAGGTTGCTAAAGATGGCTACAATGTATAGGTTTATTGCCCTTTTAAATTGGGAGATGAAAAAGTAGGGCCTGTGAACCCACTGCAAATAATGTTGGGGCTGGAATCAAATTCCTTTGACTTGTTTGATAAGCCAATACAGGCACAAGTAAAGCTTGTGTTCAACAAATCAGAGGGGTAGCATTTGATGATTACCAAGCACTGTGCATGTATGTATTTACATTAACCGCTAAAGATATTGCAGAATGGCAGATTTAATAACAACACTTTGCAAACGAAGGCAAGCGACCTGCAGTAAATGTAGAAGTTACTGTAGATGATAAAAGTATTTTAAAGTTCGCATTGCCATACTTATGCCATACTTACAGTAAGCCTTATTTCTAATACTTTTGCACTGTGTTATTGATAGGCACAGCAATTAATTAACCTGCACTGGCTCACAAATATGTAATTGGCAAAACGGTGCAAGTTGTGCAAGCAATGGTATTGTGCCTACACCACACTTGCACAAGCATAGCTATACAATAGAAGGGGCAAGTGCCCCATCGAAAAACTGGATGCGTTTTTGCTGTGTTTGCAAATTGGAAGGGCGTATATTTTAAGTTGGCAACCATTCAAAGAAAGCGATTGTTTATTGGTGGATTGCCTAGCTGCATAGCTAATTTCTTTGTTCCATCACCAATACTTTTGCGTCAGTTTATTGGTATGAATGGGTGCAAGGGGGGAGAAAAACGACCAAGAATATTCTTCTTAAATGATATGATAAGCATTTACAAACGTGCCAGCACTTATCTAGGATTGAATATTATAACTGCATCAACCAATGCAGCAAAAAATAGCTTCTTCCAACCTGTTAGTGATTACAGTAATCATCACATTAGGAGTTCTTTTAGCTTCTTTCTATTTAGTAAATAAGGATTTTAAAAGAGCTCTTTAATACATAAAATATGAAAAAATTAGTATCAATTATTATAATTTCATTTGCACATTTTGCACAGGCTCAAACAGTAGTACCAGTGCTAACCAAAAGCAAAAATCCAGAAGTAACCACACAAATGAGTCTGTCAGGTAAAATTGTAAAAAAAGTAAGTACCGATAGCCTGCTTGCTGAAAATTCTGCTACCTCACTGGCAAGCGAAAGGGCTGTGAAAGGCTATGTTGTTATTGCATCAAATTCCATATCCGTTAAGAAGTATGGAGCAAAGGGCAATGGCACTACCAACGATGCTGCGGCCATACAAGCAGCCATCAATGCAGGCGGACGTATCTTCTTTCCCAATGGTGTTTATAAGGTGGATACAACCATCACCATCAATACTAAGGTTTACATTTTTGGTGACACAAAAGCGACTATAAAAAGGGATGGGACTATTTTCAATGTTCAACATGACAGTGTTACAATAACGTCACTTAACTTCATCAACAGCAATGTTCCTTACCTTATAAAAAGGGATTCATCCAACTGGGGAAAATACCCAACTTTCCCACATAACAATGGGCCTGGTTACATGCCAACGGTTAATGATGCCATGTACGATTCGCTTCCATCAACCTATAAAAGCCAAACCATTGGCTGTAATATTTATTCAGGCAACATAAATGCTTTGGAACTATCCTACCTAACAGGAAATTTTTTACAGATTTTTTTACAAGGGGCTGCCTATTCAAAAATACATGACTGCAATTTTAGGGCTGGTGGCTATGGCATTGCAATGTGGAACAACTGTGCACAAGCTGGGCTATCGAATGAGGTGTACAATAACACCATTCGCTATGCTAGTCTCTGTGGTATTGTGTTGATAAGTAACAACAGGTCTAGCATTCACGACAACTGCATTTATAACTGTGGTGAAAGTGGCATTAAGACATGGCAAAACTCAATTGCTGGTGTGGATGCACGTTGCTCAAAAACTGTAATCACCAATAACAGTATAGCCCACTGCGCTTATGATGGCATTGATGCAACCGTAAACTATAGCTATGATACATTAAATGATAATGCGGTAAGGGTGCTTAACAATTCTGTATTGAACTGTGCAGGCAATGGAATAAATGTTGATGGAATTGGCCCCACAGTTCAAAATAACAGAGTGGAGCAATGCAGGCAGTCCGGTATTTTTTCACGTTCAAGAAATAGCTTCATTACTGGAAATAGCCTGTTTGATAACAATACTGGAAATTTCGCAAGTGGTGTTCATGAAATAACAGAAGATGGGGGCTTGAACAATGTTATTACTGGAAACCTCATAAGACGAAGAACCGTACACAATGGCTATGGTATTTACATTGGCATTGCCACAAAAAGGGCTGTAGTTGCCAACAACGTCACGCTTAATGCAACAGTTCAAGATGTTGGCACATATACCGTGAAGGTCAACAATAATTAAAAATTCTCTCATAGACAATTAGTTTTAGTTACGTCCCTTGCTTCTACAGGAGATAATTTTTAAACTCTTTTCGATGCTCGCTTATTTTACAACTAGCAACTTGCGTTAGGCACCTAAAATAGCAATGTTTTGTCGGGATTCACCCCCCAAATCGTCGTTTCTACACAGTGTCGAATCCTGAAATGCTTGTCATCTTTGTGCTGTCAATAAGTTCAACATAATTTAAATAATGTTTTATGAAAAGAGTATTTAAAGGATCCAATGTCCTCAAACCGGTATTAATAATTGCGGTGCTTTTTCTTGCAATATTTCAATCCAATGGGCAACAGCGTAAACCTGCCGACAGCGGCTACGTACCTGTTGATGGCATCAAAGTTTATTACGAGGTATATGGTGAGGGTAGGCCCATTGTTTTACTGCACGGTGCTTTTTATACCATTGAGATGAACTGGGGACAATTGATACCTGAACTGTCAAAAACAAGAAAAGTAATTGCCATTGAATTGCAGGGACATGGGCACACACCATTTTCAGACAGGAAATTGGACCTCGCTACCCTGGCAAGTGATGTGGAAGGGGTCATGAATTACTTAAAAGTTGACAGTGCGGATGTTGCAGGATATAGCATGGGTGGCTCCGTGGCCTACCAGTTTGCTATACAATTCCCCAAACGGTTAAGAAAATTAGTGATCATTTCTTCTACTTATAAAAGTAGTGGTTGGATGCCCGAAATAACGAATGCGTTTAAAAATATGAAGCCTGAATTTTTTATGAATACTCCTATGAAAGCGGCATACGATGCAGTAGCACCTGACAAAACAAAATGGACAAAATTCCTGGAACAGATGATTGCTTTTGCCGGGGTACCATTCAACATGGGTGAAACCAATATTGCGAAAATTGCCTCGCCAGTATTGCTGATCTCGGGCGACAATGATGGCCTGGATAAAATTGAGTTGATGAAAACGTATCAACTACTGGGAGGTGTAGTAATTGCTGATTTTGCGCCAATGCCAAAATCGCAGTTGGCCATTGTTCCCTCGCAGGGGCATGTAAGCCTGATGATGCAGACGAAAACAATATTGGATTATCTGGATGGCTTTTTAAAGTAAACAATTTCAATTAAACTATAAATTAAAATAACATGAGAAAGGTCATTGTTTTATCATTCATTACATTAGACGGCGTCATGCAGGCACCGGGCGGACCTGAGGAAGATACCTCAAGTGATTTCAAATATGGTGGCTGGGTTGCACCGTATTTTGCCGAAGCCGACGAAGCGGCCGGTGAGTTCATGGCAAAACAGTTGAAGCCTGCAGACCTTCTTTTGGGCAGGAAGACATTCGACATTTTTGCTGATTATTGGCCGGAGCATGCAGATATGTGGCCGGGTATCAATGACGTCACCAAATATGTGATGAGTAACACTATGGCCAAGTCGGACTGGAAAAACTCAGTCTTCCTAAAAAGCGTTGATGATATCAAAAAACTCAAGAATTCAGAAGGATGTGACATCCAGGTTCACGGTAGTGGAAACCTAGCCCAGACACTGCTCAAACATGATTTGGTTGATGAACTATGGCTCAAAATTTTCCCGATTACGCTAGGTATGGGGAAGCGTTTGTTTGGTGAGGGCACTATTCCTGCAGCCTTTACACTAACGGAGAGTTTGATTACGCCAAATGGTGTGATTTTCGTCAATTACAAGCGGGCCGGAGAAGTTAAGACAGGTACTATTGGAGCATAAAACGAAGTAAATCTTGGCTATCCCAAAAAGCAAGAAAACATCAACACTCGGTTTAACAGGCTTTAAGTAAAATATGGTAAACAAGCTGTAGAGGGGGAGGGATTGCCTTCTGAAATCCCGGGTGGGGGCTTAAGATGGGTAAATGGCCGGCACTTTGCGCCTTTCGTTTTTTTATCCTTTTCCGCATGTCCTAACATAAAAAATGCCCCGTAACGCAGGGCATTTTTTATGTCAGGAGAGAAAGGGGCTCCAATCGAACACCTAATCCCATTTTTGACGTTTTTAGATAGTTTGAAAATATAGAAACCCTATGATCAATTAGCTTATTATTTGCCAAAGAGCTTATCGAAAAATGGCATATGCCTAATTTTTGCGTACTCTAAAAGTTTCGAAAAAGTCATAACTTCAATGGTGTAATGAATGGCATCCTTTTCTTTGCTTAGAGGCCGAAAACACTCATCACATCTCATCTAAATAGGGATTTAGGGTGTTGACAATCTTTTGTCTTCCCAATCAATAATTAGTTTTCTTTTTACAAATAGCCATTGATTATTTTGACGGGTATAAGTATCATAATAGCGAATAGCTTCGGTTAGTAATATTCTTTTTCCATCTTCAAAAAAGATATGATGGGCAAGACATTGGACAATCCCGGTTGTATCAGCCCCGAATTTGATCGAGTTCTGCCCGTTAAGGTGAAACGTCATATTGTATTTTTCTAGGCCCTTGAACGCTTCTTCTAATTCTTTGCGCCCTTTCAATACGAAAATAGGTTTACTTGTATCAGGCTCTGACCGATAAATTTCCATCATACCATTTTCAACAAAAAGAGCCGCCTGCCGTTGAGCTTTAGTCCTGTCCGCATAATATGCAAAACTGTCAATTAACTCGCGTATAGCAATGTCATTTCTGAATTCATTTGAATTTCGTTGCCTTACGGAATCCAGGACGGACTGCGTTTTACAGAAAAAGTCTGTGTTATAAATAACAGAGTGATTATTACATTTTTCATATAGTGGATTTGAATTTGCCGACCGTTAGCTTTTATATATCAGTCCGGATCATTAATCTATTGATGATTTGTTAAGGAAACTTCCTGTTAGCGGTTCGTTGTTATTGTCTGTCCACTGTGTAATTCAGTTCAGTTACCCCACAAGTAAATTGTCTGGTAGTCAATAGGTTTAGTTTTATTTTGTCTTTGATGTCTACAAACAATGGAATGCCTTCTCCAAGAATAATTGGATTAACAAATAGCCAGTAGCCATCAATTAAGTTCTGTTGAATAAGTGCATGTGTGGCTGTCGGGCTACCGAAAAGCAGGATTTCTCCACCTGCCTGTTGTTTTATTTCGTTTATTTTGTCCGAAAGGTTGTCGCTAATAATTGTTGTATCAATCAAACCTGCGTCTTTCTTTGTTTTCGATAAAACAACTTTGTGAATTTTGTTATACCACTTTGAATGTTCAATGTCGTGCTTGCTCGCATTCGGCTTATCTCCTGCCGTAGGCCAGTAATTTTCCATCATCTGGTAAGTTACTCGTCCATATAATGCCGTATCGGTTTCGCCTATCCGCTTACCGACATGATCAAAAATTTCTTCACCAAGGGTGATCCAGTTCATCTCTCCGTTCGGTCCTGCTACAAAACCGTCAAGCGATATGTGCATAAATGAAATTATTTTCCTCATCTTTTCTGTTTATTATTATTATTTATGGTTTGTTACTTTCTAATATCTTAATATAGTTTTCAAGTCGATTTAAAGTTTGCTTGCCGCCTTCAATGGCATTTACCTTTCTATTTAATTCTTCAATAATTGCTTTTGACTTAAATACTGACTTCATTGTCAATAATGTTTTTCCTTCAACCTCTGCAAATAAAATTGAAACTGTAAAGTTGTAATCTTCGCTTTCGCCAAAATGTTTATAAGATAAAAGGGAAGGTTTTTTTACTTCCAAATACTCAATTTTGCTATCAAAATCCTGTCCCCAACCATGCATAATAGAATCCCAGGTTTTGCCGGATTCTACATTCATTGATTTTATAGTCAGCGAAAAACCATCTGGCCCCCACCATTCTTTGATATGCTCCGGGGTGGTCCATACTTCCCAAACCAAATCCCTTGGAGCATCGAGAATTCTCGTATGTATAAGACTGTTCCCTTCCTGTTTGAATGTGTTGTATTTCTCCATCTGTCTATTTCTTTTTGTTTTGAATTTTAACCAGATAATTTTCCAATGAGTCAAGCTTATTGTCCCAATATTTTCGGTATTGATCTATCCAGTCTGTTACTTCATTTAATTTTTCGAGCTTCGCTTCGCAATATCTTTCCCTGCCTTGTTTTTTGATTACAATAAGACCACAATCATTAAGGAATTGGACATGCAATGAAACTGCTTGCCGGGTAATATCAAACTCCTTGGCAATAGCATTAACATTGAGTGATTTCTGAGCCAGCATACCTATAATTTGTCTACGAGTTGGATCTGCTATTGCTTGAAAGATGTCTCTTGTTTGTGTCATAATGCGCAAGTAATTTCTTGCAAAGAAAAGCGCAAGGTTTTACTTGCGCAAATTTATTTTAAATATTCCTATAAAAAACGATTTATCGTAAATGGAGAGAGGAATTCGAACACACAAAATATCAAAAAAATGTTCATTTTCAGCCAGTTATGCTAATCTTCATTGCGACTGCTAAGAAAGGGAGATAACTCAAAAAGAAATAGCCTGCAAAGAATCAATGCTTTAGCAGGCTATTTGTATCACGAGGCGGAGAGCTAGGGATTCGAACCCCAGGACCTGTTACAGTCAACAGTTTTCAAGACTGCCGCAATCGACCACTCTGCCAGCTCTCCGGGTGCAAAATAATAGTTTGGGAACTTAACCGCCAAAAAAAATACTCCCACATCAATTAACTTCGCCCAAATCATCAGCATTGAAGCACCTCTTCACGTTAAATAAATATTTTTTCAAGTATAGGAAACTGCTCTTCCTCGGCATCCTCTTCATTGTGCTCAGCAACTATTTCCGCATATTGAGCCCGCAGGTATCGGGTTATGTGGTGGACAGGGTGCAGCAGGAGCTTTCCAGGAAAAACGGCACCCCGCTGCAAGCGGAGCGGGCCGTGCATTACGATGTAACGGTGAACTTCCTGATGAACTATTTCAAAACCACGCAGTATGTGGTGCTGTTCTGTGCCTTTACCCTGCTGGGACTGGCGCTGCTGGGCGGGCTGTTCATGTTCTTCATGCGGCAGACCATCATCGTCATGAGCCGTCATATAGAGTTCGAGCAGAAGAACGAGATTTTCCGGCATTACCAAACCTTGGACACCAATTTCTACAAAACACATAGTACGGGCGATTTGATGAACCGCATTTCGGAGGACGTGAGCCGCGTGCGGATGTACACGGGCCCGGCAGTCATGTACCTGATTAACTTGGCGGTAACCATTGGTTTCAGTGTGTACTTCATGCTACGGGAAAACTGGCAACTGACGCTGTACGTGCTATCGCCATTGCCCATCCTGGCCGTGACCATCTATTTTGTGAACACGGTCATCAACAAGAAAAGCGAGAAGATACAGTCCCTGCTTTCGGACCTCACCACCACGGCGCAGGAATCGTATTCGGGTATCCGTGTGATCAAGTCCTTTGTGCAGGAAAAAGCCATGCTGTCCTTCTTCAATAAGAACAGCGAGGACTATAAAAAGAATTCCGTGGCACTGGCCAAAGTGGAAGCGGCCTATTTCCCGTCCATGGCCCTGCTCATTGGCCTCAGCACTTTGATTACCATTGCCATTGGCTGCCTCTATGCACTGAACAGCGCCGGTACCAATGTAACGGCTGGCACCATTACAGAGTTTGTGATCTATGTGAACATGCTCACGTTTCCTGTTAGTGCCATTGGCTGGACGGCCAGCATGATCCAACGGGCAGCAGCATCGCAGAAAAGGCTGAACGAGTTCCTGGATACCAAACCTACCGTGAACGACAACAGTGCGGAGGAAGGTACCATGGCTAAGGGCGATATTGTTTTTGATGATGTTGTGTTTACCTATCCGCATACGGGCATCACGGCCCTGGAGCATTTCAACTTGACGGTGAAGAAGGGGGAGAAAGTGTTGCTGCTTGGTAAAACGGGCAGTGGCAAGAGTACCATTGCACAATTGCTGCTGAAATTCTACAACCCTACCGGGGGAAGGATTACCATCGGAGAGCAGCCATTGACCAGCTTTTCGTTGCGGCAGTTAAGGGAGCAGATCAGTTATGTGCCGCAGGACGTGTTCCTGTTCAGTGACAGCGTGGCCAACAATATCAGTTTCGGGCTGAAGGAAAAAGCTTCTTTTGAAACCATTGAGCAGGCGGCGAAGTTTGCCAGCATCCATAAGGAAATCCTCGGTTTTGACAAGCAGTACGGGACCATGATTGGTGAACGTGGCGTAACCTTGAGCGGTGGACAGAAGCAAAGGATATCCATCGCCCGTGCATTGATCAAGGACCCGGAGATTGTGGTGTTTGACGACTGCCTGAGCGCAGTGGATGCCAAGACGGAGAATGAAATCGTACATAACCTGTACAATTTCCTGCACGATAAAACGGCCATCATTATTACGCACCGCATTTTTTCTTCCTTCCGTTTCCACAAGATCGTGGTGCTGGAAGATGGGCGTATTTCGGAAGAAGGCACGCATGAACAACTGATCGGGCAGGATGGCTACTATGCGGAACTGTACCGGCTGCAGTTGTCGGAGTCGAGTGAGGAAGAGGAGATGGTAGGGAGCAGGCAGTAGTGAATGGTGAATGGGTGAGGAGTGAATGGTGAAAATGCGAAGCGTGAAAGAGCGGGGTACACGGTCCTCCGCCCACTCTACGGTCCATAGTCTACCGTCCACTATCTATTGTCCCCAGTTTACCATCTATAGTCTACCGTCCATTTCAAACACTTGTATGCCTTTGGAAACCATGGTTTGCTGCCAGCTATTCCAGCTTCAAAACAATCTTTGCAAAATTTTGGTAATTCAATAACAATCCTATATTTGCTACACTTTAAAACCAAAATAACTAAGACAGTGGCTTACGAAAACAACGACAAGAAAATGGAGAGCGTTTACAGCAAACGCATCAGGGCTGGTAAAAGAAGGACCTACTTTTTTGATGTGAGGGAAACACGTGGCAACGATTACTACCTTACCATTACTGAAAGCCGCAAACGTTTCGACGACAACGGTTACGACAGGCACAAGATTTTTGTTTATAAAGAAGACTTCAACAAGTTCATCAAGGCATTGGGCGAGGCAGTCGATTACGTGAAAACAGATTTGATGCCCGATTTTGATTTTGATGCTTTCAACCATGAATACAGTGAGGATGGCGAAGGGTATGTTCCCAACCATGCAGGTGCAGAAGCGGTTACTGTGGCATCGGTTGTAAACGAGGAACCTGAAGCCATTGTACCTGTTGAGGAACCAACACCGGTAGCAGCAGTGATGGCCGAACCAACTGCGGCCTCTTCCAACCTTTCCACAGAAGAAGTGGATAAATGGTAACCTGAAATAATAAAGTAGCCATAAAATAAAAACCTCCGCTTGCGGAGGTTTTTATTTTATGGGATGGGCCATCCGTTATTGAACGGATAGCAACATGGTCCTCACTTTTGTCTGCGCCCTATCGTACACGCTTACACTGTAAATGCCTTTGGCCAATGTGCTCAGGTCCAAACGGGTGGTAGCAATACCACTGTTAACACTGATGTTTTTGGTCAGCACTTGCTGGCCATTGTTGTTGTGCAGCACAATGGTATAATTGCCTTTGTCTTCCGATGAAATCTGCACTTCGGCAAAACCTACAGCAGGGTTGGGGCTAATGGTGAACAGGAACTTATCGCTTCTCTTGAGTATCACCACATTGGAATACTCGATGCTGCCATTGTTGTTGACAATTTTGAGACGGTAGAAATTATTGCCGATAGATGGCTTGAAATCCTTGAAGTTGCCAATCCTATTGTAGGCATCAGCACCGGTAATTTCCCCGATGCTTTCAAAGCTGATACCGTTGGAACTTCTTTCCACCACCAATTTGGTAATATTGATTACGGATTCTGCTACCCAGTTCAGGTTGTTGTAAGTGCCTGCTACTTCGCCTGTAAAGGACACTAACTTGATGGGCAGGGCCGTGCCACCAATAAGCATGTTGAAAGTGGCCTTGGTACTTTCTATGGATTCTATGAAAATGAGGTAATTGGTATTGGCCACCAGACCGGTGATGTCGAATATGGCGCCATCGCTACTGAAAGTGCGGCAAGCAACCGGTGTAGGGAATGCCTGGCCCGTAGGACAGGAACTTACTTGGTACAAAGAAAGCCTGAAACCTGTGGCCAGCACACCAGAATAAGCTGAGGTGCAGGCTGCCAGTGCGGTTGGGGCCGTGGTGTAACCACTGATGGTAAGGCTGAGCTTGCCGCTATAGGTGGTCTTGATGGCATAGAAGGCATTGTTGGTTACGGCCGTATTGGTTCCATCGCAGTTTACTTGGGTGTAGGCTGGGTCAACCAATGTATTGCTGGATGTGTGCACCATATCAAAAGCCACCGATGTGTTTTTGGCTGTTGGTGTGGAGGGGAAGACCAGTGGGCAATTGTCCTTTGCTTCAACTATAGGGGTCAATTGCGTCATTTCGTTGTTGAAAGGAAAGCAGGAACCGTAACTGAAGCCATGGGGGGTGCAGGTATACAAAGCCCCTGATTTTGCTGAATTGTCTGGGGAAGCCCGTTTGGTACCGTTGTACACTGCATAGTTCATGAGCTTGGAAGGGTTTACCTGTCCGGGTGTAAAACTGGTATATTGGGCTGCATCATTGATATGCGCAAGGTTCAGGGCATGGCCCAGTTCATGGAAGACCACGCTTTCCAGGTCTATTTGGCTGAAATTGGTGGATACAGGTGGGCAGGGGCCAAAAGTGAAGCTGGTACTGCCAACGGAAACGCCCGTGTTCCTGATCACGATATCAAACTCGGTTTTCCTTGCGCCGTAAAACAAAGGGTTATCGGAACAGATAGACGTAAAGGAATAACAAACAGCCAGTACACCCGACGCCAATGGAGCGTTGCCTGTATTGGTATTGTCGAACATGATGGTATTGCTGCCATCACCGGGGTTTACCTGCTGTGAAGCGGTGGATCCGCCCTCGGTAACATTGAAACCTGCAATGTCTTTCCATGTGTTCAGTGCACGTTGAAAAGTGGCCTGCGCAGGACTTGAGGTAATATCTACACCACCACCCGCTGCACTGATGCTGTACAATATAGTATAGCCCCCAACACCATCATCATTCATCAGGTTGGATTGCTTAACATAGTAAGTGCCGCCGAGTAAGAAATTGGTATTGAGTATGCTGTAGAAAACGTTCAAGGGGGTCAAGGAACTTGAAGTAACACCCGATGCATCCCTTACGGTAAAATAACCGGTTCCCACCCTTGATGGTACCCTTACCTTGATTTCGGTATCGGTCCATGAAACAATCAAAGTGGTTAAATAGGGGTCGCTTGCTGCAACAGCATAGGGCGTACCGCCAGTGCCATCATTGCCATCGTCAAATAAAATGGCTGCACTGCCCGTGAATGATGCACCGAAGCCCGTACCTGTAATGGTCAACACGTTGTTGGTTGGATCGGATAGGGCACCTGCATTTACGCTTGCAGGTGAAAAGGAGACCACCACGGGGAACAGGGTCCTATTGGCTGTTGTAACCGGTTTCTGGTTGGCCACATCAAAGGAGGCTTTCCTGTTTTCAAAACCATGGCCAATTTTTGTGGCCAGTTCGGTATAGAGTTCGTTGCTGATGCTCTGGTAGCGCACAAAGGGTGCGGATGCTTTTTCATTGTCCAGGTCGTAGTTGAAGAAGCCCTGGCTGCTGCTGTATACGTCCCACAATTTTTCATTGGTGAGCGGTGAGCGCAGGTTGATGCTGTTGGGGAAGCAGAAGAACACGCCTACATAGCCCGTGCTGAGTTCCAGCAGGTCGCTGGCCGAAATGGCCTCACCATTTACGTTTCCTCCCTGCGTCATGATTTCTATAGAGGAAGAAGAAACAGTGCCCTTGAAGATCTTATAGACTTCCACTTTATTGGTGGTATAGATCATGCTGTGCTTTTCGTTCCAGAATGAATGCTGGCTTAGCACTTTGCCCTCTATCACCAAGTTTGAATTGGCCAGTTTCTCTTCCATCTTCACCTCATATAACTGGGCCATGGACGTATTGGCCATGAAAAGGATGGTAACTGCAACAGAAAATTTGCGTAGTAGGCTTTTAAGCATGGGTGTATATTTAGTTATAGGACGCTAAAGATAATAAGTATTCGTTTATGGTATGGGTGGCTATAAGATCGAATCTAGACCGTTTCTAAGGATTTGAGCATCCAGATGCCGCATCCCGTATGGCCTGAATTGCCCAATGGCCCTTCCAAATAGTTGAAGCCGAACTTTTTATACACGCTCACTGCTTTCTTGAGTTCGGGCATGGTTTCCAAGTAAATTTGGTTGAAACCCATTTGCTTTGCTGCTTCAATGCACTGGTCGATCATCAATTTGCCCAGTCCAAGGCCCCTTGCATCCTTATGGAGGTACATTTTTACCAGTTCGCAAACATGGGCAGGTAGGCCCTCAGTAGGGAAGATGCCTGCACCACCAATTATTTCCCCATTTTTCAGGGCAATAAAATACCTGCTCCCTTTTGTGGAGGAAAAAAGCTCATGAAGATGGTCGGTACTTTCATCAAAATAAACGGTACCCGGTTTGTTGGCCCCAAACTCGGTCAGTGCCGCACGGATAATGGAAGCAATAGCTGCATTGTCCGTAGGTTCAATGGTCCTTATAGTAATGCCATCCATTTATGCCTTCCTGAATTTTTTGTACATGTTGATCAAACCATTGGTAGATGGGTCATGCGAAGTCACTTCTTCTTCATTTTCCAGCTCAGGCAGGACCTTGTTGGCCAATTGCTTGCCGAGTTCCACGCCCCATTGGTCAAAACTGTAGATGTTCCAGATAACGCCCTGCACAAAAATCTTGTGTTCGTACATAGCAATCAAGCTGCCCAATGAATAAGGGGTAATTTTTTTAATGATGAAGGAATTGGTGGGTTTGTTGCCTTCAAATATTTTAAAAGGGGCCAATTTTTTTATTTCCTCATCGGTTTTGCCTGCTGCGGCCAGTTCTGCTTTGGCCTCCACCTCGGTTTTCCCGTTCATCAATGCCTCTGTTTGGGCAAAGAAATTGGACAGCAGTTTTACATGATGGTCGCCAATGGGATTATGGCTGATGGCTGGTGCAATGAAGTCGCAAGGGATCACCAATGTACCTTGATGTATCAATTGGTAGAAAGCATGTTGGCCATTGGTGCCGGGCTCGCCCCAGATGACAGGACCAGTGGCATAATCAACGGTATTGCCATTGCGGTCCGTGCTCTTTCCATTGCTTTGCATATTGCCCTGCTGGAAGTAGGCTGCAAACCGGTGCATGTACTGGTCATAAGGAAGGATGGCCTCACTTTGTTCATTGAAGAAGTTGGTGTACCATGTTCCCAGCAATGCCATCAGTATAGGGATGTTCCTGGAAAATTTTTCCTTCCTGAAATGTTCATCGGTAGCATGTGCCCCTTTTAGTAGCTGTTCAAAATTGTCATAGCCAATAGTCAGGGCAATGGACAGGCCAATGGAACTCCATAAACTGTACCTGCCACCTACCCAGTCCCAGAATTCGAACATGTTTGCTTTGTCGATGCCAAACTTCACCACTTCTTTTTCATTGGTGCTAAGTGCGGCAAAGTGCTTGGCAATATGTGCTTCGT
>JAHEZD010000079.1 GCA_023251255.1 Chitinophagaceae bacterium
CGAATTCTTTCAATTTTTCTAATATCTTAAGACGGTTCTTCTCGGGTAAAAAACAAAATTTCGCAAGATTCTTTTCCGAATCCTTCTCATAAACAAAAGCATTTTCTATAAAAACAACTGTAAAGGCTTTTAAGCTCTTTACCAAATTCAAGAATTTAGTCATTGGTCAACCTCCTCTAAACTGTTTTTTATCCTTATTTCAAAAATATACCTGTTGCCAAATACATTAACAGGCTGTAATAATTCAATTTCACCTCCAAAAGATTTTAAAAATTGCCTAACAATGTAAAGCCCCATTCCACGACCACCATCTTCTTTACCAGACTCCATCTCATTGAATAAGGTATGCTGATATCTCTCCAATACTCCGGTACCACTATCAAAAAACTGTATCGTCGTGGGATTAATGGACCGAATAATTATGGAATCTGTACCTTCATTTTTATACTGATTATTAATCTTGGCAAGTTTTTGACGTTGTTTTATCCAATAGATTGAATTGTCAATCAAATTATAAAACACATGTAATAAAGACCCTTTGGGCACTTCCCATATATTGGTTACTGCTGAATAATCAATGTCGATTTTGTGTCTAACCAATCTAAACTTAAATCTTGTAGTAATTTCCTCAAGTTCAGATTTAACATCAACAGGATTCAAATCTTCACTGTTGCCTTTATAAATAAATGTTTTTTCAAGAAATGAGTAGAATTTGCTCAAATCACTCATGCGGGCATACAGGTGATTGAATTTATGTTTTACTGGCAATAAGTGATCCTTGTTAATTTGGTAGAGCTTATTATCTAAAAAGTATGTTTCTATGGTTTTAAAATTGTCTTCATAGCTTTTTGCTTCATCTTCGGACTTACTTAAAAGGGAGTGCAGCTCATGTGTGATAACTTCTGTAACTAAACCATTTGCCATAAGCTTATAATTATTATAGGCCTCGGTTTTTATGCGGTTTTGCTGCTGCCTAGCCACCTCAATAAGGTTATTGGCACTTTGAAATGAACGATTGGTGTCATTGATATTTTGTTCAAAATTTAAGGCTACAGGTTCCAACTCCTTAAATATTTTTTGTATAGAAGCTATTTTATCGTTGTTGTCAAGGTCTATATTTTCCTTAATGACAGTAAAAGCCTCGTTTATCGCTTGGACATTTTGTTTGGCAGCAGCAAGTACCTGCTGTGATTTCTTTACTTCATTCTCAATTTGTTCAGTATCGTTTTCTGGAATAAGCTTTTCGAGGTCTAAAACATGTTTAGTAATCTCAACTGCTCTTTTGTTGAATCCAGGAGAAAATATTTCAATAACCTCACTCAATAAGACTTGAAGGGAATGCACATAAAGATTATCAGTCAAATTTTCTCTTGAGCTAGTTTCATAGATATACTGTTGTTTTTTATCATTAATTTTAATAAAACCAATAACGTTCCCGAGTTCGAATCGATAAAATTGTTGGCCTGTGGTTCTTTTTTGTTGAAGTTTTAGCCAATCATTATCCTTATTGCCTATTGTGCCGATTCGGAATGAGTTACGGTACAACTTGATTCCATTGTGGATTGAAAGGAAGTTGCTGAAATCTGTGTTTATTTCTTTTGCTTTATTTACAATAATACCATTTTCAATTGCCGACTCTATAGCCATTGAGATTAACGCTCTATCGCGTTTAAACGAATATATTTTTGCGCTGACAGGGGAAAGATGAATTATCGCACTAATAAAATCTTTGGGTAATTTATTATTATACTTTTTATTCCATTTGTTTATGATATTGGAAAGAACAAATTTTTCAGTGAGGCTTTTATTGTAATGATCTTGATACTTCTTTAAAAGTATATTATAATACGCATGGGGACGTTTCCAATCTTGGTAGAGCACCCGCCCCAACTCGCCATGGTGAATACGTTCAATAAACCAGGGCCTGATTTGCATTTGGAGGGTAAACACCAAATCGACTACGTTCCCTTGCTGATCTTTAATAAACTCCGTACTAAGGGTATGAATTGATTCAGCAATGTTGATGATTTTATAGTCAAAATCATGCTTGATTCTTTCTCCATTAAAGTATAGCTCAAGGTCAAGTAGACTTTTGTTGTCTTCAAATGGGGAATACAGGAAACTTAATGCTGTATGTAAATCGTTCTTAACAAATAAGCTAATTCCCAAGCTTTTACCCGGGTTCCCAAAAATATCTAGTGAAAACAACTCCTTTTTTTCAAAAAATTTTTCAAAATCTATAGGGTTTTCTTTAGTGCCAATTAACCATAACCGAGTATAGGAACTGGTGTTTATTGTTGCGAAAGTTTGTTCAGGTGCTTCGGCATCAGTTGAATTTACAAAATCATCCCAGTTTACGGTAACAAAATCAATATGGTCACTATTTTCAATTGATGTTTCGACAATCATAATGGGGCTAATCCTTTGTGCGGCGAGCCGGCCAATCCCTTTTTCACCGAGTATAATATCATCATCGTCAGACAAATCCTTTTTTTGCGCTTTTTTTAATGTTCCTCCAACCTCAAAAAAGCCGTCCCTAAGAGTGTCATAAGACATGCCATTACCATTATCCTCAATAACAATCATTCCATAATCGTTATCTATTATTGCTTGGAGAATTTTATCAGGAACAGGTTGGAGTAGTTTCTTTGTTGAAAGGTTAGATTTTGTCGATAGAAATTGAATCCTGACTTTAGTTGCCCGTGCATCGTAAGCGTTTTTTATTAGTTCAGTGATTGCAACTTCGTCGGAAGTTATTAACTCATAACCCAAATGTTTTATGATGCGTGCATTATAGCTGAACTTCATTTGTGGCAATAATTATAAAGGTTATCCAATCTATATATTTATAATAATCAGCTATATTCCCATTGCTCAAGCTATGATGCGGAGTTAAATGGTGTTAGCTAATATACAAATCTAACTAATTATTTGATGGATAATAATGTATTAGGAGATTATGAATCGCCTTTTGCAATATGTGTAATTGTATTTCTCTCTTTATAGGGTTAAGTTCAGCCATAAGTACTACTCATTCTAGGTTTTTCATATAGGCGCTTGTTTGTACTTGTTGGCCTTTGTTGTGCGAAAAACATAAATAGGAAAGAACATCCCATGAATATTGTTTTTAGCATTGGTGCTAGATTGCCTTCCACTGTCCATTCAGGTCAGTGCACCCCACAACAGTTCAAGCGCCCAACCCCATAGTGACTTCATGGTAACCTTATGGAGACCTTATGCAAACCTTATAACAGGCCCCCCTAACCCTCTGCGTTAGCCATGTTCCCCATTTGTCCAAAAGGGGCATTCTTCAATAGCCGCCCCCGCAACTTGTTCATCAGCCAGCTACAGCCCTTCAGGGCTGCTCCCTTTTTCCTATTTTGCGCAGCATGAAAGCCATCTACCTCAGCCTCCTCCTGCTCAGTGCAGGCCCATTACTGGCCCAGCATACCGATACCCTGTACATGGGCAATAACACCGTGGTACTGGCCGCCTATGATGATGCCACCCTAATCCAGGAGGGCGATAGCTTAATGCAACTGGGCAAAATAGAGGAAGCCATCATCCAATACAGCACCGTCATGGAACTGTCCCCCAAAAACAAGCAGGCCGTGGGCAACCGGGCCTTTGCTTTTTTACAATTGGACAAATATGTACAATCTTTAGCAGACCACGATAGGGCCATAGCACTGGACCCTACCAATTACCAGCACTACAGTAATCGGGCCCTGGTAAAATGGTGGCTGAAAGATTACCAGAGTGCCCAATGTCAGAGCCTGCCCCGATTTTTTATCGGGGTTGAGCTTGTCGAAACCGTCTTGTGAAAGGTAATGCTGCTAAGTCGCCTTCGACAACACTTCGACAGGCTCAGTGTGACATTGCTCAGGCTGACAACCATACAATGCTATGACCGGGCCATAGTCCTCAATCCCCAATTCACCCGGGCATTCTATAACCGGGGCAACGCCAAGCTGGAGCAGAACGATACCTCCGATGCCTGTGCCGATTGGCTGGCTGCCAAGGCACTTGGCCACCCCTCCGCCGCCGCCATGATACAGCAGTACTGTGGTAAGTGATGGGAAAAACCTATAAGGTTTATGGAGCTATTGCCCATGATTAGGAAGCACGTCCTGAAACCTTATAGGTTTATGCTCCGATTAAACATTTGTAGCGGCATTGGAGAAGGTGCGTGGGGACACGCAGCTTGGTGGTATGGAAACCTTATAGGTTTATGCTCCATGGGGAGCACGGTATAAGAACGGGAGTTGCGTGGGGATAGGCAGCTTGGTGGCTGGACAAAACCTATAAGGTTTATGGAGCTATTGCCCATGATTAGGAAGCACGTCCTGAAACCTTATAGGTTGATGCTCCGATTAAACATTTGTAGCGGCATTGGAGAAGGTGCGTGGGGACACGCACCTTGGCGGTATGGAAACCTATAAGGTTTATGGTCCTACTGCCCATGGATGGAGGCATGCCCCTGGAACCTTATAGGTTGATGCTGCGTGTGAGGCATGTTATAGGAACGGGAATTGCGTGGGGACAGGCAGATTGGTGGCTGGACAAAACCTATAAGGTTTATGGAGCCACTGCCCATGGATGGAGGCATGCCCCTGGAACCTTATAGGTTTATGCTGCGTGGGCAGTTTGGCAAACACTTTAACGGCAGTGCAACCTCTGGCTATGTGGCGGAATGGCTGCTGGTGGCAAATGGCAGCACCCGCAGCAGGCCCACCCATCATTTTGGCTAAATCAAAGCGCACTTCCGCTAAACCTGCTGTTGAACGGTTGCGGAGCTTTGCTCCATCAACAAAAACAGTGTATGATGAAAGCAATAAGGATCCATGAATTTGGCGGCCCCGAAGTAATGAAGCTGGAAGAAATAGCGGTCCCCGTGCCCGCAGCCGATGAAATACTGGTAAAACTTTATGCCAGTGGCGTAAACCCTGCCGATTGGGTGATACGGAACGGTGGTAACGACTTCCTGCGGCCCCTATTGACCTTGCCCCTGACATTGGGATGGGATGCGGCGGGTACCGTGGAAGCCATGGGCAGCAGTGTCACGGGCTTCAGGAAGGGCGATGCAGTGTACGGCATTCCCAATTTCCCGGGCGACGGCAGCTATGCGGAATACTGTGTGGCCAAGGCTGGGCAGTTTACCCTGAAGCCTGCAAGCATTGGATTCAATGCGGCGGCCGCTGTGCCCCTGGCAGCATTGACCGCCTGGACGGGTATCTTTGGACTGGGCAACCTGCAGGCAGGGCAGCGGTTATTGGTCCATGGTGCCTCTGGCGGGGTGGGCAGTTTTGCCGTGCAGTTTGCCAAGGCCAAGGGTGCCTATGTGGTGGGCATTGCATCCACCGGTAACCTGGATTACCTGCAGCAATTGGGTGCCGATGAAGTGATTGATTATACTGCCCAACGGTTCGAGGACCTGTTGCAGCCCATGGACCTTGTATTTGATGCGGCGCCCCACCGTGACAACCAAGAACGGCTGAGATCGGTCAAGGTATTGAAACAGGGAGGCATCCTGGTAAGCACCAACATTGACTTCCCGTTTAGCGATGAAGTGATCCAGGCATTGGCAAAGAAGGGTGTCAAGGGCGAACAGGTGTCCGTGCAGATGAGGCAGGACTGGCTGCAGGAAATAGCGCAATTGATTGACGGGGGCAAGGTAAAAGTGTTTGTCAGTAAAGTGTACCCCCTGGAGCAGGTAGCAGCCGCCCACCGTGAAAGCGAAGCCTGGCATGTGAGGGGCAAGTTGGTATTGGAAATAAGGAGGGAAGGCGGGGAGTGATCCTGGATGATTGGGGCTTGGCCATGTTTTCGCCGCAAACATTGGGCTACTGCCAATGATAGGGATTGGGTAACACGAAGCATTCATTTCATGGACAGCTATTCAAACTGGTACAGTACCAAAAGAAAACATGAAGCATTTTAAAACCATCAGCGAGTTCCATGCGTTCAGGAACCTGCCCAAACCGCAGCACCCCCTGATCAGTATAATAGATGTTGGGGGCATCAAGCATTTACGGGATGATGAACCCATGCCCTTGACATTCGATTTTTATTGCATTGCCGTGAAGCGGATGCAGCATGTCAAAATGAAATACGGGCAGCAGCCCTTCGATTTCAATGAGGGCATCATGTCCTTTATGGCACCCAACCAGGTTTTCAGCATCGCCCTTGATAAAAAGGAAGCAGCCCTGCAGCAATCGGGTTGGGTGATGTACATCCATCCCGATTTCCTATGGAACACCCATTTGGCCAAGACCATCAGGCAATATGATTTCTGGGGTTATGCCCTGCAGGAAGCATTGTTCCTTTCCGAAAAGGAGGAAGCAACCGTTAACCAGGTGATGCTGCATATCCAGCAGGAATACCAGTCGAATATTGACAGGTTCAGCAAGCAGATCATCATTGCACAAATAGGAAGTTTGCTCAGCTATGCCGAGCGGTTTTACCACCGGCAGTTCATTACCCGTGAAAAATCCAATCATGAAGTACTTGACCGGTTGGAAGAATTGGTGGGCGGCTATTTCAACAGTGACGACCTGGTGAGCAGGGGCCTGCCCTCCGTTCAATGGGTAGCCGCAGCATTGCACCTATCGCCCCAGTATTTAAGCAGCTTATTAAGGGTATTGACAGGGCAGAACACGCAGCAGTACATCCATGCTAAACTGATAGAGAAGGCCAAGGAAAAACTGTCCACCACCAGCCTCTCCATCAGTGAAATTGCCTATGAACTGGGCTTTGAACATTTGCAGTCGTTCAGCAAGCTGTTCAAAACAAAGACCAGCCTTTCACCCTTGGCATTCAGGCAGTCCTTTAATTGATATTGGCCCATTCTTCTTGGGCAGTGGAACCTGCCGTGGGCCAGGTACCTGTTCCATGCACTTTGGCGGTGGATGGGTGGGTGCTGGGTCAGCACAATGCGTTCCTATGGAACGCGTTTTTGATATGATTGCCTACCTACAGGTGTTCCGATGGAACAGGCCCACAGGGTTTATGGAACCACCACGCATGATTGGGCAGTGCATCATTTTGACTATTCTTTCTTGCAAATGAATGTCAGCCAGGGCCTGTCGAAGGCGTTTTATATGGGAAGCTACCGGTTTCGACAGGCTCTGGTTGACATTGAAATTCAAAATGGTGCACTGCCCACGATTGGGGTGCATGTATTGAAACCATAAAAAATTTATCTTGGCACCCTGCGTCCTTGCTGCCATCAGCATTTTTTGTTCACCATATACCATTGCCATGAAAAAATTGCTTGCCCTTTTCTTTTTATTTGCCCTGGCCCTTGCCGTGCTTGCATTCATTGCCCCCAAAAAGAAGGACAGGGTGCTGGTATTCTCCATGACCAGGGGATTCAGGCACAAGAGCATTGCCGATGGCATTGCGGCTATCCAGCAACTGGGCAAACTGCATGGCTTTGACGTAGAAGCTACGGAGGACAGTACGGCCTTCAACCGCTATAAGGACCTGAAGCCCTACAAGGCAGTTATCTTCCTGAGCCCCACTGGTAACGGCCTCTTCAATACGGACCAGCAACAGGCTTTCATGCAGTACATGCACCATGGCGGTGGGTTTGTGGGCATCCATGCGGCTACCGATTGCCTATACGATTGGCCATGGTATGGCCGGATGGTGGGCGGCTATTTTGTGAAGCACCCGCCTGTGCAATTGGCCACCCTGCAGGTGGTGGACAGCCTGCACCCTGCCACGAAGGGGCTTCCTGCCCTGTGGAAGCACCGGGATGAATGGTACAACTTCAAGCAGTTCAATACCGATGTGCGGGTACTGATCAAGCTGGACGAAAGCAGCATTCAGGGCGGTGACATGCATGGCAACCATCCCATCAGTTGGTACCATGCATTCGAAGGTGGAAGGGTATTCTATACGGGCCTGGGGCATACACCCGAAGCTTATAGTGATAGCCTGTTCCTGCAACACTTGCTGGGCGGGATCCTGTATGCCATGAACAAATAGGCTGCGCCGTGCAATCCCTGCGGCGTAGTGATAAGGCCGCAGGATAGTAGTATAAGGTGCGTGGGACACGCACCTTGGCGGTATGATGTTGGTGGGAAACACCAGCATCGGCGGAAGGAAGCCAAGGTTCGTGTCCCACGAACCTTGCAACGGGAAACACAAACCTCGGCAGCAGCATCAAGTTTAACGGACATACATTCAAGCAGTAACTTTACCGTAAATAAAACAAATACCATGGCAATGACACCCCGGTTAAGCAAGTTCGTTTTGACCTCGCATATTACCTTCTCTGTTGGCTGGTTGGGAGCAGTAGCCGTATTCCTGGTCCTTGCCATAACCGGTTTGACCAGCCATGACACCCAGTTGGTTCGCTCCTCACTTATTGCCATGGAACTGAGTGCTTGGTTTGTAATTGTTCCCTTCTGCTTAACATCCCTCTTTACAGGTATTGTTCAGGCAGCCGGCACAAAGTGGGGCATCTTCAGGTACTATTGGATTGTGGTAAAACTATTCTTGACCGTTGCATCCACCATACTCTTATTGCTTCACATGAAGCCGATAAGCTACCTGGCCGGTGTGGCGGCAGGTCCTTCATTTTCAGGTCCGCAGTACTCTGGTCAGGTCATTGACCTGATTGCAAAAGCGGGGGCAGCTATTTTGGTCCTGCTTGCCATTACCACTATATCCATTTACAAGCCATGGGGCAAGATCAAATACGGGCTGCAAAACAACCAGGTAGGAACCATGCAGCTCCAAAAAGAGATGCCCGCCATGAAAAAAACAGGGACCTTGTATGTATTGATCGGGCTGGCAATTTTGCTCCTGCTCATTATCGCTAAGCATATCATTGGTGGGGGTATGGGACATCATTGATATAGTAGCGACCCAACTGCAACGAATATGAACTGCTTCAGGGAACCACTTGGGAAGCGGAAACAGTCTTACTTATAGTCCCCGTATCTGAATGGCTATCGAAGGCTGTCATCTGGTAGCCATTCTATCGTGCACACCTTTTTTTAAAGGAGCAATCGTCAACAGTACAGTAGTCAATTATTTTTATATGCCCCTGCACCGGCTTGCAATAATTCCTGTTTAAGAACGATTACCATAAAAACAATAAACGACCACAATGGAAAATTTCACCGTCCGGGACCTGATCGTTGAAACGGTCAACAAATTATTTATCCATACCGATGAACAGGCATGGGGCCAATTGCAGCACGAAGTATTTACCGAGCAGGTACTGTTTGATATGTCCTCACTCGGTGGCCAGCAGGCAGAGCTAAGTGCCAAGGAAATATGTGCCACCTGGCAGCAGGGCTTTGCGGGCATCGACTCCGTGAACCACCTTGCGGGCAATTACTTGGTGGACATTAAGGGGGATGCGGCCACCGTTTTTGCCTATGCCACCGCCACCCATTACAAGGCCAGCGCTACCAAGGGCAACACAAGGGAATTTGTGGGCACTTACCATATTGGCCTCATCAAGCTGGCAATTGGATGGAGGATCAATGCCTTCAAGTACAACCTGAAATATGCCAATGGGAATATGGAGCTGGTATAGGGGTGGGCAATAATCCGCTGGCTATTGGATTGGTGGGGCTGCACCAGCACAAAGCGTTCCTATGGAACGCCAATACCATTTCCTATTGATGGGTCTACCCATATATTGTTCCGATGGAACAGGTTGAAAGAAGAAAACCTATAAGGTTTATAGCTGTGCTGCCTATGGTTGGGATGCCTGCCCTGGAAACCTTATAGGTTTATTCTCCAAATGAAGCATTGATACTAGCGGTGAGAGAAGGTGCGTGGGGACACGCACCTTGGCGGGACAAAAACCTATAAGGTTTATCACAACACAGCCCATCAACTGGACGCATCATAAAACCTTATAGGTTTAATCCGTTGCAGTTGGGCTTTAGGTCAAGGTTGTGAAAAAAACAATCACTACTTGAGCTGAAGCGGAAGGGCAATGATATCGGCGGTAAGGGAATGTCCGTGGGACACGTACCTTGGCGGTAGCACAAAGCGTTCCTATGGAACGCCAATACCATTTTCTATTGATGGTTCTACCCATATATTGTTCCGATGGAACAGGTTAAGAGAAGAAAACCTATAGTGTTTATAGCTGTGCTGCTTATGGTTGGGATGCCTGCTCTGGAACCTTATAGGTTTATTCTCCGTGGACTGATGACTTGGCGGGACAAAAACCTATAAGGTTTATCACAACACAGCCCATCAACTGGACGCACCATAAAAACCTTATAGGTTTGTTCTTCCAAAAGTGGCCATTCCTCAATACAGAACCGGTGCCGTATTGAATATGGGACTGTTCCGCTGGTGCCAATAAGGATAGATGGGCGTGGTATCACTTGCCGCATCCAGTCTTTTCACTTGGTCCACCGTAAGGTTCCAGCCAACAGCTTCGAGGTTCTGTTTCAACTGGGCTTCGTTCCTGGCACCGATGATGATATTGTCCACCGTGGGCCTTTGCAGCAGCCAGTTCAAGGATACCTGTGCTACGCTCTTGCCTGTTTCCGCTGCTACTTGGTCCAGCACATCCACAATGCCATAGAGGAACTCGGGTTCCTTGGCAGGGCCATGGCTGCCTTGCTGGTCAAAGCGGGAACCTGTTGGTAAAGGATTGCCTCTCCTGATCTTGCCTGTGAGCTGCCCACCCGATAAGGGGCTCCAAACAATGGTGCCCACGTTCTGGTCAATGCCCAGTGGCATCAGTTCCCACTCAAATTCCCTGTTCAGCAAGGAGTAGTAAGCCTGATGGGCAATGTACCTGGACCAGCCATACCTTTCGGAGAGGGACAGTGATTTCATGAGGTGCCAGCCCGAGAAATTGGAGCAGGCAATGTACCTGACCTTACCACTTTGTATTAATGACTCCAATGTTTTCAGTGTTTCCTCAATGGGCGTATTGGCATCGAAGCCATGCATGTGGTAGATGTCGATATGGTCCGTTTGCAAGCGTTTCAAACTAGCCTCGCACTGCTGGATGAGGTGGTAGCGGGAAGAGCCGTAATCGTTGGCATCCTCGCCCATTTTGAAAGTGGCTTTGGTGGAGATGAGCACTTTATTGCGCAGGCCGGTCAATGCCTTGCCCAGTATTTCCTCGGCCATGCCCGTGGAGTACACATTGGCGGTATCGAAGAGGTTCACACCTGCATCGAGACAGAGGTTCACCATTTGTGTAGCTTCCTCCACCTGAGTGGTTCCCCATGCTTTGAAGAACTCGTTGCCACCACCAAAAGTGGCCGTGCCGAAACTGAGTACGGGCACCCGTAGCCCTGATTGTCCTAGTTGTCTGTATTCCATTTTTTTTGATTTATATTATGGTTAGTGGTGAATGGTAAGTGGTTAGTGGGGAGGCGGGAATCGCCAGTCGGAAGTCGCTAGTCGGGAGTCGGAAGAACGTTAGCCCGCAAGTTATGAGTTGGAAGAGTAGTGAAGTTGCCTTTTTGGATACTATGTGTTTACTGTCTTTATTTCCTTTTTACCCTCCGCCCTTTCCTATTTACCTTTTTGCCTATTTGTCTATCTTTTCCATGCTTTCTTCCCCTCTTTCGGACCCTCCGTCTTTCGGTCTCCCCGTCTTTTCTGACTTTCGACTCTCTCACTCTGCTTTTTTACCCTCCGCTCTTTCCTATCTATCTTTTTGCCTACCGTCTATCTTCTCCATGCTTTCTTTTCCTATCTTTCAGACTCCCTGTCTTTTCCGACTGGCGATTCTCGTTCTCCCGACCTTCGTTCCTCCGACTAGCGATTCTCGACTAGCGACTCCCGATTCTTTTAATTAACCGCCGCACCCCTCCTTATCTCTTCCGTAGCCTTGGTAACAACACTGTCCCCTGCCGCTAGCTCGCCAAACACTTCCACCTTTTCCTGCTGTGTCCTGCCCTTCTGTATGGGTATCCATGAGGCCTTACCATTGTTTACCTTGATGATGAAGATCCCCTCGGCCCCATTGATGATGGCCGTTTCGGGCACAATAAAGGTACTGTCCTTGGCAGGTAGTGGAATGGATATTTCCGCTACCATGCCCGGTAATAGTTTCCTGCTGCTATTGGCCACATCCATTTCAACCCGTTGGGAGCGGAGCCTGCTATCCAGGGCCCCGGCCAAACGCTGCACACGGGCCGTGAACTTCTGCCCCGGTAGGGAACGCACCGTGAAGCTGATCTCGTTCTTATTGTTCAGGTAGGAGCTATAGGCTTCGGGCACGGACACGACCAAACGGAGTTGCTGTTGCTGCTGCAAGGTAAACAGGGGCAGTTCGGAGCCCTTGCCCGATGGCCCCACGTAGGCACCCGCACTTACGTTCCTGGCAGTGATGACCCCATTGAAGGGTGCCCTGATTTCCAGGTAGTTCCTATTGTCCGTGATTTCCCGGTAGGCCGCCTTAGCGGCCTGCCACTGGGCATTGTCCGACTGCTCCTTGGCCAGTGCCTGGTCAAGGTCGTTGGGCGAAATGGTGCCCGGTGTCTTGCTGGTTTCCAGTAGGCGGTTGTAATTGGCCCTGCTGGCGATATAGATGGCTTCCAATGACTTCAACCTTGACTCCGCACCGGATAGCTGGGAATTGATTTCGGGTGCCTCCATGGTGGCGAGTAACTGACCTGCGGTTACTTGGGAGCCCACATCGGCATGGAGCTTCTTTACAAAACTGTTCACCTTGGCATAGAGGTCCACCTGCTGGAAGGCTACCAGTTCGCCGGGCATGTCCAAGGTGGAGGAGAGCTTGCCTTTCTGCATTACAAACGTGTGTACCACCGGTTTCTCCATTGCGGGCCTTTCTGCTTCCTTAGGCTGCTCATGGCAGCCTGTAATGGCCCAGCCAAGGAGCAGCAGGGCAGCGATGGCCTTAAGCGGCCTATGGATAGTTGTATTCATGATCGGGTGCTTATAACGAAGTTGTGGTGAAATGGGGCTGCGCATGGGTTAATTTTTTGTGTCGTACAGTGAAGGAATATAGTGTTGGCTGTCCTTGTCCTCAGGGTCCAATGAAAGTGAGGCAGTGCTTGTTTTGCCCTGTACCCATGCAAATACAAGGGGCAGGATGAAGAGCACGGCAAAGGTGGAAGCCACCAGCCCGCCAATAACGGCACGGCCCAAGGGGGATACCTGGTCGCCACCCTCGCCGTGGCCAATGGCCATGGGCAACATGCCCACCACCATGGCAAGGCTGGTCATCACAATGGGCCGCAGGCGCAGGGCCGCTGCTTCCTTGGCCGATTTGAGGGCATCGTTATTGTGCTTGCGCAACTGCTCGGCATTGGTAATGAGCAGCACGGCATTGGCAATGGATACGCCTACTGACATGATGATGCCCATATAGGATTGGAGGTTCAGGGTGGAACCTGTTAGGGTGAGCAGTACCAGCGAGCCCAGCACCACGGCAGGCACGGTGACCAGTATGACCAAGGGAACCTTGAAGGACTGGAAATTGGCAGAGAGCATGAGGAAGATGACCACAATGGCCACCAATAGGCCCGATTGCAGGCTGCTCAATGTTTCCGTAAGTACCTTGCTCAAACCAATGCGTTCAATGAACAGGCCACGGGGCAGTTTGCCCAATGATTCAATGGCATGCTCCACATCCTTGGACGCATCGCCGAGGTCTGTCCTGTTCAGGTTGGCAGTAACGGATACATAGGGCATGGTGCCGAGGTTATCGTTTTCGCCATAAGTGGTGTCCGTGGTAATGGTGGCCACATCGCCCAGCACGGGGCGAGCCGTATTGCGCAGTATGGGTATTTCTTCCATCTCCGTTTTGCTGTTCATTTCGTTCAGGGGTACCTGCACCTGCACATTGTAGGATAGGCCGGCTTTCTCGTCCAACCAAACATTCTTCTCCGTATAACGGGAGGAGGACGTGGCGGCAATGAGGGAGCGTGACACATCGTTCATGTCCACACCCAACTGTGCAGCCTTGGTGCGGTCTATATCAATGTTGAGGGCGGGGTATTTCAATGACTGGGCTATCTGCACATCACGCATATAACCCAATGCTTTCAACTTGTCCACCACTTTGTTGGCATATTCCTCGTTCAGTTTCTTGTTCTTGCCCGCAATACGCACTTCTATGGGTGTGGGGGAGCCTTGGCTCAGTACCCTGTCCGTTAGTTCTATGGGTTCAAAGGACAGTTTCACATCGGGCAGTACCTGCTTCACCCGTTCACGGATCCTGTCCTTGAATGCATCCATATCCGTATGGTAATCTTTCAGGCTTACCTGGAACACGGCTTCATGGGGGCCTGCCATGAACAGGTAGATGGGGCTTACCGAAAACTGGGAAGGGTGCTGGCCCACATACACGGAAGTGATGGCAATATGTTCCTTGCCCACCATCTTGTTCAGTTCGTCCAGCACGGTAAGCACTTTTTCTTCCGTGCGTTCTATACGTGTGCCTTCTGGTGCCCGCAGGCGCAACTGGAACTGGCTGGAATTGACCTTGGGCAGTACGTCCCTGCCAATGCTGTTCAGCAGCAGTACAGCGGCCCCTGTAATCAGCAGTAAATACAATAGCACGATTGGCTTCCTAGCAGGCAGTATCCGGTCGAGGAACCGCATGAAGCGGATACGGAACCTGTCGAAGGGGGTAATCTTACCATCGTTGTTGAAGTCTTCCCTTTCTACCAATATCTTCTTCTGGTCAAAAGTATCCTTCTCCGATTCGGCAGTGAGGCCACAGGCTGCAAAGCCCGCTGCATCTTCCGATACAAAGCCATCATTGGCATCGTGCTTTACCTTATGTGTTTTCATGAGCCAATTGGCCATGACCGGCACAAAGGTTTGCGATAACAAGAAGGAGATGGTCATGGAGAAGCCAATGGCCAGTGCCAAGGGCAGGAACAGGGCGCCGGGTATGCCCGCCATGGTAAAGGCAGGGGCAAATACGGCGAGTATGCAGAAGAGGATCAATAACTTGGGAAAGGCAATTTCCTTGCAGGCATCCCAGATGGCCAGGGCCTTGGGCTTGCCCATATCGAAGTGCTGGTGTATGTTCTCTATCGTTACCGTGCTCTCGTCCACCAGTATCCCAATGGCCAGGGCCAGGCCGCTCAAGGACATGATATTGATGGTTTGCCCAAAGAGTTTGAGGAACAGCACACCGGAGATGATGGAGATGGGGATGGTGAGTATCACAATCAATGCGGCACGCCTGTCGCTCAAGAACAGCAGTACCATCAATCCTGTAAGCAGGGCACCAATGGCCCCTTCGCTTATGAGGCTTTTTACTGCATTGATTACATAGACGGACTGGTCAAACTCATAGGATAGTTTCACATCTTCGGGTAGGGTGCTCTGTATCCTGGGCAGGCTGGCCTTCAGGTTGTTCACTACGTCCCAAGTGGAGGCATCGGCCGATTTGGCAATGCTTACATATACGGAACGCTTGCCATTGATGAGGGCATAACCTGCGGTTACGTCGGCACCGTCTTTCACGGTGGCCACATCACGTAGGTAGAGGTTCTGCACACCGCCCTTGAACAGGGGGATGTTCTCGAAGTCCTTTACCTGCTTGATGGTATTGTTGGTGGGGGTGATGTACTGCTTGTTGCCGATACGCACATTGCCCGATGGGGCGGTCTGGTTGTTCAGGCGGATGGCTTCCACAATCTGGTCGGGCGTGAGGTTATGGCTGCGCAGGGCTTCGGGGCTCACGTTGATTTCCACTGTTCTTATATTGCCACCAAAAGGGGGCGGTGCCAATAGGCCCGGAATGGACGTGAAGGATGCACGGACATATACGTTTGCCAGGTCCTGCAGTTCATTATTGCTGCGGGTGGGGCTGCTGAGCACCAACTGGCCCACGGGTAAGGAGGAAGCATCAAAACGTACAACGAAGGGTGGCTGCGTACCGGGCGGGAAAATGGCCTGCGCCCTAGCGGACAGCGCACTGAGTTCGGAAGCGGCCTGCGCCATATTGGTGCCTTCGTAATAGGTGAGCTTCATGAGCATGAGGCCCTGTATGTTCTTGGTTTCAATGGTCTTGATACCATTGGCAAACAGGAGTATGTTCACGTACTGCTTACCAAAGTAGGATTCCATCTGTGTGGGGGTGTAGCCACCAAATGGATGTGCAATATAGATAACCGGCAGGTTCATCTTTGGCAGGATGTCCACTTTGATGTCCCGTATGGAACTGATACCAAAGAACAGCAGCCCTGCTACAAGAACAAGTATGGAGATGGGCTTCCGGAGTGCTAGTTTGATTAGGTTCATTGTGTTCTTTTATGTTGTGGCTGGCAAGTATGGTAATTATTCACTGATGTTACGCAAAGATTGTAGGAATGATGTCAGCCTGAGGCCCTCGAAGGCGATCTGGTTTCCACACAGGTTTCGACAACATTTCGACAAACTCAGTGTGACATTGCTCAACCCCGATTATTCCGTCTATAAGATGCTTTCGACAGCACTTCGACAAGCTTAGTGTGACATCATTCTTCGTAAGTTTTTGCTCCGTAGAATGATGTAGGTTCGTTTTTATCTGCCATATTCAAAGAATTTATCTACTTCCAGAAATTTATTGCTCAGGCTGTCATTCATTTCAAGCATATATATTCAAAAGTCCCACTCCACTACCCATTATTTTACCTGGTTGATAAAGAGGCTGAAATCACCCAAGGAGGCTGCTTTCAATAATAGCGACTGCCATACATTGCTATAGGCAATATCACGGTTGGTTTCTGCACGGTTCAGTGCATAGAGCGTCTGCGTGACATCGATTATATTGGTGAGCCCATTTTTGTACAGGACAGATTTCTGCAGGTAGGCATCGGAGGCAGACTTGACCTGCACCGGTGCTTCCCTGTAGTTGGCAATGGCATTGGTGATCTTTGTTTCGGCCAATGATTGCTGTGCTTTGAGTTGCAGGTTAATGGTATTGTACTCTTCCTGCAAGCCTTTGGACACAAAGCTTTGGGCCTTTTCCTGCTGCTTGACCCTTGACAGGGAAGTGATGTTCCAAGTGGCCCCAACGCCCAGCAAGTAATTGCTGCGGGTGGGCTTGATACCGTCAAGGTAATCATGTGTATAGGCTGTTTGGTCGGTTATGTAATTGGAGGAGAAGCCGGAGCCCCTTGTTTGGAAAACACCGAACAGGGAGAAGCTGGGGTACTTCAATGTCTTGATATACCTGAGCTGCTGCTCGCTCACCTCAATCCTGCTTTTATAGTATTGCAATAGTGGGTGTACGGTAGCTGCCGTGTCAATAAAAACAGCGGGTACCTTATTGATGAACAGGGAATCCAATACAAAATCCTGTTGCTGTATGCCCATGAGCATGGCCAGTTGATTGGCACGTTCCTGTTCGGCATCCTTTGCCAGTATCAGGGCTGTTCTAGCATTGGACACTTCTGCATTGGCCTGTGAGGAATCCACGCCTGCAATCAATCCATTCTTTGCACGGGCAGTGACCACTGTTTTGATGGTATCGGCCCTGTTTAAATTGTATTGTTGCGAGCGGGTGATGCGCTGTGCGGCCAACAGGTTGAGGTAGGCTGCGGCCGTTCTGACCTGGTGCTGGAAGAGTTCCTGCTGCTGGTCGTTCTCGTCCCTGGTGGTATAGCTCTGTGCAGCTTTCACCCGCTCCTTTACCCTGCCGAAGGCAAAAAAATCCCAGTTGACATTGGTGAGGTAAAGGCCCCCGAAACCTGCATGCCAGTTCTGTGATGGCAAAGCTGCTCCGGATGAAGCCACACCATAACCACCGAGGCCATACAGGGGGCCGTTCTGCCCGTTGATGGTGCCATAATCCTGCTGGATGGACAGGATGAAGTTGGGCAGTGCCTCGCGTTTGGTTTGTTCCACTGCTGCCCTGGAGGCATTGGCATAGTTGGCCTTTGCCTTGATGGATGGGTAGTTGTTCACTGCTGTTTCAACCGCTTCCTTCAAGGTCAGTATTTTTTGACCGTACCCTGTAGCAAAGAGTAACAGAAAGGGGAACAGGTAGGCCAGTTGCTTGCTATAAATCATGGAATGGGGTTTCAAGTGTGTTTGGTTGTGCAAATTGAAGGTATGATTTTGAAGTAATCTTGAAGCAGGGAGGAAGGGGAGTTTAATGGTTAATTAGTTAATTGGTTAATTAGTGTAGAAGGAGGGAGGTGAAGGGCGGAAGGCTAAAAGCACAAGGCATAAGGCGGAGGGTGTAGGGCGGAAAGCTTAAGGCTGAAAGCGGAGGGCATAGGCATAAGGTAGAGGGTATAAGGCAGAGGGTGGAAAGTTAAGGGAGGGTGGGAAGGGGTTAAACGGTTAGTTGGTCCTGTTGCTGGATACTGGCCATTATTGTTGATGGGGCAGGTGCATCGACTGGCTTGAACTGGATTTCTACTGAGTGGAACCCTTTGCTGTAACTGTAGGTGATGGCAAACTGGTGTATATCGCAGATCTGCTTCACAATGGCCAGGCCTATGCCGATGGACTTGCTGCACTGGTCGCTTTTCTTGAAACGCTGGAAGAGTTCTTCTGTAGGAACGGATGGTTCAATGCCATTGTTCTTGATGAGGAGCAAGCCGTGCGTCAACTGTACATCGATGGTGCCATTGGGTACATTGTGGCGTATAGCATTGCTGATGAGGTTGTTCAGCAACAGGTCGCCGAGCATGGGATGCAACTGCACGTACACCTGCTTTGCCACGTTCTTGGACAAGGACAGGGACTTCATTTCTACCAGCTCCTTGTAACTGGCCAATGAGCTATTGATGAGCTTGCAGAAATGGAGGGGCTCCTTGGTAGCATATTCATGGTTTTCCAATCTGGTCAACAGTACGAGGGAACTATTGATACGGGAGAGTTTTTCCAATGAGTTCTGGATATCCGATATCAGTGCTGCCTGCTCGCCGGTAAGGTTGGATTCGCCCAGCAGTTCCAATTTGTTGCGTATTACCGCAACGGGTGTCTGCAGTTCATGCGATGCGTTCTCGGTAAATTCCTTCAAGGAGATATAATCGTCAACCGCCTTGTCTGTCATGGCTTTTACAAAGCTGTTCAGTTCCTTGAACTCCTTGGTATTGGTAGCAGGCAATTGTATCTTCTCTTTCTGCTTGAGGTTGAACTGCCCAATGGCCTTTACCGTTTTATGAAAAGGGGAGAGTACTAAACGTGACACCAACCTTGCAGAGATGGCAATGAGGAAAAGGATCAGCAACCACTTCCACAGGATTGATATTTCAAGCCCGGATAGTATCTGATCGGCCTTGCTTACATAACCATAGCAAGTGATGCGGTAGCTTTTATTGTTGATGGTATAGTAGGAACTGATGGTCAGGATGGACTCTGGCTTTTGGGTAGCAGGATTGACGGAGGCAAGCTCCGTTACCTCGAAAGGTTTTGCAGGTAGGGTAGCAAGCAGTTGTACGGATACCTTCCTGCCCTGCACGGTGGAGTCTTTCAACGTGCCGGTCTTTATTTGTTCCGCTGCAATTTGGTTAATGGTCTTGAGGCGGTCAAAAGCAGCATTGTCAATTTTGGTCTTGATGCTATAATAGGTGATGGCGGTACCTACAATGGTGCAGGTAAGGGCAATGCATAAATACCATAAGGTAAACTTGTTGACCAGTTTCATGATGCCGTTGCATTGAATTTATAACCGATGCCGTAAACCGTGCCTATATAATCGGTGCCATTGGCTGCCGCAATTTTCTTGCGCAGGTTCTTTACGTGTTGGTACACAAAATCAAAGTTAGCAAGGTCGTCGGTATAATCGCCCCATAAATGGGCTGCAATGGACTGGCGGCTCAGTACCCGGTTCTTGTTCACGATAAAATATAGTAGGAGGTCAAACTCCTTGCGGGTAATATCAAGCACCGTACCGTTGATTCTTGCTTCCAGGGTATTGGTGTCGAGGCTGATTTCGTTGAACTGCACCATATTGCTGCCGTTCAGGTTCTTGCGCCTGTAAATGGCCCGTATCCGGGCATGCAGCTCGGGCAAATGGAAGGGCTTGGTGATATAATCGTCTGCACCTTCTTCAAGGCCCGTTACCTTATCATCCAAACTGTTCTTGGCAGAAAGGATGAGGATATTGCTCTGGATCTGTTCTGCCTTGATGAGGTTCAGCAGTTTGAGCCCATTGCCATCGGGCAGCATGATGTCCAGTAGAATGCAGTCGTATTGGAACAGGAACAGCTTCTCCTCTGCCTGTGAACAGTTGTAGGCCATCTCGCATATATAACCTTCCCTCACGAGAAAGTCACGCACGCTTCCGGCAAGCTCTTCATTGTCTTCTATGATCAGCACTTTCATACGGTGCGAAAGTAAAGGGAGATTTTGAAGGAATGTTGAAGCAAGGGACTGCTGCTACCGCAACAGTAATTTTAAGCTCTCTGTTGGTGAGGCAAGGGAAGATAAATAATGGCTTCGCCATTTTCTTTTTACCGGGAAGGTGGTAAGTTGGGAAGTGTTGGTTGCCGTCTTACCGCCTTCCCTGTAGGCCATCTACCTATGGCTGTAATCAATGTTTGCGAAACAAACAGGTACAGTTTAACCACAAACCTGCCCTGACGGCGGCTTTGCGCCCCGTCAGCGGTTGTCTTAGTTGGTAGCTTTAATCCGGTTTCGTACAACCTATTTATCCAAGCTATAATTGGTCAAGGTATTCCACCATCCGCTTCCTGGCAGCTTCATTTGGGAGGGGTCCATTACCCGCCCCTACATTGTCTAAGGCATGTGCTTTATTGCTGGTGGCTGGTATTATACAGGTTACCGCTTCATGGGAAATAATATACTTCAGGAAGAAGGCTGCCCAACTGTCCATCCCCATTTCCATGGCCCAAGCTGGTACTATTTTCCCTTTCACTTTTTGGAAGGCGGTACCCTCACCCAATGGCCGGTTGATGATGGTGGCAACGCCCAGTTCTGCCGCCGCACTTAGCAAACGCTGTTCTGCATGGCGGGAAAAGATGGAATAGTTGAACTGTACAAAATCCAGCTTTTCAGTACGCAATACCCTCTCCAGTTCCTCATGGCTGGCATCGGTATAATGGGTAATGCCGATGTACCTGATTTTCCCCGCTTCCTTCCATTGCCGCAAGGTGGACAATTGTGTTTTCCAGTCTGTTAGGTTGTGTACCTGCATCAGGTCCATGTTTTTCCGCTGCATCCTTTGCATGGACCGCTCCATTTGTCTTATACCTTCCTGCTTGCCGGTGGTCCATACTTTGGTGGCATAGAAAAAATCATTTGTCTCTTGCCTGTCAGCAGTAATATCGCCCACTACCTGCTCCGCTCTACCGTACATGGGTGAACTGTCTATGAGACTTCCACCGCCTTTGTAAAAGGCGTCTACCACTTCGTGTAAAGGGGGTATTGAACTGCTATTGTAAACATCGAATGTTTGCCAGGTGCCCAGGCCAATGACTGGTAGCTGTTCGCCGGAAGATGGTATCGTGCGGTATAACATGCGATAAAGGTATTGAACTTAGGTTCCTAAGAAGGAACCGCTGGCGGGGCATGAGCCGCCGTCAGGGCATCCATCAGGCATACGCTTCAAATACAGCAATTGTTTTGTGACCGAGTTAACAGATGGTAGCAGGGGACTTACTTAGCGGGGATACCATTATTTTTCTACATTTGCTTCCAACGAAAAAGTAAATGGTCATTAAGGCACCCAAAATACTAGGACATATTCTCTTGCTGTCCGTTTACGTGCCGTTCTTCCTTGTGCAGTTATTTTTCAATGTTGGTTCCTTTGTTGATGCATCTACTTATACCCATACCACTTACAGCACTGGCAAAGCACAGTCAAATAATTGGAGGAAGGAACTTTCATCCAGCAATGAAAAAAAAGGGGGCCCATCAAAAATAAGGTTGAACAAAAGGTTCCATCCAGAAAGTATGCCCTCCCTTACGTTCAGTTTGGGCGAACCGCTGCAAGCTTATATCCCTACCATAAAAATAGATAGGCCACAGGAATACCTGTTGATTTCCTCCATCTTGGCCGACTCGCTCCGCGGCCCGCCTGTTGTTGCATAATCTCCTTTCCAAGCAACAACATTTCTCATTTAAATATTTCCCACATGGTTACATTCTATGTAAGGAAATGCTGTGCATTATTGGGCATGAGCCTTTTACTGCCCGTATTTTCTTTATGGGCACAATCCACATTTACGTTGCAGCAGTTAATTGATGCTGCTGAACAATATGTGCCCACACTAAAACAGAAGCAGGCATTGGTTGATGCATCAAAGGCCTCATTGACAGATGTGAAGCATTCCTTTTTGCCACAAGTAAAACTGAGCGAGCAATTGAACATGGGTTCCAACAACTCCATGGCCGGTACATTTTTCACGTTCGGTATTACGCCTTCTACTTCCGCAGGTATAAGGGCCACCAATGATTACAGCCCTGTTACGGGTAATGTAGCAGTGGCCTATAGTGAATATGCGCTGATGAATTTTGGATTGAACAACGCAAAGCTCAACAATGCCAAAGCCGTTATCGGCCTTCAGGAGGCCGACTTGAAGAAGGAGGGCTACTTCCTGCAATTGGAGATAGCCCGGCTTTATTTCAACCTCTTGAAATACCAGTACCGATTGAATGCGGACAAGCAGAACACGGACAGGTACCAGACGGTATTCTCCATTATCCATGTACTTACTTCAAGTGGCATCAAACCGGGTGCTGATTCTTCCTTGGCAAAAGCTGAACTATCAAAGGCGCGCATCAACTATAACCAAACAGTAGGGAAGATAGCCCAACTGAAACAGCAGTTGAGTTATTTAACAGGAGTCAGTGACCAAAAAATCAGCATTGACACATTGAGGGACAAGGCTGTTTATATGGATATGCCCAGCATTGCAACAAAGGAACAGGGCAACCCCTTGATTGACTACTATGCCAAAAAGCGGGATGCCTATTTTGCCAATGAGAACCTGATCAGGAAAGCTTACCTGCCCAAGGTCATATTGGCCAGTGCTGTATGGGCAAGGGGGTCCAGCATACAGTACAATGACAACTTCAAATCATTGTCCACGGGTTTGGGCTACCAGCGGTTCAACTATGCTGTGGGAGTAGCAGTGACCTATAACCTGTTCAATGGCATGTACAGGAAGGACAAATTGCTGATCAACCGTTATCAAATACAGGCAAGTGAGTTTGAACTGCAGCAGCAAAAGCTGGCCCTTGGTTCTGCAGCTTTGCAGGCCGATAATGTACTGGCCACTACCAAGGCCAACCTGCTTGAACTGCCCGTGCAGCTATCATCGGCACAGGCGGTGTTCAACCAGAAAACAGCACAGTACAAAGCTGGCCTCATATCATTGATTGATGTTACCAATGCATCGTTTGTGCTGTACCGTTCCCAGACGGATTATATAGAAACCATCAGCGATTGGTACCTGGCGCAACTGGACAAGGCCGCTTCTACAGGAACACTCACCCAATTTATCCAAACAATCAAATAACCGATTATGGTACGTGCAGCATTGAAAAGGCCCATTACCATAATGGTGCTTTTTACGGGATTGTTGTTATTCTCCGTTATGGCAATAAGAACAATACCCATTGATATTTTCCCCAAACTGAACCTTCCTACCATCTATGTGATAGAATCCTATGGTGGCATGAGCCCCCAGCAGATGGAAGGTTTTTTTGCTACCCGCTTACAGGACCAGTTCCTGTACGTGAACGGCATCAAGAATATGGAGAGCAAGAACATACAGGGGCTTACCCTGATCAAGCTCTCCTTTTATGAAGGAACTGATATGGCGGAAGCGTCTGCCCAAGTGGCCTTGCAGGTAAACAGGGCTTCCAAGTTCTTTCCGCCGGGTGCACTGCCACCTCAGGTAATCCGCTTCGATGCCTCGTCACTGCCTGTGGGCCAATTGGTTTTCAGCAGCCCCACCAAATCATTGAAAGAAATCTATGAATTGGCTGTTACCCGTGTAAGGCCCATGTTTTCAACGGTGGCAGGGTTATCTGCACCGCCGCCGTTTGGTGCCAATTCGCGCTCGGTGGTGGTAAGTGTTGATCCGGAGAAACTGAGGCGTTTCAATATCTCCCCTGACCAGGTAGTGGAAGCCATTTCCAAGAACAACGCCATTACGCCTTCTGGTAATTTAAGGGTAGATAGCATGATGTATGTGACCACCTTGAATTCCCTCGAAGAAAAAGTGCAGCAGTTTGAAGACATACCCATTGCTACCAATGGTTCGGCATCGGTCTTCATCCATGATGTGGCAACCGTGGCCGATGCCGCCGATGTGACAGTGGACTATGCACTGGTGAACGGTAAACGTTCCGTGTACATACCTGTTGTGAAAACCGCTGACGCTTCTACCTGGAACGTGGTGCAGTCATTGAAGGCAAAACTTCCGGAAATGAAAAGCCTTTTGCCTGATGATGTGAACGTGGGCTATGAATTTGACCAATCTGTGTTTGTGATCAATGCCGTAAAAAGCTTGATGACAGAAGGTGTGCTGGGAGCCATATTGACGGGACTGATGGTGCTGTTGTTCCTGAAGGACTGGCGTAGCAGTTTGGTGGTGGTGGTGACCATTCCCATTGCCATCCTATGCAGTGTGCTGTGCTTGAACCTGTTTGGGCAAAGCATCAATATCATGACCCTGAGTGGATTGGCCCTGGCAATAGGGGTGCTGGTGGACCAAGCAACAGTTACCATTGAGAATATCCACCAGCACCTGGAAATGGGCAAAACAAAACGGCAGGCCATTTTGGATGCCTGTGAGGAAATATCCTTTCCCTTATTATTGATACTGTTTTGCATACTGGCGGTGTTTGCCCCCTCCTTTATCATGACAGGTGTACCTAAGGCCATGTTCCTGCCACTGGCTTTATCCATTGGCTTTGCCATGATCTTCTCCTTTATAGCTGCACAGACATTGGTGCCGGTGATAGCCAACTGGTTGTTGAAGGAAGAAATGTTCCAATACCACCATAATAAACCCCATGCGCATGCTGGTCTGGCATTGGACGATAAGGAAGTAGATGAAATTGACGAACATAACCAACAGGACAAATTACATCCAGAAGAGAACGGATTGTTCCAGCGGATGAAAAACAGCCTTGCCAATAAACTGGAAAGATGGATGCCCAGAAGGAAGCTGATTGTTAGCTTGTACATCGTGCTGGCCCTTGTTGCAACCGGTGTTTGTTTTGCAGTCATTGGTAAGGACCTATTGCCCAAAACAAATAACGGTCAGTTGCAGATACGCATCAAGGAGCCAGATGGAACAAGGCTTGAAAAAACAGAGCGTGATACCAAAGGCATATTGACGGTGATTGATTCAACAGTAAACGGTAATGTGTCCATCAGCTCTGCCTATGTTGGGTTGATACCCAGTAGCTATGGCTCCAGCAACCTCTATATCTTCAATAGTGGTACACATGAAGCTATTATGCAGGTGAATATTGACGAACATTACAAAGCCAACTTGGATGAACTGAAAGATAAGCTACGGGCAAATATTGCAAGCGCATACCCTGCTATAAAAATCTCCTTTGAACCAATAGAGCTAACGGAGAAGATCATGGCACAGGGAGCTTCCACACCTATCGAAGTTAGGGTGTCGGGCAAGAATTTCGACGAGCTGAAGCTGTATGGCAACCGTTTGGTGGACAGTTTGAAACAGATTGCCTACCTACGTGACGTGCAGATAGCCCAGCCATTGAAATTCCCCACTATCAAGATCAATATAGATAGGTTCCGCTTGGCA
>JAHEZD010000178.1 GCA_023251255.1 Chitinophagaceae bacterium
GGATATCGTCCTTGTCGCTCTTGAAAGCATGGGCAGGTATGGCCAGCACCAATCCTTCCCTTGTTTCGATAATAGTATCCTGTGCTGTGTTGATGTTGAACAGTTCGGCAGCAGGCAGGCCATTGGTACTGGCTTTTGAACTTGATTCCACATGGTATGTATGGAAGAGATAGTCCCGTTCCAGATAAACAAGTACGGCTGCAGCCAGTACAACGGCCAATAGCCCCCAACGCCATAACTGCTTTATGAGCGTCCGCTGCTTGATGGCCCTAGCAAATTCGTTCTTCAGCCCAGCAGCAGTGGCTGCCTTGCTTATCTGCGCTTGCAGGTGGAATGCCTGTTGCAGTGCCTTGTCGTTTGCCATTTGATGTTCAAATGCCAATTGCTCTTCGCTGCTCATGTCACCTTGCAGGTACCGGTCTATTTGTAGATAGTTATTGTCCATTGTCAGCAGTATTGGAAAGGGTGAGGTAATGTGCTTTTGCCTTCTGCATGCAGCGGTATTTCTGGTTCTTGGCCACTTTTTCATCGCTGAACGAAAGTGTCCTGGCTATGGCATGGAAAGATTGTTTCTTGAAGTAGAACAGGATAAGCAGTTGCCTGCATTTTTCGCCCAATAGATCAAAAGCTGCTTTGGCGGTCACCATAGCTGGTTCTTCTTCGGTTATATCCTCAGCCCTGTCGTTTTCCTGTTCAGTACCCATGGGCCATTTCTTCCTCCTTCTCAATTCCTGCAGCCAGCAGTTTTTAACGATGGCAAAAACATAGGTTGCAAGGGGCACGCTAAGCGCAAGATGGCCTGCCTGTACTTTTTTGTACAGCACCACCAATGCATCCTGCAGCATGTCCTTGGCATCTTCTGCACTGCCATGATTGGCCAGGATGTATTTTTTAATGGATGGCAGCAATCCGTACAGCCCCTTTACCGCTTTGGAATAATGGTTGTTTTTTAAGTGTTCTATTACCTGTTGATCGGTCATTGAAAGGATGTTATACTGGTTAATGTCTGTTTTCGAGAAAGGTCATCAATAAAGTAAAACTTTTTTTCTTACAACATCCTGCACTCGCAGCACAAAGCCCCCAGTTTGTTTCTACCAGACAGGGTAGAACAGGGGAAGCGTATAAAAAATGGGGAAGCATGTAGGCCAGTACGCTGGCTAGCTAGGGCAAGCCCAGAAAAATTTGCGGAAAAAAGTGATGCCACATAAATTTTTTTGTTGCAGTTTGGCACCGTACTCAAGTCCACAAAAAATTGAGCACCCAAACATTGGCACTTAAAAATGAGCACCTAAAATCTGGCACATAAAATTGGGCACATAAAGTTTGGCACAAAAAATTGGGCACAAAAAAAAGTGTGCCCGAAAAAAGGTGGCAAAAAACGGCTTGCCCACTGCTGATTGTCAGGGTGGCATACAAGAACAAAGGCCAGCATTACCTGCTGGCCTTTGAAACTTATTACGGTCAATTCGGGATCAATACCCAAAAATCTCTTCCAAGGATATTTTCTTAACGGTACCGTATTTCTTCAGGTCATCAGGGTTTACCCTTTTTTCCGAAGCTACAATGCAGTAAGTGTAGGGTTTGTTCGCAATATAATCTGCGGCAAACTTTTTCAGGTCCTCAAAACCGAGGCCGTCCACTTTATTGTACACTTCCTTGCGGATGTCCACACTGTTGCCCAAGCGTTTGGCAGCCAGGTAGTTGAAGATGATGTTTTCATCTGTTACCCTGTCTGTTTCTATGTCTTTCTTGATGGCCAGTTTGGAATCGTTTACCAGTTTGTCGCCCTTGGGCAGGTCGTTCACCAGTTCGTTCATGGCGGCCACCGCTTCCTGCAGCTTATCTGCTTGGGTGCCCACATAGGCCCTGAACGTATAGGGGTCCTCTTTTTTAACGGGTGTATTGTACACTGCAAAAGTGCTGTAGGCCAGCGCCTTTGATTCACGGATGGTCTGGAACACCACACCGCTCATGCCACCTGCACCAAAGTAATTGTTGAACAGGTTCACAATAGGCGTTTGTGCCGCATTGTAAGGGGCTGCATTGCGTACCCAGTTAATTTCTGCCTGTACCATATCGTAGTCGGAAAACAGCACTTCATTGCTGGTTTGCTGGCGTATGGCATAGGATACCTTTTCCGGGTTCGGTTTGAAACTGGCGGGCAGGCTGTGCAGTTTGGCGATGGAGGCCGTTACGGTAGCAATGGGCTGCGGGCCATAATAAATGATGTCGTGGGAGAAATCTGCCAATTGGTGCAGAATGTCCACCAGGTCCTGCGCCTTGATGGCTTTCAGTTCCGCATCGGTCAATTGGTAATTGAAAGGGTTCTTGGCACCGTACAGGGCATAGCTGGTAAGGCCGCTCATGATGGCACCCTTGTTCAGCTTATTGTCTGCCCTTTGTTTCTGTGTACGTGCCAGCAGTTTTTTCAAAGCCTCCTCATCGGCTTTGCAATTGTGCAGCAGGCTTTCAAACAGGGCAACCGATTGGGCAAAGTTTTCCTGCAGGCCGGATACGGATATATTGGTAAACTCCGTACCTGCACTTACATTGAAGGAAGAAGCGAGGTTATAGAACTGCTTGCTGATGTCGGCAGAGCTCAGTTTGTCCGTGCCCAGGAATTGCAGGTACTGTGCCGCAATACCGAGGTACTTATTGTTCCAGGTACCCATGTTCAAGCGGTAGTAGAGGCGGAACAGGTCATTGTCCTTGTTCTGCGTATAGTACACCGTGGCAGGCCCAGCTTTGGATGTTTGTATATCCTTGGCATAGTCAATGAACACGGGTGTTACCTTATTGGTAGGCAGTGCGTCCACCATCTTCACAAAATCGCTCTGTACATCCTTGTTGATGGTAACAGGTGTAATGGCCGGTTTGGGTACCTTGGTAATGCTCTTGTCTTCGCCCTTCTTTTTGTACACCGCCACATAGCCGTCGGTCAGGTACTTGTTGGCAAAGTCCACCACATCTTTCTTGGTAAAGGTTTTCATGAGGTCCAGGTAGTTCACCAATTTGTCCCAGTTCTTACTGGCAGACTTGATATACTCGTCCATGATATAGTTGGCCACGCTATTGTTGTCTTTCAATCCTTCCAGCAGGTCCTTCTTCTGGTTGGCCACAGTGGCAGCTATCAGGGATTCATCAAAATTGCCCTTCTTCAAGAGGTCCAACTGTTCAAACAGCAGTGCCTTTACATCATCCAGGCTTTGCCCTGTTTTGGGTGTTGCCCTCAGGGTAATATAGCCATAGTCCTTGTAACCAGTGGAGCCTGCGGAAGCCCTCAAGGCTTTTTGCTGCTTGTTCAGGTTAAGGTCTATGAGTCCGGCC
>JAHEZD010000179.1 GCA_023251255.1 Chitinophagaceae bacterium
ACCATGCTTATCCAGACATCAGCCTTCTTGTTCGAAAAAGCTTTCTTGTAATAATACAATACAGCCAACAATTCAAACATGGTATAAAAATGCAGTAGAGGCAGGTTGTTGGTGTGCCTTGCCGCCAAAATGCTGGCAATGATATTGGTAGACAGTGAAAGGTATAAATAAACCATTAATGCCTTTAATGGTTTATTTAGTTGCTTATAAAATACCAGGCCGGCAATAATGGGCAGCAATGTACTTGCTGGAACAAAATAGCCTTGGTAGAAATCAGATAGAGTCATAATAGGGTGCGTAATAAGGGTGAAGCTTACTTATGGCTGCGGGCCATAAAGCTCGCTCAATACATCACAGCAATCAGGGCAGGGCCTGGTGAAATCATATATATTTGAATCACCAACAGAAGGGTCCGGACTTGGAGGCACTATCCCTTTCAAAGTATTCGGAACAGTGAGGAGGTCACGCCCATTGGGAAATGCGGCTGCATCCGCTTCTTGTACCAAAACCATGATCAACCTGATTTCGTTCTCGTTGGGAAAATCCTTGTAATCATTTTTTAGCGTAAAATAGGCACGTACACCTACAAGGGAATCATCCACTGTTAAATAAGCTGCGAGGTCCTGAATGTCCGTCCTGCTGATGTATACCCCTTTGGTTGACTTGTCAGGAAAGTCTTCGATACCATTAATAAAGTTTCGCCAGTTTTCTGTTCTTTCAATGGCGGCTTCTACGGAAATAATTACATGGGTGGGTTCTAGTCGATTGTCTTTCATGATGGTTGATTTTGCATAAAAATACCCTTATTTATTTATTTATGAAAATCGGCTTTTAAAAAAGGGTGCAAGGGAAACAATGAAGCAATGATTTTAAGGGGTTGGGAAAGGCTCTTTAGGTTGGTGTCCCTTTTTCTTCAACGAAAAATATGGAAAATACTGGCTTTGCTTTTAGCTGATGTTGGGATCAGGTTGGTACATGTCTTTGGATTGTCCAAATGAGGATAAAAAGGAAAAAGAAGAAAAGGTCAGCAATAATAGCATCTGCATAGTTAATGTTCGTTTGCATCCATGTCCTATTGCAGGACTGCCTCTGTCTATTTACCATGTTCCACATCCGTACCCATCCATCCAGCGCCTAGCCCAATCCATCGTCCGCACTGAATCCCTGAAAAATGTAACCAATTATTTGTAACCTTTTAAAAGGTTACAAATAATTGGTTACATTTTTGGACCCGCTTTAAGAATTTCCAGTACAAGACAAGCCTTTTTTTCTCCATCTCTTTCGTTTCTCTTTCGCCCCATGTTCGGTATTCCCTCGGTAGGGCTTCGGTCGTTACGGAACAGGTGCTGAACAACGTTCGGTAAAACGCCATGAAAAATCATATCTTTTCGGTTGTTGGGGTAATTAACGAAGGCTTCCAATAAAAAAGCAGGCATGTGATATCATACCTGCTTTCGGTTAGGACAAATTGCACCTATTGTTCAGGCTCCAACTGTGTGGCAATGGACATCCTGTTCCAGGCATTGATGGCAACTGCCACCATAATGATCTGTGCTACCTGTGTCTCGCCAAATAGGCCAAGGGCATTTTGGTAGGTGTTATCGGAAACACCACCCTGTGAAATATGGGTAACTTCTTCTGTTAAGGCAAGGATGGCCTTTTCTTCTGCTGAGAAGAGACTGGTTTCCTTCCAGGCATTTAAGAGATAAATGCGTTGTTCTGTTTCCCCATGTTGGCGGGCTTCTTTTGTATGCATGTTAATGCAGAATGCACAGCCATTTATTTGCGATGCCCTGATTTTGATGAGGTCCTTTTGGGTCTTGGTTAGTTGTGTGGTTTGCAGGTACTTCTCCAAGGCATACATGGCTTTGTAAGCTTCTGGTTGCACGGTGGCAATGTTCAGTCTTGTGTTCATGGTGATTGTTTTTTATTGAAACACAAAACTATTTCGCCTTTATTTCTTAAAACTTAAACCAGTTTAAGAAGCTGTTTAAATTTGATTCGCTGGTTTCGCTATATGAATTTTTGGCTGTCCCGCATTTTGCGTATTAGCGTCAAACCTAAGTAGCTAATAATTTCTTGCAAGCCCTTGCTATTATTGATGTTGGATACCTTCTTGTAGAAGGTTTGATTCTTTTAAGAGCTATTATACCTGCTGTTTTCAGACCTCACCCTCATTCCCTCTCCATTTGGAGAGGGAGACCAAGCTGTAAGTAGTGGATGTGGCTGAAGCACTAACATTATCGTCTTTCTCTTTCCTATCAGCAATGCTCCGGAACGTATACCCAGCAAGGGTTACAGCATTCTCCTTCAAAAATTGGCTTGACGCCAATACGCATTTTGCGGGATTGGATTTTTCGCCATAGGGAATACCCATAGTTTAACCGAAGAGTCCTACTGCGCTGCAAAGGCTAAGCGTAGAGACTCTTCGGAGAATGGTGTCCTGCTGTGCTGCAAAGGCCAAGCATGGAGCCCCTTTGGAGAAGGGCAAGAAAGGTTTAAGAAATGCAGAACGCTTATTTTTTCTTCCTGATCTCACTTAGGTATTCCGGTGTGAAACCAAGATAGGATGCCAGCATATATTGTGGTACCCTTTGCACAAATTCCGGAAAGGCATTGTTGAAGTGGTGGTAGCTCTCCTCCTTGGAAAAGTCATGGAAGAACTTGGTGCGCATTTGAGAAGCGGCGTATGCTTTCTGTGCCACCATTCTGAAGTAGGTTTCCATTTTGGGTAGTTGCTGAAAGAGTGCTGCTTGTGTTTTCAAATCAAAGCACAGCACTTCCGAGTTTTCAATGGCCTGGATATTGAACTGTGTTTTTGTTTTGTTCAATAGGCTGAAATAATCGGCAATCCACCAATGCTCCAACGCAAACTGTGTTATCTGTTCAATGCCTTTTTCATTAACGAAGAACATGCGCAGGCAACCTTTTTCCACAAAATAATCCGACTTGCAAAGCTGGCCTTCTTTTAGGATGAAGGCTTTTTTCTTTACCTGTAAGGGCCTGATGAAATGGAACAGTTGTGCTGGTTCGTCTTCGCTCAGGTCCACAAACCGTTTGATATGTGCTAGCAGCGTTGGATACATGCGATAAAATTACAGAAAGAACTCTGCCTACGGGTGGGGCAGGGGATACAGGCCCTATTTATTTGACCCACTCGCAATCCTGACGATGGCTTCACGCCCCGTCAGCGGTTCAATAGCCATGCTCCTGATGCCATTGGCATGGAAGGTGCTATTGAAGCACGAAGAACACGAGGCAAACACGAAGTACACCACGAAG
>JAHEZD010000022.1 GCA_023251255.1 Chitinophagaceae bacterium
ATGATGAAGATTTGTGGTAAAATTCCTGTGGTAATTTAAAGACCACAAGGATTTTACCACAATTTTGTGGTAGATTTTTTGTGGTAAAATAATTACCACGAAAAAATTACCACAAAAAGGGCCGCTTGAAATGCTGCTTGTTAATAAAGGCCCCCCTTTTTGCGGCCTTGCTTCCAACTAGCAACTTGCGTTAATTAGTTAATTGGTGGAGGAAGGAGAAGATTCCTGATTTAGGATTTGGGATTTGGGATTTCGTCTATTTTTGAACTAGCCACAGCATGGGGAAAGTGTTAACTTGAATCCCAGAGCTACCAGGAAATTGCAAAACATGGACATTAACACTATGGCAGACAACAAAAACTTATTCCTAAGGAATAAAGCGACTATCATTTATAGCATCAGTTTGGCTGCCCTGCTGTTCCTGCTCAAATGGTTGGAACTCCGTTTTATACTATTTGACCATTCATTTGAAATCTACATCGGGTTTATTGCAGTCATTTTTACGGCATTGGGTATATGGCTTGCCTTAAAGCTTTCAAAACCAGCACCCGATAGCTATCGGGTTGAAACCGTAGTGATAGAAAAAGAAGTGTATGTAAGCAGCACTGAAAACCGGCAAATGGGTTTTGTGCTGGATACATCACTTGTTTCCCAACTTGAACTAAGCAAACGGGAGTTGCAAATATTGGGCCTATTGGCACAAGGGCATAGCAACCAGGAAATTGCCGCAACACTTTTCATTTCATTAAGCACCGTCAAAACACACAATCAAAACATTTTTGAAAAGCTGGAGGTGAAAAGACGGATACAGGCAGTTGAGAAGGCAAAAAGGTTACATCTCATCCCTTAAAAACCTCCTACTTTGGTATGAAAATAAGCAACATAGCAGAAAAATGGCCGAAAGTATGAGACCAAAAAGGTAATTCCATTTGATTTTTGAAGCATCAAACCAAAAATTATTCAAATGAAAAAAGTAGTACTTGTTTATGGCATCATTGCAGGATTGATCGTTGCCGGCATGATGGCCTTCTCCACTGGTTATTATTGCGCCAAAGGTGATTTCGAGGGTGGTATGATCTACGGTTATTCTGCCATGATCATTGCTTTCTCCATGATCTTTGTAGGCGTTAAATCTTTTCGCGACAAGCATAATGCTGGTATAATCAACTTCGGAAAAGCATTTAAGATTGGCTTTTTCATATCATTGACCGCTTCTACGATTTATGTAGTAGGCTGGCTGATCAATTACTATTGTTTCATACCTGATTTTATGGATAAATATGCGGGGGCCATGATTGCAAAGGCAAAAGCCAGTGGTGTAAGCGCAGACGAGCTTGCAAAGAAAACAGTTGCTATGGCCCAGATGAAAGAATGGTATAAAAATCCCCTGTTTGTTATATTGATGACCTATGCAGAGATCCTTCCGGTAGGTGTGGTCGTTGCGCTTATCAGTGCATTGATATTAAAAAGAAAAGCAGCAACAAACTAAACATAAAAGGAGCATGGGAAACCAGCAGCAATAAAAATAAAAAAATACCCTTTAATGAATATCATCATTACCATTCTGCTTGTAGTGGCAGGCATCATTGCCCTGCTGCTGATCATTGCGCTTTTCATGAAGAGGGGGCATTATGTGAAACGTGAAATTACCATCAATGCGCCCCGGCAAGAAGTATTTGACTATTTAAAACTGCTTGAAAACCAGGAGCAGTTCAACAAACATGCAATGGTTGCCCCTGACAGGAAAAAAGAATTCAAAGGAACAGACGGGACGGTTGGATTTATTTATGCCTGGAGCGGGAATAAAGATGCCGGCGAAGGCGAAAAGGAGATTATGAACATCATTGAAGGGGAAAAAATTGAAGCAGAAATCCGTTTTGTAAAACCAATGGCAGTCACTGCCTCCATAGTCATGGAGATGGAATCTTTATCCGATGATCAAACCAAAGTAATTTGGAGCAATGCCGGTACATTGAAATATCCTATAAATATAATGATACCCATGATGGAAAAACATGTAGTGAAGGATATGGATAGTAGTTTGTCAACTTTGAAAAACATTCTAGAAAAATAGTCACAACAGGCTTCCAATGTTCATGATGAAATAAAAGGAAATCAATTTTAAAGGTCTAATTTTATGTACCATGAAACGGACGGCATTGACAATAGCATTCATTGCCACTTCATTTCTATTGGGTTTTACTTTTAAGACAATGATCTCCAACAAAAACAAAAATACAAAAATGAAAAAAGTAACAGGGATAGGTGGCATTTTCTTCAAATGCAAAGACCCCAAAGCAGTTAACGAATGGTACAAAACACATCTTGGGTTTGACACAAGCCCCTATGGAACAAGCTTTGAATGGCAGGAGATTGACCCCGCCCCGGGCGTGGCCAAAAAGGGGCTTACCCAGTGGAACCCTTTTGCAGAAAACACAAAATATTTTGAGCCTTCAACAAAGGACTTTATGATCAATTATAGGGTGGAGAACCTAGAAGCATTGGTGGAAGAACTAAAAAAGGAAAACGTAACGATTCTAGATAAAATTGAATCCTATGATTATGGGAAATTTGTTCATATTATAGACATTGAAGGAAATAAAATTCAATTGTGGGAGCCCAAGGATTAGAAGTGGGCGAACGAAATAAATAACCCAAAAACACCTACCGTTAGCAGTTTTGTGTTAGGCGGGGGTATCCTGCTCATGATGAATTCCGTTACGTGCCTGCCGGCAAAGGCAGGCACGTAACGGGGCTGTCGTTTAACAATTCCAATTATGCGAAATCTCCTGTTGCTGACATTTATTTTATTTGTTCTATCAGCTTGCAGGCAGAACAAGCATTCAAAAGTGACGGTAATATTTTTTGACAGCCAAAATCCAAATTTTAAAGTTACAGTTGACACATTACTGAAAGCAAAAGAGTTCAATTTTTCAGACACGCCAATTGATTTATTCTTTGCATGCAATAACTTTCGCTTACCATATTATGTTCCCACTGACGGTATTTTTAAGAATGCTGCTAAGGACAAAGAATGCGACATGAAAATTTATCCAGCAGATGTTAAGTGTTATGAATACGATGCAAAAAAAAGAGTGGTTAAAATGACTGTTAACGGTAGCGGGACAACGAATAACTTCAAGTATAAATACAACGACAAAAATCAAATTATAGAGATTACGGACAATGGAACAAAGTCTATTTTAGAGTATACCGCTGACGGAAATCTTTCAGAACTGAGACAAAGTGATGGGATAATAAATAAAAAGTTAGTTTTCATTTTTAATTGACGAAAGCAGCGGCAGTTTTGTATCAGGCGGGGTACCCAGCTCATGAATTCCGTTGGTGAAAATGCCCAACGGGTCTGCCGTTCTTTTTCTTTTTTAGTTGAAAAAGGAACACTAACTAGCTACAGACAGCAATAAGTCATGAAACATCCCAACAATAAAAAGCTGTACAACATGAACAGTATTTTATGTGGAAGCCAGCACCTTAAAACAACACGGTAAGCATGAAACTAAAAATAATACTGATCATCTTTTTAGCTGGCCCGGCTATTTCAAATGGACCATTTGCCCAAACAATGGATGGGGACTGGTATACGCCCCTTCGGAACAAAATACTCCATCTAGCCATTTCCAAAGACTCCATTGTTTTCAGGAAATGTAGTTCTGGTATTGAGATGCAAGACTATGGATATGCTGATATGGCATTCAAGATTGAGAAAGTAGTTAATGGCAATTACATCGTTTCAGGAACAAAAGATACTGTACCAACATTCTATTTGCTGAATTTCAAATGGAAAGATGGCAGGAACAATTTGAATATTGAATCACTTAACCATACATTTTTAACAGTAGCTGATGCTGAAAGTTCGATTAAACTGATTGAACAACAACCGGTAAATGTGGTCCTGCTCAGTAAAAAAACAATTGATGAAATTCGGCGAAACAAGGATATAGCAAAAATGACCACCATTGATTTTAAAAATTACGCCTTAAAGATTATTGAACTGGATTCAAGCAACGCTAGCTACCTAAACAAGAAGTATAGGTTGTCCTATCTATATATAGAATCAACGGGAAGGATAGTCCTTTCGGCATTAGGATTCAATCCTTTAGTAAAAGGGAATGTCATTGATTCAATGTTAGAAAGATTCGCAGGAAATCCAGAAACCAAAGAACTATTTACAAAAATGACTGAAAGCGGAAAATAAAGGCAAGCGCCTAATAGCAGTTATTCTGTTAACGCCTCCCAGCCTGCTTCATCCTGAAACAGGCTGGCTAAAAATCAACTAAACCAGTCAGCCACAGCACTAAAAAATCCCATGAATAGGGTATTGCCCCATAAATCCCCATCCCCTATATTTGACCGCTTCGTTTAATGTGTGGAAACATTGAAGGAAATGGGGAGTATATTTATGGAGAAAGCGTTTTTTGCTCCTAACATATCTTCCTGTATCCAGCACCTATGTAAAGCCTGCCCCATTCTGCCCCAATGAGAATAATGCCGATGGTTGAACAATCATTGCCATTAGCTATTAACCCTGCTGAACTAACTGATATGAAACAAGGAAGGAACGATACTGCTTATAGGAAACTGCTTTTATTGGCATTGGTGATGGGGGTGGGTATATGGGGATGGGGGCAAACAATTACCACTTCCACTTCTCCCGATTTATGCCCGGGAGGCAGTGTAATATTGACTGCAAGTAACCCTCCTGGTGGTGCAAGTTTTGTTTGGCAGGAAAGCGGGAACCCAATAAGTGGTGCTACTTCGCAAACCTATACAGCCACTACAGCAGGTGTTTATACAGTTCTGGTAAATGGAACAGCTTATCCCAATTCAATTACGGTTACAACGAACCCCAATCCTGTTGCAAATTTCACTTCCACACCCAGCAGCCAGTGCAGCAATGTTCCTGTAAACTTTAGCAATGCATCCACCGGAGCAGCCAACTATACATGGAATTTTGGGGATGCCAATTCTGGTGGCAACAATACTTCAACTGCAACCAGTCCCGCACATACTTTTATTGGTACCAATGGAAATAGCAATCAGGGTTTTACAGTATCGCTTACTGCAATAAGCAATGTGGGCTGCACAAATACTGTTACAGAAAATGTAACTACCAAGCAAATACCAAGTACCAAGCTTGGTGGCCCAAGTCCTTCTACTTACAACGGCCTGTCTTATTTTAGGCAATGTTCTGCTGCATCATCTGCTTCCCTGAATTTCACCAATCAATCAACCACCACTTCATCCAATACTTCATATACAATAATTTGGGGCGACAATACTGCCGATTATACATCTACGTCATTTGCGGCCCCTGCTTCGCATACTTACAATATTGGCACTTATACCTTGCAGTTCATCGTTAGCGGAAACAATGGATGCACAGAGACATCCACATACTATGTATTTGTAGGAAGCAATCCTGCCGTGGGCTTAGGCAATCCGGGCAACTCAACTATTTGTACAGGAACATCATTGACTTTTCCAATTTCAAGTACTGGTTCAAATTCGCCTGGAACAACCTATACAGTTACTTTCAATGATGGATCTTCCCCAACTACTTATACCCATCCTGCCCCACCAGATGTTTCACATATGTTTGCAATAACATCGTGCAATACGAATAGTGGTACATACAACAATTCATTTTCTGCAACAATTCAGGCGTCTAATCCATGCTTAACCTCAACTGCTAGTGTTGTACCTATTTATGTTTCCCAAAAACCTGTTGCTACATTTTCTATTTCACCAAAGGACACTGCCTGTATAAATGCAACAACAACTTTTACCAATACTGGTGGACTTAGTAATTATGTTGACAATGGCACATGCTCACAAGGCTCATCAGTTTGGACAATTTCACCATCTACTGGATGGACGATAATGAGTGGAACGTTAGGAAATGATTTTGGTTTAACTGATCCGTCTGTTTGGGCAAATGCTTCTTTAAGTCTTGCTATAAAGTTTACTACACTTGGTGTTTATACCATAAAACTAAAAGTTGGCAATCCCAACTGTGGCTTGGACTCCATTACAAAAACCATTTGCGTAAACCCAATACCTATAGCATCATTTACTACTGACAAGATTTCTGGCTGTGCCCCATTAACTGTTACCGCAACAGGAACAACCAACTCACCCAATTGTGGCAACAATACCTATGTATGGTCTGTAGGCTACATTGCCAGTGCTGGCTGTACACCCAATACCTCTTCTGTAACCTATGTTGGTGGAACAAATTCATCATCAGCCAACCCACAATTCCAGTTCAACAATCCTGGCACTTATACCATCAGCCTTGTGGCTACTAGCCCCGGCGGGTCCTGTACTTCTGCGGCAACTACGCAACAAATTGTTGTCAAATCAAAGCCAACGGTTTCTGTTATTGGAGGCAGTTCAACTGTTTGCCAAAATGGAACAGTTAGCCCGACAGTAACCGTTGGTAATTGCAACTCAAGTACTGCTGCTACTTATGTTTGGTCATTCCCCGGGGCAACACCTTCTACGTCAACCTCTGCCAACCCTGGAAGCATTGTTTATAATTCATCAGGTCCACAAACCATCACGCTTGATGTAACCAATGAATGTGGCACAACCACTGTTACAAAGTCCATTACTGTAACACAGGCTCCAGATGTTAGCGTTCCTTCCAACCTCACCCTTTGTGCTGGTTCGCCCACGGGTACATTAACCTTTGGCAGTTCTGTAACTGGCACCACTTACACTTGGACCAACAGCAACACGGCCATTGGCTTGGCAGCCAATGGTTCGGCAACAAGTGCTTCACCCAATATTCCAAGTTTTATTGCAACCAATGCAACATCTTCACCTATCACTGCAACGATAAACGTTACACCAGTTAATGGGTGCAATGGCAGCCCATCATCGTTTACCATAACGGTTAACCCAAAACCTGCAAAACCAACTGTTACGAGACCTGTAAGCTATTGCTTGAACGAGACCGCAGTTCCATTGACTGCAACGGCCACTGGAAGCAATACGCTTAACTGGTACGATAACAATGCCCTGAACAATGGCTCCACAACTGCCCCAACCCCAGTTACAACCAGTGCCGGAACATTTACCTACTATGTCAATCAGGAAAACTCCTATACCTGCAAAAGCGATACATCTGCCATACCTGTAACCGTTTCCCCATTGATTGTAAACAATGCAATTGCGAGCGACCAAACCTTGTGTACAGGGACTGCTGCCAATACGCTAACCCAACAGGGAAGCATCAGTGGTGGCACCGGAACCTATACCTACCAATGGCAATCTTCCACAGATGGTGGCACCACCTGGAACAATATTTCAGGGGCTGTTTCCCCATCTTATTCCCCAGGCAATGTAACGGTAACCACAAAATACAGGAGGATTGCAACAAGCAGTTGCACCGACATATCCAATGCAATAACCATCACCATACTTGGCAGCCTTGGTAACTATGACGTTACGGCTGCACAAACCATTTGTGAAGGCACTGCACCCGCTTTATTGGATGGTGCAGCACCAACAGGTGGTACTGGAACATTTACCTATACTTGGGAAAGCTCCCTGAACAATAGTACTTGGACAACCATTGCATCAGCAACTGGAGAAGATTACCAGCCACCAGTTTTAGCTACCACTACCTATTATAGAAGAAAAACAACAAGTGGGCTCTGTGCTGCTTATTCACCCTCGGTGATGGTTACGGTCAATCCAAAGCCTGTTATCAAAAGCATACCGGATACTTTGTTCTGCAACAATACCAACATTGGTTCCATTGCTTTTTCAAGTACGCCCAATAGCAATGTGACCTATGCATGGACAAACGATAATATCAATATTGGATTGGCAGTATCAGGCACTGGCAACCTGCCTGCATTTACTACCAGCAATGCTGCCAGCCCTAAAGTTCCCCTGACTGGCAATATCAATGTAGTGCCTACCTATACCAATGCAACTGTGGGCTGTGCAGGCAACCCACTGAACTTCAAGATAATTGTATTGCCCACCATTGCTATCAGTACCATCAGCAATGAATCTGTCTGCTCCGGCTCCACCATACCTCCGTTGACGCCCACCAATGATGCAGGAACTTTTACGGGAAGCACGGTTACTTATAGCTGGACAGTTAGTGGAACGGGCACCAGCTTAACAGCAGGCAATGGCAGCTCCATTCCTTCCTATACCACCAATAACACAGGTGCTGCCGATTTGGTTACCACCATTGGCGTTACACCTCTATACAGTTTCAATGGCAAAACATGTAGTGGCACCCCTACTTCATACACTGTTACGGTGAGGCCATCAACACCCAGTGCCAATGCGGGCCCAGATATAAGCTTATGTTCCAGTAGTACCTATACCATGCAAGCAGTGCTTGCAGCGGGTTCAACAGGCAACTGGACACAGTTCAGTGGTGCGGCGGCAGGTATCACCGCTGCTGCATCGCCCACCACGCAGGTAACAGGGTTAGCTGCCAACAATACCTATCAATTTATCTGGACAGTAACAGGGGTGGCTACTTGTCCCGGTACGACGGATACTGTTACCATTGTTGATTATCCTGCCTTAGTGAACCAGATAAACAATGCACCACAAACCATTTGTGCCACACAATCCATTACCATAACAGGGCAGGTACCAACTGGTGGTACAGGCACTTATGCTTATCAATGGCAACAAAGCGCAGACAATATTACTTGGGCAGATATTGTAGGGCAAACTACTCAAAACCTAACCTTCACTCCTACTACAAGCATTTACGTGAGAAGGAAGGTTGTTTCATTGCCATGCACAGAATTCAGTGTATCCACTTTGATTACCGTTCAGCCTGCTATTAGCAACAATACTGCATCTGCAGACCAAGCTGTTTGTATCAACAATGCTGCATCGGCTATTATTGGTTCCATTGCAACAGGTGGCAATGGCGTTGTTACCTATCAATGGCAGCAGAGTACGGATGGTGGTATTACCTGGACCAATATTGCTGGTGCCACATTGAAGGATTATAACCCCGGAACCATTGCTGTGACCACAAAATACAGGAGGGTTGCCAGTACCAATCTATGTTTTGGGCCTCAAGGCAATACCAGTAATGTGGTGACGGTTTCGGTGAACCCTGATGCAAGGGCATTGTACACATTCACAAAGGACAAGGACTGTGCACCGTTCAACATTAACAGTGCCGTTATACAACCAACTATTTATGCAGCACAGAACAGTTTGTATAATTGGTATGCCAATGGCACAAGTATTGGCTCCGGAACAACATTTCCCGGTTATGTACTGACCACTCCCGGGGATTCCATCATTATCAAGTTGGTTGCCATTAGCCAATTTGGTTGCAAGAACGATAGCATGGAACATAAGTTCTACAGTGTACCCAAGCCAGCTACGGCCTTCACGTTGAGTGACACTGTTGGTTGCGGGCCATTGACTGTTTCCTTTGTGAACACCACGCCCAATATCTCGCTATTCACTTATTTATGGGATTTTGGCAATACCACTACCTCAACATTGGCACAGCCCAATGCCGTAACCTTTGCTACCAACCCAACTTACAATGACACTACTTATACCGTAAAGCTCAATGCCATCACTGCATGTGAAACAGTCACCGTTTCCAAAAGCATCAGGGTGAAATCAAAACCCAAGGCCGTTTTTACACCGAACAAATCAACTGGTTGCTCACCGATGACAGTCCTGTTTACAAACAGTTCCAAGGGCATCGGGGTAAGTTATATCTGGAACTTTGGCGATGGATCAGCTTCAGTACCTGTAACTACCAATGCCGCACAAACACATACCTTCTTCACAGGTGTACAGGATACCTTTAATGTAAAATTGGTTGCCATTAATGAGTGCGGAAATGATACATTGATCTATAAGGTTGTTGTGGCCCCCAATCAGGTCCATTTGGATTTTGCAGTGAACGGTAACCAAAGCCAGGGCTGCAAGCCCCATACAGTAAGCTTTATCAATGCATCAAGTGGAGCCACTACTTTCCAATGGAATTTTGGGGATGGCAATTTTACCAATACCATCAAGAATATTGATACGGTACTGCATACTTACACACAGGTAGGCACTTATACCGTAACATTGAAAGCAAGCAATGGCTGTTCCGATACCACCAGCACGGAAACCATACAGGTGTTCAATTCGCCCATTGCCAACTTCACGGCTGTGCCTTTAACAGCCTGCATTGGCGATAGCATCCACTTCACCAATCAAACCGATACGGCCACCAGCTTGCTATGGAACTTCAGGGATAATTTCACTTCCACCTTAGTGAACCCGGCCCATGCTTATGCAACAGCGGGTACCTACAATGTACAGTTGAAGGCTTTCAGGCAGTACAGTAGCGGGCTTACCTGTTTGGACAGTATCAGTAAATCCATTACGATTGTTGCAAAATTGCCCGGACTGTTCACAGTAACGGATACTGTTAGTAACTGTGTCCCATTCACCACCACTTTTACCAATCAAAGTTTACCTGCCACATTAACCACTTGGAACTTTGGCAGCAGTGGCACGGGTACCGGCAATACCATCACGCATACGTTTACACAGGTAGGTACTTATGTGGTTACGATGAATGCCTTGAACCCCGGTGGCTGCACTTATGAGGCCACCAAAAACATTGTTGTGCGTGGTCCAACAGGTACCTGGCAGTACGACCATGGAAACGTCTGCAATACTACCCCTGTAAGGTTTACCGTAACTGCCACTGGCACTGACAGCATCAAATACAATTTTGGCGATGGTAGTTTCTTAACAACAAGCTCCACCATTATTTACCATCCCTATACACAGGCTGGTGCGTATGTTCCCACAGCTACCTTGTATTCCAGTTTGTCCAACACCTGCACAGTTCTGCTACAGGGAGCGGATACGATAAAAGTGGATTTTGTGAAGGCTGGCTATAAGTTTATCAAGCAGGAAAGTTGCGGCTCCACCAATGTGCTGTTCACGGATACTTCTAGGCATTTTCTGAACATCAGCAGTTGGCAATGGAAATTTGGCGATGGGGGAACAAGCAATTTGCAGAACCCCCAACACAGTTATACGGCTACCAATACCTGGACCATACAGTTGGTCACCACCACTGTTTCAGGATGTACGGACACTGCCACCTACAGTGTATATGTGAAGGTGAACAATAAGCCAAGCAATGCCATTGTTGCTTCATTGCAGGGCTGTGCCACACAGGAGGTGAACTATACTGCACAGAATGTTTCTGTGGATGGTATTGCTTTCAATAACTGGGCATTCTCCAATGGGGTAACCATTAACGGTTCACCTGTAACCAACACGTATATTTTGCCCGGCACCTATACTGCTACCTTGATTTCAGGAACCATTTACGGGTGTACCGATACTGCTGTACAAAGCATTACCATTAACCCCACCCCTATTATTGCTGCACCCAATGACCAGTTAATCTGCAAGGGGCAATCATTGCAGTTAACAGCATCTAGTGCTGCTACTACCATTACATGGGCACCCATTAATGGCACATTGAGCTGCACTGCATGTACCACTACCACTGCTACGCCTTTAACCACCACACAGTATATTGCTACAGGTACCAATAGTTTTGGTTGCAGCGGCAAGGACAGTGTGATCATTACCGTAGCGCAGCCCATACATATTGTTGCTTCCCCCAACGATACCATCTGTATTGGAAGTTCCTCGCAATTATCGGTTACAGGTGCAAGCACTTATGCCTGGACACCAGCAGCAACGTTGTCACAGGCCAATACGGCTGCGCCTTTGGCCACACCAACGCTTACTACCCAATACCAAGTAATTGGTTTTGACAACCATAACTGCTTCCAGGATACGGCCCATGTAACGGTGGCTGTTGGTCAGTACCCCACCATTAGTTTGGGTGCAGATCAAGTGTTGGCAACAGGAACAAAGCTTCCATTAATCTCCAGTTTCACCAATGGGCCGATTACCAATTGGAGCTGGAGCCCAGCCACGGACCTAAGTTGCAGTACCTGCCCGCAACCAGTGGCCACCATTAAGAAACCGGTATGCTATGCAGTTACTGCCAGCAACCTGTACAAGTGTGCTGCGAGGGATACGGTATGCATCAAGGTATTCTGCGAAGGCTCGCAAGTGTTCATACCCAATGGTTTTACGCCTGATGGTGATGGTATCAATGATATATTGATGGTGCGTGGCTCGGGCATCAAAACAGTGAAGAGCTTCCGCATATTCAACCGCTGGGGGCAGGTGGTATTCGAGCGGAGCAATATCAGTCCGAATGATGCCGCACAGGGCTGGGACGGCAAAGTAAATGGTGTTGCGGCCCCGCCTGAAGTGTATGTGTACACTTGTGAGGTTACCTGTGACAATGATGTGAGCTATGTGTACAAGGGGAATGTGGCGATATTGAAGTAATAGGTAATAGGTCATGGTTCATGGGCGATAGCTATGAACCATTAACCCAAAACATTTTTTATGAGAAGAATTTTATTTTTCACCATGCTCCTGCTTACGGCAGGATTGCATGCCCAGGACTTTTCCTTCTCCCAGTTCTATGAGAAGCCCCTGCTACGCAACCCTTCCTTGGCAGGTGTGTTTGATGGGGATATCCGTGTGGCGGGCATCTTCCGCAACCAATGGCAGAGCGTGACCGTTCCTTACCAAACAACTGCAGCCAGTGCGGAAGTGAAATTCCCGATAGGCAATGCCAATGACTATTTAACGGTGGGGCTGGAGATGACCAATGATGTGGCAGGTGACATCAAGTTGAAGCGGACGCAGTTGCTGCCTGTAATCAACTTCCACAAGTCACTGAACGAGGAATATGATAGTTACCTATCCGTGGCATTCATGGCCGGCAGTGTAAGCAGCCAGTTCGATGCCACCAAGCTTCAATTGGATGACCAGTTTGTTGCGGGTGCATTCAATCCCAACAATGCTACACAGCAAGTCTTCAAAAGCACGGGCATCAACTATTGGGACCTTGCCACAGGTGTTACTTACAGTATGGGCTTTGGTGATATGAACACCAATACTTTTTATGTGGGCGCATCCATGTTCCATGTGAACAAGGCCAAGGTTGGCTTCTATGCCAATAATGAAACCACCACCCTGCAACAGAAGTTTACCCTGAACACCGGACTGACCACGCAAACGGGTGATTACAACCGGTTAGTGTTCTTTGCGGACTATTACAAACAGGGGGGCAATTACCAGATTATGGGCGGTGCCCTGTATGGCATAGACCTGTTGCAGCATTATGATACCGATGAAAAGGTATCCCTGTACGTTGGCGGCTTTTATAGGTGGAAGGATGCCCTTGTGCCAGTGGTGAAACTGAGCGTTTACCGGCTGAATATTGGCCTGAGCTACGATGTGAACACTTCCCAGTTGAAAACGGCCTCGCAATCAAGGGGTGGTTTTGAACTGAGTGCCAGTTACTATGCCAAGTTGAGGATCAGGAATGAAGGTGCGGAAAAGGTGAGGTGCGTGAAGTTTGTGTTCTAAATTTTGGGAAAGGGCTACAGGACATGAATGAAGCTGCAGTGGTATCATACACTTGCAAGATTTAAACTATTGGGTAGTTAAATATCCAGCTTAGATAAAAGCCAAATTGTATCCTTCATTGGAATGGTGCCAACGCCACTGAAGCCTAATATTCATCCTAAAAGCTTGAACCCTAAATACCATCCTCCCAGAATTCTAATTTGTTTTTGTTGATGTAGGCTTTATCTGTAATTCTTCCCAAGGGGTGGAGCCATCCTTTTCACGGGTGAAGATAAAGTCCTTGCTCTCGCCAATTACAATTTCGGCTGTAGTATAAACGATGTTGCCTTTTAGTAGGTGACCACCAATGGTTTTGCCAGTGCTATCACTAATGCTGATATGTATATGGGAGCCATTGCTGCTCACCGTACCCACCAATGATACAATTTCAAAATGGCCTTGGGCAACTGATCCATCTTGCTGGTTAGCAAAACGTATATTGGTTTGTGTAAGGCTGCCCACACAGGTAACGATATAACCAGCAACAATTTTTTCCCTTGCCACAAAAGCTTCTATTTCCTGCCTCAAATCCTGACCGGGCCTTAAACGAAAAGCGTGGGTAATGTTATTGGTTTGTGGTTGCATAGCTGGCCTGTTTTTGCATTGGAGAAACAAGATAGCAACAAAGATGAGCCAATGTTTCATGAGCTATATTTAATTCGCTATGCTCTAAAAGTATGCAGGTTTGTATATTGCAGCTATGCAGTTACCAATTTGTTCACGCTCCTGTAAACAAATGAATTGCAGATATGCCTGCGTGCAAACCTTGCCTGTGAAGGGGCATTCACCAACTTTACATAAGTGTTCTTGGGCACATCGAAATACTCGTAGGTATTGCCATCGGAGAAGTCGATACTCAATGTAACGCCCTTGTACTGGAAGTCGTCAATGTTTGCTTCATTGATGGTTTCGTTGTACTGTTCCAAAGTGGCTTCAATGGTTTCTGGGGCAATGCTTACCAAGAAATGATAGGCTTCGATTACCTTCTTGCTCCTTTCTTCTGCAGCCATTTTTTCCTCCTCATTATCCTGGAACTTGTCGGGATGGCAATCCTTCATAGCGTTCCTGTAAATGGTTTTCAAATCCTTTAATTCTGCATATTGTGTTACACCCAGTAATTTTCTGTAACGTTCTATTTTGCTCATAATGGCGGCGAAGATAGGGGAAACGGCTTTAGTGGGGAAACCGCCAGTGATAGGGCAGTAACCGTTATTATTTGAAAGCCGTTTGCAAGCAAATGGATTTATCTGCCATTAATTGCGCGAATGATCACAAATAGAACACCCATGCTTTATTTGTGACCATTGATGGCTAGGCCTGCTGCGCACCTTTCAGGATCTTGTTGCCAAGGGCACATTGGAGGCAGTTCCTGTCCTTGCAGTAATGATTGGAAAGCTGTATCAAGGCTTGGGAATCCATGGCATTACTGTTCTCAATGCCCATTTTTTTCCACGCTTTGGTGAGATTGTTCTGTTCTGGCGAAAGTTCCGCCAGCCAACGGATGGCTTTTTCCTTGTACCGTTCTTCCTTTGTATGCAGCCCATAAGCGAAGAGCACCGGGATGATGGTATTGATGAGGATATTCTCCAGCATCTGGGGACCCATACTTTTTGGCTTGTAGGTGCTGGGCTCATCAAAACGGTAATGGTAGTGCCAGTAATCGTTGGCAATAACATCGAATTGCTGTTTAAGCTCATTGAGGGTGCCTACTTCCTTGCAAAAGGAGAAAAGGTGGTTGCTATTGTTCACAAGCACTGCTAACTGTGCCAGCCGTATGGTAGGGAAAGCCGCTGGCCTCATGCGTAAAAAAGCGGGCACTATATTCAATTGTTGCAGTTTGTATTTCTTTTGGAGGAACCTGTATTCTTTCTGTAGCATTATGGGGTAATCGTCTTCAAAATCACCGTTCAACAAATTGGCCTGGCCCAACAACAATGCCTCCAATTGGTGCAACTGCTGCTTGTGTTTAGCCAGTAGGTTTATTGGGATGGTCCTGGCAACCCGTTCAAAAAAAGCTGTGTTCACTTTAATGCCGAAGTTGCCTGCCAGCATCCACCAAAAAACTTCTTCCCAATGATTGTTGCTTTCTTTGTACAGGTCCAGTACATGCTTTGATTTTGATTCCAGCCTCTCCGCTACCAACCTTTCCTTCCAAGAAAGCCAGCCAATTTCATTCAGTGCGGGCAGGAACTTATTACAGGGAATGGTTGAACCCTCATTCATCAGGCCCTTGTACCGCTGCAACACTACTTTTGCCACACGGTGCTGCAGGACCAATGTGGGCAATGGATTACCAAGGCTATCGGTTACTGGCCTGTCATTTTTCCAGACCACATGAAGAACAACATTGGCGTAGTTAAGGTCGTATGTGTGCTGGTGCCTGTACCAATCGGAAGCGTTAATGTGCAGTTCAATGTTGCCGACTAAAATAAGTTTACCTACCCTTATGGAAGCTTCCAAGAAATCCGGTCCCTGATTGACGTTATGGGAACCCTGCTTGATGATTTGTAGCGTTTCGCCATCTTCCGTTTGCAGCTCGGTTTTATTGAAGTACTGGAACTGCCAAATAAAATGCAATAGATTTTCCGTCATAGTTACGTGTTTAACTATGAGGGCGATGCAATATGAAGATAAAGGAGTTTGCTGAACCCTACAAATTTTGTAATACCTGCACTACCCTACTTATGGGCAATCCCATTACATTGTAGAAATCACCTTTGATGGATTTGATGCCCACCACGCCTATCCATTCCTGGATGGCATAGGCACCGGCTTTATCGTAGGGCTTGTACTTGTCAACATAAAACTTGATTTGGTCCAAGGTAAGCGGATGGAACTCCACATCGGTAACATCGGCAAAAGCAATCTCACCTCCGCTATGCAAAATAACCACACCTGTAATGACCTGGTGATGGCTGCCTGCTAACGCTGATAGGATGGTGATGGCATCGTCCCTATCTTTTGGTTTGCCAATAATTGTATTGTTGAGCACCACAACCGTATCTGCAGCCAGAATGGCTTCATTGGCATGGATACCATGGAAGGCATCCTGCACATATTTCCTAACCGCTAGTGCTTTTTGTTGGGCAATGTAAACCGGTGCTTCAATAATGGGCATACCAGTTGGGAATGATTCGTCCGTGCCCTGTACAATGATTTCAAAAGGAACTTCTGCCCATTCCAATAATTGTTTCCTGCGGGGTGATTGTGAAGCTAGAATGATATTGTTCATTGTTGACTTTTGTTTGGGTTTGGTTCACCTGAAGCTGTTCAGGAAATATAGAACCTAAAGAACAGCATGCTCAATATACCTGTAAGCATGATTACCTTAACAATGGAACTTAGTTGATGGAAGTCCTTTGGTGACTGTGCCCTGAACAGTTTCCTGAAAACCCACAGTAACGGCAATATAATAGCGGCAATGCAGTATGCTGCACTGAACCACCACCTGAACTGCAGAACATACACCTGAACAATAACCAAGGTAACAATCAGTACCACCAACCATACGGCCACGAACACCTTGCTGGCATTGAGGCCCCAAACAATGGGCATTGTCCTGCACCCATACCTTCTATCGCCTTCTATGTCCTCCATGTCCTTGATTACTTCGCGGATGAGTGAAATAATGAATGCAAACCCTGCGTATAAGAAAGTGAGCCTGGATAACTTATCCGCTTCAAGGGTACTGCCCTTCCGGAAAACATCCAGCAAATGGTTTGTTTCGCAGTAAGTGATTACCAGTATTACCCAAGCGGTGAGCAAGGAAATGAGCACATTGCCAATGAGGAATTTCTTTTTGAGCGAAACGGAATAGAAGAACAATAAGATAACACTGACCAGGTTTGCCAGGCCGAGAAAACGGACACCCGTGCTCAAATCAATATAGAAACCGAACACGATGCCAATAATACTGAGCAGTAAATGCCAAAGGATAGCAGAACGACGGTTGATTACCTTATCCACAATCACCTTATCGGGTTTATTGATCTGGTCGATGTTCAGATCGAAATAGTCGTTGATGATATTGCCCGCTGCAGCAATGAAGACGGAAGCCAATGTAAGCAACACGAAATAAAGTCCATGAACATTGGTCCCGATCCTCGCGTTGTGGAAAATGGGCTTTTCAATGCAATAGAGGAACAATACTTGCGTCAATGCGATGAACACCAAATTGGGCCAACGAACCAACTTTAAAAAAGCTGTGGTTAATTTCAAAATATATGCTTGGCTATTTATTCAATTTATTGGGACCTAACCGTTACATCTTCATTCCAATGGCCACGGAGCTTCATTGTTTTTTCTATCACATCCCTTGCACAGCCTTCACCACCTTTGAAATTCGAAATATAGTGGGCTATTTCTTTCACTTCATTTACAGCATCTGCTGGGCAGGCGGCAAGCCCGGCATGCTTCAGCACTTCCAAATCGGGGATATCGTCCCCCATGAACAATATTTGCTGGGGGGCCACCCTGTGCTGCAACATGTAATTTTCCAGTACTTCCAATTTATTGGTCACTTGCATGAACACATGTTCAATGCCCAACAGGTTCAGCCTGTTCATTACTTCGGGTGAATTGCCGCCACTTATTACCAGAATGCTGTACCCCTTCTTGATGGCCAATTGCAGGGCATATCCATCTTTGGTATTCATCCGCCTTGCCATAACACCATCGGGCAGTAGGATTAGGTTGCCATCGGTCAATACGCCATCCACATCAAAAACGAAAGTGGTGATATTTTTGAAAAGCTCAAGGACGTTCATAAAATAATGTGATAATTAGCTGATTCGATAATGTGATAATGATTGAAGCGAAGGGCAGGTTATTATTTTGAATGTTCTGATAATATGCACAGGGCATTTAATTGGCAAATTAAAACATTCATTATTTCTGCGCATCCCTCCATTCATATACCCAACTGCTCTGTATCATTTCCAGGTGGCCTTCGGTGCTTTGCTCACGTGTGCCAACAAAGCCATCAATGGCGAGCACCCATTCCAATAGTTCAGTAAAGCGGATGCGGTAAATTTTGCTCTCGGTAAAATCATCGCCAAAACGTTCATAGAGTTTCAGGGCAATATCTTCATAATCGTTCCAATGAATTGGAGGTTCTGTAAAAGCCATCGTGGTTGGTTTACCCCTAGCCCCTAAAGGGGAACAGGGAAGTTTTATAAATTTCAATTATGCCGCAAGATAATTGTTATGCAGATAGGCTTATATAAGTCTTCCAAATTCGTAAGGTATAGTCCTTGATTACGGGCTCCTTGGGGTGGCAGCACCAGAAATTTACGTGGTTCCAGTTGGATTGCTGGGTGCATTAGCAGGTGGGGCATCCAGCTTTTCCCGCAAAATGGACAGCAGTTCTTCCTGCTTGTCACTGAACCTTCGGCGGTTGTTGATACGCCTGTTCCTGTTGCTCCTATTGAATGCAAAGAAGACAATCAATACTGCTATTGAGCCTACGATTACTTCTCCCATAACCTTACAGGGATTTGTTGATTGTGCAAATATCTCTTTAAATCCTGTATTCCTATTTCCTTGAAGTGAAAAATACTGGCTGCAAGGGCTGCATCGGCCTGTGCATCCTGGAACACTTCCTTGAAATGCTGCATGGTGCCACCACCACCACTTGCAATGATGGGAACAGGGAGGTTTGTAGATAACTGCTGCGTTATATCCAGGGCAAACCCCTGTTTGGTGCCATCGTTGTTCATGCTGGTGAGCAGTATTTCACCGGCGCCAAGGTCAACGGCCTGCTTGGCCCAATCAAAACATTTGGTGGTTGTTTTTGTTCTGCCACCGTTTAAGTACACATACCATTCGCCATCGTCCTCCTTTTTTGTATCGATGGCCAGTACCACGCATTGGCTACCAAATTGCTTGGCCAGGTCATTGATTAGTTGGGGGTTCTTGAAAGCAGAAGTATTAGTGGAAATCTTGTCTGCACCATTTTGGAGCAGTACACTTACATCTTCCACACTTGAAATACCACCACCAACAGTAAAAGGGATGTTTATTTTGTGGGCTATCTTATTAACGAGTTCACTTAATGTTTTCCTTTTTTCCACTGTTGCAGTGATATCCAAGAATACCAGTTCATCTGCACCTTGGGCTGCATACAAGGCCCCTAACTCTACTGGGTCGCCAGCATCACGTATATTTTCAAAGTTGATGCCCTTAACCGTACGGCCATCTTTGATATCCAAACAAGGTATTATTCTTTTGGTGAGCATTGGAAATTTCTAATTTGAAATTTGAAATTGGGGCGTTCACTTTCGGTCCTTAAATTTTTGTCCCCTTAGTTCTGATTGATTAAGATAACTGATAAATCCAGCAATATTAGATGCAAGCTTATCAAACCCTTGGTAAGTTTCAAGAAATTCCTCTTCTGAAATATACAACTGGTCTTTAGCTCTATGCAATTGAGGCTTTACTTCACCACAAGAACCTTTGGCGAAACTTAAAAAATTGACAAATTCCAGTCTTGACGAACGTTCAAAGCCTTCAGCTATATTATCCATAATGGAACCTGCCGCTGCCCTTATCTGGTCTTTGAATCTAAAATCCCTAGCAAACAATTCCTTATGTGAATATTGAAATATAATTAAGGAAAGCCTTCTGGCTTCCTTCCAAATATCCATTTCTTCAAATCTGGTAATCGTTGCCATGAATCTCAAATTAGCAATTTCAAATCAGTAATCCGTATCCTGTTTTCATAAATGGCCTTACCTACTATGGCGGCTTTGCAACCAATTTCTTTTAGTTCATCCAGGTCCTTCATTGTTGCTACGCCTCCACTGGCTATGAAATGCAGTTCGGGGAATTGGGCGATGATGTTCTTGTACAAGTCAATTGAGGGGCCTTCCAATTTCCCGTCCTTGCTTACATCGGTGCAGAATATTTGCTGCACGCCATGCTTGATATATTTTTCGATGAAGTCATAAATCCAGATGCCTGTTGTTTCCAACCAGCCGCCAATGGCAATTTTCTCGTCCTTCACATCGGCACCCAATAAAAACTTATCTGCCCCAAATTGCTGCAACCAGCTTACAAACAATGCTTCGTCCTTTACAGCAATGCTGCCAACCGTTGCCAATGCTGCACCTGACCCAAAAACCACCTGCACATCCTTTTCCGTTTTGATACCGCCACCAAAATCAATGCTGAGCTTTGTTCGGGATGCAATGGTTTCCAGCACTTTCCAGTTCTTCACCATACCTGCTTTTGCACCGTCCAAGTCCACTAAATGTAGCCTTTGCAGGCCCGCCCCCTCAAATTCAAGGGCAACTTCCAGGGGGTTTTCATTGTAGATCTTTTTTTGGGAATAGTCCCCTTGGGTGAGCCGCACACACTTGCCATCGATTAAATCTATTGCCGGAATTATTTGCATGGTTATAGTTCAATAAAGTTTTTAATCATCTGCTCCCCTACCGTTGCGGATTTCTCCGGGTGAAACTGCACGCCATAAAAGTTATCCTTTTGCAAAGCAGCACTGTATGGGTGGATATAATTGGTGGTGGCAATGGTATGCTGCCCCAAAGCTGCATAATAACCATGAACAAAATAGCAGAACTGGTTCTCCTCTATGCCTTTGAACAAACTGGTTTTCAAATCATATATATTGTTCCAGCCAATCTGGGGGATTTTGACAGCAGGTCCTTGAGGGGGATTAACAAACTTCTTTACAGGCTCCTCAAAAATGCCCAAGCAGTCCGTATCATTCTCCTCACTATGCTTGCACATGAGCTGCATGCCCAGGCATATACCCAGTACCGGCTGCTGAAGGTTTTTTATGACAGTGTCCAATCCCCTTTCTTTCAAATAATCCATGGCCGTACTGGCTTCTCCAACACCCGGGAAGATGATTTTATCGGCAGATTGAATCTGCTGCACATCATCCGTAACGGCTGCCTCAACACCAATCCTCTCCAAAGCATATAGTACGCTTTGAATATTGCCTGCATTGTATTTTATAATGACCAATTTCATATCTTTATTTTATCAGCGGAAATAGCTCAGTTGGTAGAGCATTAGTTTCCCAAACTAAAGGCCGCGGGTCCGAATCCCGTTTTCCGCTCCCAATTTTATTGTACGATGCTGCCCAAAAATTCTTTTGTGGCAGTTTCTATATCTTCCGCATCCTCCAAGGCCTTGATATAGGCACTGCCTATGATTGCACCGTTGGCATATTTACAGGCAGCATCAAAAGTCTGTTTGTCCTTTATGCCAAAACCAACCAGCACAGGATTGTTCAATTGGTAGCTTTGCAAGCGTTGCAGGTATTGTTCCACTGCATCAAAATTGGTATTGCCACCTGTTGTGGCGGATGAACTTACGGCATACAGGAAACCCGTACTTAAGCTGTCCAATTTTCTTACTCTTTCTTCTGATGTTTCCGGCGTAACGAGGAAGATGAAATCCAATCCGTAACGCTGCAATATTTCCCTGTATTCGGTTTCAAATTCATATGCTGGAAGGTCGGGCAAAATGATACCATCAATGGGTGCATCGGCGGCGTACTGGCAGAATTTCTCAAAGCCAAACTGCAATACCGGGTTCATGTAGCCCATCAACACAACGGGTACGGTTATGCCCCTGCGACCGGAACGGAAACCCTTCAATTGCTGAAACAGTATCTCTATTGTCATCCCATTGGCCAGTGCGGTGCTGCTGCTGGCCTGTATAACGGGGCCATCGGCCAATGGGTCGCTGTAGGGCATGCCCAATTCTATAAGGTCTGCACCATTGTCCTGCAATGCCTGCATGACAGTCAATGTACTATCGAGTGTTGGGTAGCCTGCGGTGCAGTAAACGTTGAGGATTTTATGCCCCTCCGTCCCTAAAGGGGAACCTTGAAACAGCTTGCTTATTCTTGAGTCGCTCATTTTAAATGTTCTATTCTTTTGTTGCTTACCAGATAACTTCTACACGTTCTTCTCCATCTCCTCTTTAGGGGATAGGGTTTTACATATTCTTCATATAAGTCGCCAAATCCTTGTCCCCCCTACCACTTAAGCAAACCACTACCACATCTTCTTTTTTAAACTGCATTTGCTTCAATGCGGCAAAAGCATGTGCTGTTTCCAATGCTGGGATAATGCCTTCCAGCTTGCTTACCTCAAATGCACTGGCCAATGCTTCATCATCTGTTGCACTTAGGAAAGTGCCCCGTTTGCTACTGAACAGGTTTGCATGTAAGGGTCCAATGCCCGGATAGTCCAGCCCTGCTGAAATACTATGCGGTTCCACCACCTGCCCATCTGCCGTTTGCATGAGCAGGCTTTTGCTTCCATGCAGGATGCCCGGTTTACCTAGTTGGGTGGTTGCTGCACTCATGCCGCTGTTGATGCCATGTCCAGCAGCTTCCACAGCTACCAACTGCACACTTAACTCATCCAGGAAATGATAGAAGGCACCGGCAGCATTACTGCCACCACCCACACAGGCCATCACATGCGTTGGCAGTTCATTGCCTGTTTTATCCAATAATTGTTTGCGTATTTCCTTGCTGATGACACTTTGGAAACGGGCCACCATATCGGGATAGGGATGCGGGCCCACCACACTGCCAATGATATAATGTGTATCGTTGGGGTTATTGATCCAGTCACGGATGGCTTCATTGGTGGCATCTTTCAATGTCTTGCTGCCACTGGTTGCCGGAACAACCTTGGCTCCCAGCATTTTCATCCTTGCTACATTGGGTGCCTGGCGTTCAATATCCTTTTCGCCCATGTACACAATGCATTCCATGCCCTTTAAGGCGCAGACAGTTGCCGTGGCCACGCCATGCTGACCAGCACCTGTTTCTGCAATGATCCTTGTTTTGCCCAACTGGCGGGCCAATAGTATCTGGCCCACTGTATTGTTGATCTTATGTGCCCCTGTATGGCATAAATCCTCCCTCTTCAAATAGATACCCGTATTGTGCAATGCACTTAAACGCTTTGCATAGAACAGGGGCGTTGGCCTGCCCACATAATCTATGAGCAATTGCTGGAACTCCTCTTGGAAAGAAGGTTCAGCCATTATTTGCAAATACTTTTCCTTAAGTTCGGCCACATTGCTGTGGAGCATTTCAGGAATATATGCACCACCAAAACTGCCATAGTAGCCTTGGGCGTTGGGTGAAGTATAGCCCCCATCCCCTAAAGGGGTGTTAGCAATATTTGTCTGTTCTATGGTCATTCTCTTTTTTGTTTTATGTACTTAGCAGAAGTACTTCTTTTAAGCTATGGTTGCTTTTTACAATTGTACGATTGGATGATTACTCAACAATTACAATCTCTTCTAGATATTCAAGTTGGGTTTCTAAAAACTAAGTGTTCTTTACTCTTCATTGTCATGCTGAATTTGTCGAAGTATGGTCAACGAGAAGCCTCCTATTTTCATCGCCTTCGACAGGCTCAGGCTGGCAGCCACTACTTCAACTCCTCCATAAATTGTTTTATCAGTTCCATATTTTTTATGCCAGGCAATGTTTCGAACCTGCTGTTGATGTCCAATGCAAACAAATCCTTGGCTACAGGGTCAAGCATGAACTTCTTAATAGCCGGGGCATCAGTCGGTTCTATGCCCCCACTTAAAAAGAAGGACTTACCAATGTTGAGGCCACGTAACCGTTGCCAATTGAACTTCCTGGTAATTTCCCCATGCTCATTTTTTTCTGTTACGCCTGTATCGAACATGAACATGTCGGCATCCATGTAATAGTCCTTGATCATCCACTGCACATTATCGTTGTCTGCAAAACGGAAAGCCTTGATAACCTGTAGGTAGTCGCTGAGCTTGGCACATTGATAAGGTGTTTCACTGCCGTGAAGCTGCACCATGTCCAAACCAAACGTGTCCACCATATTCATCACTTCATCGTAAGTGGAGTTGACAAACACGCCCACTTTATACACTTTGAGTTTTTCCTTTTTCACCTCTTCTGCCCTTAGTCCATGCTTCAAAACAAAACGTGGACTTTTGTGGTAGAAAATCAATCCAGCAAACTGAACACCCATGTCACCTAGTTGGTGCATTTGATCAAGGTCTGTCATGCCGCAAACTTTAAGTCCGCCCCGCCCCCTGAAGGGTGAGCCAGTAGCACCCAAATTAAAAGCTAGGTTGCTGATTATTTTATTTCCCTGTTCCTGCATTGGTAAGAAGTTTTTGGTGGGTTGACTTCTTTCATACGGTAATCAAAAGCAATTGTTGTTTTTGTCATTGCTGTGACGAAGGGAACAATCTGCCGTGGATGCAAAGAAGATTGCTTCGTTCCTCGCAAAGACGTTGCTTCCTTCGTCGCAATGACGCCCTGCTCCATCGTAATGACGTTTACTTTTTAAAACCCAATGTGAACTGCAAAACCTTGCCCATATCCTTTACACCGGGTTCCTTTTCCAATTTGCTGTTTACATCCACACCAAAAAAATCGGGATGTTTAAAGGCCTTGATCTTGGCGATATCATCCACGCCAATGCCCCCACTTAAAAAGAAGGGCTTTTCAATTTTGGCCTTTGCCAAAATACTCCAATCAAATTGCTCCCCATTGCCGCCAGCCGCTTTGCCCGCTGTGTCGAACAGATAGTAGTCGCATACAGCATCGTAAGGAGCAACAAGTGCATCAATATCTTTAGTAGTACTATCGATGCTGAATGCTTTGATGACTTCCACTTCGCTTGAAAGGTCTTCGCACATTTCAGCAGATTCATTGCCATGCAATTGAACCACATCCAAACCATAATCATCAATGGCATCGAGCACATCTATCATCTCGGGATCAACAAATACGCCTACTCTCTTGAATTCAAAATCGGCATTCTTGATGTCTTTCTTCGGGAGCCTGTCGCCGATAAACCGGGGGGATGCTGGATGGAAAACCATCCCTACGAAATCCACATTCAATGCATCCAATTGCTGCATCTGTTTAAACTCTGTAATACCGCAAACTTTAATGTTCATTATTGTTGTTGTTTTACCTCATCCTAACCCTTCTCCTGAAGGAGAAGGGCAAGAACGTTCTAGTGATGATTTATCTTTTAAAACTGTTTAGTTGCTTCGTAAAATCTTCAAATGCCTGTGCAGGATTGGTTTCTTTCATGAAATTTTCCCCAATCAGGAAACCTTTGAAACCTGCTTGGCGTAAAGTTAGTATCGTTTCCACATTACTGATGCCACTTTCTGCAATGGCAATTTTATCTGTTGGTATTTTGTTGATGAGTTGCAAGGAAGTACCAATACTTACCTCAAATGTTTTGAGGTTGCGGTTATTGACCCCTACCAGGTCTACCCCTTCGCAGATATGTTCAAGTTCTTCGTCGTTATGGATTTCCAGCAACACTTCCAGCCCTAGGCCCTTTGCTGTTGCTGCCAATTGTTTTACTGCTGCTTTGGTTAGGCAAGCGGCAATCAGTAGGATGACTTCTGCCCCATAGGCTTTGGCTTCAATGACCTGGTATTCATCAATCATGAAATCCTTACGGAGCAGGGGTACTTCGTTGATGGTAGCGGCCAGCAGATCATTGAGGTCACCACCAAAGAATGCCGAGTCGGTCAACACAGAAATCCCACTTGCCCCAAACCTCGCATAGGCACTAGTTACTTCTTCCACAGTGGATTGATTATTGATGATGCCCTTGCTGGGTGATTTCCTTTTGTATTCTGCAATGATGCCTGTTTTGGTTCCATCCAACAAGAAGTTTTTCAAGGACAGGGTTCCATTGGCAAAGAATTTTCCTTTCTCCAACTCAGCAATAGAAACCTGTGCTTTGCGCTGTGCAACTTCTATTTTTTTATGGGCCACTATTTTATCTAAGATGTTCATGTTTTTATTTTTAATCGTCAGAGACTCGGAAGAACATAGGGCTTTCGAGGCCTGGAGACTTCGAAGAGCTATTGTAAACTGACCAATGTTTGCAACGATTGATAAGCCTTGCCGCTTTCCAAACTTTCCACTGCTGCATTATAGGCATCTTCATAATTTTTATAGGCACCTGTACAATGCAGTGCCATGGCTGCATTGGCCAGCACTACTGCATTCTGCGCAAAGCTGCCTTCGCCTTTGATGATGCGTTGGAAAATCTTCGCTGCCTCTTCCACACTGCTGCCGCCATAAATATCTTCTGCAGCAACCGAACGTTTACCCAACTGCTGGGGAGTCATTATTCTTTCACCGGCTTGTGTAATGACTTTGGTATCGTTGGTCAGGGAAATCTCATCGTAACCATCCAAACTGTGGATGATGGTGAACGGATTGCCAGTTTGCTGCAGTAGGTAGTTATAGATCCTGGCCATTTCCAAACTATATACCCCCACCAATTGATAAACTGGCCTGGCAGGATTTACCATTGGCCCCAACATATTGAAGAAGGTTCTTACTCCAAGGTTCTTTCTTATTGGCCCCACTGTTTTCAAGGCTGGATGGAAGAATGGTGCATGGAGGAAACAGATGTTTGCTTGCTCCAGCTCTTTCTTCAATTGATCGTTATCGTTTTTGAACTTATAGCCCAATTGCTCCATCACATTACTTGAACCTGAAATGGAGGAGGCTCCATAGTTACCATGTTTGGCTACTTTCTGATTGGCCCCTGCTACAACGAAACAGGATAAGGTGGAAATGTTGAAGGTATTCTTTCCATCTCCACCAGTACCCACAATATCAATGGTTTCGAGCCCATCAAAATCTGCTTTGATGCATAGGTCCAATAAGGCATCCCTAAAGCCTTGCAACTCCTCTATAGTAATGCTACGCATGAGGTAGACCGTCATGAAAGAAGTTATTTCATGTTCATTGTACATTCCCTTTCCGATATTCAGCAATACATCCTGTGCCTGCTGCCTGGACAAGGTCTTATGTTCGAACAGTGTTTGTAGAATCTTTTTCATATCCTATGCCCCTGAAGAGGGATTATTATATTTTGTGGTTAATGGGCCCTTATATTTTGCAATTAATTACTCAACCAATTCCTCATGATTATTTCCCCCTCTGGTGTCAATACACTTTCGGGATGGAACTGCACGCCTTTTACATCATAGGTTTTATGCTGCAGTGCCATGATATAATTGTTTTCGTCCGTTGCGGTGATTTCCAATTCTTCCGGGAAATTATTGTTGTCGATAACCCATGAATGGTAACGGCCAACTTCTATTTCATTGGGCAATCCATCAAACAAAGGGTTACTTGCTCCAAGAGCGTGGACCAAGCTAATGGGTGTTGCTACACCATGATAAACAGTGGACAAATTCGTTAGTGTCCCACCAAAAGCCTGCCCAATAGCCTGATGCCCCAAACACACACCCAGTATGGATTTGGTTGGTGCATACATTTTTATCAATGGCAATAACAGGCCTGCTTCCTCCGGAATACCGGGGCCGGGAGACAAAATAATCTTATCGTATGCGTTTACTTTCTCCAAATCAATCTCATCGTTGCGGTAAACATCCACTTTTTCATGTGTTATCTTTTCAACAAGGTGTACCAAGTTGTAGGTAAATGAATCGTAATTATCAAAGACTAAAATTTTCATGGCTTATTATTTTGAATTTCAAATGTTGAATCCTGAATGAGGGCCTATCATTCAAAATTTAAAACACAACATTTAAAATAATTGTTCTGCTAACACTATCGCTTTTTTCAAAGCCCCCAGTTTATTGTTCACTTCCTGCAATTCATTTTCTGGCTTGCTTGCTGCTACCACACCTGCCCCAGCCTGATAGGTCAATGTATTGTCCTTGCTGAGGAAAGTCCTGATCATGATTGCCTGATTGAAACTGCCATCAAAGCCAACGAAACCAATGCACCCACCATAATAACTTCTTTCTGTTGGCTCGTACTGGTTAATCAGCTCCATGGCCTTAATCTTGGGGGCGCCACTCAATGTACCGGCGGGGAAGGTCTTGGCCAATAATAAAAAAGGGTTTGTTCCTTCTGGCACATCGCCCACCACTTCACTCACCAAATGGATTACGTGGCTGTAGTACTGCACCTGTTTATAATGTGCTACTTGTACATTGTGGCAAAGGCGGCTCAAATCATTCCTTGCCAGGTCAACCAACATCACATGTTCTGCATTTTCCTTGGCATCCAGTTTCAGGCGTTCTGTCTCTATTCTGTCCACCTCATCGTTACCACTACGCTTGAATGTTCCGGCAATGGGATGGACAATTGCTTTGCCCTTATTGATAATGAGCTGGCTTTCGGGAGATGAACCCAGTAATTTATAGTCGCCATAATCAAAGAAAAACAAATAAGGTGAAGGGTTCACATTCCGCAAGGCCCTGTAAACATTGAATTCATCTCCAGTGAAACTTTGTTGGAACCTCCTGCTGAGTACTATTTGGAACACATCGCCCCGCAAGCAACTTTGGATGCCTTTCTGCACCATTGTTCTGTAATCCTCATCTGTCATGTTACTGGTTTCCGATGATTGCAGTGCAAATGGGTATATAGGTACATCCTTGCTCCTGATCAAACTTTCCACACCTGCAATATCACTTTCCAAGCCGCTGATCCTATTCTCCAACAAGAACAGTTCATCTTTGAAATGATTGATGGCTATCACATATTGATAGAGGCGGTAACGCATGAGGGGGATTGCATCGTTGGATGCCGGATGTTGATTGTTCGATGTTGCTAAATCAATCTTATCGAAGAACTGCACTGCATCATAGGTTGAATACCCATACAATCCCTGTGCAAATTTTTCTTCCTTACTGCCCTCTTCCATATCGAAGCTCTGCATGAAATCCAAAATCAGGTTAGGCACCGTATTCGTTTTGTTTATCGCTACTTTTTCAGGGGCCAGATTGGGGAGCTTGAACTCGATGCCCTTTGCTGAAGATATTTCTATACCCCCTATGGCATTAATACAAATGAATGAATAGCTATTTTCTGCAGCATGGTTGTCTGTGCTTTCCAACAAGATCGTATCCCTGAACCTGTCCCTTACCCTTAAGTAAATGCCAACAGGTGTGTACACATCTGCCAACATTTTTTTAGAAGTGGTTTCTACTATTATCTTTTTCATTCTTTATTTTTTGGGCTTCGACGAGCTCAGCCTGCCAACAAACAAAAAGCCCCAACATTTCTGGTGGGGCCTTTGAATATTATTTCAAATAAGTAGTGCATACGACATTACTATACCCCTTTGAGTATTGTATGCCACCACCATTGTTGATTTGTTATTTGCTGATTCATTTATGCAATGTTAGCGACGCATTTTAGAACAGCCAAAAAAAATGTAAGTTATTTAAAGCTATGTCGTATTTATTGGCAGTGTTCGGAAACGGATGCAACGTTTCAGATAAACTTGAAGCTAACAATGCAACCGTTAATAATCTCCAAAAAAAATGTTACCCTTTTTTCTGTTACATTTTATTTTGTAACATTTTTTTTGGTAACATTTTTGGAGACTGTCTTTTTGCTTGGATAAACAGTCAACTATTTGTGTAATGCCAATCAGTGTTTTAGCAAAACCTAAACACCTATAAAAACGTTCATTATTAAAACCATTTTATGAAACCAATCATACTAGTCATTGCAACCATCCTAATTATGAACAGTTGCACCACCAATGCACAAACTAAGCAATTTGCCGTAACAAAAACAGATAAGGAATGGAGGGCCCAGTTAACGGCTGAGCAATTTGAGGTGACCAGGAAACAGGGAACCGAAACGGCTTTTACCGGCAAATACTGGAACAACCATGAGAAGGGTACCTATAGCTGTATATGCTGTGGACAGGAACTCTTCAGTAGTGAAACAAAATTTGAAAGCGGTACGGGATGGCCAAGTTTCTACAAGCCATCCATTGCCAAAAACATGGAAGAGTCAGTAGATCATTCTTTTGGTTCCACTAGAACGGAAGTCCATTGCAGTAGGTGTGGTGCACATTTGGGCCATGTATTTGAAGATGGCCCCAAGCCTACAGGATTACGCTACTGCATGAATTCTGCTTCTTTACAATTCACTAAAAAGTAAATACCTGTCATAGTCCGGCCACGGATGGCCAGACTATGACTATAAAACGCCCTTGGTGCTGGGCAAATAATTACTCAACGGGTCCCTTTTTACAGCCATTTTTATTGCTTTGGCAAAGGCTTTAAAAATGGCTTCTATTTTATGGTGCTCGTTCTCTCCTTTGCATTCAATGTTCAAGTTACATTTAGCAGCATCACTAAATGATTTGAAGAAATGGAAGAACATTTCTGTGGGCACCTCCCCTATCTTTTCCCGTTTGAAATCTGCGTCCCAAACAATCCAGTTCCGTCCACCAAAATCAATCAATACCTTGGCCTCGGCTTCATCCATGGGCAAGGCAAAGCCATAACGCTCCATACCAGTTTTATCTATCAATGCCTTAGCAAAGGCTTCGCCCAGCGCAATACCGGTATCTTCAATGGTATGGTGCTCGTCAATATGCAAATCGCCCTTTGTGGTAATGTCCAAATCCATTTTGCCATGACGTGCAATCTGGTCCAACATGTGATCGAAGAAGCCCAGGCCTGTATGGATATTGGCCCTGCCGCTACCATCCAAATTCAACCCTATGCTTATTTTTGTTTCGTTGGTATTCCGTTCATGTACTAGCTTTCTTAAACCAAGTTTCAAGAAAGTATAGATTTCATTCCAATTGTTCGTTTCCAAAACAATCGTACTTCTTAAAGTATTTTCTTGTTCATCCGTTAACTGGTGCAAGGGTGAAGTGAGATAAATGGCTTTTGCCCCAAGGTTCTTTGCCAACTGAATATCGCTCCACCTATCACCAATAACAAAGGAATTCCCTAAGTCATATTCCTCCTTATTGAAAAAATGGGTGAGCAAAGCTGTCCCCGGTTTCCTTGTTGGTTGATTGTCTGCTACAAAAGTTTTATCGATATGGATTTCATCAAACACAAACCCCTCGCCTTCCAAAGTCCTTAGCATGAGGTTCTGATAAGGTTCAAATGTTTCTGCTGGATAAGAAGCTGTTCCCAATCCGTCCTGATTGGTGACCATTACCTTGTAATAATCCAAATCGGCAGCAATTTTTGACAGTGCGGTTATGGCCCCTTTCACAAAAGAAGTTTTATCTGTTGAATCAACCTGAAAATCTGATGGGGGTTCCTGCAGTATTACTCCGTCCCTATCGATAAATAAAATCCTTTTGCTCATATTATTTCGTTTATGTAGTCAGCAATCGCATCAATTAGCAACGTGTTCTCCTTTTCTGTACCAACCGTTATCCGCAAACAGTCCTCACACAATTTTACACTGCTCCTATCCCTTACCACAATTCCTTTTGTTAATAGGCATCCGTACAGTTTTCTGGCATCCTTGATCTTTACCAGGAAAAAATTAGCGTCGCTGGGGTATATTTTCTCCACAATTGGAATCTGGGTGAACACATCCATCAAGGCGCTACGCATATCAACCAGGATCTTGATCATGTCGTTTACTTGCCCAACCTCTTCCAATGCTTTCAAAGCCAATTCCTGTGTTGCTTGATTGATATTGTAAGGAGGTTTCACCTTGTTCAGCACATCAATAACGTCAATGGAAGCAAATGCCATCCCCAAACGTAACGCAGCCAATCCCCAGGCTTTGCTGAATGTTTGCATCACCACCAAGTTTGGATAATCGCCTAGTTCTTGAATGAAGGATTTTTGTTTGGCAAAATTGATATAGGCTTCATCAATAACAACTAGTCCATTAAAGTTGTTCAAGACAGATTCAATATCGATTCTGTTTAATGAATTGCCTGTTGGATTATTGGGTGAACAAATCCAAATGAGTTTTGTGTTTTCATCAACCAGGTTTTCCAAATGGACCAAATCCAATTGAAAGTCTTCCAATAAAGGGGCTTTACGAATTTCCACATCATTGATGTTGGCACTTACTTCATACATGCCATAAGTTGGTGGGCAGATGATGACATTATCCTTTTTGGGTTCACAAAAACTTCTGAAGAGTAAATCAATGCATTCATCACTGCCATTGCCCAAGAAAATGTTTTCAGCGGGAACGCTTTTTACAAAAGCAATGGCCTGTTTTAACTTTTGCTGATGTGGGTCTGGATAACGATTGTACCATTTGGTTAATGGACTGCCCAAACTGTTTTCATTGGCATCGAGAAATACTTTTGCTTCACCGCTAAATTCATCACGGGCTGATGAGTAAGGAGTGAGGGATTTTATATTTGGCCGTATTAGTTTATCGAGATTGAAGTTCATATTCGTATGTATGATTTTTATTCGGAGCGTCCATCATCCCCTCCCTGGGGGATGGCGACCTAACCATCATTTCCCCAACCGGATGGCAACCGCATTCCTATGTGCATCCAACCCTTCGGCCGCTGCCATTAGTTCAACAGTTTTGCCAATGGCACGCAAACCCTCCTGTGTTAATTTTTGATAGGTAATTTTCTTTACAAAACTATCCACGCTTACACCACTATAAGCTTTTGCAAAACCATTGGTAGGCAGTGTATGATTGGTGCCACTTGCATAATCGCCCGCACTTTCTGGTGAATAGTTGCCCAAGAAAATGGAACCAGCATTGCTGATTTTTTCAGCAATGGTTTCATCATCTGCACAGGCAATGATTAAATGTTCAGCAGCATATTCGTTTACTAAATCAATTGCTTCATCAATGGTATTTACAACGATGGCTTTGCTGTTTTCCAATGCCCGTACAGCAATTTCTTTCCTAGGCAATTGCTGTACTTGCTTTCCCAGTTCCGCATTGATTCCAATTACCAGTTCCTGATTGGTAGTTACCAATAAAACCTGACTGTCCACACCGTGTTCAGCTTGGCTTAATAGGTCTGCTGCAACGAATGAGGCATTGGCTGTGCCATCGGCCAATACACAAACCTCACTTGGACCAGCAGGCATATCAATGGCAATACCTTCTTGTTGAATTAACTGTTTGGCACAGGTTACATATTGGTTTCCCGGGCCAAATATTTTGTGTACTTGAGGAACTGTTCCTGTGCCATAAGCCATAGCAGCAATGGCCTGTACACCACCTACTTTGTACATCCTTGTAATGCCCACCAATTGGGCCGCATACAAAATAGCGGGATGTGCTGAACCATCGCTATTGGGTGGCGTACATAAGACTACTTCTTTGCAACCTGCAATCCTAGCTGGGATACCCAACATTAAAACAGTGGAGAACAAAGGGGCCGTGCCACCTGGAATGTACAATCCAACTTTTTCTATGCCCACGCTTTTACGCCAGCACCTTACACCGGGCATTGTTTCAACTATTTCAACTTTGCCTGTTTGCTGTTGGTGAAAAGTATTGATATTATTGGCTGCCGTTTGAATGGCTTCTTTTAGTTCATCGGACAATGCTGCAACAGCCGCATTCATTTCGTTTTCAGTGACAACAAAATCATTCAATTGAACCCCATCAAATTGTGCAGTATATTTCTCAATAGCAGCGTCACCATTTTGCTTTACATCAGCCAATACGGCTTTTACTTTCCCTTGTAAGGAAACCGTATCAAATGTTGGACGCTGCAATAGCTTGCTCCACTCTTTTTTAGCAGGATATAAATACGTTTTCATTTTGACTGTTTATTGTAACCGCCTTCGACAAGTTCAGGCTGACATCCCTACAACACAATTAATTTTGAATTCTCCAATCAGGACTCTTCAAATTATATTATCATCTTCTCAATTGGCACTACCAGGATCCCCTGTGCGCCATGTGCTTTTAGTTGTTCAATAATTTCCCAGAATTCATTCTCGTTCAGCACGGAGTGAACGCTGCTCCATCCTTCTTCTGCCAGGGGCAAAACTGTTGGGCTTTTCATGCCGGGCAGTAAGGCGATAATTTCACTCAATTTGTCATTGGGTGCATTGAGCAAGATATATTTATTGTTCTTGGCCTTCTTTACAGCTTGTATCCTGAACAGCAGTTTGTCCAGCAACCGCTGTTGTTCTGCTGATAAGCTTTTATTCTTGATCAATACTGCCTGGCTTTGCAAAATAACCTCCACTTCCTTCAAGCCATTCATAAAAAGCGTGGAACCACTGCTTACCAGGTCACAAACAGCATCGGCCAAACCAATGCCCGGGGCTATTTCTACACTGCCGCTAATTTCATGTAGCTCTGCTTTGATATTTTTTTCATTCAAGAACTTACTGGTCAGCACAGGATAGCTGGTGGCAATCCTTTTGCCCTGCAAATAAGTGTTGTTGTACTCGTCCGCTTTGGGAACAGCAATACTTAACCTGCATTTGCCAAAACCCAATTCCTCCACGGTCTCCACTGATTTGTTTTTTTCATACAGCACATTTTCACCAACTATGCCAATGTCAGCAACCCCATCGCTTACATACTCAGGGATATCATCATCACGCAGGAAAAAGATCTCTATGGGAAAATTCTCCGATTCGGTCCTTAGCCTGTCCTTCACGTTCCGTAAATCAATGCCACAATCCTTTAGGAGCTTGATGGAGTCTTCTGACAACCTCCCACTTTTTTGAATAGCCAATCTCAGTTTGTTGCTCATTTTGTTGAATCATGTTATGCAGTACAAGAATGCGACGCAACTAAAGTTGCTCTTTACCCTACTGCTGGTTACCAAATTACCTCACCCCTGCCTTTGCCGGCAGGCTCGTTCCCTCTCCTTGAGGAGAGGGGGGTTGCGAAGAACGAAGCGAAGATTGTGCTTCGCAACATTGACTTCAGGGCAAGAAAAAAGCCTACTCCAAGGAGTAAGCTTTTAAATGTTTTATTGTTGAACAACACAAACAAAATAGCCTACCCGTTGGGTAAGATATGATGATGGATGTGTTGCATTGTTATCATTCCACAAAAATAGTAGAAAATGTTTTGCAGCAAAATGTTTTTTAACTAACAGTTATTCGTTTGGCAACTCGGTTGCAACTGAACTTTGTACATTTGCCGCCTGTTAACTACAAGTATGAAGCAATTCAATGTTCCCAATATTTACCGTAGCAACTTAATCAGCGCCATTAAAAACAAACGCAAGCAGGACGACAAGTTGAAAAAGGACTTTACTCCTACATTGCTCGATTTCGGGAGCTTGCAGATTTTCCTGGCCCGTCATTTCGGTTTCTGCTATGGGGTGGAGAATGCTATTGAAATTGCATTCAGGACAATTGAAGAAAATCCGGGCAAACGGATTTTCCTGTTGAGTGAAATGATCCATAACCCACAAGTGAACAGGGACCTGATAGAACGTGGCGTACAGTTCCTGCAGGATACTTACGGAAAGCAGGTCATTCCCTTTGAAGCAATCACGAAAGAGGATGTGGTACTGATTCCTGCCTTTGGCACTACATTGAGCATTGAAAAGATGCTGAACGAAAAAGGTATCCCGACCGAAAAATATAACACGACCTGTCCATTTGTTGAGAAGGTTTGGAACCGCGGTGAGCAGATTGCACAAAAGGGTTACAGCATAGTGGTGCATGGCAAACCCAAACATGAAGAAACAAGGGCCACATTCTCACATGCCTCATCGCACACGCCTACAGTTGTGGTAAACGATATTGAAGAAACCATTGAACTATCCAAATATATTACAGGGGAGAAACCTGCAACTGATTTTTACACTGAATTCAAGGGGCGTTTTAGCGAAGGCTTTGACATTACGAGGGACCTGCAGAAAATTGGTGTCATTAATCAAACAACACAACTAGCGACCGATACACAGGCCATTGCTGATTACTTGAAAAGCGTAATGATCAAACAGTACAATCTGGACAGCTCCACTATTTCTGAACGCTTTGCGGATACAAGGGACACACTTTGTTATGCCACCAACGATAACCAAACCGCTGTTGCTGGGATGCTGGAAACAGAAGCCGACCTGGCCATTGTTATTGGCGGGTACAACTCGTCCAACACTTCCCACTTAGTGGAACTATGTGAGCAGAAGCTGCCCACCTATTTTATTGACTCCCCAGATAGGATTATCAGTAAACATGAACTGGTTGATTGCAACTGGCAAACAAAGGAGCAAAGAATTGCCCATGGTTTCTTACCTAATAAGTTGCCCGTAAAGATCCTGATTACAAGCGGTGCCAGTTGCCCCGATGCAGTGGTGGAGGCCATTATAAGGAAGCTGGCCACCTATTTTGCAGCAGAAGAAACGGTAAATGCCCTGATTGACCAACTGGTTTAGCAAGAACTTAGTATTAGTTTATGGAACAGTTTGCAATTGATTATTGAATGTTATATATTACAATCATGAATCAATTTATATAACATAGCTAAACCTAAAAAAATGTCACTAACCATTGTCTTTGTCCATGGATGGAGTGTTACCAACCTCAACACTTACGGGGAACTCCCCCTGCGTTTAAGAAATGAAGCTGCACAGTCTGGCACGCAGTTACAGGTAGAAGAAATCTTCCTCGGCAAGTACATCAGCTTCCGCGACGAGGTCCGCGTACCCGATATTTCAAGGGCATTTAATACAGCAGTGAAGGAACAACTAAAAGATATACTAACCGCTGGCAAAAGGTTCATCTGCATCACACATTCTACTGGTGGCCCAGTTATCCGTGACTGGTGGAACAGGTACTATATTGAAACAAAAACAGTTTGCCCAATAAGCCACTTGATCATGCTGGCGCCGGCCAACTATGGTTCAGCGCTGGCGCAATTGGGCAAGAGCCGTTTAAGCCGTATCAAATCATGGTTTGAAGGGGTGGAACCGGGGCAAGGTGTGCTGGACTGGCTGGAACTGGGCAGTAGGGGGGCTTGGGAACTCAATAAAAAATGGATACAGGGTGGCGACCAGCCAATAGATACCACCAATGTGTTCCCTTTTGTTTTAACCGGACAATCCATTGATAGGAGCCTTTACGACAACCTCAACTCCTATACTGGTGAACTTGGCTCGGATGGTGTGGTGCGTGTATCAACGGCCAACCTGAAGGGCAGTTACATAAAGCTTGCTCAACCATTGCCAGAGAAAGACAGCAAAGGCAAATTATTTACCAAAGAATTGGTAGTAGAGGAGTTCACGGAAGCACCTCCAAGCCCTTTAAGGATCATTACCAACAAATCCCATTCAGGAAGCAAGATGGGCATTCTGGCAAGCGAGAAAAAGGAAACCAGCGATACGGCAAACATTGAAATTGTAAAAGCCATTTTTGATTGCGTCAATGTAAAAAGCAAAACTGATTATGCCAATCTTTACCAACAGTTCGAAGCCGAAACTGCACAGGTACAGAAAGATGAACTGGTGGAAGAGGAAAAGCACCTGCTATTGGCAAATCGTTACTTCATACACGATCGGTTCTCCAACGTCATTTTCAAGGTAATGGATAGTGAGGGGTATCCTGTTACCGATTTTGACCTGTTGCTTACTGCAGGCGTTGAAGATGACCCCAACCTTTTGCCCAAAGGTTTCTTTGTGGACCGCCAACGTAACCATGTCAGCCCCGAAACGATTACCTATTTCTTCAATTACGATATCATGAACGGAACGGAAGAAGTGAGGAACAAAAAAGGCAGTATAATCCGTGAAAAGAATACAGGTATAGACCAACTTGGCCTTCAAATTATACCAAGACCGGATAATGGTTTCGTTCGTTACCTGCCCTGCAACATCAAGGCATCGCAAGAACTGTTCAATAAGGCACTGAAACCCAATGCAACCACTATGATAGAGATCTGCTTGCAGCGTTTGGTGGACAATCAGGTTTTCCGTGTGGAAAAATTAACTGGCGATTCAATGCCAACAAAAAAGCAGGGGGATTTCAGTGGCCTGAAGCCGGGAAATGAACTTGTGGAATAAGAGCTCCCATAAAAGATGGGTGCCTAATGATGGACACCCATCTTTTCCTTTGCCCATTTCAAAGCTAGCTTCAATTGCTCTTCACGGGTCATATTGCTATTGTCCAGTACAACGGCATCTTCTGCTTGGCGTAATGGACTGAACTCCCTGTTGCTATCGATGTAGTCACGCATTTCAAGGTTGTTCTTTATTTCTTCAATGGAAATATTGGGGTTAGTGTCCACTAGTTCCTTGTACCTTCTTTCCACGCGTACTGCTACATCTGCGGTAACGAATATTTTTAGTTCTGCTTTGGGGAAAACAGTTGTGCCTATGTCGCGTCCATCCATTACAATGCCTTTCTTCTCTCCCATTTTCTGTTGCTGTGCCACCCCAAATTCACGGACTTCCTTGATAGCAGCAACAGGGCTAACGCTTTCGCTCACCAGCATTTCACGGATCAACATCTCCACATTTTCATCATTTAGCAGCATATCGCTTTTGCCAGTTTCATCATTGTATTCAAACTCCAATGAAATGTTTTGCAGGGCATCATTCACTTCATTCACATTGTTCCAATCTATATGCTGACGCAGAAAGTACAAAGTGATAGCCCGGTACATGGCCCCACTATCCACAAACACATAACCCAATTCCTTGGAGAGCTGTTTGGCCAAAGTGCTTTTGCCACATGACGAATATCCGTCTATTGCTATGATGATTTTTTCCATGGATTATTTATACACCAATTTAAAATTGCTAGTGACCTTAATTTCAAGTTTTCATAAAATATCCATAATTCCCTTTTGTTAGCACTCCTTCCTCTTTCAATATATCCAATGCTTTGTAGACATTTTCATAACCTAGAAACCAAGTTGCAAGTGATTTAAATTTATCAGTCGTAAGCATGTAATCATAAAAGAAATATCCAGTAAAAAGGCCAAACTCAGGTCTTTCAGTAATAATAATCTCGACAACTTGTCCTGATTGCAAATTATCAAACCTACATCCTGCACCGTGGAAATAATAAGTCCAGTCATTTCTAAATATACCCTTGCAGTTATACTTATGGGAATACATTTCCTTAGGATATAATTCATCAGACTCAATATTAAAATTAAAGTCCTTTGATAGTTCTCTCATCAGAAAATTGGCGTCATGCTGAAATGCCTTTGCACATTCTAAAATTTCTGCTTGATTTTTTATTACGTCAATTCTAGTCATTTATCGTGTGCAGATCTATCCAGAACATTACTATGTTTATTTCATCAAATACTTCTTCACCTCCTGCTGGTAATGCCCACTTAAAGGAAGCACTGGCAAACGAAGTTCATTTTGTATCAAGCCCTGCTCAAACAAAAATCCTTTCACGCCTGCGGGATTATTCTCCACGAACAATAAGTCGTAAGCTTCCAAAAGCTTGTAATGGATTTTTCTGGCTGCTTCAAAATTGTTCTTCAAACCAAAACGAACCATATCAGAAAACTCAGCAGGAAAAGCATTTGCAGCTACGCTAATCGTTCCATCAATGCCAGCACCCAATTGAGGAAGTGTTAAGGCATCATCGCCACTTACTACCAAGAAATGTTCCGGTCTATCACTTAAAAGCTGCATCATTTGGTTCATATCATCTGATGCTTCCTTGATACCAGCAATATTGTCCACTTCATTGGCCAACCTCAAAGTTGTTGATGCAGCTAGGTTCCTTCCTGTACGTCCGGGTACATTGTACAATAATATTGGCTTGGGAGATGCTGCTGCCAATGCTTTGTAATGCTCAAACAAGCCTTCCTGACTTGGTTTGCTGTAATAAGGTGATGCACTTAAAACAGCCACTGCTTTGTCCAATGGAAATGATTGCAGCTCCTTCACCAGTTCTTTAGTGTTGTTTCCACCAATGCCCACAACGATCGGCACACGATTGTTTACTTTTTCAAAAGTATAATTGGCAATGTCTATCTTCTCCTGCTTATCCAAGGTTGGGGTTTCACCTGTAGTGCCCAAAGAAACGAGGTATTCAACACCTCCATCTATAACATAATCTATCACTTTGCCCAAGGCATCAAAATCCACATCGTGATTTTTGGTGAACGGTGTTACTAAAGCTACGCCTGTACCTGATAATTGAGAACGAAGACTCATTTTTTATTGCTGATTTATGATTGGTGATTGATGCTATTTTTTACACGTCATCTAACTTATACTACTTACTTTCTACTGGCAACTATTGCCCACTAACCTCTTCTGGTACTTCCTCCTCCACTGCTACTTCATCCCAAAAGCCCATTTTCTCAAACTTTTCTATCCGGTTTATAATACGTTGCTGTGGGTCCACTGTTTTGAATTCATTCAATGATGCGATGATACGTTCCTTCAAAATCTGGGCGGCAAGGTTATAGTCCCAATGTGCCCCACCATCCGGTTCGGGAACAATTTCATCCACCAATCCAAAGCCCTTCATATCGTTAGCTGTTAAACGTAACTGTTCTGCTGCTATTTCCTTCTTGTCCCAGCTACGCCATAAGATGGACGAGCAGCTTTCTGGTGAAATCACTGTGTACCAGGTATTTTCCATCATCAGGGTCTTGTCGCCCACGCCAATGCCCAAGGCTCCACCACTTGCCCCTTCCCCAATGATCACAATGATAACCGGCACTTTCAAACGCACCATTTCATAAATGTTCCTCGCAATGGCTTCTCCCTGGCCACGCTCCTCTGCCTCCAGGCCGGGATAGGCACCGGGGGTATCTATCAAGCAAACAACCGGTTTATTGAACTTTTCAGCAAGCCTCATTAAGCGAAGGGCTTTCCGGTAACCTTCAGGATTGGCCATACCGAAATTCCTGAGCTGCCTTGTTTTGGTATTGATGCCTTTTTGTTGTCCAATGAACATGACTGTTTCTCCATTCAGTTCCGCAAAACCGCCCACCATGGCCTTATCATCTTTCACATTCCTATCCCCATGCAGTTCAAGGAAATTGGTGGTCATCTTTTCTATGTACTTCAGGGTGTAAGGCCTATCTGGATGCCTGCTCAACTGTACACGTTGCCAAGGGCTTAGATGTGAAGTGATTTCCTTCCTTTTTTCAAGAATGGAAGCTTCAAGTTGCTGCAAGGTGGAGCTATAATCTATTTTGGGATTCTTCTCAGCCAGTTTCTTGGTCTGCTCTATCTGTTCATAAAGCTCCTTGATAGGCTGTTCAAATTCCAGGAATTGTCTATTTGGGTATTGAGGCATATCACTTCAATTTGGGGCTGTAAAAGTAGGGGTTACAGATTTTATCTGAAAAGCAAAGTTTTCCTTGGCATTTTGGAGCTTTTAGGCCTGCACTGCGGGCTTCCCGATGGTTTTATTACGTAGCCATTTATTGGAATGATGTTAGCCTGAAGCTTTCGAAGGCGATTTCGGTTTCCCAAAAACGGTTTCGACAGGCCTGCCGGCCGGCAAAGGCAGGCTCAACCTCGATGAAAATATCGGGGCGGGCTCTGACATCCGTATTGAACTTTTCATGTACGTTTGATTGATGCAGGTGTCCGTGGCTGAATGTAGCCGAAGGCCGTTTTTTTTCGTGGGTTTACTGTAAATGGCTTTGACCATTCAGTCTCCCAATTCCAGCACATCCTTTTTCAGTTGCTCCATCAATGGATAAAGTGCTGCAATCAATTGTTCTGCCCGCTGGCTAGGATAGCCAAGAAAAATATCATAATCTTTAGGTGATTCATTGTTGGGTGAATGGTAGGTAATGGTAACATGCCTTTCTTCATTGAAACGGGCAATAAGCCTGTACTCATCCTGACCTGTATAGTCCTTTACCAATTTGTCCAATAATGCCAAATTGAACGCCACATTACGTGAGGTGAGTAAATAGTCGGTTTCAAAAAAACTGCTGTCTCCGGCCCTAAGTATGTTGATATGTTCTTGGTGAACCTGAAGCACCCTATCCGTACCTGTGCTTACCGCTACATAGGGATAGGCATAGGGCATGTCTGCATTCAATAGCATGTGGAGTTGAAACATCATGTTGTTTTAATTGGCGTTGCTTTTGTACAATGCCAATTCCATAAAGTTCCTTACTTCATCATTTATGTCATCCTTGCTGCACATCCTGAAATGGTGGTTGAACTGTTGCTGGCCGGGCACTTGGGCAATTTTATGGAAACAAAGGTTATCCTTGTAAGCTTCTGCAAAAGGGAACACAATATCAATAAAGTCCTTGCCCAACTTAATGACCCATGCAATACTTTTTGTGGATGCAATGCCAACCATACTTTTCGTTGGGCCAATAGATACGGTCCCTACCTGCTGGTAGGCCTGTATAAAATACCAGAACAACTCAACGGAATGTGGCGACTTACCTAGGAGAAAGTTATTCAATAGCTTATTGCTGCAGGTATGAACCTGATGAGGCAGTACTAGGGTTTGATGGCAGAGTGGACAAATGAACATGATGGCCTAAAAATAGGCATTAAGAGAAAGAGATTGTTTAATTTTAATTGTATTGCTTACCGAATACTGACATTATTGCAATAGCGGTTTTGAGGGGCTGTTTCCGTGTTCAAGGCGTGCCATGTCCGTGCTCAAATCGTACCCGGAATTATGGTAGGAATGGGTACTTTTCTGTCAATTTATCAGGAAAATTGGGGCCTGCTCCCAATTTTCCAAACGGTGTTAAAAAGATTTAGTTTTTTCACAAACCCTCGTTAGCTGCCATTTTACACAATCACCCCAATAACCAGACAGCACCAAGAAATCTTTAACTTCGCAAAATGGCATTGTTCAAAGACTTTGAATCATTCAATAACTACATTGGCTTACCCAAACCTTTGGACAATGATATTGACATTGGGTATTACGATCCACCCAATATGCTTTTGAAGTCTGACCCTGTAACAGTTGATTTTTACAGGATCTCCATTAAAATCAATTTCATTGATAAGTCGGCATCCAAACCTGCACCTATTACCGCAGTATTCTTCAACAGTCCTGAACTATCAACAGGCTGGGATGTAGAGCCTACTTATACGGGAATGTACCTGCAGCTTTCCAAAAAAATAATTGAGGAAAACCGGTTCCTGTTCAAAACATATCTTGACTATGGACAACACGAAGCCTTGTATTTAACTGAAAAAGAAATTCAGAAAATCAGCACCATTTTTGACTTGATGTTTAAATACTATGACAGCGATAGAAAGCAATTTGGCGTTCTGCTTTCCTATGTAAATGTGCTGGTTTCATTGGTGGAAGCATTTTATAACAGGCAGTTTGCTACCAATCCTAAACAGTACAATCGTATCGTAACAGATTTTCAACAAAGCTTAAAAGATTATTACAACGAACCTATAGGGCAGCTTCCAACCGTTCAGTATTTTGCCGACAGGTTGGGATTAACGTCCAACTACTTAGGCGACATTATTAAACACTTTACGCAAAAGTCAGCTTTGGAGAACATTCACGAGTTTGTAATCAGGAAAGCCAAAGAAATGTTGGAAAAAAGAACTGATTTAAACAATGCAGAAATAGCCTATGAGCTGGGCTTTGAATACCCAAACTACTTTGCCAGGTTTTTTAAGAAACAGGTTAACCTCACACCAAAAGAATACAGGTTGCAGGTAGCAGACAAACAACTTAATTACCAACCTCTTTAATCAATGTTTTTTTTGACCAAATAAAGGATAACAACGACTATTTAACGCAAGTTGCTAGTTAAAAGCAAAACTAATTGTAGGAAATGGTTGCCTTGGACTGGCTAAGCCTGCCCCTTTTCTTTTTGGAAGTATTCAGCCAAACGACCAAATACGCTTCCCCAATCATTTTTTTTGAAAAGAAATCATCCCCAAAATAGGATGCCCCAAAAAAATGGCACCTGGGAAGCTGTCCAAATTCAATTCAGCGGTTCCCTCAATCGGATTAGGCTGCCCCTTCGGAAAAAGAAAGCTTTTGCAAGCGTTTAACGGCTGTCAATTCAGGTGGCAATGCTTGTTGTGTCCGGCCCTGCCCCATACTTACTGTAAGGCACCTATTTTCATGATGAAGATTTGTGGTAAAATTCCTGTGGTAATTTAAAGACCACAAGGATTTTACCACAATTTTGTGGTAGATTTTTTGTGGTAAAATAATTACCACAAAAAAATTACCACAAAAAGGGCCGCTTGAAATGCTGCTTGTTAATAAAGGGACCCCTTTTTGCGGCCTTGCTTCCAACTAGCAACTTGCGTTAATTATTGACTTTTATGGAAGATGAAGCGTAAGGTCTATATACAATTAACGCTAGAACAACCCTCCTCCAACAAACATGCTTCACTTTCGGCTACAACAAAAGGTGATTTGGCTACATAGGTCGCTTTACTGTTGCTGACTTTTGCTAAACAAAAAACAGCAAAATGAGAATAGTAGTAACAGGTTCGTTAGGACATATCAGTAAGCCACTCACAAAGGAGTTGGTGCAAAAAGGACATACCGTTACTGTCATCAGCAGCAAGGCCGAAAGACAGGAAGACATTGAAGCCATGGGTGCAAAAGCTGCTATTGGCAGCATGGGAGATGCTGGTTTCCTGTCAGCCACGTTCAAGGGTGCAGATGTAGTGTATGTTATGGAAACATTGGGCCATGGCAGTTTCTTTGACCCGCAGCTTGATATCATGGATGCCATTAGCCAAATTGGCCATAATTACAAACAGGCCATTGAGCAGTCGGGCGTAAAGCGTGTGGTACACCTGAGTAGCATTGGTGCACATACAGATAAGGGCAATGGTATCCTTGCTTTCCACCACAATGTAGAAAGCATCCTCAACCAATTGCCGAACGATGTGTCCATTAAATTCATGCGCCCTGTTGGCTTTTACTACAATATGTTTGCATTTATAAAAACCATCAAAGAGCAGGCTGCCATCATTTCCAACTATGGTGGCGATGAAAGGGAACCTTGGGTTTCGCCCTTGGATATTGCAGCCGTTATTGCCGAAGAAATGGAAAAGCCTTTCAACGGTAGGGAAATCCGTTACATAGCAAGTGACGAAGTTTCCCCAAATGAAGTGGCCAAAATTTTAGGGGAGGCTGTAGGAATACCCGATTTGAAATGGTCAATCATTCCTGATGAACAATTACTAAATGGTTTGTTGGCAGCAGGTATGAACCCGCAAACGGCCAAGGGCTTTGTGGAAATGAATGCGGCCAGGCGTGGTGGTGTACTGTATGAAGATTACTACCGCAATAGACCAACATTGGGAAGCATTAAGTTAACGGACTTTGCAAAGGAATTCGCAGCTGTTTATCATCAACAATAGGAGCCAATTAAGATATGGCAGGTAGCACCCCTTACAGAATAAAAACAATCAGCGAGTTCCATCAATTGAGGGGCCTGCCCAAACCGGAACACCCGTTGATCAGCGTAGTGGATTATGCAGCCATCAACCACAGCCCTGAGTTTAACGTAACAAGCTGGGTGCTTGACTTCTATTCAATTTCCATGAAAAGGAACCCTGCTGCAAAAATGAAGTATGGGCAACAGGAATATGATTTTGATGACGGCATCCTGTTCTTCATGGCACCGGGGCAGGTTTTCAGGGTAGAGGTTAGCAACGAACCAGCGGTAAAACATTCCGGTTGGATACTGCTGGTGCATCCGGACTTTTTATGGAACACGCCTTTGGCTAAAGGAATAAAGAAATACGAATATTTTGATTACTCGGTGAATGAAGCATTGTTCCTTTCCGAAAAGGAGGAAGCGATGGCTAACAATATTGTCCAAAACATTCGGCAGGAATACCATTCCAATATTGACAGGTTCAGTCAGGGCATTATCATTTCGCAAATGGAGACCTTGTTCAACTATGCAGAGCGGTTCTACCATCGCCAATTCATTACACGTAAAAAGGCCAACCACCAGGTACTTGACCAATTGGAAAAATTGTTAACCAACTATTTCAACAGTGAAGACCTGCTCAAAAGGGGTTTGCCTACTGTTCAGTATGTTTCGGAGGCACTGCACTTATCGCCCAATTACCTGCGTGGCCTGCTCAAGGTATTGACAGGGCAAAGCACGCAACAGCACATCCATGACAAGTTGATTGAAAAAGCAAAAGAAAAACTATCCACCACCCACTTATCGGTTAGTGAAATTGCTTATGAATTGGGCTTTGAGCATCCGCAATCGTTCAGCAAGCTTTTTAAAACGAAAACGAATGTATCTCCTTTGGACTTCAGGCAATCCTTTAATTGATAAGACTACTTGCTGGAGGATTGAAGGAATTCCTATAGTATTTGGATAGATAATCAATGCCGAATAATTTTCAAATGGAATTCAGGTTGTGCTTTTTTATCAAACCTTAGCTCAGCGAATGCCTGTTGAAGCCAATTTCCAGACATAATGTTTTTGCCAACGGGCGTTCTATAATTTGGAGAATACTGTTGCCATTTCAATAAATTGCATTATGGATGGCATTACCCATATTGAAAATTTTATTGAGCATCCAAAACGGCTGTTCGACCATTTGACAACTTCAGTCAATTGGGATGAACGCATGGGGGCACGTAAGACAGCCAGTTTTGGAAAGGCGTATAATTATTCACAAATCCACTACCCCTATCAGGATTTCCTTCCTGAACTTGAACACATCAATCAGCAACTGGTCCCTGTTATTGGTTTTAAGCCGAACAATTGCTTAATCAATTACTACTTGGACGGAAAATCCAAGATGGGCTACCACTCAGACCAGATAGATATCCTAGAGGAAGCTACAGGCATTGCAATCGTTTCCCTTGGTGAAACAAGAACGCTGAAATTCAGGAACATGGAACATCCAGAACTGTTCCTAAGCTATGAATTAACCGCAGGAAGCTTGGTTTATATGACACAGGAAATTCAAAGTGGCTGGCAACATTCAATACCTAAGTCAGACACAGAGAACAGCAGGATCAGTTTGACTTTTAGGCTTATGCGCTAACTACATTCACTCGCTGCTAAGGAAGAAGATTCACTATTGGTACAACAAAGACCACAGTTTTCAACTTGCTGATCTGCAAACTTCACATTAGCTTTATACCTTAATACTCAGCAATCATGGATGTACAAACCATTATGACCGAACTGCAAGCCAAGGGAAGTGAAGGCATTAAAAAAATACTGTTGAAGCATGGCATCAAGGAACCCTTCTTTGGTGTGAAGGTGGAAGATTTAAAAGTAATACAGAAGCGGATCAAGAAGGATTACCAGTTATCAAAGGACCTGTATGCCACCGGCAATGCTGATGCTATGTACCTGGCAGGTTTGATAGCCGACGAGGACAAGATGACCAAGCAGGATCTGGCCACTTGGGCAAAGCAAGCGGTTTCTACCAACATCAGCGAATATACCGTGCCCTGGATAGCAGCGGAAAGCAGGTTCGGGTTTGAATTGGCCATGGAATGGATTGAATCAAAACAGGACTTTATAGCCGCAGCGGGTTGGTCAACACTTTCAAGCTTGGTGGCCATTAAGCCAGACAATGAACTGGATATAAAGGCTTTGAAGGAATTATTGAAAAGGGTGGAAACGGGCATCCATCAGGCAGATAACCGTGTGCGACAAAAAATGAATGGCTTTATCATTTCAGTAGGTTCTTATGTATCTCCGCTAACGGATGAAGCCATCCATATTGCCCAAAAGATGGGGCCTGTAAAAGTGGTGATGGATGGTACGGCCTGCAAAGTGCCCAATGCAGTGGATTATATTATGAAAGTAAAGGACAAGGGCACATTGGGCAAAAAGAAAAAGATGGCGAGGTGCTAATGCTTGCTCCAGAAGTCAACGGGGATAGTTAACATTCATCACTCCTTCCTCCTCCTCCTGCTCTTCATGAAAATCTCCTTCCGCACCTCCTGCACGGGCACTCTATGGATTTTGCTTTCCAACCAGGCGATAATATCGAGGTACATGAAGGAGCGGCTCTCCAAGGGGTTGCCCTGTAGCTTCTCCAGTTTCTCCTTCAATGACTTAAAGGCAGGCACCAACTTCTGTGGGGATAGGGAAAAAGATTTACGGACAAACTTGAACACTTCTTCCTCGGCCGTGCTGAGGTTGTTCATCTTGGCCATAAAGCGGTAAACAGATTTGATGAGGTATTCCAGCAGGTCATAGTTGCCCAGTTCAAAATGGGCTATCAAGTGCAGCAGGCGAGCATAGCATTGCAGGTCGGTCCGTAGGTCAACCTTCCAGTTGATGATCTTGTTGAGATAATCAATGGCCCTTTCATTATCGCCACTGCCGAAATAGAGGCAAGCAATCTTATAATAGAATACCAGTACACGGTGCCTGTCCAGGTGCAAGGAATATTCATGCAGCATTTCTTCTATGTAAGGCACAAGCTGTAGCCCCTCCGTGAAAGTGCCTTCCAGGAAATGCTTGTTTATCTTGGCAATATGCAGGTAAACGAACACCTGTATTTTCACATTGGTGTTCATGCTGCCATTATCGGAACTGGCAAAGATCTGGAAGAGGTTCAGTGCTTCATCAAACTTCTCATAATTGTTGAGATTGAAATGGGCACTGATCAAATTGTGCAGCCCGCGGATATACTGCCCGGCTTCAATGGTTTTCATGATGGGCATTTCCTCAAAAAGGTCTACCCATTTCTGGGTATAGCGGTAATAGGCCAAAAGGTCCTGCTGGATAAATCCGAACCAGCAATAGGATTGGTAGAGGTAAAGCCGCTCGTAAAAGCCAAGGTCAGTTTTATTGACGGTTGGAATATTGCTTTCAAAGAAGGATTTCAGTGCATGCACATCCTTACCGTCCCTGGCATGTCCATGCTTGATGTACCAACTGTACAGTTCAAGGGCAAGATTGGACAGTTTGTTGATGGTACCCAAATGGCCACTGATGCCATCCGATTCCTTGGACAGGGCTTCTGCCCTATTCTCAATGCTCCGGGTAATATGCAGGGCTTCAATCTTCTTCTCGAAAAAAACAGCCTGCAATTGAATGGTAATCTGCTGGTGCTGCTTGGCCGTTTCCTTGAGCCTGTCCAGCACCCGCAGGCTTTGGTGGTAAAGCCCCTTGTTGTACAGGATCCTGGCATAGTCCAATTGTTCGTGCAGCAGGATATCGATATTATTCCTGTCCTCAATCAACCGCAGGCTGGAGAGTATCAACTTGTACAAATGTGCCTTGATATTGGAAAGCTGCTGCTTCTTGATGTCTGGGTTTTTCCTCAGCAAACTGTCTTCATCATATTCATCCATCTTGTCCAAAGCATCGAACAACTGTACCACTTTCAGGTCCTCATTGCCGGAATTCCTTTGCACATAGAGCTTGAAGTTGCGCTTCTCCCCTTTTTCGAGCGATTTGACCAATTGAAATAAAGTATCTGTACTCCTGTTAGGCATCGTAATTCATTTTAAGCAAAACCCTTTACGGCAAAGCATTCCATGGAATCCCTGCTCACTTACTTACCGTAAAACAACGGCAATTTTGATGATTTCAGGGAGAAAAATCAAGTTAAGTTCGTTTTCGCAGGTTGTTTAATGAGTAATCGGCAGGCAATCCAACAAAATTAATCAACCTGCAATTTTTATCCTTCATTTATTTTGTTATGGCCGATTCTAATAAGGTACACATATTTGATACCACACTAAGGGACGGAGAACAGGTCCCAGGCTGCAAGCTCAACACAAAAGAAAAGATAGAATTGGCACTGGCACTCGAGAACCTGGGTGTCGATATACTTGAAGCAGGTTTCCCCATTTCCTCCCCCGGCGACTTTGAAAGTGTGAACGAGATTTCCAAGATCGTTACCAACGCTACCGTATGCGGATTGACCCGTGCTGTGCAGAAAGATATTGAAGTGGCAGCAGAAGCATTGAAACATGCCAAGCGCCCACGTATACATACAGGCATTGGCACCAGCGACTTCCATATCAAAGGCAAGTTCAACAGTACACAGGAAGATATACTGGAACGTGCCATTCAATGCGTGAAATGGGCAAAGAACTTTGTGGATGATGTGGAGTTCTATGCAGAAGATGCAGGGCGGACAGATAATGAATATCTGGCCAAGGTAATTGAGGCTGTCATCAGAGCCGGTGCCACCGTGGTCAACATTCCCGATACCACTGGCTATTGCTTACCGCACCAATATGGTGAGAAGATTGCTTACTTGGCCAACAATGTGCCCAATATAGATAAAGCCATCATTAGTTGCCACTGCCACAATGATTTGGGACTGGCCACCGCCAATTCCATTGCTGGGGTAATTGCAGGCGCCAGGCAAATAGAATGTACCATCAATGGACTGGGAGAACGTGCAGGTAATACTTCCTTGGAAGAAGTGGTGATGATTATCAAGCAGCACCAGTCCTTGGGCCTGTACACCAATGTGAATGGCATGCTCCTGAACCCCATGAGCAAGCTGGTGAGTGATACCATGCGAATGCCTGTTCAGCCCAATAAGGCCATTGTGGGCAGCAACGCTTTTGCACACTCATCGGGCATCCATCAAGATGGGTTCCTGAAGAGCGCCATTACCTATGAAAGCATCAATCCCGTGGATGTGGGTGCAGATACCAGCAAGATTGTGCTTACAGCAAGAAGTGGCAGAAGCGCATTAGCTTTCCGTTTCCAGAAGTTGGGCTATAGCTTCAAAAGGGATGATGTGGATATCCTGTACGATGAATTCTTAAAAGTGGCCGATAGCAAAAAAGAGGTGAACGATGACGACCTGCACGCAATGGCAAAAGCGCTTGCCCCTACCTTAAACGGGGCTACAGAAGCAGCCTAATAAATCACAGTAATACTCAAATTGATACATGGATACTGCTACAACTAATAAAGATGCGCAAGGCACCCCTTTAGGGGCGGGGGGGCATACATTATTCGATAAAATATGGAACAAGCATATCGTCAAGACCATTGAAGGCGGACCATCCGTTTTATACATTGATAAGCACCTCATACACGAGGTAACTTCCCCACAGGCTTTTGCGGGTTTGGATAAAAGGGGCATCAAGGTTTTCCGCCCCAAACAAATTGTGGCTACGGCCGACCATAATGTTCCTACACTGAACCAGCACCTTCCCATCAAGGAAGAACTTTCCCGTTTACAGGTGGAAGCATTGACCACCAACTGTGCCAATCATGGGGTTGAGCTATACGGATTGGGCCATCCTTACCAAGGTATTGTGCATGTGATAGGCCCGGAGCTTGGATTTACCCAGCCGGGCATGACCATTGTTTGTGGTGACAGCCATACCAGTACACATGGTGCATTTGGTGCCATTGCATTTGGTATAGGTACCAGTGAAGTGGAAATGGTGATGGCTACGCAATGCCTGTTGCAGAGTAAACCGAAATTGATGCGTATCAATGTGGAAGGGGAACTGAATGAAGGCGTGGTTTCAAAGGATATTGTACTGTACATCATTTCCCTGATTTCTGCGAGTGGCGCCACTGGCTATGCAGTGGAGTTTGCAGGAAGTGCCATTAAGCGTTTAAGCATGGAAGCAAGGATGACCATCTGTAACATGAGCATAGAAATGGGTGCCAGGTGTGGCCTGATTGCGCCTGATGAAACCACTTTCAGCTATATCAAGGGAAGGGAGTTTGCTCCAAAGGGTGAGGAATGGGACAAAAAGCTGGCTTACTGGAAAACTCTGTTCAGCGATGCGGATGCAAAGTTCGATACTGAAATAACCATTGATGCAAAAGACATTGAGCCCATGATTACCTATGGCACCAACCCTGGAATGGGCATTGGTGTTTCACAACATATACCTGCTCTAGCTGAAGTGGAAGCAAAAGAACAAGCATCTTACGAAAAAGCCTTACAGTATATGGGGCTTGAAGCTGGCTCCAATATCAAGGGGCAGAAAGTGGACTATGTTTTTATAGGCAGTTGCACCAACAGCCGCATTGAGGACCTGAGAATGGTGGCTTCCTTTGTGCAGGGCAAGCAGAAAGCAAGCGGCGTAGAAGTGTGGATAGTGCCCGGCAGCAAGCAGGTAGAGGCGCAGGCCATAGCAGAAGGGCTGGACAAAGTGTTTGAAATAGCAGGTTTCCAATTGCGCCAACCAGGGTGCAGTGCCTGTTTGGGCATGAACGAGGACAAGATACCTGCTGGCAAATACTGCATCAGTACCAGCAATAGGAACTTTGAAGGCAGGCAGGGACCCAATGCAAGAACATTATTGGCAAGCCCCCTGACAGCAGCAGCAGCAGCCATTACAGGGGTTGTGAGTGATGTAAGGGAACTTATTTAATAGCTTATGGTTCATAGGAAATAGGTCATGGTGCTCCTTCGCTATGAACCATCAACGATGAACTATCAACCAAATAAAAATGGAATCACAGTTTGCCCTAATTGAAAAAGCACAGCAGAACCTGGCCAATATGTTGGATGCTTTTACTATTGAGCAGATCAATCAGGTACCTGAAGGTTTCAGGAACAATATGGTGTGGAACTTTGCGCATATTGTTTCCTCCGTGCAAATGCTGTGTTATGGAAGGAGTGGCATTGAATTGAGATTGGATGAAGCATTTGTGCATGCTTATAAAGTTGGAACAAAACCGGAAACAATTGTAAGTACAGATGAATACAACCAATTCAAAAGCTATGCGATAAAGGGTGTTCAACAATTAAGGGAGGACTATGCCAATCATCATTTTACTAGTTTCAAAAGCTTTACTACCAGTACAGGTTTTGAAATTGACTCGATAGAAACCGCCATTAATTTTGTGCTGCACCACCATGGCATGCACATTGGATATGTGATGGGTATCAAAAAACTGGTCGTTTAACAACAAAAGAAAAACATTGTACGAGAGTTATTCTAAATCTTAAATGTTGAATTTTAAATTAAAACGAGCTCGTTATTCAACATTCAAAATACAACATTCAAAATAATATTAGTGAGCAAAGCAATCAACATCATTACTTCCACCATCGTTCCACTCCACAATGAAAATGTGGACACAGACCAGATTATCCCTGCACGTTTTTTAAAAGCTACCAGTAGGGACGGATTTGGTAAGAACCTCTTCCGTGACTGGCGTTATGAGAACGACAATGAAGCCACCCCAAAAAAGGATTTTGTGCTGAACAATGCTCTGTATGCAGGTAAGATATTGGTCGCGGGCAAGAATTTTGGTTGCGGCTCTTCCCGTGAACACGCAGCCTGGGCCATTAAGGATGCAGGCTTTGATGTGGTAGTAAGCAGCTTCTTTGCGGATATCTTCAAGAACAATGCATTGAATAATTTCCTGCTGCCAGTTGTGGTAAGTGATGAATTCCTGAACCGGATTTTTGAAGCTGTTGAAAACAATCCCTCAACAGAATTAACAGTGAACCTCGGGGAACAGTCCATTACGTTAAATGAAACCAGGGCAACAGAAACATTTGATATCAACAACTACAAAAAGACCTGTTTACTCAATGGCTTTGATGATATTGACTATTTATTAAACATCAAACCGGAAATTGAAACATACGAAAAAGAACATTTTAATTAATAAACATAATCATCCCCTTTAGGGGATAGGGCTTATGAAAAAGAATATAACAGTTATAGAAGGCGACGGTATTGGGCCAGAAGTTACAGCACAGTCCATCAAAGTATTGGAAGCCATTGCCAAGCGGTATGGTCATGAATTTGTTTATGACCATCAATTAATGGGAGCTATTGCCATTGACAAAACAGGCAACCCATTACCTGATGAAACCATTGAATCATGCCTTAACAGTGATGCAGTGCTGTTTGGTGCCATTGGCCATCCAAAATATGATAATGACCCAACTGCAAAGGTCCGTCCGGAGCAGGGTTTATTGAAGCTGAGGAAATCATTGCAGTTGTTTGCCAACATCCGCCCGGTTACCACTTATGCTTCCTTGCACCATCTGTCCCCATTAAAATCAAAATTGCTGGAAGATATTGACTTCATCATTTTCCGTGAACTGACAGGGGGCATCTACTTCGGCAAAAAGGAACTGAATGCAGAAGGTACCATTGCCAGTGATGAATGCATTTACAGTGTGGAGGAAATAGAACGTGTGGCCCATTTGGCTTTCCACTTTGCACAGAAGCCTGGCCGCAGAAAAAAATTGACCTTGGTTGACAAAGCAAACGTGTTGGAAACATCACGTCTATGGCGTAAAGTGGTGCAACAAGTGGCCAGCCAATACCCAGATGTGGAGGTAAACTATATGTTTGTGGACAATGCCGCCATGCAGATTATCCTGTACCCAAAGCAGTTTGATGTGATACTTACGGAGAACATGTTTGGCGATATCATCAGTGACGAAGCAAGTGTACTGGCTGGTTCCCTTGGCTTATTGCCCAGTGCTTCTGTAGGCAAAGGAACAGTGCTGTTCGAACCTATCCATGGTTCCTACCCGCAAGCTGCCGGCAAGGACATTGCCAATCCAATTGGTTCCATTCTATCCACCGCCATGCTGCTTGAATACCTAGGCATGGCTGATGAAGCTTTGCTCGTCCGTGAAGCTGTTACCTGGACCTTGGAGCACAAATTTGTTTCAAAGGATATAGACCCCATCAACTTTTATTTCACATCCACCATTGGCGACCTGATTGCAGACTTTGTAAGCAATAATATCCCCGGTGTGGTGCATGCGCAGAATATAGAATTGAGGAAGTCAACCATCATATAAGCCGAAGGCTTAACGCTAAAAGCTAAGGGCTAGAGCATTCATTCGGCATTAAGCATTCAGCTTAAAAATAGTTCTTTGTTATTTCAAGAGGCGGCGTTATATTCGTTCAATAAACATCTACATGCTACAAGGCAAATTACATAATGCAATCAGTGTTGTAACCGCAATAATTATTGTGGTGGCTGTCATTATTATTCCTGCTGCGCATGGAGGTGCAAGTTGATGTTAATACAAACGAATTAAACATACAACCCGCCTCCAAAAGAGGCGGGTTTTTTATTATCAAAAAAGCCCGCATCCGCTTCTCTTCTCCTTTAGGAGAAGATACCTGAAAGGCAGATGAGGCAAAAACACTAAAAACAATGTATTACAACGAGAACACGATTATCTATCAGAATGGCCAGTTTGTAAAGGCAAGCGAAGCCAAAACAGATTTGTACAGTCAGAGCCTACACTATGGTTATGCTGTGTTTGAAGGTATCCGTTCGTATAAAACAGCCAGTGGCGAAACAAAAATATTCAAGGAGGTAGTGCATTATGAACGCTTGAAAAAATCAGCATTGGCATTGAACATGCCCTACCCTTTTGATACGGGTGAACTGGTTGCTGCAACCTATAAAGTGCTTGAACAAAATAATTTGCAGGATGCCTATATCCGTCCATTGGTATACGCCCCAGCCAATATGAGCTTCAATAAAAACACGGAATCGTTCATTGTAATTGAAGCATGGGAAATGGGCCTGTTCTTGGGTGATAAATTGCTACGGGTAATGACATCCTCCTTTCAGCGCCCCAATCCAAAAGGTTTCAAGATAGAAGCAAAAGCAACAGGCCATTATGTGAACTCCATCTTGGCAAGTCAGGAAGCCAAGGCCAATGGCTTTGATGAAGCCTTGCTAACAGACATGAATGGTTTTGCAGCAGAAGGCCCTGGAGCCAATATGTTTTATGAAAAAGACAGCAAGCTGTTTACACCGTCATTGGGCAATATACTACCGGGTATCACAAGGGCAACCGTTCTGGAGATATGTGCTGAACACCAAATTGAAGTGGAAGAGAAACTGTTCACCACTGATGAAATAAAACAGCAAGCGGATACAGCCTTTTATTGTGGCACTGCCGCTGAAATTGTTGGCTGGCAATCATTGGATGATGTGGAGTTTAAGAAGCCATGGAATGAAACAGTGAGTGCGCTGGTACAAAAAGCATATAAAGCAAAAGTATTGGATACAGCTTATATAGTAAATAGGCGATAGTTCATCATAAGAACATCCTAAACTATTAACGATTACCCATGACCTATTAACCATAATAAACTAAGTAGATAAAATGTCAGAACTCAATAAATACTCGAAAACATTAACACAGGATGTAACCCAACCTGCAGCACAGGCCATGTACTATGCCATTGGCTTTAAGGAAGAGGATTTCCATAAAGCACAGGTTGGCATTGCAAGCATGGGATGGGATGGCAACCCTTGCAACATGCACCTGAACGATTTAGCAACTGAAGTAAAGAAAAGTGTGGATGCCACAGAAGGCTTGCTGGGACTTCGTTTCTACACCATTGGTGTAAGTGATGGCATCAGCATGGGCACCGATGGCATGCGTTACAGTTTGGTAAGTAGGGATGTGATTGCTGACAGTATCGAGACCAATGCTGGCGCCCAATATTATGATGCCATTATTGGCGTTCCGGGTTGTGACAAGAACATGCCGGGGACCATTATGGCGATGGGAAGATTGAACCGCCCATCCATCATGTTGTATGGAGGAACGATTGCTCCCGGTCATTATCAGGGTCAGGACCTGAATATCGTTTCTGCCTTTGAAGCCCTTGGGCAAAAGATTGCAGGAAACTTAAGCGAAGCAGATTTCAAGGGGATTGTAAAACATAGTTGCCCGGGTGCTGGCGCCTGTGGTGGCATGTACACTGCAAACACTATGGCAAGCGCCATTGAAGCAATGGGCATGAGCTTGCCATATTCATCATCCAATCCTGCATTGAGTGAGGACAAACAAAAAGAATGTGCAGCAGTTGGCGAAGCGATAAAAGTATTGCTAGCCAAGGATATCAAACCAAAGGATATCATGACACGCAAAGCATTTGAAAATGCCATTACGGTTATCATGGTGCTGGGAGGAAGCACCAATGCCGTGCTGCATTTAATAGCCATGGCAAAAAGTGTGGGTGTAGAATTAAGTCAGGATGATTTCCAAACCATCAGTAACAAAATTCCCGTGTTGGCAGATTTCAAGCCGAGCGGAAAATACCTGATGGAAGACCTGCACCAGCATGGTGGTGTGCCAAGTGTAATGAAATACTTGTACAGCAAAGGTTTGTTGCATGGCGATTGCTTAACCGTAACTGGAAAGACTGTTGCGGAAAATTTAGCTGAAGCAAAGGAGTTGGACTTTGACAAACAGAAAATCATCATGCCATTGGAAGAACCTTTAAAGGCAACTGGTCACCTACAAATATTGTATGGCAACCTTGCTACCGGTGGCAGCGTTGCAAAAATATCCGGTAAGGAGAGCGAGCGTTTCGAAGGAACGGCAAGGGTATTTGATGGAGAGAAGGATTTGATTGCAGGTATCTCCTCTGGCAAGGTTCATGCAGGTGATGTAGTGGTAATAAGGTACATAGGTCCGCGAGGCGCACCCGGCATGCCTGAAATGTTGAAGCCCACTGGAGCCATTATTGGTGCCGGTTTGGGTAAGTCTGTAGCATTGATAACCGACGGAAGGTTCAGTGGAGGCACACATGGTTTTGTGGTTGGTCATATTACACCTGAAGCATTTGATGGTGGCCTGATTGGTTTGGTGGAAGACAATGACATCATTGAAATTGATGCTATCAGCAACACACTCAATTTAAAAGTAAGTGATGATGTACTTGCACAACGCAAGGCTAATTGGAAACAACCTGCATTGAAAGCAACCAGTGGTGTGCTGTATAAATATGCCAAGTTGGTAAAGACTGCTGCTGAAGGTTGTGTGACGGATGAAGACTAAACAATGTGCTAATTAGCTGATGTGATAATTGGATAATGGATTGAAGCGGAGATAAAATTTCATGAAATATAGATTAACCATATTGTTTTTTGTTGTTGCAACAAGTAGTAATGCCCAAAATAATTCATTCGTGAAATATTTTGATTCTACATGGCAACCTTGTGCAAAAGAAAAAGCTTCCTTTTATACACAGTTTGAAAAGCAGGATACGGTTTACCAATGCATTTCTTATTATTTCCCATCGAATGAACTTTATGGAAAATCCACATTTAGGGACACTTTATTTAGAAGTGGTGTTGGTACAATGGTTAGATATTATAAAGGTGGTGCGGTTAAGGATTCCACTTATTTTGACAATAAAGGCAGTACCCTAACACAAAAAGGTTATTATGAAACAGGGCGGTTGCATTCCAGTGTAAGGTTCATTGACTATAAAGCCATCACAGAAGGTTATGATGAAAATGGCAAGCCGATGAAAATATTTACTGTTGTCCAAATTCCAGCAGAATTCCCAGGCGGTCTAGAGAAATGGAATGAGTTCTTAGTTGAACATTTAAGAGGTAATATTCCCAAAAGAAAAAAAGCGCCTGCAGGGAAATACACCGTTGTTATAAGTTTTATTGTAGACAAGCAAGGAAACCTTACTAACATGACAGCAGGAAACGACCCTGGCTACGGCACGAAGGAGGAAGCCATTAGGGTTCTTTCTAAGTCACCTAAATGGATTCCTGCTAAGCAAGATGGAGCGAATGTTATTTACCGCCATCGTCAATCAATCACTTTTGAAGTAATCGAAAATTAAATTAAAATACGTGTCATGGAAACACTAGAAATAACAGCAGAAAAAAACATCGCCCAACCAACCACCGAAATCAGTGGCTCACAAGCAGTACTGGAAGCATTGGTGGCAGAAGGTGTGGAAACGGTATTTGGTTATCCGGGTGGTGCCATCATGCCCATCTATGATGCACTGTATGACTACCATGACAGGTTGAAACATATTCTTGTTCGTCATGAGCAGGGAGGGATCCATGCTGCACAGGGCTTTGCACGCAGTAGCGGCAAAGTGGGTGTAACATTTGCCACCAGTGGGCCTGGCGCCACCAATCTGGTTACTGGGCTTGCAGATGCTATGATTGATAGTACCCCTGTTGTATGCATCACAGGACAGGTGTTTGCCCATCTATTGGGTACTGATGCTTTTCAGGAAGTGGATGTAATCAATATCACCACACCTGTTACCAAATGGAATTACCAAGTGACGGATGCCAATGAAATTCCTGCTGTTTTGGCAAAAGCGTTTTATATAGCTGGTACCGGAAGGCCTGGGCCCGTACTGATTGACATCACCAAAAACGCACAGTTACAGAAGTTTGATTATGCTGGTTATACCAAGTGTGAACATATCAGGAGCTATCGCCCAAAACCAATCGTGCGTAAGCAATACATTGAGGAAGCTGCAAAGCTTATCAATGAAGCCAAGCAACCTTTCGTGATTTTTGGCCAAGGCGTAATCCTTGGCAAAGCAGAAAAGGAGTTCAAGAAGTTTATAGAGAAGGCCGGACTGCCTGCTGCTTGGACGATTCTTGGCTTAAGTGCCTTGCCTACAGAGCATCCATTGAATGTCGGCATGTTGGGCATGCATGGTAATTATGGTCCCAACGTATTGACCAATGAGTGTGACGTGTTGATTGCAGTGGGTATGCGTTTTGATGATAGGGTTACTGGTCGATTGGATAAGTATGCCAAACAAGCAAAAGTCATCCACCTTGATATTGATCCGGCAGAGATTGACAAGAATGTAAAAACAACAGTTCCTGTTTGGGGCGATTGCAAGGAAACCTTGCCAATGCTGACCGAACTGCTCGAAACAAAGTTCTATCCTCAATGGTTGGAGCGCTTCAATGAATACAAACAAGAGGAACAAAAGATCTGCATCAATAAAGAACTCAACCCAACTACAGAGGAACTGACCATGGGTGAAATCATCAATGTGCTCAATGAACTCACCAATGGCGATGCTATCATCGTTACTGATGTTGGCCAGCACCAGATGGTAGCATGCCGTTATGCCAAGTTCAACCAATCAAAAAGCAATATCACTTCTGGTGGTGCAGGTACCATGGGATTTGCATTACCTGCTGCCATAGGTGCAAAATTTGGTGCACCTGAAAGAACTGTGGTTGCAATAATTGGTGATGGCGGTGTGCAGATGACCATTCAGGAACTGGGCACCATCATGCAATCGGAAATTGACGTAAAGATTTTAATTCTCAACAATCAATTTTTGGGCATGGTGCGCCAGTGGCAGCAGTTGTTCCATGACAAGCGTTATTCCTTTGTGGATATTGCAAGCCCCAATTATGTGATGGTGGCCAAAGCCTACAATATAGAAGGGCAAAGTATTTCAAAACGTGAGGGCATTAGAACAGCTTTATCAACCATGCTAAACCACAATGGCTCCTACTTGTTGGAAGTAATGGTTGGCAAGGAAGACAATGTATTCCCAATGGTACCACAAGGAAGGGGCGTTTCGGAAATTGTGCTGAGCAAGGAACAGGTGTAAAAAACACCCCGCCTATCCTCCCCTAAGAGTAGAGCAATGGAGGAAATTGTGGAGAAGATAAATGCGAAGATTATTAAGAAAATAAATGTAGAATTATGAGCCACTTACATACCAATAGCAAGCTTCAAAGTTCCCTTTCAGGAGCGGGGGGGTACCAGGAATTCACGGTAACGGTTTATACGGAGAACCAGGTTGGTTTGCTCAACCGTATCGCTATCATCTTCTCCAGGAGGAAGATAAATATTGAAAGTTTGAATACTTCACCAACAGAAGTTGAAAGTGTTCACCGCTTCACCATTGTCATTACGGAAACTGAAGATGTCGTAAGGAAACTGTGCCGACAAATTGAAAAACAAGTGGAGGTATTGAAAGCTTATTACAATACCAACGAAGAAATCATCTGGCAGGAAATGGCTTTGTACAAGGTGCCTACAGACATCATTGCTGCTGAGGTAAAAGTGGAAAGACTGCTTCGTGAACATGGTGCACACACAGTGGTAATAAGAAAGGATTATACCGTGTTCCAAGTATCTGGGCACCGGGAAGAAACAGAAAACCTGGTTAAGGTACTTGAGCCTTATGGCCTAATAGAATTTGTTAGGAGTGCAAGGGTGGCCATCATCAAGAACAGCAACGGTTTCCATGAAAAGCTGAAAGAGTTTGAAGCAATGGCTCCGGGCGAGGAAGCGATTGAGAATGAATACTTGAATGAAGGAGAAGCGGTCTTCTCCATGTAAAATAAATTACTATGACAGTTCAAAAAACAATACCTATTCTAAGAATTTTCGACTACAAAAAAGCAATCGAATTCTATGTTGATTGGCTTGGTTTCAAAATTGTTTGGGAACACATATTTGAAGAGAACACACCTGTGTATATGGAAGTTGAAAGGGATGGAGTTACACTTCATCTCAGTGAACACCATGGAGATGGAACACCAGGAACGCATGTATATATCTGGTGCAATGATGGGTTGAAAGAATTCCATCAAGAAATCATCGACAAAAAATACAAGTACAACAGGCCAGGTTTTGAAGAAACATTTTATGGTACATGGTCAGTAACAGTGAATGACCCTTTCGACAACAAGATTTGTTTCAATGAAAAAAGGCCTGAAACAACAAAAGAATAATCATTCAATACTTAAAATTTAAAACTCAAAATAAAAAAAATGGCAAATTATTTCAACACATTATCTCTTAGGGAAAAACTCAACCAACTAGGTGTTTGTGAATTTTTGGATGGCAGCAATTTCGCCGATGGCGTAAATGCACTGAAGGGCAAGAAAATGGTCATCGTTGGTTGCGGCGCGCAAGGCCTTAACCAAGGTTTGAACCTTCGTGATTCTGGCTTGGATGTTTCTTATACTCTACGTAAGGAAGCCATTGAACAAAAAAGAGCTTCCTGGAAAAATGCAACCGAAAACGGTTTCACTGTTGGCACTTATGAGGAACTGATACCTACCGCTGATTTGGTATTGAACCTTACACCAGATAAACAACATACTTCTGTTATCAAAGCCATCATGCCTTTGATGAAACAAGGTGCTACCCTCTCCTACTCACATGGTTTCAATATCGTTGAAGAAGGTACGCAAATACGCAAGGACCTTACTGTAATTATGGTGGCCCCCAAATGCCCGGGCTCCGAAGTCCGTGCAGAATATGTGCGTGGTTTTGGTGTACCTACCTTGATTGCCGTGCATCCGGAAAACGACCCGGAAGGAAAGGGCCTTGCCCAAGCAAAGGCTTATGCAGCTGGTACTGGTGGGCATAAAGCTGGTGTATTGAAATCATCTTTTGTTGCCGAAGTAAAAAGCGATTTGATGGGCGAGCAGACCATTCTATGTGGTGTGCTGCAAACAGGCTCCATCCTATCGTTTGACAAAATGGTGGAGAAAGGCATTGAGCCTGCTTATGCCGCAAAGCTTATCCAGTATGGTTGGGAAGTAGTTACAGAAGCGTTGAAACATGGTGGCATCACTGCCATGATGGACAGGCTCTCCAATCCCGCTAAAATAAAAGCGTATGAATTGAGTGAGGAACTGAAAAACATTTGGCGCCCATTGTTCCAAAAACACCAGGATGACATTATGAGTGGCGAATTCTCCAAGACCATGATGGAAGATTGGGCCAATGATGATAAAAATCTCTTGACCTGGAGAGCAGCCACTGGTGAAACAGCTTTTGAAAAAACAGCCCCAACTGATGCCAAGATTGCTGAACAGGAATATTTCGACAGTGGTTTACTACTTGTTGCTTTTGTAAGGGCAGGTGTTGAGTTGGCATTTGAAACCATGGTACAATCAGGTATCAAAGCTGAAAGTGCCTACTATGAAAGCTTGCATGAAACGCCATTGATTGCAAACACCATCGCACGTAAAAAACTGTTTGAAATGAACCGTGTAATTTCTGATACTGCCGAGTATGGTTGCTACTTATTTGACCATGCAGCCAAACCAATGCTGACAGATTTCATGAAGCAAATAGACAAGGATGTCATTGGCACCAACTTCAATGCTGGCAAGGATGCCGGTGTTGACAACAAAACCTTGATTGAAGTAAACCATATCATCCGTTCACATCAGGTAGAAGCTGTTGGCCAAGTGTTGAGGCAAGCCATGACTGCCATGAAAGTAATCCATACTGTTTAAACCCTCACCTATCTGCTCTTAAGGAGAGGGAAATGGAGAAGATTTGAGTGGCGTTTTTGAATACAGTTAGGTAACGAAAAGCGGATATTAAATAAATCGCCTGAAAGATAATAATAGCATGAAAGAAGAACCAGCACATCGTGTACATGTAGATAATTCTCCTTTAGGGGGCAAGGGTCTTGACTACAAATCAGCAGCAGAAAGGCTTTCAGGCATTGCTACCAAAACAGCGCTGCAGTTGAGCCATAGCTTGAGCAAGAAGTACCAAGCAAATGTTTACCTGAAACGAGAGGACCTGCAAGTGGTGCGTTCCTATAAGCTCCGTGGAGCTTACAACATGATGAGCAGCCTGCCCAAGGAGCAATTGCAGCGTGGTGTTGTTTGTGCAAGTGCGGGCAACCACGCACAGGGCTTTGCCTACAGTTGCAAAAAATTGGGTGCAAAAGGTGTGGTGTTCATGCCCATCATTACCCCCAAGCAAAAGGTAACACAGACAAAGATGTTTGGTGAGGATTTCATTGAGGTAAAATTGATTGGGGATACATTTGATGACTGTGCCATTGCTGCCAAGCAGTTTACGCAGGAGAATGATATGGTCTTCATCCCACCTTTTGATGATTACAAAATCATTGAGGGACAGGCAACAGTTGGCGTGGAAATATTGGAAGAATTAGCGGGTATCGACTTCTTGTTTGTACCTGTTGGTGGCGGTGGCCTGAGTGCAGGTGTAGGCAGTTATTTCAAAACGTTCTCCCCTTCCACAAAGATCATTGGCCTGGAACCGGAAGGTGCACCAAGCATGTTCCAAGCATTAAAAGCTGGTCGCCCCATTACGTTGGAAAGTATTGACCGGTTTGTGGATGGTGCTGCCGTGAAACGCGTTGGCGATATTACTTTCTCCATCTGCAAGGATGTGCTGGATGATATGCAGCTAGTAGCGGAGGGAAAGGTATGCTCAACAATCCTGAAACTATACAATGAAGAAGCTATTGTAGTGGAGCCCGCTGGAGCATTGAGCATTGCAGCTTTGGACGATTATGCAAATGACATAAAGGGGAAAACAATTGTGTGCATAGTCAGTGGCAGCAACAATGATATTGACAGGATGCCGGAAATAAAGGAGCGGTCCTTGCAATACGAAGGCTTGAAACATTATTTCCTGGTCCGGTTTGCCCAACGGCCCGGTGCCTTGAGGGAATTCCTTAACCACGTGCTTGGCCCCAACGATGATATTACCCGTTTTGAATACATGCAGAAGACCAATAAGGAAACGGGGCCAGCATTGGTAGGTATTGAACTTACTTCCAAGCATGATTACGATGATTTACTGCAGCGGATGAAAGATTTCCAGATTGATTACTCGGAGATAAACAAGGACAATAACCTATTTGGATATTTAATTTAACCGTTTCTCTTAGGAATCATCAATCAGGAAGTTGCTGGAAAGGCGACTTCTTTCGTTTTGCGTCCGTGCTGTACTTAATGCCTTCCGTTCATGTACCTTACCATATAACCACGCATTTATAGGACACCCCCTATTTATCTCTTTCTATTATCGTTCGTCAATTCTTCCCAGTATCCAGCAAAGAAACTTGGTACGCAGCACTTGTTAACAATTGGTTGCTCAAAACTGTAGCAACTTTTGTGGTAATTTTTTTACCACAAAAAAATCATGCAGAAATCACCGCATCGTTCTCAACAAAAAAGCCATCAAGTAATTGATGGCTTTTTTGTTGGGCTTCAGTTTTACTGCACAAGCAATTTCTTTGTCTGCTCACCCTCTTCCCCGCTAATCTTGATATAATATAAACCTGGTGCAAGATTGTTCAGTTGCAATTGATTGTATTGCCCATTGATATTGGCCGATTGCACTTTCTGCCCAATAGCATTTACAATAGTTACCTGTAAAGCCTTGCTATTGCCCGGTACAGTGATGACAATCCTATCTTTTGCAGGGTTGGGGGTCACTGTAATATTACCCTTGAATGGATTGAAGGTCACCGTCTTGACATCTGTATAAATAGACCGTCCATCCAGGTCAACCTGTTTGATCCTGTAGTAATTGATGCCCGCAACCGGTAGCACATCAGTCAAGCTGTATGACCTTGAAGCGTTGCTGTTGCCTGCGGCTTGCACGGTACCTATTTCAAGGAAATTGCTTCCGTCAATACTTCTTTCCACCACAAACTTCAAACTGTTCTGTTCCTGAACGGTTGTCCATTTCAACAGGGATGAATTCCCCTGCTTCTCTGCGGTGAATGTTCCCCACTGCACAGGTACCGCATTCAGTATAATGGTAGTGGTATCGGAGGTTGATAAATAGTTACTGAAGTCATCGTACAATTTTGCTTTGTTGTAAACACCTGCTTCACTCTTGATATTGATATTGTCCACATACCAACCAGCAACATTCCCTCCATTGTCCGATGCGAATTTGAAACGGAACTTAGCGGTCTTACCTGCAAAAGCAGAAAGGTCAATAATGGTTTGCACGAACCCTGTTGAGCTGCCTGAAAATGCAGCCCTATTGATGATTGAAGTAGCGGCATCGGAAGCAATGACAGTATTGTACCCATTCAATTTCATGTAAGGGCCCAAATCTGTCCACGAGCCTCCATTATCTGTACTAATTTCCACTACCCCACCATCGTAACCGCTTTCCGTATTGTAATACTGGTAAAAGCTGAACGTGGTAACATTGGTAAGGTTGTATGAACCGGTTGTGGTCAATACCTGTTCAGAAGGGGTGGCCAGTTCCTGACTGTAAAAGGAATTGGGCGAAGAGAAACTCTGGCTGGAGGATACGGCCCACTGTGTGGAAGTGGTGGACGTACTTGCCCAAGTAGATGGTATGGATGTGCCAGTAACCAGCTCATTGATATGCTGAACAGTGGCACTGAAAGTGCCTGTGTTAACTTTCGCCCTGAAAGTATAGGTGACGCTTTGCGATGAGGCCAAACTGATATTGGAGAACGTAACCGTACGGGAACCAGCATCATATACACCGCCACTTCCAGTAACATAGGTAACGTTGGCGGGCAACGTATCTATTACTTTATAGAAGTCAATTGGACTGCACTGTGCGGTTACCTTTAATGAGTAGGTCAGTTCTTCGTTCATGGCCGCAACAGCCTTATTTACCCTTTTAACCAAGGTGGCACCCGCTGGCAAGCTGTAGTCGGCTACCTGGTCTGTATAGCTTGCGCTGCTGCCCTGCGAAGCATAGGCACCCATACCCCTTCTTGCAAAAGCATTCCAGATAGAGCAACTGTACTTTCCATTGAACAACAAAGTGTCTGCTTTCAAAATGGCATTCCTGCCATCGATGAAGCCTGGACTGCACGGTTGCAGTTTCATACCCATCATTACCAGTTTCAGCGCTGCGGAATTTCCACCTGCTGCACTGGCGTTGTAGAAATTGGTATTTATAATATTGTCTTGCTGGATGATATTCCAGGTCATGTCCCACAAAGTAGTACACCAAATTTCACCTATATTATGTATTTCGCCTCCAGTATTTGTAGCTAGCATAGCGTAAGTCCAAGGATTAACTGTCATATTGGTAGTATAAGGATAGTTCCTTATGCCCCCTCCTGTCGTAGGCTGCCCAATAACATAAGTACCGATACCCCTTGAAATACCCCCGCCATTTATTGTGGAGAAAGCCCAATTGGTCGTTACCATTAATGCCATGTAATCGCTCCAGCCCTCTCCCATTTGCTCCGCATTCTGCAAGCAGCTTGCATTGGATGGTCCACCTGTTAAGCGGTTGGAAATGCCGTGTGTAAATTCATGCGCTATTATACCGTTATCCATGTCGCCATCAGGGCTCGTCAATGTTATATTGACCACTTGATTATTGGCTAGGGCAGTCTTTACAGCATTGCCATCATCAATGGAAATCATCAAGGCAGGTATGGTAACAGTTGCATCAAAAGTGGCACCCATGGTTGATGGGGCCCCTGCAATATTGTTTACCACAATTACTGCTATTGCACCTGCATTCTGGGCGTTCTTCACCTTATCAATAAAGTTGCAGGTACCCCTGTCTATAAGGGCAATCTTCCCACCAATCTGACCGAAATTAAATGGTGTTGAACATGCTAAATGGTTCAAACCGGTATTGTCGTCATTGTACAGAACAATGTCACCTATAACGGGGCCTACCTTTGCCAATTTATTGTTGGGGGCTGTATTGGTGCTGGTAAAATTACTTTCCACGGCATATTTGTAACCACTCAATGTTTCCGGCGTGTTCACATACATGGCAGACGTGGGCACCGAACTCCAAAGGTACATTTGCATGCGGGGCTTGCCACCATCAACAGGCGTGGCAAAGTTGGCATTATTTGTTCCGCCAGCATCCTGCCCATCGGCAATCACATAATCATTCCCAACGCCGCCCCTGCCCTGGTTGTTTGCCTGGAAGTTCCCTGCAACTTCATCAAAGCCATATTGGTAAGAAATATCGTGCATGATATTGTTCCAGTAGAATAGGTTGGTCAATGCCTCGCTCTGGCTTACATAGGTCTGTGTCTGTACCGGATTGTAAGGAAAATCAAAAGTCAGGTTAGGTATTACTGTACTTGATTGAGCTGATAGACCAAGTGTATTGTTGTTGTTATCACGGTCTTCCTGTGCATGTACATTGTTTCCCCTTGTAGATGCATATTCGGTGGTGCCATCGCTATGCCAGTTCAATGAAGTGGCATTGTTGCCGGCTGATGCCAATAACCATGGGTTTGTTTTCAAGGCCAATGCACCGCCAGGATGCTGCGGGCTTTCTGCCGGATAGGGGGATACCCTATAAGTAGCCGATGAAATGGTATTGGTACTTTTTATGGTCTGTACATGTGGGACCTTGGCCGCTGCATTGTAGTTCTTTATTTCCACACAGTAATCCTGTGTCTCATGGGCCGGTTTATCGTATTTGCAGGATACGGTAAAATTATCCTTGCCCAATATTTTACTGTTCTGGGCATCTACCCTTATCAACCAATAATCGCTTACACCTTTGGGGGCTATCTGTACCTGCCATCCAAGCTTCACCTTACCACTGTCTGCCGGTACCCACAACAACTGCACACTGATGTTTTCATTCGCTATATCCATTGTGGAATAGATCATTTTCCTGCCGCCATCCTGCACATCAATGGGAACAATCATTTGGGAGATGCGCTTGTTGATATGTGTTGCAGCGGCCCTTAATGCATCACTGGCAGAAAGAACTGGTGCGGCATCGGCCACGGTTACCTTATTGGCCATTTTCCTGATGCGTTCACCGGTTTTTGAAACCAGTGCATTGCCCTTGAACGCAAATACCTGGATGCCATTGTAAACCCCAATGCCCCGATAGGTCTGCTGCACATAAGCCATTACCGTACCTGATAAAGTGTTGTAATAAGCATCTGCTACCACCAGGTTCTGAATATCGTCATCGGATAGGCCTTCCTTGGCAGCATTCAACTTGATCAGCTCCAATGCTTTTGATTTATAGTCTTCCTGACTAAAAGCAGCAACTGACGATAACAGGCATATGGAAATAAAAGATACCCTAAGAGTAGCAAGTAAAATTTTTCTCATTATACGATTTTAAAGGAGTGCCGAAGATAACTGATATGTTATTCCAGTGATTGTGCCTATAAATAAAAAAAGCTTAAGCTTTCCCGCAGATGGCAAGTAAATAGAAATCCATTAACAATAGCCATATTAAACACTTATACATCCTGTAATTATGGCCAGCAAGTAGATATTTTTCAAAGCAGTCTACCAACAATTAAAAAAAACAAATGACAAATGATTTAAACATCAATTATCGTTCAGGTTCTGCACATTGATGAGCTTATAGGAAATGGAGTTCTTGGAGAAGGAGATAAAGAATTCGGTACCTGTTTGCTTGCCCCTGTATTCGTAGAGGTAAATATAGTTCTCCACCTCGGTCATAATACCTACAATGGTCCGCTCCATACCATAAATACTGAAGGTAATGGTCTGCAGGTTATCGGATACGGATCTACTGATATGTTGAGGAAGGGAATACTGCTGCTTCTGTTTCAAATTGGGCGGCTGTTTATTGGATAAGCCGGGTGCAAGATAAGTTAGATTGTGCCATTGGAAGGTTAAAGGTTTGTTGATAGCTAGTAGTATATCCATTTTCAATAGGAAACCGCCTTCGGCGGTAGTTCTACAAGGCATTACCGCCAATAACCGTCAGTACAAGATGTTGGAAACCATTTGTAAACAAATGATTTTTTTATACTTACCACCAAGGCACAAAGACACAAAGGAAAAAGCGGAGCTTTTTAAACCCTGCCGGCAGGTAGGTTCAATTGTGTACGACAGATGGCCCCATAAAAAAACTCCCACACTTTTCAGTATGGGAGTCGGTTATTTTAATTGTTGGATGTCTTATTCAAACTTCAAGTCCAAACCTAATCCCCTCAGTTCATGTACCAATACATTGAATGATTCCGGTACACCAGCCTTAGGAATATTATCGCCCTTCACAATTGCCTCATAGGTTTTTGCACGGCCAATAATATCATCGGATTTAAGCGTGAGCAATTCCTGCAAGATGTTGGCAGCACCATAAGCTTCCAGTGCCCAAACCTCCATCTCACCAAAACGCTGACCACCAAACTGTGCCTTACCACCCAACGGTTGCTGGGTAATCAAGCTGTATGGCCCAATTGAACGGGCATGCATCTTATCATCCACCATGTGGTGCAACTTGATTACATAGATAACACCCACTGTAGCTTTCTGGTGGAAGCGTTCGCCGGTTTCACCATCATACAAATAAGTGTGACCGTTCAATGGAATGTTGGCATCCTTGCAATACTGCTCAATTTCAGTGGTGGTAGCACCATCAAAAATCGGTGTTGCGAATTTCATTCCCAACTTCTTGCCTGCCCAGCCCAGGATGGTTTCATAAATCTGTCCCAAGTTCATACGTGAAGGCACCCCAAGTGGGTTCAGCACAATATCAACCGGTGTTCCATCTTCCATGAAAGGCATATCCTCTGCACGGACAATCTTGGCAACGATACCCTTGTTGCCGTGACGGCCCGCCATTTTATCACCCACTTTCAACTTACGTTTTACAGCTAGGTAAACCTTGGCCAGTTTCAATACACCAGCAGGCAGTTCATCACCTATGGAGATATTGAACTTCTCACGTTTGTAACGGCCCAGTTCCTCATTGAACTTGATGCTATAGTTGTGCAACAAAGTGTTGATGGCATCATCGGTCTTGGCATCACCTGTCCAAGCTAATGGGTTCACGTGTGCATAGTCCAATGTAGCAAGGTTCTTCTGGTTGAACTTTGCGCCCTTGCCAATCAATACTTCACCAAAGTTGTTGCTTACGCCTTGTGATGCTTTATCTTTCAGCAACATGCCCAATTTGCTCAGCAGTTGTTCCTTCAAATCATCTTCGTTCTGTTGGTGAACCTTCTCCACTTTTTCAAGCAGGGCCTTTTCACGAACCTTTGCATTCTTATCTTTCTTGGCACGTTGGAACAGCTTCTTATCAATTACCACACCTTCGGTACCGTTTGGTGCTTTCAGGGATGCATCTTTTGCATCACCCGCTTTGTCACCAAAGATGGCACGTAACAATTTCTCTTCCGGTGTAGGATCGCTTTCACCCTTAGGGGTGATCTTACCTATCAATATATCACCTTCCTTAATGGTGGCACCAATGCGTATGATACCATGCTCATCCAGGTCCTTTGTAGCTTCTTCAGAAACGTTGGGGATATCTGGCGTCAGTTCCTCTTCGCCCAATTTGGTATCACGTACTTCCAGTTCGTACTCATCAATGTGAACCGATGTGAACCAGTCTTCACGGACCACTTTTTCATTGATCACAATGGCATCCTCAAAGTTGTAACCCTTCCAAGGCATAAAGGCCACTTGTAAGTTCCTACCCAGGGCCAGTTCACCTTTTTGGGTGGCATAACCTTCGGTCAGGAAATCACCTTCTGACACTTTCTGTCCCTTCTTCACAGCAGGGCGCAAGTTGATGCAGGTAGCTTGGTTGGTTTTAATGAACTTGGTAATCTTATAGATAATCAGGTCATCGTCAAAGCTTATCAAACGGTCCTCATCGTTCCTTTCGTAACGAACGTGTATTTCGTTGGCATCCACAAATTCCACCACACCATTACCTTCAGCGTGGATCTGGATACGTGCATCGCGTGCAGCTTTACCTTCCAGTCCGGTACCCACAATTGGGGCATCCATCCTGATCAAAGGCACAGCCTGGCGTTGCATGTTCGATCCCATCAAGGCACGGTTGGCATCATCATGCTCCAAGAAAGGAATCAGGGAAGCACTCAAACCAACAATCTGGTTAGGGGCCACGTCCATGTATTCAACATCCGCCTTATCCAGGATCGGGAAGTCACCGGTTTCGCGGGATACAATCTTGTTTTCCAAGAAGTTGCCCTTATCATCCATCGGACTGTTGCTCTGTGCAATCTTTGCAGTATCCTCTTCTTCTGCACTTAAGTATTTCAACTCCTTCAAGTTTACTTTACCATTGGTAACCACACGGTAGGGTGTTTCAATGAAACCCATATCGTTAATGGCAGCATGTACGCAAAGGGTGGATATCAAACCAATGTTGGGTCCTTCTGGTGTTTCAATGGTACACAAACGGCCATAGTGGCTATAGTGTACGTCACGCACCTCAAAGCCAGCCCTTTCCCTGCTCAAACCGCCGGGTCCAAGCGCTGAAATACGGCGTTTGTGCGTAATTTCAGAAAGCGGGTTTGTTTGGTCAAGGAACTGTGACAACTGCGATGTACCAAAGAAGGAGTTGATTACGGAAGACAATGTCCTCGCATTGATCAGATCCACTGGTGTGAACACTTCATTGTCACGAACGTTCATCCTTTCACGGATGGTACGGGCCATACGGGCCAAACCAACACCAAATTGAGCATACAACTGTTCTCCCACTGTCCTTACACGACGGTTGCTCAAATGGTCAATATCATCTATTTCTGCTTTCGCATTGGTCAAACGAACCAGGTACTTGATGATTTCAATGATGTCCTGTTTGGTCAATACCTTTTTGGTCAAAGGATATTCCAGACCAAGCTTACGGTTGATCTTGTAACGGCCAACCTCACCCAAATCATAACGCTTGTCACTGAAGAACAATTTGTCAATGATACCACGTGCAGTTTCATTATCCGGCGCATCAGCTCCACGCAATTGGCGGTAGATATGTTGCACGGCTTCCAGTTCACTGTTGGAGGTATCCTTGTTCAAGGTATTGTAGATAATGGCATAGTCGCCACCCACATCCTCTTTCTGTATGAACACGCTCTTCACTTCCATTTCTATGATGGTGCCAATAGCATCCTCATCCAAAATGGAATCACGCTCCATCACAATTTCATTACGCTCTATCGAAACCACTTCCCCTGTATCCTCATCCACAAAATCCTCCACCCAGGTCCTGAGGACGCGGGCAGCCAACTTTTTACCTATATGTTTCTCCAGTTCTTTTTTATCGGCATTTACTTCATCGGCCATACCAAAAAGTTCCAGGATGTCCTTATCGGTTTCGAAACCAATGGAACGCAACAGGGTTGTTACGGGGAACTTCTTCTTACGGTCAATGTAAGCATACATTACATTGTTGATATCGGTAGCAAACTCCATCCATGCACCCTTGAAAGGAATTACACGGGCAGAATAGATTTTTGTACCGTTAGGGTGGGTAGACTGACCAAAGAACACACCGGGTGAGCGGTGCAACTGTGATACCACCACACGCTCAGCGCCATTCACCACAAAAGTACCACGTGGTGTCATGTAGGGGATATTGCCCAAGAAAACGTCCTGAACAATCGTTTGGAAATCCACGTGCTCCTCATCATTACAGCTCAAACGCAGTTTGGCCTTCAAAGGAACCGCATAAGTAAGGCCACGCTCCATACATTCATCAATGGAGTAGCGTGGCGGATCGATAAAATAATCCAGGAATTCCAATACGAAGATGTTACGGGTATCCGTGATGGGGAAATTTTCCTTGAATACACGGAAAAGGCCTTCCACATTACGCTTATCCGGCGTAGTTTCCAACTGGAAGAACTCCCTGAATGATTCTAACTGGATGTCTAAAAGGTCTGGGGTTTCGGCTAAATTCTTGGTCTTACCGAAATTAACCCTTGTGTTCAGTTGTGTTGTTGACATATTTTGTAAATCCGGTTTATTGCAATAAATAATTTTGGAAGAGAATACGAGTTCTCTTGTTGACTGATTTTTAGAGCGTTATGCAATCACGGCCATGAACATAACAACCTGAGCTAGCTTACCAAAATTTGAAAGGATGGCAAAAGTAAGGAATGAGTGGCAATAGTGGAAACAAATTTTAAGCCGATTTGTCGGAT